>JAUBOM010000138.1:0-17939 GCA_036700245.1 Microcoleus vaginatus BM001213989
CATTTTGGATGTACTGGAATGCTCGCTTTGCTAGTGCTGGATGGAGGTTAATTCTCAAGCGAATACCTGAATGTAACTTGTAAAATTTGCTCCTAGTCTATCCTTTCCAGTTCCGATCGACATCAATTATAAATTATTCGGAATGGTATTAACTACAGCATTTTTGGGCGCTTCCGTATTACGATCTCTGGGCGGTGACTTGACAAATCCTGTTTGTGGAGATTTGTTAGCTAAATTGGGGGATTAACCACAAAAACTCTAATTTTCAAGATTATAAAACTAATTAAGCTTTAAGAGTCCATACCTGTAATCGTGATAGTTTCCAGATCGCCTAATTAAACAGAAACAACCCCGGATCGACGTGGAAAAACCTTCCCAAAGCCTCAGCTTGTTGCTTGGTGATTTCTAGCCGATCGTTAATTACCTCAACTACAGCCTCGCGCGAACCCATAATTTCTAATAAATCGGTTGCGTCTAGACTCCGAGCCTCCATCAAATGCAGCAGCCTTGACTGTGGTGTTGAGGCATTAATTTGATAGTGCTTGTCTTCAAAATCCTCAATCAGTTTTACCAGCAGTTCTAGCAGCGATTCTTCTTCGGGATTCAGATTTTTAGTAGAGATTAATTCTTCTACTATTTCCAGAAAAAACTCGTTTTCTTCTTCGGTTTTGATAATCCGAGGCTGATACTTAGAGAGCAATTTGCTGTAAATATCTCTATCAAAAGTAATCGTCATTTTTCCAGTTTTCCTTATCATACTCGGCGTGAGTTAAAACGTATTTTATATAAATGATTTGCTGTTCATAATTAATACTCAGGACTAAGCGATATTTATTTCCTTTAATATTAAAAACTGTAAAATTTCCAACTGCCTCAGCTTTGGGATAAACAGCTTGAACTTCCACGAGGTTAGCCCAAACGGCTTTACTAGCAATTTTATACCAGTCATCGAGGGCTTCGCACGAATCAGCGTGACTTTGACAGTATTCTCTTAATTTTTTCCGACTGATAACGTGCATTTAGCGATCGTTCTGATGTTTTCTAGATATCTCAACAAAGAACACGAGAGAAATAGAGGCAGATCCTCTTGAAATTGATTCCCAGGCAAAGCCTGGGAACGAGAGAGGTGCGCACTGCGCACCCCACAGAAACCCTAGCTGCCGCCAATCCGAGCGACATCGCGAGCATTTTCTTCAAACGCAGCCGTCAGCGCATCATCACCGCTTAAACCCGATGCGATCGCCCTTTCAATAGCCTGCAACACCCGCTTATAATCCCTCGGCATCACCTTCACAAACACCGGCACCATCTCATCCCACGCAGCCAAAACCTTCGATGCCTTCGCACTTCCAGTCAAATCAACGTGAGTTTGAAGCATCTGCCGCAAATCGCTAATCTCCTCAGGATCCTCCAGTTTTTCCAACTCCACCATCGACATATTGCAGCGAGTAGCAAAATCCCCCGCTTCATCCAAAATGTAAGCAACACCGCCACTCATACCCGCAGCAAAATTGCGCCCGGTTTGGCCCAAAACTACAACTTTGCCGCCAGTCATGTACTCGCAACCGTGATCGCCCACACCTTCAACTACCGCATTCACGCCGGAGTTACGCACCCCAAAACGTTCGCCCGCCATCCCTCGGATGAAAACCTCACCAGCAGTCGCGCCGTAAAGCACTACGTTACCGACAATCACGTTTTCTTCCGCGACAAACGTGGAAGCTGACGACGGATACAGGATGATTTTGCCGCCGCTGAGCCCCTTGCCCAAATAGTCGTTAGCTTCGCCTTCGAGCTCCAGGGTGACACCCTTGGGCACAAAAGCCCCAAAGCTTTGCCCGGCGCTGCCTTGGAAGTGCAGGTGCACCGTGTCATCCGGCAAACCTTCCCAGTTGCGTTTGGTGATTTCGTTGCCGAGAATTGTGCCGACAACCCGGTTGATGTTGGTAATCGGCAGTTTTGCCTGTACCTTTTCGCCGTTTTCGATCGCAGCTTTGCACAAATCCAACAACACCGTCATATCCATCGACTTTTCTAAACCGTGATCCTGCGCCATCTGACAATAGCGCCCGACCTCCGGCCCAACTTCCGGCTGATAAAGGATTTTCGAGAAATCCAAACCCTTAGCCTTCCAGTGTTCCACAGCTTGTTGCGCTTCCAAAACATCAGTCCGCCCCACCATTTCATTCAGCGTGCGGAAGCCTAACTGCGCCATAATTTCCCGGACTTCCTGCGCGACGAAGGTCATAAAGTTTACCGTGTGATCGGGATCGCCGGTAAAGTTTTTCCGCAGCAGCGGGTCTTGGGTCGCCACGCCCACCGGGCAAGTGTTCTGGTGGCAAACGCGCATCATGATGCAGCCCAATGTCACTAGCGGCGCGGTCGCAAAACCGAATTCCTCAGCACCAAGCAAGGCAGCAATTGCTACATCGCGGCCGGTTTTCATTTGACCGTCAGTTTCCACCACAATTCGGCTGCGGAGATTGTTGAGTACCAAAGTCTGATGAGTTTCCGCCAGTCCCAACTCCCAAGGTAATCCCGCGTGTTTGATCGAAGTCTGCGGCGAAGCGCCGGTTCCGCCGTCGTAGCCGGAAATCAACACGACATCGGCGTGGGCTTTCGCAACACCCGCCGCGATCGTCCCGACTCCAACTTCCGACACGAGTTTGACGCTAATCCGCGCTTCCCGGTTGGCATTTTTCAAGTCGTGAATCAATTCTGCCAAATCTTCGATCGAATAAATGTCGTGGTGAGGAGGAGGCGAAATCAAACCCACACCCGGAGTCGAGTTCCGCACCTTGGCAATCCACGGGTATACTTTTTTACCCGGCAACTGTCCGCCTTCACCGGGTTTCGCGCCTTGCGCCATCTTGATTTGCAGTTCCCGCGCTTGGGAAAGGTACAAGCTGGTAACGCCGAAACGCCCGGAAGCAACTTGTTTGATCGCGCTGTTTTTCGAGTCGCCGCGATCGTTCGTCCAAGTGTAGCGTTCCGAGTCTTCCCCGCCTTCACCGGTGTTCGATTTGCCACCAATGCGGTTCATCGCGATCGCCAGAGATTCGTGGGCTTCTTTAGAAATCGAACCATAACTCATCGCCCCAGTTTTAAAGCGTTTGAGAATAGATTCGATCGGCTCAACTTCCTCAATCGGTATCGATTCCCGCTGCTTGAATTGCAACAAACCGCGCAAGGTAAAATGCTGCTGGTTTTGTTCGTTAACCAGCCCAGAATACTGTTTGAAAAGGGTATAACTGCCCTCGCGCACCGACTTTTGCAGCGCGTGAATTGTCTGCGGACTAAACAAATGTGCTTCGCCTTCTTTCCGCCACTGATATTCGCCGCCAACATCGAGAGTATGTCCGCTGGATGGGCGATCGGGGAAAGCGTGAGTATGGCGCAAAATTGCTTCTTGGGCGAGGACTTCCAGGCCTACGCCTTCAATCCGCGAGGCTGTCCAAGCAAAGTATTTATCGACTACGGATTTGTTTAAGCCGATCGCCTCAAAAATCTGCGCGCCGCGATAACTTTGAATTGTCGAAATCCCAATTTTCGAGGCAACTTTCGTCACACCTTTAGTTGCCGCTTTGACGTAGTTTTTGCAAGCTGTTTTGTACTCGACATTTAGCAGCAATCCTTCGCGGATCGAATCGGCGATCGTCTCAAAGGCCAAATACGGATTAATCGCGCCGCAACCATATCCAATAAGTGTCGCAAAGTGATGCACTTCCCTCGGTTCGCCGGATTCGAGCACGAGTCCCGCCCGCGTGCGCGTACCTTTACGGATCAAGTGGTGGTGCAGGCCCGCAACTGCCAGCAGCGCCGGAATTGGGGCTTGGTCTGGACTGATACCCCGATCGCTCAGAATGATGATATTCACCCCGGAGGCGATCGCGCTGTCTGCTGCGGCAAAAACCTCTTCTAAGGCTTGTTCAAGACCTTTTACGCCGCTTTTGGGGTCAAACAAAATCGGCAGTGTAATCGACCGGAAATTGCCCTCATTTACGTGTTTGAGCTTAGCTAATTCTTCATTGCTGAGAATCGGCGTTTTCAGTTCAATCAAATGACAGCTTTCGGGTTCTGGTTTGAGCAAATTGCGTTCAGCGCCGATCGTAGTTTCGGCAGAAGTTACAATTTCCTCGCGGATAGAATCAATCGGCGGATTGGTAACTTGAGCAAACAACTGCTGGAAGTATTCGTAAAGCAGTTTTGGGCGGTTGGAAAGCACCGCCAGCGGCGTATCCGCACCCATCGCGCCGACAGCTTCCACGCCATCTTTCGCCATCGGCGCTAACAGCAACCGCAGTTCTTCAAAGGTGTAGCCAAAGGCCATTTGGCGCTGGATCAATGTTTCCGGGTGGGATTCTGGCAATGCCGGCGCATCTTTCAGTTTGGCGATTTCGACCATGTGCTGGTCGATCCACTGGCGGTACGGGTGTTCTGTGGCGATTTTAGTCTTAATTTCTTCGTCAGAGACGATGCGGCCTTCCTCGGTATTTACTAGGAACATCCGCCCCGGTTGCAAGCGGCCGTTGGATGCAATTCGTTCTGGGGCGATCGGCAAAACTCCCGCTTCCGATGCCATAATTACCAAGTCGTCTTTGGTAACGCAGTAGCGGGAAGGGCGCAAACCGTTGCGATCGAGCACGGCCCCGATCGAAGTACCATCGGTAAAGGCGATCGAAGCTGGGCCGTCCCAAGGTTCCATCAAGCAAGAATGGTATTCATAGAAAGCCTTTTTCTCGTCACTCATCGACTCGTGGGCTGTCCAAGGTTCCGGAATCATCATCATTACAGCGTGCGGCAAAGAACGCCCAGCCAAAGTCAGCAATTCCAAAGCATTGTCAAAAATCGTCGAGTCGCTACCTTCGATGTTGATTAAATTCGGGATTTTCTTCAAATCGTCTCCGAACAAGTCCGACTCGAACAGCGATTGCCGCGCGTGCATCCAGTTAATGTTGCCGCGCATCGTGTTAATTTCGCCGTTGTGGGCGATGTAGCGGTAAGGGTGCGATCGTTCCCAGCTCGGAAAAGTATTCGTGCTGAAGCGCGAGTGAACTAGGGCTAGAGCGCTTTCCATGTCCTGGTCGTGCAAGTCGGGATAGTAATCGCCGACTTGCACCGGCATTAACATACCCTTGTAGACGATCGTCCGGCAGGAGAGTGTGGAATTATACCAGTATGGGTCTACCTTCGTCCTGCGAATCGCATTGTGAGCCCGTTTGCGGATGACGTAGAGTTTCCGCTCAAAAGCCGCCTCGTCGATACCTGCGGCGCGGCGCAGGAACACTTGCTGCATAAAGGGTTCGCTAGATTTGGCGGTGTCGCCGAGGGACGAGTTGTCCGTGGGCACATCGCGCCAGCCCAGCACTTCCTGGCCTTCTTCGGCGGCGATTTCCTCAAAAATGCGTTTGCCGTTTTCGCGTTCAGTTTGATTTGGCGACGAATAAATCGCGCCAACGCCGTACTCGCCGGCTTCTGGAAGTTCGATGTTTAGGGCCGCGGTTACTTTCTTGAGAAACTTGTGGGGCACCTGCATCAAAATGCCCGCCCCGTCTCCGGTGTTGGGTTCGCAGCCGCAGGCGCCCCGGTGGTCGAGGTTCAGCAGGATTGTCAGTGCCTGCTCGACAATGTCGTGGGATTTGTTACCCTTCATGTGTACAATAAATCCGACCCCGCAAGCATCGTGCTCGAACTGCGGATCGTACAGGCCTTGCTTTTGTGGCAGTCCGTTGTTGTTCATTCTGATGTGTCTCTCAAAGTGGTGAAAAGATTTTGATCTAGAGTAGAGCGTGGGATGGCGATCTCTAGTATCATTTATTATCAAGGAAATTGGGTCTAAAACCCCGTCCTTTAACGAAGTGGAGGACGGCTTTACACATACTCAGTAAGCGTGTAAAATAATTTCATGCTAAACATGACGTGGGAATTCAAACTAGAACCAACTCCAGAACAGGTCGATACTATCGAGCGGATATTCGCTGTGTGTCGTTCTGTATGGAACTTTGCTTTGCGGGAGCGCAAAGACTGGTTGAATTCCCGCAAGTCGCCTGTAAATGCTTGTTCCATCGAACAGGAGTACATACTCCCTGCTGACAAGCCATACCCTAGTTACCACACTCAGGCTAAAGGATTGACTCTGGCAAAAGAGAAATTTCCCCTCCTCACGAGCGTACATTCGCAAGTATTGCAACAAGTCTTAAGAACGCTGGACAGGGCATTTGAGGACATGAGAGCGAAGAAACTAGGCTTCCCTCGTTTCAAGAACAAATACCGAATGCGATCGTTTGTATTTCCTCAATTGGGCAAAAATCCAATCAATGGAAGTTTGCTGAAATTGCCTCAACTAGGGTGGATTCGTTTGCGCTTGTCACGCCAAATCCCAGGGGAATTTGAAATTAAACAAGCCAGGGTTGTACGACGGGCATCGGGATATTTTGTCATGTTGTTATTACAGTTAAATGTATCAGTGCCAGATACACCCATATCCGGTCATCCGCGAGGTTTGGATTTAGGGTTTGATAAATTTGTAGCTACTAGCGATAACGAGCAAATTGCTAGACCTCGCTTCCTGCAAACTCTACAACGCGAGTTGAAATTACTGCAACGTAGATTAAAGCATAAGAAGAAAGGGTCGAATAACAGACATAAGCTCTATCAAAAAATAGCCAGAATTCATCAACAGATTACTGACACCAGGAAAGACTGGCACTTTAAGTTAGCCCACCGTATGAGTGACGGCGCAGGGATGATATTTGTTGAAGACATCGACTTTCGCTCTTGGGCCAGAGGAATGTTGAGTAAACATAGTGCCGATGTTGGATTCGGTCAATTCGTTAACATACTACAATGGGTGTGCTTTAAACGAGGTGTTTTCTTTGCCAAGGTAGACAAGGACTACACATCACAACAATGTCCTGAGTGTGGGACGCATACGGGCAAAAAGCACCTAGACGAAAGAATTCATTCTTGTCCAGTGTGTTTCTTTACTGCATCGCGTGATGTGGCAGCGGCACAGGTGGTTAGAAATCGTGGGTTGGAACTAATTTCTGGGCTAGGGCATAGCCTGGAAGTAAAACAAACTGTCTGTGGACTGGATGCGGCGGGGACTGGTGGTAACGTCAGTCTAGCTGGCACAGGACGAAGCAGAAAACTCAAGAAGTGATTCTTGGGAATCACCGTCCCTTTAGGGCGGTGAGGATGTCAAATGTGGATCTACTCAATTGGGTAGAGCAACCAAAAAATCCAAGCTTATTCGATCCGAGTAAAAAAATAGTTAAAGCCGATAAATTAACTATGGAACCGGAAGGTCTAAATATTTATGCTGAAACGCTCTTCAATTATTAGCGTATCTCCTGAGATTATGGGCGGAACCCCAGTATTTGCTTGTACTAGGGTTCCGGTACAAACACTTATGGACTATCTGAAAGCAGGAGAATCTATTGATGATTTTTTAGATGGATTCCCAACAGTGACTAAAGAGCAAGTCATCGCCTTGCTGGAAGAAGCAGTAAAACAGCTTGTTGGCGTGGTGGCATAGCATGAAGCTGCTTTTGGATGAGTGTATCGATCGCAAATTTGCCAGAGAATTTGTTGACCATGAGATGAAAACGGTTCCACAAATGGGATGGGCAGGTGTAAAAAACGGTCAACTTCTTGCCCTTGCAGAAGCAGAGTTTGATGTTTTCATCACCGTCGATCGCAACTTGTCGTTTCAACAGAATTTGCCACAGTTCGATATTGCGGTAATTGTTCTGCAAGCACCATCCAATCGCTTGGCAGATTTGAAGCCTTTAGCTTCAAAAGTTTTAGCTATTTTAGCTATGGCAACTAGAGGACAAGTTACGATTGTCAGTGCATAGCTTTAAGAAATACGCTCACCGAGCTCGGTGAATGGGAAATTAAACAAATTCACAACTCCTAGCAACCGCCAGCGATAGCCTGGGTCAAGGGCTGCCTTTCTATCAACAGATGCTAGAAGTTTGGCAGCAGCAGTCTCAAGAGCTGGATTAGGATTGACCTTTAATCCATATTCAAGAACCAGCGGCCTTTCTATGAAGATTTGATTTAAATTGGGGCGATCGAGCCAATACCGGGTAGACAACAGCTATGTTGGTTGTGGTATGGTTGTTAAGGCAAGTCGATCGGACCCAGCAGAACTCTTGCAAAAATCTACAGTTCGCTAACGGGTCCGCGCGATCGAACTTAGGTTTTAAGGATAAATTAGTTAATATCACAATCCAACGTCGTTTACCAAAAAATTCGCAAGGAATCCTCAAGGAGTAAAAATCATGGTTCAGATTCAAGATATTTCTCAAGTATCTACTCTGCACGCACCTGCAGCACCCAGCGGAATATCCGCTACAGAATTGCGGCCTTGGGGTTCATTTACGACTCTAGAAGAAGGCCCCGGATATAAAATTAAGCGGATCGAAGTTAAGTCCGGACACCGCCTCAGCCTGCAAATGCACCACCACCGCAGCGAACACTGGATCGTGGTTTCTGGTACTGCAAAAGTTACTTGCGGCGAAACTGAACAAGTTCTGTTTACAAATCAGTCTACCTACGTTCCTCAGTGCATTTCTCACCGGTTGGAAAATCCGGGAGTTATCCCCCTGATTTTAATTGAAGTGCAGAATGGCGAATATCTCGGAGAAGATGATATTGTACGCTTTCAAGACGATTATGCCCGTACAGAAAAGGCAAAGTAAGTCACTCAAATTAACGTGCGCGGCCCGGCGCACCCTACATTCTCAGTAAGGTGCGCTAAATTCTGCAGGTAAGGTGCGCGGCCCGGCGCACCCTACATTCCAATTACAAATTACAAATTACAAATAATGATTCATCTGAGCAAAACAGCAGCGATAGAAGTAACGCGGCTCAAGTCGAAGTATCCGAACCCCAATGCTTTCTTTCGTCTGGGCGTGGAATCGAGCGGCTGCTCGGGTTTGTCTTATACAATGGCATTTGACGATGCGCCAGCCCCAGAAGACGCTGTATGCGAGTCGGAGGGAATTTCCGTTGCGATCGACCCCCAGCACTTAAAATATCTCAATGAGCTCACCTTGGATTATTCAGAAGACTTGATGGGGGGAGGTTTCCGATTTCACAATCCCAATGCCGCCCAAAGCTGTAGCTGCGGCAACTCCTTTTCTGCTAAGGAATAACCAAACTGTAGGGTGCGTCAGCTCCGTATAGTTCTCCTAGATGTTTCTTTTGTCAGAGCCGCAAGTCTCAGGCAAAGTCCCCGTTATTTCGGAGAATTAGTCCCAGACTTGGTAGTAGAAATTAAATC
Source organism: Microcoleus vaginatus BM001213989 (assembly GCA_036700245.1). Classification (GTDB taxonomy): domain Bacteria; phylum Cyanobacteriota; class Cyanobacteriia; order Cyanobacteriales; family Microcoleaceae; genus Microcoleus. The sequence goes on from JAUBOM010000138.1 coordinate 9,293, forward strand.
ACAGAGCGAGCTCATTAAACCGCTATAAAAAAAAGATTAAGAATTTTATAGAACTCGGAGCGCAAGTAGGAATTTCGATCCGGATGAATAAAATGTTACAGTTTATCGTCAGGAAGGTGAACCAATTGTGTTAGGAAATGAAGATATTTTGACTGTTACCGAAGTTTTTCCGGGCTGGGAATTGGCAATTTCTGAACTGTGGTCGCCAATTTTTACGCTCAGCAGAAACTCAAGCATAATTTCGCATTTTAATACAATTAGTTAGAACGAACCGCGAAGACGCAAAGGACACAAAGGAAGAGAAGAGAAGAGAAAGATTTTATAATTGATGCGAGGATTGCTATATATATAGCCTTTCTCAGAAAGATGAGGTACTCATGGGCATAGGGCATAGGGCATAGGGCATAGGGCATACCTCACTTTTTTGAGAACCGCTATACGTTGTCATTGCTCACTCTTGAGCGTTAGCGTAGCGCTCTCTTATCAAAGAAATCGCAGCATCTGGTAATTGCAACCGCAAATATATAAAATTTTAAAAATGGTAAAAGAATCAGAAATACCCCAAGATTGGTATAGCGAATACATCGCTACCTACACTTCCGAACAGCGAAAAAACTGGTACAGCGAAATCGCAGATGCTTACAACAAAACAAGACCGCGCTATCCTCAACAACTAATTAATCGCGTTGTCGAATTAGCTGCACTTCCTGCGGGTGCAAACATTCTTGAAATCGGATGCGGCCCCGGAATTGCAACTGTTCCGTTTGCTGAATTCGGCTTTTCAATGCTTTGTCTCGAACCCAGCCCAGAAGCTTGTCAGCTAGCACGACAAAACTGTGCGGCTTATCCATCTGTAGAGATTCAAAATCTCACATTTGAAGAGTGGGAATTAGAGGCTGAGAAATTCGATGCTGTGCTGGCGGCGACTTCTTTTCACTGGGTGTCGCCGGAGATTCGGTATCAAAAAACGGCGGCTGCATTAAAAAATAAAGGTTCTTTGATTTTGCTGTGGAATGCGGGAGTTTTGCCGCCGGATGAAGTTTACCGAGTTTTGGATGAGGTTTATCAAATTCAAGCTCCGTCTCTAGCAGAATATCATGCCAAAGAAAGAGGAAATCAAGAAGAAAGTATCAAAGTATTCGGACAATATGTTATTGACTCTGGGCTGTTCGAGGGTTTGATTTACGAAGGGTTAGTGTGTGAAATTACCTACAGCATAGAAGATTATCTGGCCCTTTTGAAAACTTACTCAGTCTACATAGCGCTAGATGATGAAAAGAGAAATTATTTGTTAGCCAATTTGCGGGAAGTCTTAGAAAAGAAATGCGGAAATAGCATCCAAGCTTCCTATGTTTCAGCTTTTCACGTTGCCAAAAAAACCTAGCGCTTTTTCTCTTCTCTTCCTTCGTGACAAGAGCGCTTTCGGTAATTCCCGCCCGTCCCCCCTGGCGTCGCACTCCGGACACTCCCACTCGTTAAAAGCTGATTTGTAGTGAGAACTTCAGTCCTCGCCCACAACTTATTAAGTCCTGTAAAAGCTTAATCGACTATCAACACAATCAAGCTGGTGTACCGAGAATTGTCCGCTGCATTAACTGCTGCCACTCGGGAGATTGAGCTAACAAATCTGCATCCAATTCATTTCCTACATCCTGCGAAAATTCGGCGAAACATTCCACCCAATTAATTACTGTTTCCACAGGCATATAAGGCGTATAATTCCAAGAACGCTGCAAAAACTCTACCATCTCAACCCTATGACCGGTGCGGTGCAAATACCAAGCAATCCAAACTAAGGTACTGTACTTGATTTGCTTTTCCAACAAACGTATTTTAGCCGGCAATTCGGGGCGGGAAAAAAAATTGTCCATGACTGCGGCGAGGGATTTAGCCTGGGGTAAACCTTTGTACATGGCGCTTTGTTCGTGCTGGCGGTAGCAAACAGTTACTTGCTGCAACCACTCTGCTTCGCATCCCATTAAGGCTAAACGCAGCACTAAATCTGTATCTTCCGCCGGTGGAAATCGAGGATCAAATCCGCCGGCGCGCTCTAACCAATGGCGGCGAAATACCATCGCGCTCGGTAATACTGGTTTCCACCGCAGCCACATTTCTAAGTCTAATTTAGGGACGTTTTGCCAGGGCTTGACATCTTTTAGCGGTTCGCCTCTACTATTAACTAGACGCCAGCCGCTGTGGACTATTCCTAAATGTGGTCGCGCTGCAAATACAGCAAGTTGTGCTGCTATTTTGTCGGGAAAAAAGTAGTCATCTGCATCAAGAAAGGCGATGAATTCTCCTCGCGCTAGTTCGATACCGCAATTTCTGGCAATCGAAACTCCTTGATTTTGTTGGTAAATGTACCGAATTCGATCGCTATATTTCTCTAAAACTAATCTGGTGTGGTCTCGGGAGCCGTCGTCTACTACAATAATTTCCCAGTCAGCAATTGTTTGGTGCAGCACGCTCTCTACTGCTTGGCCGACGTAATCCGCGCAGTTGTAAGCCGGAATTACCACGCTTACCTGTGGGCTTCTATCGCTCATAATTAATATCAAGTTTAATGGATTATACCATTTTAAATTTTAGATTTTAGATTTGAGAATTGGGAATGACTGATTACCGTCTGGTTGGGATCGCGGGTCTACAGTTGCATTATTTTTTTAAACTGGTATTAGAATCAATATCCGCTGGGCTGGTTTACGGAAATCCGGGCTTTGAAATCAAGAAAAACCATGCACCAGCCCCTACAAGATGTATTGGTAAAATCCGGTTGCGTCTTTATTGGACAATACTTATCGGGTGCCCCGGAGGCTGACGCACGCGATAAGCGAGGCTTTTTGAGCATAATTTGGGATTAAGAATTTGCCAAGGTAAGCTGCTGTGAATTCAGTAAATCATGGGAGCGATTTGTCGCAGGCTGACCGTCGCCTTTTACCTTCACATACTTGTCAGCTATTTCCAAAACCTGTTCGGCATTGGCCGGCTTGCTCAAAAAATCGGTAGCACCTGTAAATTTCGCTCGCGTGCGGTCCATTATACTGTCTTGACTGGTCAAAAACACGATCGGAGTTTCCCGAAAAGCGGGTGTCTGCCGCAAAAAATGGCATAAAGCAAAGCCGCTTGTCTTGGGCATCAAGACCTCCATAAAAATTAAAGCAGGCTTGTGTTTGGCGATCGTGCCTACTCCCTGCATGGGGTCTTGAATTTTTAGGACTCGATACCCGTGGGGCGATAAAGTTTGATCTAAAAATTCGCATACTGCGGGACTGTCATCGATACAGGCAATCAAAGGGCGACCCGGCCCAGCGCTTACCGAGGCTAGGCGCCACTGTTCTATAGGCGACGGCAAGTCTGGTACTGTTCGGAAATTTACTAAACCCTGTTTCATGTAATTAACTAAAGCGCGAGTTGCGATTGTCACGCACTGCTTTTTCTTATCCGCAATATCCCAAAGAGTATTCTCGCCGTTAAATACGTTAGCCAAAGCGATCAAAGAATTAGAACTAAATCGATTTTCCTGCAACTGGGCCGACGCTTTTAAAAGCGGTGCTTGTTCTGGATCTACCAGCCACAAACCCATTTCTTTCCACTTCTGCCAAATTTGTTCTGTAGAACACAGCATTTTCTCTACTTCCGTGACAGACAGCAGCAAAGAAGAGGTAACTGTAGAAAAATATTTGTGGGACGGACGCCACTCCCGGCGCAAACCCGATTGACCGATCAGAGCAAAGAACACTTCAGAAACGCTGCTGTGGACGATCGCCTTAGCTTGTTCTAGACTCATTTCTCTGGCTGCTAGCCCTCGCTGAAGCAGTTGATATTCCCACAGTTCTGCAGCATCGAGGTCTCTGAGATCCACTTGAAAGTTTCGACAGTGTTGCCCGATCGCCCTATACCAGCGCCTCGATCTGTGCGCTCCTCCTGTGGCATAAACCAAGCTACCCTGAAAAAAGTAAAGTTGCCACTGTTGTTCCCCTTGTTCTAACAGCAATTTCCCCGTTGCTTGTTTCTGACCCAGCACTGCCACAGTATGAGACAACATTTTGTATCCGATTGCGCTAGCAGACATATCAACTCGCATCCCCTGTACTCTGTTTGTACTATTATAGCTGCTGAGTTGGCGAAGAAAACAGTAATATTACTGAATTTGGGTCACTAAAAACAACTAATTATACGCATTTAACCCCCTCAGGGACTGATTCCCCTCGGGAGTTTTAGCCCGCTCGGATGCAAGGCTTATGTGTACTATTAATTAATAACTAAAATACTGCTTCTAACTAATAACTAACTGGGCTGGCTATCTTTGGGAGGTACTGGATCGTAACCCCCAGGATGAAAAGGATGACAGCGCAAAATCCGCTTAACTGCCATCGAGCCGCCGCGGCCGGCCCCAAATCTTTCTATTGCTTCGATCGCGTATTGCGAACAAGTGGGTTGAAATCTACAGGCGTTAGGCAGGTAAGGAGAAATACCCATTTTGTAGCCTCGGATTAATCCGATCAGCAATATTTTCATAATTTTTACCTCAGCGCTGGATTAGATTAATCGCAAAATTTTGTCGGGTACCTATTTTCAGTGTTGCCTCGAAGATAGCTAAAATACAATTTGAGGAGATAATATGGTACTTGTCTCTGACTTCGCTACTTGACCGATACCTAAAAATTTACCATCTCGATCGTAAACCTGCAAGAGATAGGGAGCTTGGGGTATTGGGTTGCTACTTTCCTCAAACGATCCGATCGGCGTTTCGGGAATCGGGAGGCGCTGTCCTTGAAACCAGCGTTTGGTATATTCAGGGGAAAGGACGATCGCGCCTAAATGTCCCAAAACCGCCGATGGCAAAAGCGGGCAGAATTTATCCTCCTGCAATTGCAGTTCTAATTCTTCAAAACTTAGGCTTTGGTCGATCGAGAAACCGCTACTTTCGGTGCGAGTCAAACAAGCCAAAGTACCGCCTGCATTCAACATAGCGCCCAAATCCCGCGCGATCGCCCGAATGTAAGTACCCGCCCCGCAGGCGATCGACAAATCCAATTCCGGAAAATCCCCCGATCGCCAATCCAAGATTTCCAGTCGAAAAACCTCAACATTTCTAGCAGCAACGGACACAGTTTCGCCTTTTCTAGCTAACTCATAAAGGCGTTTTCCTCCCACCTGAACCGCACTAAAACTCGGCGGAAATTGCGCGATTTTTCCTAGGAATTTTGGCAGTGCAGCTTGCACTTTTTCCAAACTCAACTCCGGCACCGGTCGAGAATGGATAATTTCTCCTTCTAAATCGTCAGTAGCAGTAGTTAAGCCAAAGCGAATCGTGCCTCGGTAAGCTTTATTGTGTTGGAGATATTGCAGCAGTCTGGTTGCTTTGCCCAGGGCGATCGGTAAAACGCCTGTCACAGCAGGATCGAGGGTTCCTCCGTGTCCGACTCGCTTGAGTTTCAATAGCCGGCGCACTCGCCCCACGCAGTCGTGAGATGTCATGCCCGCAGGTTTGTTGAGATTGAGAAAACCGTCAGTAGTCATTAGGAAGAGGGAAGAGGGAACAAGGAAGAGGGAAGAGGGAACAAGGAAGAAGGAAGAGGGAAGAGGGAAGAATGCAACGGGCAATGTATGGGATTCAACTGATAGAAAGAAGCAGGAAAAAGGAAGATAAAAAGTTTTGAGATTGCTTTATTTGGGAACGCTAAAGCTAACGTTACTCACAACGCGACAGCGATTTTTAGTTAAAAAGTTCAACCTTAAAAACTTAAAACTAAAAAGTACCCGCCAGCCCAATTATCAATTCCCAATTCCCTATTACCCATTAAAAAATAAAGTCCGCCTGACTGATAGAATTGCGGGCAACTCCGAATAAAGTAGCGAGAGTTTCCTTGGTGCTTGTAAGCTGAATAATTGTACTCGGCGAAGTTCCGGGCCCAGCGGAAATGGTGAGTTCGCCAAAGGTAAGGCCGGCAGTCAAGCGAACTCTATCCGTACCATCAGTAAAGTCTGTAATCACATCATCATCTGCCGATCGCCCGATCGCAAACGTATCATTTCCGTCCCCGCCAGTAAGAGTATCTCTGCCTGTATCGCCCGATAAACAGTCATCGCCGATGCCACCAAACAGCGAGTCATCGCCGGCACCCCCAAAAAACGTGTCATTACCCGCGCCGCCCAACAAAGTATCGCTGTCTTGGTTGCCAAACAGGAAATCATTACCCTCGTCGCCGCTTACCGAGTCAGAACCCTTGCCACCGTAGATAGTATCGTCGCCCACGTTGCCCAAAACGCTGTCGCTGCCGGCACCGCCGTAGAGGGAATCGTTTCCCCCTAAGCCCAAAATGCTGTCAGGGCCACCCAAACCAAATATCAAGTCACCGCCGGCACCACCACTGAGGGAGTCGGGGCCGCTGGTGCCACTCTGGCCGCCTGGTGCCCCTCCGGGAGTGGTACCGCTGTTGGGGGTTGGGGTTGTGATGGGAGTTCGTACAAGTGGCACTGCTGATGGCATAATTCTGAAGATGGGTAGAAATTTGCAACTCTAACTTAACTTAAAAGCGGAAGTTATATGCTCGCCAACCGCCGAGATGAGAAATATCGATCGCATCCGCCACAGCATAAGGTTCGCACAAAAAGCCCTGCACTGTCGAGCCGTCCTCCAACACCAGCGTACCAATTCCCAGCGGCGGGGGAATTTTAGCGACAAATCCGCCGAAAGCGGAGATCGACAACTCCCAAACTTCCACCTCGATCGCGCTACCGCCCTCTATCTGGCGCACCAATCCCGGCTTGCCCAGAGCAGTACCCGTCAAAGCGTACAGCTTGTAAATCGGGCTGGTACGGCAGGCGCAAACCAAAATCCCTCCCCCCTCGATTAGTTGATAATTCAGCGGCTCACCGCTCAAATGAGCGCCAACTACGGCTATTTTGACTCGTTCTTCTGAGGAAGGTTTAGCTGCGATGGCGGGTTCCGGGAGGGTTGGCAGCGGCAGGCCGGTTGCGCCCAAAGTTCCCCCCAAGCGATCGTGGAAAGCAGATCCCAGGCGGCAGAGCGATAAATCGTGCCACGCAGGAGCCATGAGTGTCAATCCTGCGGGCAATCCGCTGCTTTGAAACCCGCTGGGAAGTGCGATCGCGCACAAATCGAGCAAATTCGCAAAGTTCGTGTAGCGCCCGAGATTGGTGTTGAGCGCGATCGGCTCGGCTGCAACTTCTGGGACAGTATAAATCGTACCTGTCGTGGGTACCGCCAACACATCCATTGACTGCCACTGAATTTCTGCAAGCTTGCGGATCTCGGCCAACCGGTACGACGCGCGGTAAGCCGCGACAGCATCGTAGCGTTTGCCGCCGCTGATAATTTCGTAGACGATCGGATCGATATCCTCTGGGTGCGCGTCGAGGAAATCGCCAATCGCGGCCAACCTTTCTGCGACCCAAGGCCCGCCGTAGAGCAGTTCGGCAGCATCCGCAAAGGGTTTGAAGTCAATAGGTGCGATCGTGCAGCCCAATGATTGCAAGCGCGCGATCGCTTCCCGGTAGCGCTGTTCGGCTTCTGCATTCCCAAAAAATTCGAGTTCGCCTTGGACGGGAGCTCCCACCCGCAAGCTGGATAAATCCGGCAAAACTTTCGTTTCAGGGCGACGAGAAAACGCATCCTCAGCGTCAAAACCGCTGGCTATTTGCAGCACCGAGGCCGCATCCGCACAGGTGAGAGCGAACACAGAAACGCAATCGAGCGATCGCACCGCCGGCAGCAGGCCGCGAGTGCTGAGCGATCCGCAACTTGGCTTCAGCCCGACAATGTTGGTAAAAGCAGCGGGAACCCGCCCCGAGCCTGCGGTATCGGTACCCAGAGCAAAACTCACCAATCCGGCCGAGACTGCTGCTGCGGAACCGGAACTCGATCCGCCGGGGATGTAGCGCCGATCGAACGGATTGCGACAAACTCCATAGGGCGTGCGGGTTCCCACTAATCCTGTGGCAAACTGATCCATGTTTGTTTTGCCGATCGCGATCGCACCTGCCGCGCACAGGCGCTCTACGACTGCGGACGATCGCGCTGGAGTGCGAGCAAACCGAGGACATCCCGCCGTAGTCGGAACGCCGGCCCAATCGAGATTATCTTTGATCGCAAAAGGTATTCCGTAGAGCGGCAATTGTTGCGGGTCTAGGTTTTCCAAGGCTTTGGCGCGTTCGAGGGTTTCCGCCAGCGGTGCTAAATAAATCCATACTGCCGGATCTGCATAGCGTTCGATCCGATCGTACACGCTGGCGATCGCATCTGCAGGCGCGAGCGAGCCGGTGCGGTAGCGATCGAGCAGCGAATGAATGTCGAGACTGTGACTGTAGTTAACTTTTTCCATAATGCACCGTCAGTCGATTTTAGATTTTAGATTTTAGATTTTCGATTGAATAAATGACTTCACTGGCTGTGTTTTTAGATTTTAGATTTTCGATTGAATAAATGACTTCACTGGCTGCGTTTTTAGATTTTCGATTGAATAAATGACTTCACTGGCTGCGTTTGGCGAGCGTTCGATTTTCGATTTTCGATTTTCGATTTTCGATTGAAGAAATGACCGAAAGCATCCAGGATACAAGCCCCCAGATTCATTCCTTCGCAGACTCAGGACCCAGAAATAAAAAACCTGTATCCGATGAA
>JAUBOM010000339.1:0-1793 GCA_036700245.1 Microcoleus vaginatus BM001213989
GTATCGGCTCAATAAATAGGGGTAGCAGTTATTCTAGTTGCCAAGACAAGCCCAAGGGATGAAGAGAAGACTTTTCGCGAATAATAGTGGACAGAGAGGGAATAACTCCAAGTTGAGAAATTCGGTCACGCACATAATCGAAAAAACTGATTCCCAACTGGCGAGTAGTGGCAACAAGAGACATAAAAGTATCCCAGGCCTGAGTACCCTCAATCGTTTGAGTTGCATAGCTAATATTACGTCGCTGCACCATAGTTCTGGCAGCTAACTCAGCCGGATTATTATGCAAAGGTAATTCAGGATGCTCTAAGACCCTGAGCAACTCCGATACTTTTGTAGCAGTTAATTGTTTGCGTTCATCCAACAATTCATAACCGCTTGGGGTTGTAAAAAGTCGCCAAAATTTAGACTTTAATTGGCGTGCAGATTCTGCATTAGGAGCATCTTTGTAAGCTAACAATTCCCGATAATAATCCCAAAATTCTTCGATAAACTGCCGTAACATTACTTGATGGCAGGCGAATACTGGGCTTAACTTCTTGTAATGTCTTCCCTCATGCACCCAACATAAAGCTCGCTCAGCAGTGATTAACTTGAATTGGGGAGCATCATCACAACAGAGAGTTTGTACGACTGGGCAATCAGTTTGCTGATGATAGAAAGCAATAGCTGCTGCTTCCTTAATCCTGGTAAGTTGTTGAAACCCCAGTTTGGGTGCATAATTATTGAGTAAGTGATTAAACTGTGCCTCACTCAACACCTTTTCTTGAGGTAATAGCTTGAGAGCGTTCTGCCATTTAGTCGGGATTTTGAAGTCCTGAATTAGTGAGTATGTGAGTGGATCAAGCATGAATTTTAATTCTCGTCCGGGCTGTAATCCTTTCAGTACCGTCAGTCGGTCTTTATTGGCCGTCGTAAAGTAAACTGTATATAAAGGGTTGCAGATGACATTAGTTGTATAGTTGACCCCACCTACACGCGCACCAGTTTGGTCAAAGTGTTGCCAAGGACTACTCGCTAATCCTGAATCATAAACTTCTTTTTTCTCGGTTTCAAAACCTGAGTGATTTTTGATTAACAGGTTGGATAAATAACCTGCTGAGATGGAAATACCTAAATCGGCTAAAAAATCTAGTAGTTTGCCTTGGGTCATATTGCCACCATAGTACAAACTGATTATTAAGGCTTTTATTCCGGGTCCAAATTCTCCTTCGTAGCCTAATGGTAATTCTGCTACATAAGTTTTCCCAACTGAGGGTGAGTAATATTTCTGTTTGCGGAATAATATGTTGTCGCTTGCCAAGCTGATATCTTGGATGATTACTTGTTCGTATCCTTTAAATTCTGCATCTGCTGGCAGTTGGTTTTTCGGATATTCTAGTATTTCTTCTCGATCTATTTTAATCGTCGCGTTCTTACTGCCTTTGCTATGCTTTTTTGACGTTTTTCGCTCTTTTTCTGATGAGTGCTGGCTTCTGAATCCTTTGGAGTTGGCTTTGATGTCTGGTTTTCCTTGTTCTCCCTTCAAGCGGTTATTTTCATCTTTCAACCGTTGATTCTCTGACTCCAAGTCTTTGACTTTTAATTGTAATTGCTCTATGAGGTTCAGTAATATCTCTACTGTCTGACGCATTGATTCGTCTGCAATCCCTTTTGGGTCGATGGTTTGCAGTAAATCTGAGGATGACTTGTCTTGTGAAATAATCTTTTGCGTCATGTGTCTTATCTTATGACACTTTGTGTACCTTGCTTACTTTTTTTCCTCTGCTACCCCTACTTATTGAGCCGATACG
>JAUBOM010000340.1:0-1792 GCA_036700245.1 Microcoleus vaginatus BM001213989
TGCGGGCGGCTTTGTTGACTGTGGAACCAAAATAGTCGATCGAACTATTAAGATTTACCAGCAAAGCCGTACCTCGGTGAAGGCCAATTCTGACTTGAATCCACTCGGATTGTGGACGAGTTAAATTGTACGCTCTGAAACGGGTCACAGCACCCACTGCCGCCATAATTGCTTGTTCGTTGCTGATAAAGGAAGCCATGACGGCATCGCCGATGGTTTTAATGACTTTACCGCCATATTTCTCGATCGACTGAAAGAAAATTTCAAAATGATCGCGCACAATATTGTAAGCTTTGGTATCTCCCAGCGTTTCGTACATTCTGGTAGAACCAGTAATATCGGTAAACATAATAGTAATCGCCCGAATCTTGACTCGCTCTCTTTCCGATATTACTTGATCGCCGAACAAACGCTTATAATCCGGGTGATGAAGCAGTTGGATTCCTGACAGCCGCAGGGGCAGTTGTTCTAATGTCAATTCCTGGGGCAATTCCTCTGTATGCAAAATCAGCCCGGACAAATTGTGATCGTTATTAGTTAATTCTACCTTAACTTTTCCCGGACGCACGGTCAGCTCTTTTTTGTCAAAATCTTTGCCGGCCAACTGCTTGAGTTTAATTTCTTGTATCTCTTCTGTTTCTGGGCCTTCAACCTTTAAAATCCCTTTAGATAAAGTCAGGGGACAGCAGTAGCGGTATCGACCTTGTTCTAAGGTGACAGTCTCGGATTCGGTGCAGAATAAAGGCGTTACCAGTTGCAGTTTGTTTTGGAGTACGGGAGGGGGAGCGCAGACAGGCCGCAGTTGCGGGTCTTCGATTTCTTTGTTGAGGGAAAAAGTAACTTCGACGCGATCGAGCAAATCAATTTTAAAGTCGCGCTCGCACATCGGGCAAAAAGACATTTCTGATGTGTCTGCCAAATCCTTGTATTCGTCTGTAATCATGTTGCAGTGCGGGCAGTGAATATCCCAGTGCAAGTCGAAAGCACCGGCTTTCACTCCGTGCAGAAATTCCGAAGTAATTCTTTTAATATTCTTGACTGTATCGCCTGCTACGTAGTAAGGGTTAATCCGCAATCTCTGCAAAACGTGGGAACCCAGCAACCAGTTTTCGATTTGGTCGATCGTTCCTTTGCTAGAATTGGGACGTTTTTTGAGCAGTTCTAATTTTTCTTTTAATAGTTCGATGTTCATTATCCACTTGCTTTTGAGGATCTGGGCAAGAAATTTCTCAAGATTATGTTGTGTGATTGCCTCGTGTGGCTGGTTCTTGCCTGAGAATTCTGATGAGTCTGCACCTGTGCCGATGTCCCTGATGTTTATAAATCTTAACAAATTAGCACCAGGAAGGTCATGTCTATTTAGGCCGAGCTATTGGCTACTTTGATTAATCCCAAGAGGGAGCGCTGCATCTGTCTGTAGCAAGATACTATACCATTGGAGAATTTAGACTTCCGTGTAATCACTGAGACGATCGATTTTAGATTTTAGATTTTAGATTTTAGATTTTAGATTTTTAACAGTTAACAGTCATCAGTCATTAGTCATTAGTCATTAGTCATCAGTTATTAGTCATTAGTCATTAGTCATTAGTCATTAGTCATCAGTCATCAGTCAACAGTCATTAGTCATCAGTCAACAGTCAACAGTCAACAATCACGGACGGTGCAACCGGAATCGATATAATTGGTATAGCGGTTCTCAAGCGTGGTGAGGTATGGGGGCGATTCCTATGCCAATGCCCAATGCCCAATGCCCAATGCCCAATGCCCAATGCCCAATGCCCAATGCCCA
>JAUBOM010000139.1:0-17848 GCA_036700245.1 Microcoleus vaginatus BM001213989
ACGTAAAAACCGCAGGGCTTGCGGGGTTAGTCTGTGGAGCGAACATAAGACCAAATCTCTTTTAGGGTGGAGGCAGTTGCCCCGAAGCAGAAATTCAAATCGTGAGGTTTGGGAATCCCCGTACCTTCAGGTCGGGGTGGATGTCAAACTTAGAATAAGGGCGACCATAGCTGGATTGACCGCCTGAGTTGAGATTTTGGATTGCCGATTGGGAATGGGGGTTAGCTGTGCAAGGGAGAAACTCGTGCTCTTGAAAAATCCCAAATCCAAAATTCCCAATCCAAAATCCCAAATCGAATGACCCGCCGCCGTCTGCAAGAGAAATTCATTTTATGCCTTGGTCTCGTATCCTCAGTGGAATAGTTGCGATCGCCCTTGCCTTGGGAATGATTATTATGGGGGGATGGTACTTCACCGTCGGCTTTGGAGTCATCGTCTACCTAGGCCAATTGGAATATTTTGAATTAGCCAGGGCTAAAGGCATTGCACCCGCTGCCAAAACTACCTTAGCCGTCAGTCAAGGCCTGCTAATTACTGCCGCCCTAGCACCGCAACTTGTAGACGCCATGTTCCCCCTAGCCGGAACCTTAATCTGTTTCTACCTGTTATTCCAACCTAAATTATCTACGATCGCCGATATTGCCTCCTCAATTTTAGGATTGTTCTACGGCGGTTATTTGCCCAGCTATTGGATACGGCTGCGAGTCGGCCTCGACCCAGCCAATCTTGCTACAACTGGACTGGGCCAAGCAGTAGCAAGCAATTTGCCCGTTAACATTTACTCGCCGCCGTCTTGGACAACTTCCAGCCACATTTCTTTAGGATTGACTTCGCTGCTGCTGGCTTTCCTCTGCATCTGGGCCGCTGACATTGGGGCTTATTTTGTCGGCAAATTCTTCGGGCGCACTAGCCTGTCCCACATCAGCCCCAAAAAAACCGTTGAAGGTGCCGTATTTGGAGTTTGCGGCAGCATCGCCGTGGCCGTCGCTGGGTCTTGGTATTTACAGTGGCCCGGGTGGCCGTATACTGGGGCTGCTTTTGGTCTGTTGATTGGCGTTGCTAGCCTGTTGGGAGATTTAACTGAGTCGATGATGAAGCGAGACGCCGGTGTTAAGGATTCGGGACAGTTGATCCCCGGTCACGGCGGCATTCTCGATCGCACCGACAGTTATGTTTTTACCGCACCCTTAGTCTACTATTTTGTCACTTTACTGTTGCCCGCGATCGACTCTTACCTCATCGCCCGCTAATTTGGCATTGGGAATTGGGAATGGGGAATTGGGAATTGAGAATTGGGAATGGGGAATTTGGCATTGGGAATTGGGTATGTATTCCCAAGCTCTGCGTGGAAGGTTAAAGTCAACAGTCAACAGTCAACAGTCAACAGTCAACAGTTAACTAACTAAGGCAAAATTCTAATACCTCCCCGACAAACTATCTCCCCCGGACTCAAAATCAACTCTTCTATCTCAACTTCCGGTCCAAAATCAATTTTAAAACCATTGAAATCACTGCTCTTTAATTCTCCATCCATTTCGATTTCTGGTGCTTCAAACATCAATTCGCGACCGCTGGCCATCCGCAAGCCAGTCCGCAATACCAAAGGAATTTGCCTACCGCCAGCGCGCAAAATTGCTGCCGAAAGCGTCAACACACCCGCCTTAATTGCAATCTGCGAATTTTGCAACTTCAGCGACTTTTCCCTATCTGTTAGCGGCAGCACAGGCAGCAAAAATTCGCTCAAAGCATCAGCAAGCAAAGGCGCTTTCAGCGACGCATTCAAATCCGCTTGACTGAGCCTCAAAACACCTGCAACGGGAACGGATTCCATCAGGCGCAGGGGTTGGCCTTTGAGAGCTTGACCCAGGTTGATGCGAATGCCACAGCCCTCTAGGGCTACTTCAGTTAGGTGTAGTCCTTTATACACAGCACCGCTCGCGGCAGCCGTTACTTTGGGGATCGCACCGCTGAAGATTTGTCGATTGCTCCCCTCAATTTTCACCTTCAACTCGTCCACCTGCTGAACTTGCGATCGCAGCCACAACTGCACCGCCGGAGACAGCACGGCGCTCGCGATCCGGCTGCCTTGACTAGGCGTTGGTTTCCCCGGCTCAAAGCCGGGATTAACAGTCCCACCAGAGCCAGCAGCGCCATCTCCATTGTCAAATTGAAGAGAGTTTCGATCGACAGTCATAAACAATTTTCAGAATATAAACCTTAATATTCAAGCACACAAATTTAACTAGAACTTGCGCATCCTGCCTCATCAACCCGGTTTCTTCATAGATATATCGCCGTCAACCTCTGATTCTTCTCGCGAAAACGGGTTGATGAGCGCAACTCCTATTAGCTCCCACAAAGCAAGCAGAAATCTCGAATCAGCAACGCCAGAAGCAGAAAAATTCTCACCCTTTCTGGCCACGGGATCTACCCTTCCTGCGCGAGTTGTGCGATCCCCAGAAAAAATTCGCGCTCGAGCGTATAAAATTAACCAGCAGTACGGGATTTATGGTAGTGTGGGTTTAGGGTCTGGTCAGACCCACAGCTCTCAAATTAGCCGCAAACCAACCGTGCAAGCCTGTGCCTGCCGCGAGTCTTTTCCTCGTAGTTTTTGCACACCATTCAGGGTCATGCCATCAGGACAATCCTTACATGGCGTAACGCCATGTAAGGATTGGTCGAGCATGATAATTTATTCCCAACCCGGAATAGAGCATTGCTAGCATCCGTTAATCAATTAACCGTGTCGTGTTCCCTCCCCCACCGCTCACTCGTTGGGGGTTTCCACACTCCCGTCATGTCTGATGAAAGGCTGCAAAAAATCCTCGCCCAGTGGGGCATTGCCTCTCGCCGTCTTGCAGAACAGATGATTGTAGCTGGACGAGTCCGAGTTAATGGCAATATTGTTCGCTTAGGAGAAAAAGCGAACCCCGATCGGGATCTGATCGAAGTCGATGGAGTCCCGGTAAAACCAACGGATCGCCCGTCACAGGTTTATCTGTTGCTCAACAAACCGGCAGGCGTCGTTTCTACTTGCAGCGATCCCAGAGCCCGATCGAAAGTTCTCGACTTGCTGCCGCCCCAACTGCGCTCGGGTCAAGGCATCCACCCCGTAGGACGCTTAGATGCAGATTCCACCGGCGCCCTCTTGCTCACCAATGATGGTAAGCTGACATTTTGTTTGACCCATCCGCGTCACTCGATCGCCAAAACTTATCAGGTTTGGGTGTTGGGCGATCCCCCGGAACCCATACTGCAAGCGTGGCGTCAGGGCATCATCTTGTCAGGCAGAAAGACTTTGCCCGCGAAAGTTAGAGTTCTCGATCGCGCGCGCGAGCAAACTCTGTTAGAAGTCATTCTATCAGAAGGCAGAAACCGACAAATTCGGCGAACAGCCGAGCAGTTGGGATATCCCGTGGTGCGCCTGCACCGCACCGCCATCGGCCCGATTCAATTGCAGCGGCCCGAATTGCCAATATTGCCACCAGGCTGCTACCGACCCCTAGAAGATTCGGAAATTATTTATTTATGGAATCTAGTCAACCTAACATCAATAAGCGTGCCAGTAAATTCCCAGGAGCACAGCATATGACAAAGAATTTATTGTTGTTATTCTTCAAAACAACTAAGAAGAAACTGCACTCCCAAGAGCCAGAACCAGCTCAGAAGAAGCTAGCGGAAATAGGGGCTCAACTCCGCCAGTACCGCGAACAGCAGTCGATTTGTTTGGACAAAGTAGCCCTGGTAACAATGATTCGGCGGAATCTGCTGCAAGCCATTGAGGAAGGTCAACTCGACCAACTTCCCGAACCCGTTTACACTCAGGGTTTGATCAAGCGCTACGCTGAAGCAATGGGTTTGGACGGAAGTCAGTTTGCCGACTTTTTCCCGATCGAACCGCCACCTCGATCGAGAACCAAGTTATCCTGGCAAGATGGGCCTCAGTTGCGGCCGATCCACCTGTACCTCTTTTATACACTTCTAATTATCTGTTCAGTCAATGTCTTATCTCAGTTGATGGGCAGTTCTGTGACCGCAAAAAACGGTGCAGGAGCCGAAGAACTCGCACTTGGGCAGCAAGAACGAGCTCGTTTAGCTGCTGAGGCATCGAGCGCCTCAAAAAATCAGAAACCGGATAGTTACGCCGCCGTGGAAGCAGCAAGAACTGGTCAAAAATTAGATAAATCTGGCAATAAACCAGTGATGGTTAGCCTCACTTTTAAAGCAGAATCGTGGATGCAGGTTGAAGTCGATGGCAAAACAGAGTTTGAGGGAGTTTTGCCTTCAGGGACTGTGCGCACCTGGCAGGCTCAAAAGCAATTGGTAGTTGTAGCTGGTAACGCCGGCGGAGTAATGATTGCTGTTAATAACGGACAAGCCGAACTACTCGGAGTTCCTGGAGTAGTCAAAGAAGTTGTTTTTAAAGCAGAGGAACTCAAGCCTTCAGCAAAGCCCAAGAATGAAGGTTAATTGTTAATTGTTAATTGGTAATTGTTAATGGGTAATCGGGAATAGGTAAGGGCTGGCAGTCTACAGCTTTGAACTAAAATGTCGGTCTTTATTGACTCATTACCAATTACCAATTACCCCTTAACAATTACCCATTACGAACTACCCATTCCCGACGATCGATCAGTTTTTCTGGGGAGCGCGCCCGGAGATGTAAGTCATGGTTTTGAGCCGATCGCTTACTTCCCTATTTAAAGCTTCGGGCCGATACCGCCAGCCCCAATTTCCCTCTGGTTTCCCCGGAAAATTCATCCGCGCGTCTGTATCCAACCCCAACAAGTCTTGATACGGCACAATTGCCATATTAGCAACAGACATCCAACCCATGCGGATTAAAGACCAGTGGATTCCTTGGGGATCGATGCAGCCCAAATAACGCAAAACCTCATCTCTTTCGTAGTCTGACAGTTGATTGAACCAGCCGACAGTTGTGTCGTTGTCGTGAGTGCCGGTGTAAACTACACAGTTGCGATCGTAGTTGAAAGGCAAAAAAGGATCGCCAGGGCCCGCGCCGAAAGCAAACTGCAAAATCTTCATTCCTGGAAACTCGTATCGATCGCGCAAAGCTACCACTTCTGGAGTAATTACCCCTAAATCCTCAGCGATAATCGGCAAGTCGCCAAACTTCTGGTTAATTAGATCCAACAAAGCTGTTCCCGGCGCTTTAATCCACTCTCCGTACATCGCAGTTTCTTGCCCGCGCTCCACCGCCCAGTAAGCGTCAAATCCTCGAAAGTGGTCGATCCGAGTCACGTCTACATAAGCGAAAATCGCTTCAAAACGCTCCACCCACCACTCGAAATTATTTGCTTGCAACTTCTCCCAATTGTATACTGGGTTCCCCCACAATTGACCTGTTACACTGAAGTAATCCGGGGGAACTCCCGCCATTAAAGCTGGTTCTCCGCTGGCTTCATCCAAGCAGAATATTTCTCGATGAGACCATACATCCGCGCTGTCGTGAGCTACATAAATCGGAATGTCGCCAATAATTTTAATGTCCCGCAGATTGGCATAGCCTTTCAACCCCGTCCACTGGCGAAAAAACTCAAACTGGACGTATTTGTAGTAATAAATCTCAGCATTTAGCTGCTGGCGCCACTTCTCTAGAGACTCTGGTTCTCGACGGGCAATTTCTGGTTCCCAATTGTTCCAGCTAACACCGCCAAAGTTGTCTTTTAGTGCCATAAATAAGGCGTAATCTTCCAGCCAATGCTCTTTGCTTTCGCAAAAAGCTGAGAATTCTTTTTGCTGCATCGGCGATGCTTTGGTTTTGAAGTTTTCGCAAGCTTTTTTGAGCAAAGGCACTTTCAGGGCGATCGCCCGCTCGAAGTCTACATAATCGAGCGGAAATTCTGGTAAATTAGCGAAGTCTTCATCGGCGAGCAATTGGTCGTCCCGCAGCAATTCTGGGTTGATCAGCAGCGGATTTCCCGCCATTGCTGAATAGCACGAATAAGGAGAATTGCCGTATCCTGTCGGTCCCAGCGGCAATACCTGCCAGTATTGCTGGTCGCTCTCTACTAAAAAGTCAATAAAGCGATATGCTTCTATTCCCATGTCTCCCATGCCAAATCGACTGGGAAAGGATGTGGGGTGGAGTAGAATGCCGCTCGATCGGGGAAAAAGCATAATCTATCTAAAGATATAGGAATTAAACATTGACAATTTGACCGACATTCCCTACCAGTTAAACTTCGCAGTTTTGAGGGCGATTGTCAGGGCAAATACTTTTGTGATTGTCTCATATTTTCTGCAAGAACGTGCTTGCCCAATATTATATGGCACTCTACTCACAACTTATGAGTAGAGCCCAAAACATCAAAATCCAGAGTTACGCGATTGCCTCGCTTTCGCAACTAGGTTTTTTTACCCAGGCGCATTTGCTGCAACAAAGTAGTTTGGTCGATCGCACCCGGTTTCTGGCTAATTTTTGAAGATAACTTTTCTTTCGCTTTCGCCCCATCTCTCAGCAGTCGTAAATTGCCCGCCTGCCAAAAATCAGCCATTACTTAAGCAGAGCCTATGCACAAATCAGCCGGCTGTTTTGTATCTCAAAAAACAGTCGGCTGCGGAATTACCTGGAAAGAGGCTGAGTTTAAGCTTGGTTGTTAAACATTTTCTGCACTTGTTTGAGAGCTAAAGAGCCGATGTTGTAAGCTGCCCAGCCGCCCGCCAACAATACGGGCATCAATACTATTAGTATGCGGAAGTCAAAATCCATGAGTTATCCTCCTAAAGTTTTTTAACAAATTCTCATAATCTATTTGTATCTCATTTTGTCCCCATTCTCCACACTCTTTAACCAAATATTGTCGCCTTTGAAAGTTCCTGGGCCTGCAGCCCCAGACGCAGGAGGACATCGCTGCAGAAGAATTGAGACCGAAACTCAAACTCGCGCGGGATCTCGACATTCGCTGCACCACTTATTCCAAAATCAGTTTCGCAATCCCTTCCACCACCTGAGTTAGAGGATCTTTAGGGAAGTGCAGCACAAACACCCCCTGGCTGGCGAGAAGCATCATCTTGTCGCTGTGGGGCAGCACCCCTGCAACTGGGATGTTGAAAATACTCTCTACTTGCTGCTTCAAATCCTCGAAATCTAGGGATTCAGGGGCTTTATTGATCGTCATCAAAATCTTGGGAACTTCTAATTTTCGGGCCACATCTACCGTGACAGCCGTTCCCTGAAAATCTTGCTGATCCGGACGCAGAATCAGCAGCAGGATGTCGGAAATGGTGATGCTGAGGAGGGTTTCTTCGTTGAGCCCCGGGTGCGTGTCGATAAATAGGTAGTCTAAATCCAGAACATCGATCAGTTCTTGAAAGCCGTCGGTAAGCAGTCCCACATCGTAGCCTTCGCGCAAAACTCGCGCTATCTCCCCTGCTTTAATGCTCGAAGGAATCAGGTAGAGGGTGCCGTTACTGGCTAATTTTGGCAGCAGCGAACTCACATTGTAAGCCGTATCCCCGATCGGGCACCGGCCCCACAGGTAATCATTCAGGCAGCGCTCCATGTTGCTCTCGCTGAAACCGAACAGCACGTGAATCCCGGGCGATTGAATGTCGGTGTCCACAATGGCGACCCGATTTCCGCCGCGAGCGATAATAGCTGCCAGGTTTGCTGTCGTGTTCGATTTGCCAGTTCCGCCGCGGTAAGAGTGGACAGAGATGATTTTGGACATGATCTGCGTATGAGGGTAAGAAACGGCGAGAATTAATTATGATGCAATTCTCGATGCACTCGAGTTCTCTGTCATTCTTCCTTGTCCCCCAAATCCTCCTTGCCTGCTAAACTATCAATTTTTTCATTTTGTATCCTCTTTTCTGCGCCCCTGCGCTGCCGCATCTGTTTGGCTTTGGCTTGCAAATGGCTGAACTCGTCATCGGGTTTGGTTTCGGCTGAACTAGCACCGCCGCCGGCATCAGGAGCCACACCCGTTTTTGAGCTGCTTTCCAATTCAGTCACGGCGACGCGCTGCTTCTGCTGTTTGGCTTTTTCCTGCAACTGAGCTAAGTATTCGTCTGTCTGACTTTCGGGCTTGGGAAGCTCTGGGACACGGGCAGTTATTTCTTGGGGTTCGGAAGCTGCTTTCTCAGAGTTTTCTTGTTTGCTAATCCTCAGTTTATCTTTCTTTTGCTGCAAATCTATAAAGAACTGAGATTGTGTGATTTCTGCGACTTGCTCGTCTTTTTTGGCTTGGTCTATTTCGATTTTGAAGACTTGTTTTACTCGATCCTTAATTGCTTTCCCGTATCCGGCTTTATTAAATCTGTCTGCTGATACTATGCTACTGCCAGCTAGGATTAATGCTAAGGTTGGCGCTGCCACAGGCACCCACCCTCCCAACAGAAAAATCCCAAACCCGATCGCGCAGCACCCGGACAGCATTGCTGCGAATGCCCCCCCCAACTTCGCTGGGTGAGCTATCCGCGATCCCAAGGTTCCTCCCACAATTGACCATCCCGAAATCCACAAGATTTCTGCCCATTCCGGCCAAAACCAAAACATCGGTCTGTTGTCTAAAACTGTACTCAAAATTTGGCTGACTACTTGTGCGTGTGCCACGATCCCCGGCATGAATTGGTTTTTTTGCTTTTGCCCACTGTAAGGAGTATAAAATAAATCTTTAACGGTTTCTGTGGTGTAACCGATCAGAACTATTTTATCTTTAACTAAATGCGGGTCAACTTTCCCTTCTAAAACATCCGTAATTCTGACTTGGTTGGCGACTTGCCGCCTGGAACGATAGTTAATTAATATTTGATATCCCCTGGCATCGACATTTGTGTATCCTCCGTCATTGCTTTGTAGTCGTTTTAATTGGGTTTTTCCCAGCCATAAAGATTGATCGGATTCCTCCAGTTTGGGATAAATTTTTTGCCCTTGAAGGTAGTGGAGTGCTAGCCTGAGGTTGAAGGAATATAAAACTTGAGAGTTGTCATTGCAAAGATGTTTGTCTACCGAAGAGTTGCCCTCAATTTTCGGGGGTTTCATAAATAATAAAGACCTGCGGAGTATGCCGCCTGGATCGATTTGGAAATCTGCAAATCCCACCCGGTTTTCTGACATTCCCGGCGGAGGCGGAGAACCGGGATTGTCCGGGCTCCCGTCGGTGACTAAACATACCCCGATAATTCGATCGCTTTTTTGTAAAACTTTAGTTAATTCCTCGCGCCCGTCTGCTAAAGGTACGTCTCGCAGTATATCTAAACCGATGACTGCCGGCTGCATTTTTTCGAGTTTTTGTAAGATTTCAGCTATTTTGCGATCGGATATCGGCCACTCCTTCAGTTTTTGAATGTCTGCTTCGGTAATCCCCACAACTAGCAAGCGCGAGTCTGGCTGTTCGTCGGGACGCCACCTCACCATTTGGTCGTAAACGCTTAATTCTATTGGTTCGAGGATTCCTAGCTGTCTGGCCCCCATCAAGGATAATGTTACTGCCGCGCTGGCAATTAATACAGACTTAGCAAATGCTAGTGATGGTTTATACATTTGACTCACGTGAGTCGCTGCCGATCGAATTTTGTTAGATATTTTACTCATTATCCCAGCATAAAAGTTTGACTTGTTTCTGGAACAGCAGTTGTTTCGCCTTTATGGCCTGCCGGAGACTTCCTCCATCTTAGGACACCCACGAACTCCGAGCGCTTTGTTACAAAACTTTACATTTGGTCGCCAGCAACTGTATGCCATGATACTGGCGACCTCGGTTGGCGGATTTTCCCGACGCAGAATGCACTTGCCGATCGAATTAATTAATGTTATGGATAATATGTCAAGATTAAAATTGTGTATCTACGCCATCGACGAGTCGCTCCAAAATATTTGTCGCCATCAGCAAATGCCTGTGTTTGCAATATTATAGTGAAAGGTACAACAAAATGAAACGTTTGCTACATCAAGCTACACTTGCGGTAGCCGTATCTGCGCTCGCAGCTACCCTCCCCAGTTCATTTGCACCGATGCGGGCACAAGCCCAGCCGCTTCTGCTGAGTCAAAATGTTAATTTCAAGCCTCCCGGCGACGTAACAGCCCCCAGCAGCCGACAAGGAGGGACACATCGGGGCAGCAAGCTTTGTCCAGCGGGTTTGTCTATTACTCCTTTAGTGCCTCCAACTAATATCGGTTTAACCCTAACAGAGTCTCCCACAATTTTTGTCTATGTTCCTCGAACCTCGGCCAAAGTAGAGTTTACAGTGCTCAATGAAGCCGAAGACGAAGTGGTCTACGAAGAAACTTTTAAACTCGACAAATCTGGGATTGTTGGAGTTACCATTCCTGCTAAGGCCAACAACAAATCCCTGGAAGTTGGTAAGCGATACGTCTGGTCATTTTCGCTAGTTTGCGACCCCGAAGACCGATCGGGAGATTTAGTTGTTAAAGGGTTCGTGCAGCGAATTGAACCGCAGGCAACTCTCAAGAGCGATTTGGCAAATGCCGACCAGATGACTAGGCTCAACGTTTACGCTACAAATGGCATTTGGTACGAAACTCTCGCTACTTTAGCCCAAATGCGGCGCCAGACACCGGGGGATGCGAGGCTGGCAGCCCAGTGGACGCAATTGTTGGAGTCCCAAGGACTGGAAGCAGTTGCAGCTCAACCGCTGGTTCAGCCTCTTTAAAGCTCGCTATTGGTTGAAGTTTTGTCAGTCTTCCTATCGCTATGTGAAAATTGACAAATTTACCCGCTCGCGGCCGGGGTTAAAACTCCGGCTTACTTAAAAGTAGAAATGCGATCTATCACATCTCTACAATTTCCTGAAAGATTCAATAACTCAGCCCTAAAGAAACGCTCGCTTGCAAGAATAGTTTGCAAGCTATACGGACCAGTCTAAGTGTTCGCTGACTCCGTTATCAGGGTCAAAACACTCCTTGAAAGCGACCCTAGTTTCCCGCTGTGTCGCTTTCAATTAAACAGTTCTAAAGTCACGCTCAACATTGTTGTAAGCAGCAAGAACCCAGATAAGGAGGTCGAAGCTAACATTACCCCGCAAGGGAGGACTTAAAATGTCTAATCTTGTTTTTGTTATAGATACTGAGAAACGACCACTCTTACCCGTTCATCCCGGTAAAGCACGTAGGTTGTTGAACGCCCCAAAAGCGGCTGTATTTCGGAGGGAGCCGTTTACGATCATTTTAAAAGTGATGATAGTAACAGCAACCCCTGAATCAATCACTTTTAAAATAGACCCAGGCTATCAAACCACAGGTATCGCATTAGTGCAGGGAGAAAAAGTCATCTTGGGCGCAGAATTAACCCATCGCGGTCAATCGCTCAAAACAACCCTTGAATCCCGAAGCGAGTTGCCTCGCTCACGAATAAATCCTCACACACCATACCGCCAAGCAAGCTTCTTGAATCGCACCCGTCCGAAGGGTGGGTTAGCACCATCCTTGCAACATCTGGCAGAAAAAACTCTAACTTGGGTCAAAATTTTGAACCGAATTGAACCGATACGTTCAATTCGGTTCAATCGTTCAAGAGCTTGTCCCATTTGACCTACAACAATTAGAAAATCCTGAATTTTCAAGGATTGAATATCAACAAGGAGAATTGCCAGGTTACGAAGTTCGTGAGAATTTACTCAATAAGTGAGAAAGAAAAGGTGCTTACTTCGGTGTTGAAAATATAGCATTGCAAGTTGAGCATATTTATCCGAGAGCCAAGGGTGGAAGCAATCGAATTTCTAATCTCTGCCTTGCTTGCCATCCGTGCAATCAAAAGAAAAGAACTAAAAACATTGAACAGTTTTTACCTAAAAAACCTGATATTCCCAAGCACATTCTCGCACAAGCTAAACGTCCTCTCAAGGATGCTAATGCTGTAAATTCGACTCGTTGGGCGTTGTTTAATCGCCTGAAAGAAACGGGATTGCCTGTCGTTACTGGTCCTGGTGGATTGACTAAGTTCAACCGTACTCGATTACAACTACCTAAAAGTCATTGGCTCGATCTTGCCTGCGTGGGTCAAATTGAATCCTTAGAAGTTCTAACAAACAAGCCGCTGTTAATTAAATCGACGGGACACGCAACTCGTCAAATCTGCCGCACGGATAAGTTTGGATTCCCCTCTCGGTGGGTTCCGAGAAACAAGTCTGTCAAAGGTTTTCAAACTGTGATATTGTAAAAGCGGTGGTTACGACTGGTAATAAAATAGGTAAATATGTGGGTCGTGTTGCCTGGGGTTCAAGTGGCTCCTTTAATATTTCAGGATCAGAATTAGTTCCAGGAATCAGCTACCGATACGGCGAAATTGTCCATGGCAAAGATGGCTATGGTTAAGCATTCTGAAGATTTACTCGCTTATTGAAATCCCCGTGTCGTTTCCCACGACCAGTCTAAAGACGCCCTCGTTTCCCACTCACCAAATTTTTTTATGAAACGTTTTCTAAATTTTACTGCACTGGCGATGACTGTATTTGCGATCGCAGTTACTCTCTCCAGTTTGCTTACACCGATGCAGGCTGTGCCTGCACCAATTCTCCTGAGTCAGAATGTTAATTTCCAACCCCCAGATGTAACAGCCCCCGAGAGCCGCATCGGGGCGACCCATCGAGGCTGTAAGTTACAGGAGGGTTTATCCATTACTCCGTTAATACCTGAAAGCAATATTGGCTTAACGCTAACAGAGTCGCCAACATTCTTTGCCTACGTTTCTCACTCTTCGACTCAAGTCGAGTTTACTTTACAAGCTAACGATCAAGAAGGAACCGAGGTTTACAAAACTACTTTCAAAGTTGACAAACCCGGGATAGTTGAGGTCAGTATTCCTGCTATCGGCGATGGCCAAAAATCTCTTGAGATTGGCCAGCGATATGAGTGGTCGTTTTCGGTGGCTTGCGATGAAAAGGATCCCTCAGGGAATTATTTTGTTTACGGAATCGTGCAGCGAATTGAACCGCCGGAAACTCTCAAGAACGATTTGGCAAATGCCGACCCTATGGCTAGGGCGATCGCTTATGCTAAAAATGGGATTTGGTACGACACTCTTGCTACTCTAGCCGAAATGCGGCGCCTCGCACCTGATGATTCCGGACCCAGGGCCGAGTGGACGCAATTGTTGCAGTCCCAAGGACTAGGATCGATTGCCGATCGACCGCTAGTTCAGTCTGTTGAATAACGACTCTTGACTAATCACTGCTGAGTATTTGCACAGTCAATTCTTCAATTCTTCAATTCTTCAATCCAGTGACCGAAAGCAGCCAGGGTAAAAGCCCCAGATTTATCCGTGCAGGACTAAAAAACATAGTATTCGATAACAAGTCTCCTGATTCATCCGTGAGAGCGCTTTCTTCAATTCTCCAATTCTTCAATTCTTCAATCCAAAATCTAAAATCTAAAATCTAAAATCGATAGACTGATGGCTAATAACTTTCCGACTATTCTAGCTCTTGATTTTGATGGTGTGATTTGTGACGGACTAATCGAATATTTCCAAACAGCTTGGCGTACCTACTGTCAAATCTGGAAACCAGTCGAAACAGTGCCAGATGCAGATTTAGCTTTGAGTTTTTATCGAGTGCGGCCCGCCATCGAAACTGGTTGGGAAATGCCGCTGCTGATCCGCGCACTGCTGACAGGCTTTTCCCAAGAGCAAATTTTGCTGGAGTGGCCCAATATAGTACCGCATTTATTGACCGAGAATAATTTGAAAGCGCAGTCTGTCGGCGCTATGTTAGACGGATTGCGCGATAATTGGATTGCTGATGATTTAGCTGGGTGGCTGTCTTTGCACCGCTTTTATCCAGGGGTGGCCGATCGCTTGCACTCGTTGCAGGAGAGTTCGGTGAAAGTGGCGATCGTCACTACAAAGGAAGGTCGTTTTGTGCGGGAAATTTTGCAGCTAGCAGGCGTACAAATGCCGTCCGAATTGATTTTTGGCAAGGAATACAACAAGCCGAAACACCAAACTTTGCGGGAATTTTTGGCAGCGTCTGGCAAAGATTCGACTATTTGGTTTGTGGAAGACCGCTTAAAAACTTTGCTTTCGGTGAAGCAGCAGCCGGATTTATCTCAGGTGAGGTTATTTTTGGCTGATTGGGGTTACAATACTTTGCCAGAACGGGAATCGGTAGCCCAAAACCCACCCGTTCAATTGCTTTCTCTGTCGCAGTTTGCCGGAGATTTTGCCGATTGGCTGCCGCCCGAATCTTGATGTTAGATTTGCTTGCAGGTGGGAAGTTTTTTTTGCTTGTCAGAGTCAAAAAAAATCACAAAATTTTACATTTTTTTTGTTGACTTTGGCGGCGCTGGTATGGTATTTTTATATAATGGGATGGTGGCAAAAATAATATTTTTGGACAGATTCCCATTATTAATATAAATATAACAGAAATTCCCCAAAAAAGCAAGAATCTCGACCCAAAAAATCATTTTTTTTTTGATACAGTCTTGCAGGCATTCTTGACCTGAGAAATTTATTTTTTTTACAGTTTCTGGGGCTCCAAGGAAATATTTTCGTTCATCAAACCCGGTGGCTGGCAAAAAAAGCAAGCTTGGCAACGCACAATTTGAAAATTGTTTTGATAATTTCTCAGCTTCAGGGCTGACAGGTGGGGCATAGAAACCCGGTTGATACGAGTTTTGGGTTTAGTAAGGATAAATCTACCAAGAAACCGGGTTTAGCTTTTGCGACGAGTGCGATCGCGAATTCAACTTAAAATCTTTCTCATCGGGTGAGAAACCCGGTTTCTACCAGTTTTCGGTTTGGTAACGAGAAATCAACGAAGAAACCGGGTTTAGCAAGGTCGCGAGTGCGATCGCGAACTAAAATTGAAAGCTGTCTAATATTGAGACTTAAAACCAATGCTCGATTTAACTAAAGCAGCCAAGGCAATGCAGGGAATGAGCCAACATTTGAATGTGGAAGCTCAGGCCGCTCGTCAGCGTTTGGAAGTGGCTCAGAATTTGCTGGTCAAGGCTGCAGCGGAACAGGAAAAATTGGTGGAATTGCAAGAGAGTTGGCGCGATCGCACTTTATTTAATGCTGCTACGCCGATCGAACCCTTAGACGATCGCACCTACATCACCGCACCCCCCGCCGCTCACACAGTCTTTGCCACAGACGGCTCGCAAATTTCCCCCAACCATCACGAAATAGCCTACTGCTACTTGCTAAACGTCGGCACTGTCATGCTACACTACGGGCAAAGCCGCCACCCAGTTTTAGACAGCGTGCCCGAGGTTTTCTACAAACCCGAAGACTTGTACGGTTCGCGGCAGTGGGGAATTAGAACCGAAGAATGGATGGGATATCGGCGCGCCGTTTCCGAAGCAATTGCCTTGGCAGAAATGGGCGAAAATTGGGCAAAAGTTAACGACAATAAATTGCCCGCGCCAGCTTTAGCAATGGTAGACGGTTCCCTGATTTATTGGTTTTTGGAACAGTTACCCAGCGAAGCGCGCGATCAAATTTTGCAGCCAATTTTAGAAGCTTGGCACAAGTTGCGTTTAGCAGGAATTCCCCTCTTAGGATACTTAAGCGCTTCTCGCAGCAGCGAAAGCTTATCTTTTTTGCGGTTTGAAGCTTGCACCCACGAAGTACCAGACTGCATGACAAATTGCCCGAACGTCGGATTTGCAGCCACAATTTCTTTCGCCGAAAAAGCACCTTGTCAAGAATTTGAACCCTTGCGCGATGCCATCTTGTGGGCAACAATCCTGTCACCGGGCCAAAGAAGTCCTTTATGGAAATCCCAAGCTCGAATCTTAGATTTGTACGGCCTCAATTCAGTTTATTTCTGTTACGTTCACGTCGGCACAGAAATTGCTAGGATAGAAGTGCCGGAATGGGTAGCGCAAGATACAGCACAGCTAGATTTAGCATTGGGAATGATGCTCGCTCAGGTACACAAAGGCGGCGGCTATCCGGTGACGCTAGCAGAAGCTCACAATCAAGCGGTAGTCACCGGAGGCGATCGATCTCGCTTTTTCGCTTTGTTAGAGCAGCAAATGATTAAAGCTGGTTTGAAAAATGTGGGAATTTCTTATAAGGAAACACGGAAACGCGGTAGTATTGCTTAAAGTAATAAGTAGAGTAGTCCTGGACGCAGAAACCGGGTTTTTACGTAAATACTACATTTGAGCATTTCACTGATAAAAAACTAGGTCTTTTTGGTATTGATGCGTAAGTTATGTAGAGTTAAAATAGAGTTAAAAATGTTATATGCCAATAGAAATAATTATCTTAATTGCTTCCTTACTTGTGTCTTGGCTGGTGTTTAATTGGGTTTTTAAAGTATTGAAATACAGCATCGGGACAGCGATTTCTTTAGCAGCTATTGTGCTGGCGATGCAGTTATTGTTTGGCATCGGGCCAAACCAGCTTTTTCAACATATAATTCACCTGCCGGAAACCCTGGGGAAAATGATTTCAGGCAAGTGATCCGATTTTAGATTTTAGATTTTAGATTCGAGGATCAATTTAAAATCTAAGATCGATAGTTTTGGGTTTCATTCCTCAACCCAACTTACAGGGTATTCACTATCAGAATTGATATAATAAGCTGCTACCCATAGGCGAGAGTGGGAGAGTGAGAGAGGGGAAGAGGGGAAAAATCATTGAGGGGGAGACAACGCCTCTGGAACCTTGATGATGGTAAAAGCATTGAAGCCCCTGAACCTCAAAAAAGATACCGGATTATTGACAGACTTATTGACTCATAAGATCGTCCGAGAGATCCTTGAACCTGATTCAAATGAGCTCGCCATTCTCTTTTATTGACTCACGCCCGCGAAGATCTTTTCGCTTGGTCACTCAACTCAAAACCTTGACGCAGCTTTGCTTTCAACCTGCTTGTCACCCCGTCAACCCCAACGCCCCGCCGGAAGAACTATGGGAACCCGAAGGTGCAAGCTACTACAACGGCGAACTTATCCTGCAACCGAGATAGGGGTGGACTTTGGAACAACATTTAGAACTTTTGGATACCCACGCACTGTTTACTGGTCAATGTCCCCGCTGCGAAATGACTTATCCCAAATACGAAACACCGCCTGTTCATTGGGATTGTTCGGCTTGTGGATGGATGGATGATTCGGTGTGAGGCGATGGTTCGCAGCGGTTGTGTTTTGGTAATGGCGATCGCTACCTGCAATTTACAGCATTTATGCAGGTAACTTTCTGGTTAAGATGTGATAATTTAAATAAAGAATTATGGTTTTGTAAGTAAGCTAGCTAGTCTATAGCAATCCTTGCAAGAGTCGTAAATTTTTTACCCCAGCCCAGCCCTCCCCGAACCCGCGGGGAGGGAGTAAGAAATTCACAAATGATTTAGGATTGCTATATAGCTAGTTTGATTACTCAGTGAGCTTCCCAGTCAAGTTGTTTACGATAAAAGGAAATTTAGTTTTCATGAACAATCTTTACCGCAAAGTCGCAGTTGCCTCTGTTTGCACCGCTCTAGGTTTTGTCCTGGGAGCAAGCGAAGAAGCTAAAGCAGCTACGTTTACTTTGGCACCTACTATTACTTTTCAAGTCAACGATAATAACTTGGACGGCCTGGGAGACAGAGTTCAGAGTGGGAATTTTGATTTCATTGTGAGGGGAACTTTTGCTGAAGCAGCAGAGTTTGGCGAAATCAATATCGGCAGTTTTTCTTTGGCCCCTAATACAGTTATTAGCCGTGCTATTTTTCAGGCTGAGATTGACACTTTTTTAA
This sequence comes from Microcoleus vaginatus BM001213989, assembly GCA_036700245.1. Classification (GTDB taxonomy): domain Bacteria; phylum Cyanobacteriota; class Cyanobacteriia; order Cyanobacteriales; family Microcoleaceae; genus Microcoleus. The sequence goes on from JAUBOM010000139.1 coordinate 17,677, forward strand.
TCTATGGTTTTGGGGTGAGCGCTACTAACCCTGGTAGTGTTGGTATCTTTGGCTATGTAGGAAACGGAACAGCCGAGGCCTCAGATTTTGAAGCAGGAGTATTGTTAAGTTCTGTAGATATAGCCTTTCTCAGAAAGATGAGGTACAATAACAGCAGTGTGTAAACCAGTTA
>JAUBOM010000013.1:0-16584 GCA_036700245.1 Microcoleus vaginatus BM001213989
CTGTGGTACTCCCACGGTGTGAATGAGGCTATGTAAGAGTTACAGACATTAATTTACTGTAGGATTGAATGGGTATCCGTTTCGTGTCAAAGCGTTGCTGAATACGGGTATGAATTCAAGATTTTCCAATTGCTATAAGCCCCGGGAGGTGAGTTTTGTAACTGCAAGCGAAAAGTTGATTGATACCGTGAATCAGCAACGGGCTGAAAAGTCTGGACACGGGGCTGTGTCGTGTCCGGCGCGGGGAGTACGACACGACCGGGCCCCGTGTCCCTAGGATTCGCTTTGACTTTTAATCATTGGTATAAGAGGGAGGATGATAGCAAGATTTTTTTTAATTGGTATCACAACTATAGCAGTTTTTAATTCGATGAGGTAGAGTCTTCTCAATTACCAATTACCAATTACCAATTACCAATTACCAATTACCAATTACCCATTCTCATGCAAATGAAACTTACTCTATTTACCTTCCCACACCGCGATTAGGAGGCTTCTCCTCCGGGACAGGCAAAGAAGTTGGCCTTACTTGCCGCTCCAAATACTTGCTCAAAGCGTAAGCGATATCCCAGCGAGTCATCGGCTTCAAAGGATTAATCTTATTAGTTCCGAGTTCAACGTTAACAAACCCTTCATAAAGTGCAGTAGCCAAAGACTTTCTAGCCCAATTAGGGATTTCCCCTGCATCTGGATACTTAGCTAAAATCTCGTAAATGCTGGCATCGGGAAACTGAAAAACCCCATAAGCTTGAGCAAAAATCGCTAAAGCTTCAGCGCGAGTCACCCTTTGATTTGGGAAAAACATTCCGTCGCGATATCCACTCATCGTTCCCGTTTTCAAAGCAGTTTGAATCGCACTGTAAGCCCAGTAACTTTTTGGTACGTCCGGCAATTCCCGATCCGGTTGCTGAGCTGTTTTCCGCCGTTCCAAACCAAAAGTTTTTACTAAAATTACCGCCAAGTCGGCGCGACTGACAAGGCCTTCAGGATTAAAATTGCCCGTGGCATCTTTCTGCATCAATCCTGCACTGACAACCCGATCGATCGGGTCAATTATTTGTTGAGATTGAACCGCCATTGTCACTCCTTGCACTAGGATCGCCAAAAAAATACTGACTAACTTTTTGACGATTTTAATCCTTTCTGTCGCTAAAATAATCATGACAACAGCAGTAATATTTTTTCCGGTTCCATCGGTATTATTCTCTAGTTTCGGGGGTGCGCGAGATTGGGGGGTTATATATAGCAATCCTTGCAGGACTCCTAAATTTTTTATCCCGCCCCAACCCTCCCCGAACCCGCGGGGAGGGAGTAAGAAATTCACAAATGATTTAGGATTATATATTAAAAGCCAACATTAGCCGACGGCAAAGCGCCCTGCATTTTACCCAGCCAATCAATCAAATTATCCAATTGCTTTTGGGCGGTCAAAACCGCCATACCTCGAATAGTAACCTTCCCCTTGCTGTAGACAAAACGAGAGCGCAAATGGTCGGGCAAATTAGCCTTGAGCAAGTTCCAAGCAGGTTCTTCCATAGCTGTTTCCAAAACTATGTGCTGCTTATTCTCCGGTTTGATCCGAGAAAAACCGATTTTTTTAGCGATTTGTTTGAGTTCGACAACACGGATAAGTTGCTGGGCTGGAAGAGGAATTGGCCCATAACGATCGCACCAATCAGCCTGAATCTGCTGTAACTCTTCTGAGGTATTAGCATTCGCCACCGATCGGTAAGCGCTCATCTTTTGATCTAAATCTGCGATGTAATCAGCAGGAATAAACGCCGTCAAAGTGAGGTCAATTTGCGCGTCCTCCACTTTCGGAATTTCCTGACCCTTAATTTCCCGAATAGCCTCCTCTAACATTTCAGCATACAAATCAAAACCGATCGCCTCCATTTGACCCGACTGTTCAGTACCCAAAACATCACCCGAACCGCGAATTTCCATATCTCGGACAGCCAACTGATAGCCTGAACCCAACTGCGCGAACTCTTGAATTGCCCGCAACCTCTGCCTTGCAGCATCAGACAGCTTGTTCTGCTTCGGATAAAACAGCCAAGCATGAGCTTGAATCCCCGCGCGTCCCACCCGTCCCCGCAACTGGTAAAGCTGACCCAAACCAAAGCGCTGCGCGTCTTCAATTAAAATCGTATTGACACGGGGAATATCCAAACCCGACTCAATAATCGTCGTACACACCAAAATATCGAAATCCGCCGCACTAAAGGTCAGCATAATCGATTCTAATTCCGAAGCCTCCATTTGACCGTGGGCGATCGCAATTCTGGCAGACGGAACCATCTCCTGCAACTGAGCGGCCAACTCCTCAATCCCCTCAATCCGCGGCACCACGTAAAAAACCTGACCGCCCCTGTCCAATTCTTGACGAATGGCCGATCGCACCACTTCCGGGTTATAGGGAGCCAAATGCGTCTGGATCGGGCGCCTGGAAGGAGGCGGAGTCGCAATCAAACTCATCTCGCGAATCCCCGACAGCGACATATACAAAGTCCGGGGAATCGGCGTTGCTGTCAGAGTCAGAACATCTACCTCTGTTTTGAGGGCTTTAATGGCTTCCTTTTGCTTAACTCCAAACCGCTGTTCTTCATCCACCACCAACAAGCCCAAATCCCGAAATTTAATCGCTTTGCTCAAAACAGCTTGAGTACCGACAATCACATCTAATTCCCCAGTCGCCAAACGCTTGTGAATCTCCCGGCGCTCGGTTTCAGTGCGAAAGCGATTGAGCAAACCAACTTCGATCGGATAAGGGGAAAAACGCTCCGAGAGCGTGTGATAGTGCTGTTGGGTCAAAATCGTCGTCGGCGCGAGCAAAGCCACCTGCTTGCCCGCCGTAACCGCCTTAAAAATTGCTCTGAGAGCAACTTCTGTCTTGCCAAAACCGACATCGCCGCAGACCAAGCGATCCATCGGTCGATCGCCCTCCATATCGCGTTTCACATCCTGAGTTGCCTTCAACTGATCCGGGGTTGGCTGGTAAGGAAAAGAATCCTCTAATTCTTGTTGCCAAGGCATATCAGGAGGAAAAGCGTAACCTGTTTGTTGAGCTCTTTTAGCATAAAGATTCAACAAATCTACGGCTAATTTCTTAACAGCTTTGCGAACCTTAGTTTTAGTTTTTTCCCAAGTTTGACCTGTCAGCTTATTGAGTTCCGGCACTTTATCGGCTACCGTCCGAAACCTCGACAAAGCCCCCAATTGATCGGCCGCAACTCTCAGGGTACCGTCAGCGTATTGAATCAATAAATACTCGCGAGTTTCCCGGTCGATTGTCAAACGTTCTAACTTGATAAATTTGCCCACTCCGTGCTGGCGGTGAACCACATAATCACCCGGGCTTAATTTATTCGGGTCTACTTGCTTAGAAGCAGCGCGGCGGCGCTTGCGGACGTAGCTAAAAGTAGCCAACGAATGCTGACCGTAAAATTCCCGATCTGTAATTAAAACAATCCGAAAAGTCGGCAGAATAAACCCTTCCAATTCTGCCAGCCCGCTGTACTTCAAAGCAACCGGAACGCGCTGCAATTGCAACTTATCGATCGCCAAATAATCGCGCGGGTTCACCACAAACTGAGCCGGACAGTCGTGCTCCGAGAGCAAAGAAACAGAACGGCTTGGTTGAGCCGAAACCAGGAAAACAGTAAAACCTCGATCGCGCTCTTCCCTGAGCATTTGAGACAACTTAGCAAATTGGTGAGGCATCACCGGCACAGGCCGAGAAGCCAAATTAATCGCAGACGGTAGCTGGTCGCCCTCCGCAGAGCTTTGAAATTTTTTAGTAGTAGAATCTTCTGCCAATTCTGAAAGTTCTAGCCTGTCGAAACCTGCAACATCTGCCATAGATTCAGCAAAAGTGCGGTGAATTTTCGGAACTTTCAAATGGGAAATTGGCAACTTTTCTGTTCCCGCATCCGCAACAACAGATTCCCGATCGCAATTTTTCCACTGTTGCTCTGCATTCTCAAACCAGCGGTCGCTGTGACCTTCGCAGCCTTGCGGTTCGTCAACAACAACTAAAGTATTTTCTGGCAAATAATCCAACAAAGATGCGGGTTTTTCAAACGCTAAACCCAACAGCCTGCGGACAAATTTTTCTGTTTCATTTTCAGTTTCAACAGAGCCTAGGTGGTTGATTTCGTCAACCTTTTTTTCAGCTAAAACTGCTTTAATAATTGCGTTAAAATTAGTAGGAGTTAACACCAACCGCTCGACCTTATCAAGCGATCGCTGCGAAGATGGGTCAAACTCCCGAATTTGCTCCAAATCATCCCCAAACCACTCCAGCCGCACCGGCAACTCAGCCGCCACCGGAAATACATCGACAATATCACCCCGACGGCTCCACTGACCCTCCATTTCCACCAAAGCCACCCGATCGTAGCCCATTGAAGCAAGTTGGCGGTCTAAAATCTTCGAGTCTTGAACCATACCTCGCTTTAGCGTCAGACAGTAGGGTTCAAAAGCACCAGGCGGCGGCAAGTGAGACTGGAGAGCTCTTTCGGTAGATACAATCGCGATCGGCTTAGAATTAGCGTTTGTTTCTCGTTTCTCGACCAAATCCGCCAGCACCTGCATTTGCCCCCAAGTCATTTCGCTTTCATCCGAGTAAGATAGCTCGTAGGGCGAAGCCTCTGAAGTCGGGTAAAAATGCACAGTCTGCCAGCCCATAGCCTCCAGCCCGGCTACCCAGCGGCCTGCTTCTTCTAGAGTTGCTGTCACTACGAGTAAACTCCGCCCTTCTTGCTGTGCGAGGGCGGAAGCTACCAAACCTTTGGGCAAGCGGGCTAAGCCGTTGAGTTGCACGTAGCGATGGCGCTTGAGCTTGTTGAGGAGTTCTGTTGCTAGGGGCGATCGCCCCAGGGTACGAATTATTGAAGAGAAAGTCATGCGCTTTTAATTTTAATCCCCGATCGGCGAAGGCTCTTTCCCTTTGCCTGTTAAGGAGATTGTACGACAAACATCCATGATTGTGCCGATCGGCTGTGGACGCCTGGGAACTTAACTGGCGATAGATTTTTGCTCTAATATCTCGATCCTGCGATCGGGATCGAGCCAGTTCCGTTAATCTAGTGACAGGTTTAGAAAAAATTTCGATTTTGCGATCGAGATTCGCAGCTTCCAGACCTCTCCTGTGACTGCACCCAAAGACGGATACAAGCCCCCGACTCAAGTTGTGAAGATCGAAGAACTTTAGACATTAGGGAAATCCCTCAGATACTGGCTGCGGAGTCAATCTAAAATCTAAAATCTAAAATCTAAAATCGACTAACCGGGCAGAGCGCTTCGCCGTTACTACCGAAAATTTTAGAAATGTCCCCAAGTACCGATATTCTGATTGTTCTCCTGCTAATTTTCCTCAATGGCTTGTTTGTGATGTCAGAGATGGCCATCATCTCTGTACGGAAGGTGAGACTGCAACAGATGGCTAACCAAGGTTCAACCAATGCCCGCGTAGCTTTGGATCTGGCTAATGCCCCCAATCAGTTCTTACCGACAGTTCAAATCGGGATTACGATGCTGGCCATTGTGTCGGGCGCTTTCGGAGAAACGACGATTTCTAGAAGAGTAGAGCCTTTGTTGCACCTGATTCCTGCCCTCGCGCCCTACTCTAAGACGATCGCCTCAGTAGTAGCAGTTTTAACCATCACTTATCTGACCTTAATTATCGGCGAACTCGTGCCGAAGCGCCTAGCGCTCAACAACCCGGAGCCGATCGCTTCAAGCGTAGCAATTCCCATGCGAATGCTCTCAAAAATTGGCGCTCCTGCGGTTTATCTGTTAAGTCATTCCACTGACTTAGTGATGCGACTGCTGAGGATATCGCCCTCGACAGAACCGCAAGTTACAGAAGAGGAAATTAAAGTTTTAATCGAGCAAGGAACCGAAGCCGGAACCTTTGAAGAAGCCGAACAAGACATGGTAGAAAGAGTCTTTCGTTTGGGCGATCGGCGAGTCAGCGCCTTAATGACCCCGCGTCCCGATCTTACCTGGCTCGACCTCGACGACTCAGTAGAAGAAAACCGCCAAAAAATGCTCGGCAGCGGTCATTCTCGGTTTCCAGTGTGTCAAGGAGGCCTCGACAACGTGCTCGGTTTAGTACACGTTACAGATATGCTGTCGAGGACTTTAACCGGTCAACCCCTCGATTTAAGCGCTTCTTTACGGCGGCCTTTATTTGTACCGGAAAGCACGCGGGGGTTAAAAGTATTAGAGCTTTTCAAGCAATCTAGCAATCAAATTGCCTTGGTGGTAGACGAATACGGCGTGATTCAAGGATTGGTTACAGTCAACGACATTTTAGTCGAACTTGTTGGCGACTTTCCCTCGATTGAAGATGCTGACGAACCGGAAGCCGTGCAGCGCGAAGACGGTTCTTGGCTGTTAGACGGAATGCTACCAGTCGAAGATTTTTTTGAGCTGTTTGGCCTGGAAGAATTATCAGCAGAAAACAAAGGAAGTTACCACACAATGGGCGGTTTTGTGATTACACATTTGGGCAAAATTCCCACAGCAGCCGAGCATTTTGAGTGGAATGGTTTGCGCGTGGAAGTAGTCGATATGGACGGCAACCGAGTTGATAAGATATTGGTAATGCCGATCGACTCAGGGGGCGATCGGGATCAAACCGAACCTAAAACCTAAAAACCATTCGCCACAGTCAATTGTTCTCATCAGCCCAGATAAAAAGTACATTTCCTTCTTCTGGGGCGGGTTTGACCAACAATCTCGCCAAAAATTCAAAATATATATAAACCCGCCCCCACCCCACGGTAAATAGAAATGTACATTCAATTTTACCGTGGGGCGGGGGTGGGTTTTTGAGATTGCTTGTTTGAGTCGTTGATGGTTAGTGGGACCCCCCTACTTCTTCTTATTTCTTTCATCCTTCCGCAAAACTTCCAGAATAGAACTCCCCACATAATCACTAAAAATTACTTCCCCAGCTTGATTGTAATGACAGCAGCTATCTACATAAACCGCATCTTTAGTTTGATCGAATACATTTACAGCATTCAATATATTAATATTATTTTTTTCCAAATTTGGAAACTTTTTGAAAATAGCCGGATATCCAATTTGTACAGATTTAGCATAAGGAGTCTCTTTGTTAAAAGCAATTTGCTTTTCGGCTTCACCAAACACCCTTTTCGTCTGATAATATTGATTAGGCTGAAGAACATGAAAATAAGGCACATTACTAGCTGACAGCACTTTGTGCATAAAAATTGAACTTTTTGCCCAATTCCATGCCATTTCTTCAAAAGCTAATGAATCCTCTAAAACCGACTTATTAGTATTGATATAAATAACGCTACCACTATCATTTTTTTGTTGTTTAGTCCGTTCTTTTTCAAACTTAATGACATCGGTTTTATAGTTATTAACTAGATTTTGAACGTAAACAGAAGTCAAAGCATTGCACGCAGCTAAATAGCAGCGCTGCAAACTTGATAAACCCTGATTAATCCTAGTTTTATTTTCTTGAATTCTGAGAGTTGCTTTCATCGCTTTTGTAGAAAGGCTATTATTCGCGAAGTTAGCCAGCGGCCAAATATGCTGAATGCTTGGCATCGCTAAATCAACTCGATTTTGATTGTTTAAATTAGAAAGTGCTACTTCATTAAAACCATCTATATTGACGACCATATCTAATTCTTGACCTAAAGCCAAAAAATAGTTTAAAATTAATAATTGCTGCGGCTGTTTGTAGCCTCCCGTCGCAAAAGACAAAATTACAAATTCTTTATCTTTTAAACCGGGCAACCGTTTGAGGTATTTAGGTAAAATTTGATTCTGAACTTGAAATATTGCATAATCGGAAGCCACAGAACCGCCAAAAACTCCGATAAAAAACTGATTATTTTTAGTTTTTTTGAGAGGGTAATCGTAAGGAGAAATAAACCCATAATTATTAACTTTAAAACCAGGTCGAAAATCATCGCTGGGTTTTTGAATAAACCCAAAAAAAGGATGAAATCTTTCGACTATAGACTGATTCAGCCGCACTCCTTCTAAATTAATTCCTAAATCCAACTTATTTTGCACCTTTTCTCTAGTATAGAAAAATTGCTTGTGCTTGACAAAATACCATCCCAAGGAACCTAGTTCCAGGAAAACCAGTAACAGCGCTAAGTTAATCAAAGCAATTTTTATAAATTCTTGTCCTTTATTGAGAAATTTTAAATCTTTCATAAACCTCTATTTCGACTCCCTGACTACTTTAATAATAGAACTGGAAACATAATTTGCCAAGACTTCTTCTCCCACTGAATTATAGTGGCAGCAGGCATCTTTGTAAACCGTCTCTTTTGTATTATCTAAAATATTCACTGCGTTAAAAACATTAACCCCAGCTTTTTGCAAATCATCGACTTTGGACAAAATCACCGGATAACCTTTTTTTACGCCTTCAACGTAAGAACTCTTGTTGTCAATCGCGATTTCCTTTTCCTTTGCGGTAAACGCTCGCTTAGTAGGATAATATTGGTTGGGCTGGATAAAGTGAAAATACTTAATCTTTCTACTTGATAAAATTTGATTCATCCCGATCGACGATTCGTACCACATTGATGCCATTTTCTCAAAAGCAGCGGCCTCCTGCAAAACAAAGTCAGCTTTGGGAATGTATACTATACCGCTATTTGCCGTGTCTGGGTTGGATTGTTTAACTTGCGAATCGTACTTGACAACTGCTTGCTGGTAATTGTTGACTAATTGTTTTACCTGTAGCGAGGTAACAGCGTGACACAAAGCAAGCTGACAATTTTGCAATTTGTCAATACCTGCTTTCAATTGTTTTTTGTTTTCGTTAATTTGCACGATCGAGCTCATCGCCTCCGGTGACAGGTTGTTGTTGGCTAAACCCGTCAGAGGCTGTATGTGCTGAACGCTGGGCATTCCTATTTCTACTTGGGCTTTGTTGTTTAAATTGGACAGTGCTACTTCGTTAAAACCGTCAATATTGATGACTAAATCTAACTCTTGACCCAAAGCCAGAAAGTAATTTAAAATTAATAATTGTTGGGGCTGTTTGTAGCCGCCATTGCCAAAATTTAAAACAATAATTTCCTTGTTTGCAAATTCTGGATAAGCCTTCAATTTGTTAGACAATCTTTTAGTTACGTATTCATCGACTGCAAAGTTATTCGCAACTGAACCGCCAAAAAGTCCTATAATAACTTGATTTTTATTGCTTTTAACAAACGGATATTCGTAGAGGGAAAAAAAGCCGTGTTTGTTGACTTTTAACTTTAATTTTTCATTGGTGAAAGCACCTTGTTTGAGTACATAGCCAAAAAGTGGGTGCAGTCTTTCTACGATAGATTCTTCAAGTCTAATGCCGATCCTTTCAATATCTTCTACTACTTTTTCTTTGCCTTTAGTTCTGGTATAAAAAAACTGCTTTTGGTTGATAAAATAAAAAGCTAGCGATAAAGCTTCCAGACAAATAAAGGCGATCGCCAAATTAACGGCGATTAGAATTAATATATTTTTGCCTTTTTCGAGCGCCGTTGAATCTTTCATGAAATTTGACTGATTACGGTTGTTTCTTGCGGAGTTGAGACTGCTGTAAATTTTGGCACAAATTTCGGTTAATCAGGATACTAGCCAGTCGGTGTCCAAGTTCATTCCAGTGACCCCCACAGGGTACAGAATTCTCAAAACCGTGGGCGCAGACTTGATATTTTTCAGTGTAAGCTTGGAACTGTTCGGATAAATTCAGTACCCGAAAACCCTCGCGCGCACCCAATTTTTCCAGTCGCCTCTCGGGATAAAACAAATCCTGAATGTTGTTTTTTGTCATAAAATCTTTTCGCGTCTGGGCTTCCGGTGTAACTTGCATCGGAGCGCCGATCGTCACAACCAAGAAATCAGCATTTTTCTGCACGACTTCATTCCGCATCGTCACAATCAAACCCTCTGTCACCCTCCAAGCCTCTTGCCAAGCTGCATCCTGAGGTTCCTTGAGGTTTTGGGTACTTAAATTGGTAAAATCCTCCGATAACTCCCGCTTTTTCCTATCTAAGTCTACTTTTTTAATGACCTGCAAAATGCGCGAATTGTTGACGATCAAACTGGGCATCCGGTCTACGAAGGAAACTGCTCTTTCGTTGCGGTCGATTGGCGCCAGATTGCGAAAAGACATATCCGGTACTAACTTGCCGCTAGCATCATAAGTAAAAAATGGTCGGTAGCGATCGTACTCCAGTTTCGGAGAATTATTTATCACATCATTGCCAATAAAAAAAGCAAGAATTACAATATCAGGACTGTAATCCCACACTTTTTTTCGCAGCACTATCAATTCTTGAGCGGTACTGTAACCCTGCACGCCGAAATTGATGACCTCAACATTTTTCCGTCCCTTAACGGCCTGGCAGTTGCCTAACTTTCGTTCCAATTTCGACCAGAAAGTTTGATCGACAGGTACGTGAATTGCTTCGGTGAAAGAATCGCCCAAAACTGCCACGCGCAAAGTATTTGGAGGTTTTGCTTTTGTATGTTCGCGATCGCGCAAACCATCGCTATTAACTTGCACAAAACTCGCACCTTCCCCATTCCACTCCCCCGACGCACCCGGTTTCAGCTTCCAGCCCAAATTCGGATCGGAAGTGTGGAAACCTGTTGGCGCCGAGTCTACGAAATCTCCTATTTTTGGGTAGCCTTCAATCTTGGCCGCCCGCAATCCAATTTCACCAATTACCACCCCCATAAATAAACCGGCGAGTGTCAAACCTAAATTTACACCCAAATTTTTCAACTTGCTCATTCTTTCAAAACAGGGTGTAAATAAACGGAGCAATCACAGAACCTTGACTCAATACAATCAAAGCTCCCAAAAAGACTAAAGTCACAATTAACGGCAGCAGCCAATACTTTTGGCGTTCTTTCATAAACGCCCATAAATCTTTGAGAAAGTCTAAAGTTGCTTCAAACACTTAAAAAGGACGCTCCATACTAACTTTTGTTCTGGCTTTACTTGGGACGCGGTAAGTATCCATTTTCGGATTGAGTTTTCGCCGCATTGCATCTTCGCCGAAAAGGTTTTTGATCACTCCCATCGGCCAAACTATCAGGTAAAAAACTATCCCTAGGACGATCGGCGTTTCGATTTTGTTAAGAATAAGTCCAAAGTGCATCCACGCGTGATAAACGGGATTCAGCGATTTCGGCGCAACCAATGCTAGCAGCACTAGCACTCCGCAGACTGCCCAAGGCCACCAAGGTAGAGAATGCCGCCGCAGTAAAGGTACTGCTAAACCGAACAGCACTGCAATCAAGCCGCCAACTAGCAGCCCGAAATCGCGCAAGCCTTTTTTATCGAGTTTTTTAATTTCGTCGCTCATTAGAAATGGGGAATGGGGACTGGGGAATGGGGAATTAGTTATTAGTTATTCGTACCAACTAATAACTAATAACTAATTACTAATGACTCATGACTAATCTAGTTCAAATTCATTTTTCCAAGCATCATCTTGTTTCCAAGGAATTTGTTCGGACTTGGGAAGCAAGTAATTTTCCAATACCAGATAGTCCATTTCGGTTCGCATGAAACAGCGGTAAGCATCTTCGGGAGTGCAAACAATGGGTTCGCCTCGCACGTTGAAAGAAGTATTTACCAGAACCGAACAGCCCGATCGCTCTTCAAAATGGCTGATTAAGTCATAGTACCGAGGATTGGTTTCTTTGTGAACAGTTTGGATGCGAGCCGAGTAATCGACGTGGGTGACAGCCGGAATCTCAGATCGCGGAATGTTGAGCTTTTCAATGCCAAACAACTGCTCTTGATCCGCAGTCATGGGAATGCGGAGACTGGCTTTGACAGGTGCTACTAATAGCATATAAGGGCTGGAATGGTCAATCTCGAAATAATCCGCAACTCGTTCGGCTAAGATTGACGGAGCAAAAGGTCGAAATGATTCCCGGTATTTAATTTTCAGGTTCATCACCGACTGCATTTTAGCACTGCGGGGATCGCCCACGATCGATCGACCGCCCAGAGCCCGCGGCCCAAATTCCATCCGCCCTTGGAACCATCCCACCACATTTCCCTGTTCCAAAATTTCCGCCAACTGTGGCATTAATTCGGCATCGTCCAATCGGTGATAGCTGGCTTGGACAGCATCCAAATATTCGAGAATTTCTGCATCACTAAACCTCGGTCCCAAATAAGAGCCCCGCATTTGGTCGTGACAAGTTAAATGAGCAACAGACTTCGCCACAGTTGCCACCGCTTGGTTTGCAGTGAGGACTTCAGTCCTCTCCTCAACCGCTGCGTTTGTTGTAGTGATAAGTTCACTCTTGAGGGATTCTCTACTATTTGCTGTCGAGTTCGCGCTCACAGTGCGAGTTTGTTCGCAATACTGATACCAAATCGCCAAAGCCGCGCCCAAAGCACCGCCAGCATCTCCCGCCGCCGGCTGAATCCAAATATCTTTGAAAATACCTTCCCGCAAAATTCGACCGTTAGCAACGCAGTTGAGAGCAACGCCGCCGGCAAGACAAAGATAATCGACATCCAATTCTTTTTTAACTGTTCTGCAAAGCCGCAAAACAACTTCTTCGGTAACAACTTGAATCGAAGCGGCAATGTCCATTTCCCGCTGAGTCAATTTTCCTTCTGCTTGGCGTGGCGGCCCTTCAAACAGTTGGTCAAACTTCTTGTTTGTCATGGTTAAGCCAACAGTATAGTTGAAATAATCCATGTTCAAACGGAAAGTTCCGTCATCTTTGAGGTCGATTAAATAGTTGAGAATCTTGTCTACATACTTGGGTTCGCCGTAGGGAGCTAAACCCATGAGTTTGTATTCACCAGAGTTGACTTTGAAGCCGGTGTAGTAGGTGAAAGCTGAATAAAGCAAACCCAAGGAGTGGGGAAAATCGATTTCCCACTGAGGTGTAAGTTCGTTCCCGTCTCCCAACCAAACCGAGGTTGTGGCCCACTCGCCCACGCCGTCGAGGCACAAAACGGCTGCTTTTTGAAACGGGCTGGGGAAAAATGCCGATGCTGCGTGGGATTGGTGGTGTTCGGTAAATAGCAGAGATGGCAGTTTATTCGTTTTGCAGTTTGCTATTGCTGCGAGATCTCTTTTGAGCATCGTTTTGAGGTAAAGCTTTTCTTTGAGCCATATCGGCATGGCTGCTAGGAAAGAGCGAAAACCTTGGGGTGCGTAGGCTAAATAGGTTTCGAGAAGGCGCTCGAATTTGACTAAAGGTTTGTCGTAAAAGACTATTCGATCGAGTTCCCGCAAATCTATTTTTGCTTCTTTCAGGCAATAAGCGATCGCATTCTTAGGGAATCTGGCGTCATGCTTTTTGCGGGAAAATCTTTCTTCCTGCGCTGCTGCTATAATTTCTCCGTCGCGAATTAAGGCTGCGGCGCTGTCGTGATAGTACGCCGAGATTCCAAGTATGTTCATCGCTCTCCTCACAAATCGCAATGCGTTTGCTTTTGACTATTTAGAATAGCTAACGATTATAGCTGCTTAAGTGCTGATTGGGAATTGAGTTTTGCGATCGCCTCTAATTTTACCTGGATCTATGTCGGTGCGCCGCCCGATCGGGCGATCGGCTGTTTGAGAGCATTGAAGCTAGCGCCGGCGAATCCTGCGCCCCCAAGCTCTCAAGTAAGTTACCACCGGGAATTGATAAAATTCACCTACCAACCACAGCACAATGCCTAAATGGGACAAAAAAGCTAAGCCTGTCCAAGCGGAGGGCAGCCACGACAACCGGCTGCCGGGAACCGGGGGAAAATAGTAAGCTGAAAGTCCCAGCAAGGTAGTGGGAAGGAAAATTAGACCAAGAGCCACTGCCAAATAGGGCCATCCGAATTCTACGCCTTCGAGGTGGGCCCCTATCCACTTTTTGCCGTTCCAGTGCCAAGTTACGGGCGGTTGGCGATCGGCCATTTCGAGCGATTGTCTTTCAACGCTTGCGGTAAAAATGTGCTGGCAGAAGTTGCAAGCTAGGGCGTCCATCAGCGCTAGGGTGGAAATTTGACCGGTGCGGCATACGGGACAGGGATATGTATCTTGAGGGTTGAAAGGTCGGGTTGATTTTTTGAAAGTATGCATTGATCAGGCTGTTTGTCAAGATATTGAGCGATCTTAACAGAGTACAGAAATTGTGCGTTGGGCGGCAGCGGGTTTTGCCTGTAGATTGTTGGTGATTTTACAGGTTTTTCAAGCTTACTCCCCCCTACCAAAATTTTGGGGTGAGAGCCTTCCCCATAGGCCGGCGACTTTAATTAATCTTAAGAAACTCCTTGACGATTTGTAGAGCTCCTGTATACTAAGTCAAGGAGGTGAAGCAAGTGTTTAATTTGACGTTTGAATTTAAGTTGAAGCCTACAGTGGCACAAATAGCAGTTTTTGAAGACTGGCTAGAACAGTGCCGCAAGGTGTACAACTATGCCTTGAAAGAGCGCAAAGACTGGTACAACTCACGCAAATGTCAGATCGACTCTTGCTCCATCCGTTCCGAGTATATTATTCCTGCTGACACGCCTAGACCGACCTATTCAAGTCAGTGCAAGGCTTTAACAGCATACAGAAAAACCAGCCCCGCCCTGCAACGAGTTAACGCGGCTGTACTGCAACAAACGCTGCGTAAGTTGGAAAAAAGTTTCGTCAGTATGTGGGAGCAAAGCCACGGGTTCCCTCGGTTTAAAAAACAGGGAGCTTTGAGGTCTTTTAACTTCCCGCAGTTGGGTGTAACTTTCCATCAAGGGAACCGATTTAAATTGCCTGTAATTGGCGCGATAAAGTTTTGGCAGTCGCGCCCCATTCCCGAGGGCGCAATCGTCAAACAAGCTCGCGTAGTGAGACGGCCTACTGGCTGGTACATAATGTTGAGTTTGCAATGGGATGTTTCAATTCCCGATACTATTCCTCACGGCAATCCTGTAGGAATTGACCTAGGGTTGACTAATTTTATTGCAACTTCTAACGGACTTTTAATTAAAAGAACGAGGTTTTTTGCTGACGCAGAACGCAAGCTTAAATTGCTGCAAAAGCGCGTTACTCGCAAAATAATCGGGTCAAATAATTGGGAAAAGGCTCATAAAAAAGTCGCATTGCTGCATGAATATGTTGCAAACTGTCGAAAAGATTGGCATCGCAAATTGTCACATCAAATCTGCGATGACGCGGGGATGGTGTTTGTCCAAGACCTTAATTTGGTTGGACCCAAAGCGACTATGTTAGGCAAGCACTCCTTAGATGCTGGGTTTGGGCAATTCTTCAATATATTGGAGCAAACTTGCTTCAAGCGCGGTGTATTTTTTCAAAAAGTAGACGCCAAAAAGACGAGCTTAATCTGCCCCAATTGCCTTAATCAAACAGGCAAAAAAGAGTTATCAGAACGAGTTCACTCGTGTCACAATTGCGGCTATACAACCGATAGAGATGTCGCAGCCGCACAAGTAGTTCTCCAACGGGGACTTGCAGCCGTGGGGCACACGGTCAAGATGCTTGCCGAGGGTAAATTCATTGGAATCCCTGCGAAGCAAGAATCTCGACGCCTTTAGGCCCGGGAGTGTCAAATTCATGGAGCTTGATAATCGATGATTCGGATTAATTGCGGTGATTGTTGCTGTACCGAATTCTGGCTCCTGCCCAGTGAAGTTTTTCCCTCAAAGTACCGTAATAAGAATAGTTTTGCCGCAAAATAATAAACTTGGCTTCGCAGTCTGCCCTCCGCACGTCTATGCGCTGTCCTGGCCAAATTGCACTACCCAAAATGCCGTCTGTCCAGAGTTTGGTAGTGAGTTCGTAATCTGCTAAAGGCCAAATGCTGACGACTGAACCGGGCGGGAGTACGATCGCCCGACTGGATAAACTCAAAGGGCAAATCGGAGTAACTGCGATCGCGTCCATTCCCGAGTGCATAATCGGCCCGTTGGCAGATGCGGTGTAGCAAGTCGAACCGGTGGGAGTTGCCACAATTAAACCGTCGCCTTGATATTGATCGACTACTTCGCCGTCAACTTCCATTTCTAGAATACAGCTCGGCATTCGATCGGCTGAAGCAGGTTTGACACACATTTCATTGAGTGCCAAAAATCGATCGCTCTGGGGTTGAAGATTGCTTCTGTTTCCATCAAAAATCGCCGCCTGCAACATCATCCGCTTCTGCACAGCATACCTGTCTTCCGAAAGTCTGTCCCAAATCTCCTCAGTCTTTTGGAAATCCTCAAAAGACTCGGTTAAGAAACCCAGATGTCCCCCCACATTCGCTGCCAAAATCGGGATGTCGTCAGCAGCCAAATTCCGCGCCGCAGCTAGGGCTGTACCGTCGCCTCCCAGCACCACCGCTAAATCAATTGGGCTGTTACTAGAAGCTAAAAACACCGGATACGGGTTATCTTTCGGGCCGCTCGGACCCATTAAAACGTGACACCCGCGGCTTTCTAATTGGCGGGCACACTGTTCTGCCCACCGCTGGCTGAGGGTATCTCTGGCTTTGTGGGCGATAATTACTTGTTTTAGTTGCACAACCTATTGATTTTAGTTTTTAGATTTGGGATTTTTGATTGTTAGATTATTAGATTTTAGACTG
>JAUBOM010000013.1:16684-96090 GCA_036700245.1 Microcoleus vaginatus BM001213989
AATCGCGACGAGCACGACGATCGCATTGTAGCTGGAAAAATATTATTCCGATGCCGCAGGAAAGCTCCCCTCCATCGATTTTAGATTTTAGATTTTAGATTTTTGATTTTAGACTGAATCGCGACGAGCACGACGATCGCATTGTAGCTGGAAAAATATTATTCCGATGCCCCAGGAAATCTCCCCTCCATCGATTTTAGATTTTTGATTTTTGATTTTTGATTTTAGACTGAATTGCGACGAGGGGGACGATCGCATTGTAGCTGGAAAAATATTATTCCGATGCCCCAGGAAAGCTTCCCTCCGAGACTCTCCCTCTGGTTTATAGCAGTTGCAAAAATTAATCCAATTTTTGGAAAGCTCCAAACCACTATCTCATCTTTAATTCCCAATTCTTGAATCAAAAATCTAAAATCTAAAATCTAAAATCGTATTAACCCTCGCTGCGCCGGGATTTGGGGCGTGGCCACACAATGCTGGAATCAGTTGCGAGTAGGCGAGAAACTGCGATCGCCCCAAAGTGATTGAGGTGGCTGGGGTCAAAAAAATAGTCGTTGCGGCCAGGCCACCGCTGCGACAAGTCGCGGAAAGCGAAGCCTTTTTGCCGCGAGAGTTGCTGCATTCGCTGCCGGAACTGCTGTTCTGCCCACAGGCGAGTTCCGTCTAAATAGTCGTCGGTGAGGGGCAAATTGACGAAAATTAGGGGAATTTTGCGAGCTTTGGTAAATGCTACAACTGAATTAAAGGCTGTTGCTTGCTTGCCTCCGAGGTTGAAGTCTTTGTAGTCGCGATCGTACTGGCCTGAAACGTAAGCGCGTTCTCGATAATAAGTGTTGGGATTGTACCTGCCCGAAATAGGCATGAATCCGTTGGAGTCGATCGAAGCTGCCAATTGGCTGACTTGTGTGATGGCTACTGTTGTCGGCCGCGAGACTGGAATCAATTGTGCTTGAGGGGTTGCTGCATCCGCTGCGATTGGTTTTAACTCATATCTTGCAGCATTCTCAGCAACGGGCAAAATCCCCGTTCCACTAGACAGGAATTTGATTGTGGGGCGGGCATCTTGCCCGCCCCACAAAGGTCTCTCGACAGAGGTTAATCCTCTGCGGAAAGTGTTGTTAGGGCACCGCTGCGGGAATCTGTAACACGCCGGAATCACGTTGGGTTCATCGGACGGCAGTTGGGGGCGAATGCCTGCTGCTAAAAGTTGGCTGCCTTCAGAATCGACGATCGAATTAAAAGTGCGATCGTCCCGGCCGCTGTTAAATCCCCGCACACCATCCGCCCAGACAATCATTTGAGGCAAATGATCCGGCTTCAAAAGCCGCCGCAGTTGAAAGTCAACTACTTGTGCAGTTGCGCCGTTGACTGAAAAGTTAAATACTTTTAAGCTGGGATTGCCCCTTTGGGCCAAAGATTGTTTTAGCTGTTTGGGATCGACGCCCTGCAATGCGCGGGAACTACCGACAATCAAAACATCTGGCGGCCCGACCGCAGCAACGTAGGATAGGTAAAGTTGTAGTTGTTCGTTGAGCAAATCGCTGCTAAAGCTGACTGTACTGGCTTGCGATCTGGTTGATCCCGCTTGCTGTTGGGAATAAGTGAGGTTTTTCATGTACTCCACCACTTTTTTCTCAGCAAAAGCCCGTCTGGGATTGCCTGGGGGAACGGCTTGCATCCAGGCGACGGCCTGCACCCAGAGGGTGGCTACTTCGTCCCAGTCTTGTTTTGAATTGGCTGATTGAGCCAAATTAGAAGCTTGGGTGGCAAAGTTAACTGACTCCGTGAAGGCATCGTTTTGGGGGCATGAGGGAACGCTGACGGATTTTTTGGGTTTTTTGGGGTTTCGAGCGAGGATGGACTGAGGGGACTGCGCAGCGGCTGCGGGTTCGATCGAGCCTGATGCCGCTGCGGTGTTGGGCGGCTTGGTAGACGAACATCCCAAAGTTACGGCTAATACAGCGGCTGCGGCGCAGGTACGTTTTAAGATGCTGGTGCTGATGCTAGCAATGTAGCGGCGAATCATAAAGCTTTCAGCGATCGCGAAATATTACTAGATCTTACTAATTATCCGGCCGATCTAGCAATTAGCTAAAACAGATGTTTTAACCACTCAATAAAAATTAAGGCGATCGGGGAATCGTAGCTGAGCACCTGCGCTGTTATTGCTTGTCCCATCGGCATTGCAGGCTTTTTCTGCCATGCCAGCCAAGTGTGGATTAGCGCTTTGGGATGATGAATTAAAGTGTAGCGGTTAAGTCCGGCTTGTTCGAGCTCTTGTAAAATTGCTTCGGCTTTCGGATGCAGCGTGTCGCCAGGGGGGATGAGATAGGCGACAAAATCTTCTAACATTCCAGGAAGTTGATTGTTTGGCATCAACCAAACTCCGACGCGAGGCAAGTATGGATCTGAAGGCGCGCAAACCCAGCCTTCGGGACGGGGAGATTGCGGGATGTCTCGATAGCCGATCGAGCTCAGTTTATCTTTAAGAGATTGCCACCGCCCACTTAAATTGCGATCGGCATCAACCACAATTCCCAACCTGCGTAAATTCTCTGCTTGCTATCTTTCTGGCAAGCCATTTAGCAGCGCTTCAACTCCTTCTGTACCTTCTGCTTGCGGTACTTCGACGGAAAATGTTTCTGGCAGTTGATATTGCTGGCACACAGCCCAGATTGCGTGTCGGCCATTTTTACCTTCTACTAATAACTGTTGAGGTTTGGTTGAGGAGGTTTTCGTGCTTTTGGCATCAGCGCACCTCGATACTTTGCCGCACTGCAACGGACAATTCCTCGGGAGTGTATTCAACTGCACCAATATCCTCGCCGCGCCGGCTCAAGCGAAATAATTTGCCAACAGAACTATCTTCTGACTGTTCTAAAGCTTCTTGAAATGCGGCTATGCAGTCCCAACTGTGGGTAGTTGCAAAGACTTGAACGTTCAATCGCTGTGCTGTTTCAAATATCAATCGCCACATATCAGTTTGCGTTTGATAGTAAAGACCTGTATCAATTTCATCAACCCACAAAAACCCATTCTCTGATGATACGGCTGCCATTGCTATACTAAGAATTCGTCCCATACCATCTCCCATACTGCCCAGAGGAACTGGGTGAGGCTGGTCCCGAAGTTTAAGCAAAATACCACTATTAGAAGTCGGGCGACTGGTAAAACTAATCCGTTCCACATCCGGCTCCAGAATTTGCAATGCTTCTACTACACTTTGTTCTTTCGGTGTGAGTGTTATTCTATCCCACAGTACAGACAGTCGCGCAAAGCTTATGTTAGTGGTTGTTAGAAAATAATTTTGATTGCTGCTACCTATAGGAAAAACTAACTTAGATGTGTTGCCCAACCGCAAGTAACGCGAATCGCCTATAGTTCCATCAGTACGGATAGGAATTTTTATTTGGGTATACTGTCCGTATGAAACAACTAGCTCACCGAATAAATCTCCACCTAAAACTAAATCCTCTAATCCAGGAAGTGCCAGTTGCTGGGCAATAGGATTAGGCTGAATTTTTAATGAGAGCGGATGCTCTTTTGTAGAGCGGATATGAATAGCCCCATCGAAGTTATTAAGCTGATGACCGTAAAAAATATGTAAAATCTGATAATGATGCTGAGAAACAACTTCGCCATTTCTTTGTCTAGAAGGCTCGACAGTTAGTTCACCTCTGCTGTTTAGCACCTCAAGTAGAAACTGAATGTTTCCTTCATTAACTAATAAATAAATGGCTTCCAAAAAAGTAGTCTTACCGCTATTGTTCTGACCGACTATCAGATTAACTCTAGCTAGGTCGTCGATATGAAAATCTTTAAAACAGCGATAATTTTGGATGGTGAGATCGCGCAACATGGATTCCTCCCATATTAACTATATTGTATCATTTCTCTGTTGAGACTAGAAACCAGTATGGGATTCGATGACGGCTTCGGCTTGCAGGGCGATCGACCTCAATCTATCCAATGTATCCTGGTTCGCAGTCTCCCACAACCCCCGCTGACGAGCTTCTAGCAATCTTTCCGCCATATCTCGCAGTGCCCAAGGATTGTTTTCTTGAATAAATGCCTGCACTTTCTCATCAAAAATGTAAGCCTCTGCGATTCCTTCATACATAAAATCCTCTACACAATTTGCCGTAGCATCGTAAGCAAACAAAAAATCAACAGTTGCTGCAATTTCAAAAGCACCTTTATAACCGTGCCGCATCGCACCTTCTATCCATTTGGGATTCACAGCCCTACTGCGGTAAACCCGCGCAATTTCCGATCGCAGTTGCCGCACTTTGGGCTTCTCGGGAATCGAGTTGTCTCCGAAATAGGTTTCAGGATTTTTGCCTTGCAAATTGCGAATTGCGGCCGTCATTCCCCCTTGGAATTGATAATAATCATCCGAGTCGAGGATGTCGTGTTCGCGGTTGTCTTGGTTTTGCAGAACTATTTGCATTTGGCCGAGGCGTTGTTCAAATGCTTCGGGTGCAGAACATCCCCATTCACTCTGTTTAACTCCTGCTACATCTCCCGGCAAATTTGAGGAACTAGAGGAGGTATAGGCGTAACTGCTCCAATTAATGTAAGCTTTTGCTAAGTCGCTGTCGTCTGTCCAGTTTTGAGCTTCAATTATGCCTTGAAGTCCTGCGCCGTAAGCACCCGGTTTTGAGCCAAAGACTCGAAATTGCGATCGCCCTTGCGCCTCTTCCTGACTCAAACCTGTAGATTCCCAATACTGAATCTCTGCTTGAACTTGTGCGGCTAAAGGGTTGTTTTCTGCCGATTCGTCTAAATCTGCCACAGCTTTTACCGCACTGTCAAACAAATCAATTAAATTAAAAAAAGCATCGCGGAAAAAGCCAGAAATTCGCAAAGTAACATCAACGCGCGGCCGCCCCAAAACAGAAACTGGCAAGATTTCAAAATCTACAACCCGGCGCGAAGGGCCATCCCAAACTGGTTGAACTCCTATCAGCGCCAAGGCTTCGGCGATGTCGTCTCCCCCCGTCCGCATGGTGGATGTTCCCCACACGGACAAACCCAAAGTTTTCGGATATTCGCCGTTTTCTTGGGTGTATCTTTCGATTAAAGTTTCAGCGGCAACTCTCCCAACTCTCCAGGCGGTTTCTGTGGGAATGGCGCGGATATCTACTGAGTAAAAATTGCGACCGGTGGGCAATACATCTGGTCTGCCGCGAGTGGGCGCGCCGGATGCGCCGCTTGGTATGTGCCGCCCATCTAGTCCGCGCAAAAGGTTGGTAATTTCTTGGTTTGTTTGGAGGAGTGAAGGTAAAAGATAGTTGTTTATCCAGTCTAATTCTTGTTGGGTTGCTTCTCCTATTTGGATATTCTTAACCGCAGATGAACGCGGATGAACGCGGATGTTTTCGATTAAGTTATCTACTAATTCAGCGGCTTTTTGTTCGAGTTCGGCTGTTAAATCGCCTGCTGTGCGGCTGTCAATTTTTGATGTCGGATCTGCGGTTAAGGGGTCGAAGTCTAAATCTAAATCCTTAGCTAGGGCGCGGGTTATGCCCGATCGCCCGTTGGTGGGATGGCGGGCGATCGCAATTATCAAATCTCTCAACAGTCTACCTTCGGGACACTGACCGAAAATGTGCAATCCGTCGCGGATTTGGGATTCTTTGAGTTCGCAAAGATAGCCGTCTGTGCGGGTGATAAATTCTGTAAATTCCGATTTATTTAGTTGTATTCCTAAGTCTTTATCTAAGTTTTCTTTGTTGGTGAGGGCGAGAATCCGATCGCGAATCATGGGCAATCTGGACGGATCTAAACTTTGGGCTTCGCAATACTCATCAATTAAGGTTTCCAACTGCTGCAAAGGCCCGTAGAGTTCGGCGCGAGTCATCGGCGGTGTCAGATGGTCGATAATCACAGCTTGCGATCGTCTTTTTGCTTGGGAACCTTCCCCCGGATCGTTGACAATGAAGGGATAAAAATTCGGCATTGCGCCTAATGCCACTTCTGGATAACATTTGTTAGACAATGCTATACTTTTACCGGGAAGCCATTCTAAATTGCCGTGTTTTCCGGCATGAATTATAGCGTCAATTCCCAACTTTTCTCGCAGCCAATAATAGTAAGCTAGATAATTGTGAGTTGGTTCTAAGTCTGGTGCATGATAGTTCAAACTCGGGTCAATTTCATATCCCCGCGATGGTTGAATTCCCACAAACACATTCCCAAACTGAATCCCCGGAATGGGAAAGTAGGGACACGGAATTGCCGTATCCTTCCCCGGGACGTAGGGAGATGGCATTGCCGTTTCCCTAGGTTGTGTATGACTTTCGGCCAACCCCCATCTTTTACAAATCCCGTCTTGCACTTGCTGCGGCAAACTAGCAAAATATTCTTCATATTCTGCCAAATCCAAAGATTGATGAACAGGCCGCAATTCGCGTCCTTCCGGGTCATTTGTCACGCCAGAAGTCAGGAGTTCAATTAACTCGTTGCCGCTAGCGGGGATGTTTTCAATTTGATAGCCAGCTTGCTGCATAGCTTTGAGGATTTCGACACAGCTAGCGGGCGTATCTAAGCCGACGCCGTTGGCTAAGCGGGCGTTGCGAGTGGGGTAATTTGCTAGAATTATGGCGATGCGTCTGTTGGCGACTGGGGTTTGTTTCATTTTCACCCAATTCGCGGTTAAATCTGCTACAAATTGAATGCGATCGCCCGCTGCTACATAGCCTACTACATCTGTTTCTAATTCGCTGTTCCAAGTCTGTACGGCTTTAAAAGAAACAGCCCTAGTAATGATTTTTCCGTCTACTTCCGGCAATGCTACATTCATCGCCACATCCCGGGGCGAAAGTCCCTGCAGTTCCGTTTCCCACTGTTCCAAACCGCCACCGCTGAAGATTGCTTGCAATACGGGAACGTCTAAGGATTTTAAGCTGTTTTGTTCCGGTTCTTGACTGCTGAAACCCGAGACTGCAAAACTTGTGGTGTTGAGCAATAATTGAATTGGTTCTGATTCTTTGGGCTGGAAATATTCCAGCAATTCTATTTGCAAATCTGGTTCCCGCAGAGAAGACACAAAGACGGGAACTGGTACTAAGTTTCGCTCTGCTAGAGCTTGACAAAGTGCATCAATTGGTGCTAAGTTTCCTGATAAATAATGAGCGCGATAAAATAAAATTCCGACTTTAGATTTAGAAGTAATGTCCCCGTCTCCGCAATATGACAATGAGTCAATTGGCTTTTTCCAATCGTAAATTCCGACGCGGGAAACTGTTTGAGGTAGCGGTGGATGGTAAGCAGTTTTCAGGCAAGTATCGGCTGCAAATTTGAGTGCGTTAACAAAGTTTTGGACTCCGCCTTCTGTAAAATAGCGCCACAGTTTATTGACTGCTGATAGCGACACATTTGAATGGCTGATTAAATCTGGATCGGGACTGTCTTCTCCCGGCATTACAATCAGTGATGCGTTAGTTTTCTGCACAGTTTCCCGCAGAATTTCTAACCCGTAAGACCAATAAGAACGCCCTCCTAACAGTCTTAAGATTATGACCTCTGCGCGTTCTAAAACTTCTTCGGCATAAGTATCAATTGTTAGTTGTTGCTGCAACTGAAGCAAGTTTACTGCGCGCAGTTTGGGGAATTCGGCAGGCATTTTGGATGCGGCGGCTGCGAGTGTTTGAATGTCGGTGTCAGCAGCACTAATAAATACTATTGGTGCGGGGGTTTGCTGAATAAAAATTACTCCTTCTGCTTGAGGGTTCCAACCTCCCGGTGTGGCGGCTATTTTGTGCATTAATTTTTTTTATTTTAATAAATAGTGAGAGGAAGTGCGATCGCCTTTACTATAACATGACTTATACATAAATAGAGGCTAGGGCGTGTTTCCCAAGGCTGACATTCCCGCCCAACCGAGAGAGGGCGGGTACGGGGACACCGCCCCTACATTCGAGGAGAGAATGAGCGTCAAAGTCCCGGAAATCTCAACCTATAAACTGATAAATAAAACTCCCAAAATCATGATTCCGGCCCCTAATAATCTTTCTTGAATATCTTTTTCCTTAAAAATGAAATGACCGAACAATACACCCATTAACACGCTAGTACGCTTAAGCGCGATCACTCGCACTACGAAAGTTAATGTCAAAGCTTGCATTTGAAAAATTACTCCAGTAGCATTGAGAAACCCCATAGCAGCTAGCATTGGTAATTGTTTGAGAATTTGTCGCCCTGGATTTGGGGTTTTGTGCAATAAAACTGGCAGTAGCAAAACACTCATTGTACCGAACAAAGAGAATACCCAAAAAATAGGGTAGGAATTTGTAACTCCTATTTTGTCACAATTTGAGGCAATACTCCAGAGAAATGCGACGATTAACATCAATTTTGGCCCGGGTTCATGCAGCAGTGCTTTGAATGGAGCTAAATATCCTTTAGATTTCTCTTTAATATTTAATAAATAAGAGCCTGCTACGATTAGTAAAATGCCAATATAATCAAAAAATTTGGGATATTCACCGACCATTAACGGTGAAGTTAACAACATGAATAATGGTGTCAAAGCTACCAGCGGTAGTGTCAGGGATAAATCTGATAGTTTGATGGCTTTCATGTAGAGGATGGCTGTGACAGCGTTGATGCTACCTCCGATTAATAGGGCAAGCCAATATTGAGAGTTTAATGCCGGAATTCCTGTAGAAAGTACCCAGGGAAGCAAAAAGATGACTGAAAAAAATGAGAGAGACCAAGCGACGACATATTCGTCATTTTTTTGGAGGTTTTGTTTGCCCAAAACGTCTTTGAAGGCTTCAAAGAAAGCGGTCAAGATTCCTAAAATTAACCAATTCACCCTAAGTATGCCCTCCTAACTCGATCGTCGTTTAGCAAGTCTGATGCAAAGCCTGTGAGAGTAATGTTACCAGCTTCTAGTACGTAACCCCGATCGGCAATTTGCAGTGCTAAACTCGCGTTTTGTTCCACTAAAAGGATTGTAACGCCCGTGGAGCGCAAGTTTTGAATGATTGCAAAAATTTCTTTGACGATCGCCGGTGCTAAGCCTAAACTGGGTTCGTCTAATAATAGCAGTTTCGGGCGCGACATCAGAGCACGGGCGATCGCCAGCATTTGCTGTTCCCCACCGCTGAGGGTTCCTGCTAGCTGACGGCGCCTTTCTGCTAGGCGCGGGAATATCTCAAATTGGCGCTCTAAATCGGCTTTTACCGCCGCCGAGTCCGATCGAATATAGGCTCCTAATTCTAAGTTAGTCAACACCGTTTGCTGCGCCAAAACCCGCCGCCCTTCGGGACTGTGGGCGATTCCCAATTTCACAACTTCGTGAGCTTGGCGGCGGCTAATGTCGCGCCCGTTATAAATAATTTGTCCTTGTCGCAAATTAACTATTTTAGAAATAGCTCTCAAGGTGGTACTTTTGCCCGCACCGTTGGCACCGATGAGACTGACAACCTCGCCCGCATTTATCGTGAGATCAATATTTTGTAGGGCTTGAATTCCACCATAATTTACAGAAAGATTTTTGAGTTCTAAGAGAATGTTTTGGGTTTTTTCTAGCGGGGTGTCGTGCATTTTGTGTGACTTTGAGATAGATTCCGATTTACCGTTGGGTGGGGGCGGGTTTATGAAATTATTGGTCTTAGGCAATTATTGTTGGTGAAACCCGCCCCTACAGAATGCGTGAGAATTGTGCAAGATGTGAGTTTACTCGTTCCCCGGCTCTGCCTGGGAACGTATATCGAGAGACTCTGCCTCGATTTTTCGTGTTACCAAACTAGGCAGAGCTTGTAGATATCGGTTCCCAGGCAGAGCCGGAGGACCAGTTAAAATTTTTAACTTTCATCTCCCAAATAAGCTTCAATCACAGCAGGATCGTTCCTCACAATAGCAGGCTCGCCCAAGGCAATAAGCTGGCCGAAATGCAATACAGCAATGCGATCGCACAATCCCATAACAAGCGGTACATGATGCTCGATCAATATTACAGTTAAATTGAATTGTTGGCGCACTTCGCGGATAAATTCGCTTAACTTGTGCTTTTCATTGGGGTTCATCCCCGCCGCAGGTTCATCTAACAGCAATATTTGCGGTTCTAGGGCTAAAGCGCGGGCAATTTCTAAGCGCCTCTGGTCGCCGTAGGGCAAGTTTTTCGCTTGTTCGCCCGCCCGATCGCCCAATCCGACTAAATCCAACAATTCTAAGGCTTTCCGCTGGGTTTTGCGTTCCATTGCCTTAGACGCTGGCAACCCGAAAATCCCCGCCAGCAGCGATAAAACTGGATTGCCCGATCGACTGTGGATGTGTCGGGCGATCGCCACATTTTCCACAGCAGAAAGTTCGCCAAACAACCGAATATTTTGAAAAGTTCGGGCTATACCTTTATTAGCAATTTGATAAGGTCGCAGCTTAGAAATATTTTCGTTTTGATAAATCAGATTGCCACTAGAGGCAGGGATCAGTCCAGTCATTACATTAAATAGAGTGGTCTTGCCAGCGCCGTTAGGGCCGATCAATCCAAAAATTTCGTCTTTTTGAACTGTAAAAGATACGTCGTTTACAGCAATTAAACCGCCAAAGCGACGAGTTAATCCTTTGGCTGCTAAAACCGGATTGCTGGTTGAGAGGGTAAGGGGTTCGGAAATCATAGACAAATCATAAAATATAAGATATCTAATTATGCCTTAGACTGCCGAATGTTCTTAAAGTGCCGCTTTTTAAGCAGTATTAAGGGCGATCGTTTTCACCACAGACAAGCACCAATTTAGATCGCCCGGAGTCGGGAAACCAATATGAGGAGAATGTAGATACAATTATTCAAATGGCTGAGACGGCTCATCAAATATCAGGATTCTGGCCCATGACGAAGCACGACCGACAAAGATTAGTTGGCGTAATTGCCCTCTCGTTTCTATCTTTCACATCGCCTTTGCTGTTGACTCGCAATGCTGCTGCTGAAAACCTCAGCGCATCCAAGGCTAATCCCAAAGAGATTGCCTCCCTCATCGAGAAGTTAAAGACTAACGATGGCAGGGAACTTGATGCAGCTATGGAGAAGTTAGGAGAAATAGGTGAACCAGCTATCCCCGCTTTGAGGGAAGCCTTGCAGAATAAGAATTTGCAAGTCCGCCGGAGTGCTGCCTACGTTCTGAGACGAATGGGCCCCCCTGCTATTCCTGCCCTTGCTAAAGCCTTGAAAAACTCAGATGCAAATGTGCGTAGGGATGCAGCCTATGCTTTGGGGAGAATGGGTGCAGAAGCTAAAACTGCTGTGCCACAGCTAGTTCCCCTGCTTAAAGACTCAGATGCAAAGGTGCGTAGCAATGCAGCCTCTGCTTTGGAGGAAATCGGTGCAAAAGCTAAAACTGCTGTGCCCCAGGTAGTTCGCCTGCTTAAAGACTCAGATGCAAATGTGCGTAGTAGTGCAGCCTCTGCTTTGGAAAGAATCGGTGCAGAAGCTAAAACTGCACTGCCACAGCTAGTTCCCCTGCTTAAAGACTCAAATGCAAATGTGCGTAGCAGTGCAGCCTCTGCTTTGGGAAGAATCGGTGCAGAAGCTAAAACTGCACTGCCACACCTAGTTCCCCTGCTTAAAGACTCAAATGCAAATGTACGCGACAGTGCAGCCTATGCTTTGGGAAGAATCGGTGCAGAAGCTAAAACTGCACTGCCACAGCTAGTTCCCCTGCTTAAAGACTCAAATGCAAATGTGCGTAGCAGTGCAGCCTCTGCTTTGGGGAAAATGGGTGCAGAAGCTAAAACTGCACTGCCACAGCTAGTTCCCCTGCTTCAAGACTCAAATGCAAAGGTGTGTAGCGATGCAGCCTCTGCTTTGGAGAAAATCGGTGCAGAAGCTAAAACTGCTGTGCCGCAGCTACTTCCCCTGCTTCAAGACTCTGAGGCAAATGTGCGTGGTCGTGCAGCCTCTACTTTGGAGAGAATCGGTTTTAGCCTTCAACAAAAAGCAAAGATGCTAACTTCGCTGGAGTTAAATCAGGCTGTATCCAACTTAGAATCAGCCTTGAAAACTTTGGCAGAACCTAAAGCTGATTTCTCAGAACAAACGATCGCAAATCTCCGCGTATACATCACTGTTCTCAAAGCCGAACAAAACGATCGCCTATTCGTAAAATCCATCATCCAAAATCCCTACATCTGGGGAACCGGAATTTACTTATTTTTACTCTTCGGAACCTTTGCCATCCGCCCATTGTGGCTGCTAAAAATTTACGAAATATTAAAACCGATCGGCTTCAAAATACCAGTTCTCGGCACAGATGTATCCCTCGGCAACTTGATATTTTTCAAATACCATCCCAGAGTTCTCGATGCTTGGGTGGCAGCACACATCCAAGCCACCCGATCCGAATTTCAGAAGCGGGAAACAGTGCGCGATCGCCAAGTTCTCGTCCCCGTCCCCGTCATCCTCGACAACACCACAATTGCCACCCTCAAAGGCAAAGATTTGCAACCCACATTTGCTCAAAAGCGCGGCTGTTTGTTGATTTGGGAAGAAGGGGGAGCCGGAAAAACCAGTTTAGCTTGTCTGATTGGCAAATGGGCAATGTCGGATAATCCTGAAGAACGCATTTGCAATCATCGAATGCTGCCAGTTCTCATCGAATCAGAACTAAACACGAAAGTAGCAGAAGGCAAACAGCCATTCCTCGAAGCAATTCGCGGTCAATTGCAAGATTTAACCGACACTGCTGAGCCGATTTCTGAAGAATTATTAGAACAGTTGCTCAAACAGCGGCGTATCCTAGTCATCGTCGATCACTTCTCAGAAATGAGCGAACAGACACAAACAGCAATTAGACCGGAAATGCCAGATTTTCCGGTTAATGCTTTGCTCGTAACTTCGCGGCTGGAAGAACGTTTAGGTGGAGTCACCAAGACTGCAATCAAACCCCTCCGCATTGCCGGGAATGTACTGTCATCGTTCATGCAAAGCTATCTCAGCCAACGAAAAAAGCGCAACTTATTCAGCGGCACAGAATTTTTAGATGCTTGTACCCAACTATCAAGAATAGCCGAGAACAGAAACATCACCGTTTTGCTAGCCAAACTCTATGCTGACCAAATCATTGCCAAGAAAGAAGGCACAACAGACGGCAATTTACCGAATAATATTTCCGAGTTAATGCTGCACTACTTAAACCAACTCAATCGCAGCGTAACAGAGAATAAATTGAGCGATTCCACCGTCCACAAAGATGCTAAAATCCTAGCTTGGGAATGCCTGAAGCCAACCTATCGACCCGCAGCGGCTAACCGTCAAAATGTGATAGATGCTTTGGGTGAAGAGAATGCAGAATCGAGGCTCAAGTATTTAGAAGACCAACTCAGAATCATCCAAACAAAAGGTGTAGCTCACGACCAAATATACTTTGCTTTAGATCCGGTAGCCGAGTATTTGGCTGCGTTGCATTTGCTAGATATTAACGGCAAAAATGAGAGTAAATGGCAAGAATTTTTGCAGGTAGCAGACTCCCAAAATCCACCAGAAGCCATCAAAGATTTTCTGTTAGCAGTAAAAGATTGCTATCTCGATAAAATTTTCGGTGCAAAAGATACTGACTTTCTGCCGCAAGAAATCACATCGCGCTATAATATTACAATTGCCGTGCCGCCTCAATCTCCTCAAACCGTATTGCCAGGGTAATCTTATGACGATGTACGTACCGGATTCGCAGCCTTCCCAAACAAAAGTCCTCCCTACGATGTATGATTTACGCCGTGAAGACCAGGAGGAACCCGGTTTGCCTGACGAATTCCACGAGTTTCAACCCGAACTGCTGCGTCTAACCTGCCGCCCCCCAAATCATCCACCAGAACAAATATTTATAGCGACATACCTTAATCTCTACTACGATTCTTACCATTTCAATTGGTACAAAAGACCTGATTGGTTTGTCGTTTTGGGGGTTCCGAGATTTTATAAAGGTGACGAATTGCGCCTGGGCTACGTGATGTGGCAAGAAAAGGTCAGTCCTCTGGTAGTGGTGGAACTGGTGTCACCTGGTACTGAAGATGAGGATTTAGGAATTACAGAAGAATCACGAGATAAACCCCCTACTAAGTGGCGAGTTTACGAACAGATTTTGCGGATTCCTTACTACTTTGTTTTCAGTCGGTACAACAATCTACTGAGAGTATTTCGCTTGATTGGCAATCTTTACCGCGAACAAGTTTTAACCGAGTCGCGCTTCTGGATACCGGAATTAGAATTAGGTATAGGTTTGTGGAAAGGTTGTTATCAAGGTTGTTCGAGGTTGTGGCTGCGTTGGTACGATGTCAGTGGCGATTGGGTTCTGACTCCAGAGGAGTTTGAAAGACAGCGAGCTGAATTAGAAAGTCAGCGAGCTCAATTAGAAAGTCAGCGAGCAAATCGTTTAGCCGATCGCCTCAGAGAAATGGGCATTAATCCAGATGAGCTGTAAAATTAAGTAGCAGCATGAAATGGTGCAAGCTGCAAGCGCTGTCCATAAATATTTATTAACTAAATATAACTTATGCCAGAATCTACCTCACTGCGCGATCGCTACTTAGCCCTAATCGACAAAATTGTCGAAATCACCCTCAAAGGTCAAATTCGCTCTAAAGAACAAGTCTATCAAATGCTGGTGCAAGACATTAGCACCGGTACCGGCGAAATCTTTGAACGCTGTTTCGGCGAACGCCTTGATGCCGCCGACAATCAAGTCAGAAATGAAAAAGACGAAATCAAACAAGCAAAGGCAAATCGTACCCTCCGAGCTCTCAAAACCATCCAAGGAGAATGGGAACGCTGGCAGAAAGATAACCGCGTCGATCGCGAAATTGCCTCCTCAATCCAACAAATCCTTACCGCAGAATCTAACAGCCGTCTCCTGGCATTATTGCAAGTAATCGATCCGAATAAAGAACATCCGCTGACTCTGGCTCAATTGCAGCAATTGGCAAAATCCCTACACCAACAAATGCTGCAAACTGCCAATCCCGAAACCGAGCGAGATTTGCAGCAAATCACCGCTGGTATTGCCCAAGGTTTAGAATCTTGGCAGCGGTTGGAACCGGAACTCGTGGGCTGGATTTATCAGCCGCAGCAGCTAGGATTTGCCGGCAGTCCCGAACAAAATGGGCCTTGGGCTTTTTGGGCAAAAAAAGTTAACAGTCCCTTTCCCCAGGCTCTCTTGAATACTATTGCGCTCGGTGAATCGGTAGTTCAATTCGCAGCCAAGCAATCGAATTTAGAGTTAGGCGGTTTGGTGGAATTAGCGATTATCTTGCAGTGCTTGCAGCGGGCGTTGGCGACATGGTTTGACAAGCAAGTTTACGATTCCAAAGTGTCAACAAAAGCGTCAATTTCTACTTACATTACTTTTGCGGTAATTTGGAGTCAGCTAGCTAGTGGGTTTAATAATACTACTAAGAGCGGGGAACAGTTGGCAAATGCTTGTTTTCAAGTAACTTTGCAAATTTTGCGCGCTTTTTCTCAGCGGGAATATTTTCCGCTTTACGGCGGGATTTTTGCTTCGTTTGATGGTAAAGCTTTGCGTCATACTTTGGATTATTTAGACGAACCGCTGCGGCGAGTTGAAGGCACTCAAGCGAAAGCTCGGATTCTGACGCTTTTGGGTTATTCGATGCAGGCGGCTGGGGCCTACGAGCGATCGATCTTGCTGCACCAGCAAGCGCTGGAAATTGCCCGCACGGAAGGAGACAAAGCTTGCGAAGTTGCCAATCTCAATCACATCAGCCGCAACTATGTTGCTCAAAAAAATTATCAGGAAGCGATTAATTACAGCCAGCGGGCTTTAATTATGGCACGACAAACGGGAGAGAGACAAGGCGAGGCAAATGCCCTGGCTAATTTGGGTTACAGCGAAGTGTTTCAAGCGCGGCAGTTGGAGGAGGTGGAACCGGAGGTTTATGAGAGTGCGATCGGTTATTTGGAACAAGGTTTGTTGCTATCGGAAAGATTGGGCGATCGCCAAAGTCAAGCTTTTTGTTCCAGCAGTCTCGGTATCGCTAAAATTGCCCTGGAAAATGCTGAAGGTGCGATCGAATATTTGGTAAAAGGCTGGCAAGCTGCCCAATTTTCGGGCGACTTATATTTGCAAGGTCTGAATTTGGCTTATTTGGCTCAAGCTTATTACAGAATCAACGCACTAGAACAAGCGATATTCGCTGGCAGTTTGGGGATGTATACTTTGGAGCAAATTGGGGCGGCGGAGTGGCGCCAATCGGCTGGTTTGCTGACTATTTTGCGGGGTCAAATGGGGGCGGAATCTTTTAAAGAATCTTTGGCAAAAAGTCGAGCGAATATCATTCCGGCGATCGGTGTTGACGGCTACGATTACATCCCGGAATTGTTGGAAAAATATCAGCAATCTATTTAAGGTTGCATTCATTGCCCGCGCGGGGATTAGAAACCGGGTTTATTCGGAAAATCAACTTGGTTTCTGGTTGATTTTTTGAATAAACCCGGTTTTTTTGACCTTCAACCTGCCAATAATATCAACTCCGCTAGCATCGGAATTGTAAAATCGGATCAACAGTTAATACTCAACTATCATTCTGTTGTTCGACCCCTCCTTCAACAGTCAACAATAATCCCGGTGTAACCGGAATTGATATATTTAATGCTCAACTATCACTGGTGTGCCAACTGCGACTTTTTCAAATAAAGCCTGTGCGTCTTTGTCAAACATTCTGACACAACCATGAGAAGCCGCCCCCCCGATCGACTCGGGATTCGGAGTACCATGAAAACCAATCACATTCTTGCCATCTGTCCAAAACCCCATCCACCTACTCCCTAATGGATTGTCCGGCCCAGCAGGAATAAGTTCTCCTGTCCAAGGATTTTGCCAAACTGGATCTTTGATCATTTGCATAACTTTAAAATTGCCTGTAGGAGTTTCCCAGCCGCCTTTTCCCACAGCAACCGGGAAACTGGCTTGTACCTTATTTTGTCGGTAAACATAGACGCGGCGTTCTCGCAATTTCAGCACTAAACGCACTTCCTCAATAGGATTTACCGGAGGCTTTGGTTCCTGGGGAATATACCGAAATGGTTCTCCCAAGGGCGGCAGTTCTGGGGCTGAGAGCTCCGGCAATTGGGCCTCGGATGTTAGCCCCAGTGGGGCGATCGCGCTATTACTTGAATTAGCGGCAGCCGCTTGCTGCTGTAGGGCGACCGACAGCGCGACTGCACTCAAGCTCACGACAATTAACTTGTTAAATAAAAATTTGCTGTTCACCATTGTATTGTTGACTAAATTCCTCACCAGCAGTTCCTACAAAGTTCCTATCTCATTATCCGCAAACCGCACCCGATCTGAAAACTTTTGATATGGCTTTTTGACGGCAACTGCGCTGCGCAGTTTTTAGTTGAAATTCCACAACTGATAACTTGTAACTCAACCCAAACCTTAGCCAATAATACCAAAAAAACCAGGTTTTTATATGGGGAGCAGTGGAGATGCGCGAGAGATTTTAGTGAAAAAACCCGGTTTCTGCGTAAAACCTCCCAGAAAATGATTAAATTTCACCTCCTCCTTCATTTGATTTTTTAGCATTGGTCGGCTGGCGATCGAAAATTGAAACAATGGCGTTGCTGTATCCGAAAAGCACAATCTGTCTTTGGGTAGAGTTTCCCGCCCAGCAACAGTTAGGTGGGCTTAGAAAACTGCAACGGTCGATCGAACAAACTCAATATATCACGCCAACACTCTATAGATGCCAAGCGCTGAACTTGTTGTAAATCGGGAACTTATGAGGTAAAATTTAGTCTTTCAATACTTGTTCGATAATCTTTTTTTGAGATTGTCCTAAATTTCCTAGTCTGGGGATTAAACTAGATTAGGCCAAGATGTTGGGACTTTCGCGCAGCGGAAGCAAACCCGACCCTAAATAGCAGTTAATGTGAGGTTTCAATGCGTTTTCAGAAGATCAAATTATTGACAGGTGCAACCCTGTCCGTGCTAATTTCGGCAGTCTCAGTACATCCTGCGATGGCTAACCCTGCAACTCAAATAGCCCAAACGCAGACCACCACAACAGCAAACTCTCAAACCATTACCGGTTTTGTCAAAAGTATTGTCGGCGAGGTAGTAACAATTCGCGAAGAAAACGCGCCGTACAGGACTCTCAGGATTCAAAGATGCGTCCTGAGAATTGTTGGTCTCGTACCGGGAATGAAAGTCAGAGCCACCGTAGCCGGGTCTCAGGTGCAAAATATCGCCGTGATCCCCGATTATAAGGTGGTAGCCACAACGGTTGCTCGTCCCGCAACCCCAGCACCGGCACCGCGTCCGGCCCCAGAACCCGCTCCCCGTCCGATTCCGGCTCCCGCTCCGCGTCAGGCTCCCGCTCCGGTTCCGGCTCCCCGTCCGATTCCGGCTCCGGCTCCGGCTCCTGTGAGAGGACTTTGGTAGAGCTAGGTTATACGATTTTAGATTTTCGATTGAAGATTGGCAATGACAATCAAGCAATTTGGTCTCGGGCCCCCCGGATTCATTCGTGGGGTCGCTTTCTTCAATCTAAAATCTAAAATCTAAAATCTAAAATCTAAAATCGATTGACTGCTGAAGCTCAAGGTTTGGAGCACGGGCCTACAGTTGCCTGGTTTTTTTGCAACTGATATGAGTAAGCGGAATTAAGTCACCGCGCAGGCGGTGGCTTCGCTGTTTAATAGCAGTTAAAATAATAGAATTGTCCAGCAATTGTTGAGAAATCGCTGCTATGTATTACTTGCGTTTCTTGCTGCTAATTCTGCTGTTGCCGGTGATTGCGTGCGATCGAGCTACAGATGCGATCGCCCCTCCTGTTAGCGACAACGGCCCCCTGTCCCAAATTCCCTCCCGTGCACCGCTGACAAATGTTGGGACAAATCAAATTGTACCGACCAAACCGCTTTCGCCGCAGCCAATCCGCATTGTTGCAACTTCTTTGCCGCAGCCTGGAGCCAGCGAAAGCGCCTCAAAACCTCCTCAAGTAGTACCGATTCCCGCATCGCCAGTGCTGCGAGTGCCTCCTGGCTTTGTCGTTAACGTTTTTGCTGACAATTTAGACGCTCCCCGATGGCTGGCTTTGACGCCGACAGGCGATGTTTTGGTAACAGAAACCCGGCAGAATCGGATTACGCTGTTGCGGGATGCCAACGGCGACGGGGTTGCTGAGGTTCGCAAGACTTTTGCAAGTACCCAAAACGGGTTAAATATTCCCTTTGGCATGGCTTTTGCCGATCGCTATTTTTTCCTCGGAAATACTGCTGAAGTCCGCCGATTTCCCTACACGAAAGGGCAGGAACAATTGACAGGTTCTGGTCAAAAAATTGCTGATTTACCGGGCGGCGGCTACAACCAACACTGGACGCGAAATGTCGTCGTTTCCCCCGACAATAGCAAGCTTTTCGTATCAGTTGGATCCGAGTCTAATGCCGATGTCGAACCGCTGCCGAGGGCGTCTGTTCAAGTGATGAATTTGGACGGCCAGAACCAGCAAATTTTTGCTTCCGGTTTGCGAAATCCGGTGGGATTGGATTTTCACCCAAAAACCAATCAACTCTACACGACAGTCAACGAACGCGACGGTTTGGGAGATGATTTGGTGCCGGATTATTTGACAAGAATTCGTCAAGGCGATTTTTACGGCTGGCCTTACGCTTATTTTAAGCCGAATTTGCTCGACCCGCGCCACTCCAGAAATGGCAATAGCGATCGACCTGATTTAGTGGCTAAAACATTAATGCCAGACGTGCTGTTTCAGGCGCATTCGGCGGCTTTGGGGCTTCAGTTTTACGACGGAAAAACGTTTCCCAAAAGATTCCTGAACGGGGCGTTTGTGGCGTTTCGCGGGAGTTGGAATCGCAACGCTGGAACTGGTTATAAAATCGTGTTTGTACCTTTTAATGCGGCGAACGGACGCCCTCAAGGTTATTATGAGGATTTTCTGACTGGTTTTCTCACAGATCCGTCGGGCCCGAAAACTTGGGGGCGGCCGGTTGGTTTACTGGTTTTACCTGACGGGAGTTTGCTGTTTACTGAGGAAGCGAATAACCGGATTTATCGAGTGCAGTATCGCGGCTGACGGTTGGGCGATCTATAAATTCTTCAGCCTCGTATACTTTTTGTTGAATCAACAATGAATCTTCTTTTCTAATTTCACTATTCAATTTGAGAGTCGCTGGGTTGGGGCGGGTTTTGTACAGAGATTGTCTGCTGTTGGTTCTGATTGCTGGCTAAAACCGCCTCTAGAAGCCTCGAATATATCAGAACGATCGAGGTTTTGCGATCGCGCTTTAAAATCCAGAACCGGTTTGTTTGAGAAACTCGGCTTCTTCGGGGGTTGTTTCGCGTCCGAGAATTTGATTGCGGTGCGGAAATCTCCCAAAACGCTGGATTATTTCCAAATGCTGCATCGCGTATACAATGACTGAATGGCTGTCTGTATCGCCGCTGAGTTGGCGAAATAGTTCGACTGATTTTTGCTGGTGTTCTAAGTTTTCGCTGTGTTCAAAAGGCAGATAAATAAACCATTTTTGTACAGTCAGCAATTCGCGATCGAAGTTATTGTTAACAGCGTATTCGGCGGTGGCTAAAGCTTTGCTGTCTGTGGCGAATGCTTGAGGTCTGCCGCGAAACATATTGCGCGGAAATTGATCGAGCAGTAGAATTAATGCTAGGCAGTTGTCGGGGGAATCTTGCCAGGAGTCGAGTTGACCGGAGGCGGCGAGTTCGTATTGCTGCATAAACCGCGAGCGCACTTCTGCATCAAAATCCGCATCTTTTTTAAACCACTTTTTTTGGACTTTGCCAAACTCAGGAGAGTGCGATCGACCAAACCAAAAATCTAAAACTTCATTTATTAGCAATCTAGTATGCGGTTGATTGTTGATTAAAGCTTTTGTGTCTGTAGTTGCACAAAATGCGCTATCTGCACAACTACAAACCGCAGCGATTAATGATTAGCAATGATGACTTAGGAACTTTTGTTGTCCGGTGCTTAAATTTACGAACTAGCAAACAGTCTGTCCCAAGTTTTGCCTCCCACAACTCCGTCTACATGAAGGTTAGCTTGCCGCTGAAATCTTTTCACTCCATCTAGGGTTGTAGGGCCGAACACGCCATCAATTACGATCGGTTTTGGGCACAAACCCCGCGCGTTCAACACCTTTTGCAGTTTCTTAACATCTTCTCCTCTCGATCCGTGTTTTAAAATCCTTTTATGATGTCTCACTTGTGGTGGATGGCAATCATTAGTGGGGCAAGCTGAGCCGCCCGCTGCATAGTTTGCTCCACTCGTGCCAGTTAAAACTAATAGACCGAGAATTGCTAGTAAATAATAAAAAGTCTGTTGTCCTGCCATACTTTCCCTGTGAATTTTCTCAAGCGTTTTTTGCAAGTTTGACGATTGTTTGAGGGTGAGAAACCGGGTTTGTGGGATGGGGGCATCCAATCTGGATTAACCGGGTTTCTGGCAACAGTCAACCGACATTTTACAATATAAGTGGCTTTACGGCAAAATCCCCGATCGTGCAAGTTAAATTTTGTTGCTCTTTGGTAGCAGCAAAGGTAACAATAACTTCGCAGGCAACTGCAACTGTCAGGATTACCAAGTTTCGCGCCAGTGGGTAATCGCAAACGTCATCATTCGCCGCTGAAGGAACCCGATAGTGTTGGTTCCAAATTATTTCCGAGTAATCGGCAGCTAATCCGACGTGCACGCATGGAAGGGAGGCACTCGCACAGTAATCCTTGACTGCTTGCCGCCCGACACTGTTATCAAAAGTATCGATGACTGTGGCACTGACAGCAAGCAGCCGATCGGCATTTGCGGGCGTCAATTCTTTTGAGTGCGCGTCAATGCTGACTCCCAAAGCGCGGTAGAGGTTGTTGGCGAGAATTTTGGCTTTGAATGCGCCGATGTCCGATCGATAATAGGGTTGAGTGGAAAGGTTGCGTTCCTCGATGCGATCGCGATCGATGACTTTTAACTGACAAAAGCCCGATCGCGCCAGACTTTCTGTAATATTCGCACCCAAAGCGCCCGCGCCGCACACCGTTACCGGGAAATTTTTTATCAGCGACATCACTGCGGCACTTCTGTAAAGTTGTTCGTGAAAAAATATGCTCATGGTAATCAAGAATTATCGATTTTCCACTACTCCAACCAATGAATGCAAGTCGAAGTCTTTGTCCAATCCGCTGAGACAAATGCCAGCACTCATAACTGTCAAGTCAGTTTTGGCGATTGCAGAAGTGTGATGTTCTCCACTCCCGCTAGTCCATTCAACCAGCCAATAATTTTGGCGATCGCAAAAATCCCGCAATTCACCGCCGCCCATTTTTAGCGCCCGCTGCAAGCGCTGTTGATCCCGCACTTTCGGATCGAAACCTTTAATATTTCGGGACACTAATTCGTAAGCAGCCCGCATTTCCGGCGTCATTCCTTTAAACCGAACTTCTTGAGGCAAAATCAACTTTTTCAAAGCTGCTTTCAATTTCTCAGGCGGCAGCGGATCGGCGCGCCTGTCAATCTCTTCAAACCACAAACAATGACCGTCCCACCGCGCAACGATCTGCTCAAACTGCGAGCCTTCAGTTACTAAATGCACTGGTACGGGTTTGGCAACACCAGTGCGCTGTTTAGCATCAGATTCGTTAACAGGATAAGCCAGCCAAGTTTGCCCTTGCAGCACGCAGGCTAAGTGCAAGCGAACGGGTACGAGCAGTTGCAAATACTCTGCCACTTGCGGCAAACTCGGCTCCTCAATTACCGCAGCCATTTCCTCATTAATAGGCCTAAAAATAGCCCATCCTTCAAAGTTGCGCGGCTGCGGTTGAAAAGTATAAACCATTGAGCTAACCCGTATCCGCACGCTTCCCCCGCGCACGCAGGGAGCCAGGAATTGGGTATCGAGTAGCTGCCTTTCTTCGGCCGCAAGTTGGCTGAGAATTTTGCGAATATCTGCCACTGAATTGACCTCCGTAATCTTACTCTTTTTGACAGAACGCACTTTTAATTTAAGCACTCATAAAGATTTGTAAACCTTCTTGACACGAATCAATATCCTAATATAATATTGAGCGAACATCCAATTTTAACCTTGTAGATATCTCAAGTAAATATGCTGCCAAAGCTCTTTTCTAAGTTGGTTGTTGTGACAGCTCTGACACTTCCTATTTTTGGCTCGACTCAGGTAGCTAAAGCTCAGGACACCTATGGAGCTACTGCTTATTCTCCGACTTCTGACGCCACGGGTATTAGTTGGGATCATGCTACAGAGAAAGAAGCACTAAACGCAGCAGTAGCGGCTTGCAATCAACAAACCGAAGGTGCTAACGACTGCGAAGCGCTGACCTCTAATAGCAATAATTGTGGAGCGATCGCAGTAGGCAAAGGAGGAGCAGGTGCGGGCTGGGGTGAGGATAAAGCAGCAGCAGAAGCTCAAGCTCTCGCTGGTTGCAGCGAACTTGAAGGAGGCAACTGTAAAGTTCAGCTTTCAGCTTGCAACCAGTAATTAAACTGATAAAAATCGGTCGGAGCGGTGTATATTTTCGCTCGTAAAATAGCTTAGAAAATAGTAAATGTAGGGTGCGCCTGGCGCACCTTACAAACTACAAGTGAGCTAAAAGTTGGGTGTATCTTGCACACCTTACAGTGAATCTCCTACTTCGGAAGTAACTGCATCAGGTGGCAGCAAACTTTCTAATCTATCTTTAGACCAGTATTCAGTAGGATAAGCGAGTGCAATAATATCAGAGAGTCTAATCAGCCAGGTAACTTGTCCGTAAGCATCGATATTTTCCGCCTGTTCGTGAGGGGAAACTATCACCAAAAGTTCCAGAAACTCCCCGAATAAATTAATCGGGATGCCGCCGAAACTGCTATTATTTGTTTTAATCCAAACTTTACTGCCTCGATCGAGAGCTTCTTGCAGTCGCTGGCAGAGCAAACTGGATTTTTTGACCTGGGATTTTTTGGCTTTCGACTTTTTTCCCATAGTTTTAAGAAGTTTAAGTAATTCCACAGTGGGTTACACAGTGGGTTGCACAGTGGGTTGAGATTTAGTACGATCCTCTTCGAGGGCTTCGCTAACGCGGTTTGGTATTGAGACGGACAAAAGCAAAAAGGGCGATCGCCCCGTCGCTACCCCATCACTCTACTCTATAAGAAGGTGCTGTACTGCGATCGTAGTAACAATTTAATCGCAAAATCTGGAAATAACACCAGTTCAATAAAAATCTGACTCTAGCCAAGCTTCAAACCCTTAAGTCATCAGTGATTCCCGATCTAGAATCTAAAATGTAACATCTAAAATGGTATCACCTGCCGTGGCACTGTTACAAAGTCAGTCAACGATATCCGTGTTTATACTGTGTTCAAATGCAGTATAATCGGCGGAATCTTCCCAAATCGTTTAAGTAAAAAAATGGACTGGCGAAAGCTCATTCATCCAAACCCGAAAGCTTCAACAAGTCAACCAGCAGCGCCAGAAACTCGATTATCTGTAGAATTCTTGCTAGGGCTCTTTGCTGCGGGATGGACCGAACAGCAGGTGTTAGAGAAATATCCTGCACTGACTTCGGAAAAGTTGCGCGCTGCTTTAGCTGCTGCGGATTCTCAGTTAGTCTCATCCATCGCTAATCCAGAATTACTAGAAATTATCGCTCAAACTAGAGAATAATTTAAAATCGGGAAAACGCTTTCGGTTGAGGATGAAAAAAATCGAAATTTTAACAGCCTCAGAGCCTCCTGGAATTCCAAATATTTTTTGCAATTGAGCAAGAAACCCCTAACCCACCCTCACCAATATCAATAGACCAGCACGCGGTAGTAACTTTAACAATGCCCTGTACGCTTGTAACAATACTGGGCTTAATTTGTGAGGTTTTAGCATGACCCCTCATGCCAGCAACAACGCTGGTGCCAACTTAACCCAATTGGCAGGGTTTTGTGCTCGCTTCTATTGCATTGGCTACCAACTTGCTCAATCGATAAGTTCAGTATTCCAGTTTGCTTGCTGTATTTTAGTATCTAACTCCCGATACTGTCTAGACATTCGATCCATTTGCGTTTGCACTTCACCAACGTCGATCGTACTGAAAAATTTGACTTCCGATCGACTATAGCGGTCTTGCCTCAAAGCGCTTGCGTCAACTAAAGAATTGTAAATGCCCCGCTTAAGCGCGAGAGCATCTCTCTTGGCTAAAGCATCCGATAAAGTCACTCCATCTTCCAGAGTTGTCAGCGAATTATCTTGTTAATTTTCTTAATTAAGTCTTCCAGTTCTTGCACCCCTGCATCTACTTCGCTAATCAGTGCTTGGGGATTTTCTGGAGGTTCTTCTCCTTCCTGTACTTTAGCACTTCTTGTCAACCTGGATCGCAGTTGTTCCATTCTTTTTTGACAGTCAGCTCTTAAAATTAAAGCTTCAGCTAGTTTCATAGTGTGTTGTCCTTCAGCTCCGTGCCAATTATAGCTATATAATAAGTAAGGTGCGCAGTGCGCACCCTACAATTTACTTATCATCCCTCACAGGCAGCGACGTGTCCAGAATTTCCATCAACAATTCCAGCCGGGAAGGACGGCTCAACATCGGCACTAAATTCGGCAAGGAGTAATAATCACCCGCAAACGTAAAGGTTTCCACCGATACTTGTTTGTCCTTCAATTGCTTCTGGACATATTTGCACCAAGAACCAACTCGCACAATCACAACATCAGGAATTACCCCCAAACTGCGACAGTAATTCTGATAAGCATCGGCAAAATAAGGTGCAGCGTTTTCGCCTTCATCTGTTACCATGATGAATTGCTCGACAACCTGCTTTTTAATTCGCATTGCTTCCACGGCGCAACCGCAACTTGTGCCACCGCCAGCGCGAATGTGCTTGAAAGCGCCTTCCCAGTCTGTCAATTCGCTGCCGTTTGCTTGCACAGGATACGGCATCGTGTCAAAGGCATAAACGAACAGTGCAGCCTCAGAAATGCCGGAAATCAAAGCAGCGAGACGCTTCCCGACTTCGATCGCACTTTCCATTGAACCCGACTTGTCAATCAACAAACCCGTTGCTTTCGCAATCTTGCCGCGCTTTTTCACCTGTTCGTTTGTCACCGCTTCCAGCTTCGCCGCCGTTGCTGTGTCGAAGTTCGCGCCCGCGCCCGCAACACTCGCTTTGTAAGCAGAAACCCGATCGCACTTTGCCGCTTCATCCAGCTTCGAGTCAATCAACTGCTTGACTTCCGGGTGATCCATCGCGCCGCGAGACTGAATCGATTTCAAATTG
The DNA here is from genome assembly GCA_036700245.1 of Microcoleus vaginatus BM001213989. Classification (GTDB taxonomy): domain Bacteria; phylum Cyanobacteriota; class Cyanobacteriia; order Cyanobacteriales; family Microcoleaceae; genus Microcoleus. Next base: position 42,946 of record JAUBOM010000013.1, read on the forward strand.
TTGATGACTTCCTGCGGCGACATCGAGTTAATCAGCGCGGCCAAAACCGTTGGCGTTAGCTGTTTGATCGCACCAACTGCGATCGTATACGGAATCTTGTACTCAACAATCAAATTCGCCTGTTCCGCAGGTGTCGCCGCCTTTGCTAACTGCTTCAAAACGAATGCCAGAGAGTCTTCCGGCGGATTGTCTTTAAACAGGATAGCATTAGCGCGATCGCCCGGCTTGACGTGCAGCGTTGCGTACAAATGCTTCATCGCCTTGCGGTTGCGGATGGCGGCGCGATCGAAAAACTGTGCATTCTTTTCCCGCGATTTCAGATAGCGAGTGACAGCAGTGCGCGCGCTGCGGGGCACCTTATTCTGGTGCTGCTTCATAAAGTCCACAATCCGCGAAACCTCGTAGGGAGGGAACTCTTGCAGCATCATAAAACCGGCATCTCGGTGTTCCGTCAGCGCCGAAGTCAGCAAATTTCCGGCAAAAACTTCCTTGTGATCGCGCACGTCGCCGTGACGTTGATACCACACTGCTAAATGGCCGTAAAAAATTGGGTCTAATTCGATAATTAACTTGTGAATTTCTGCCACCTTTTGCAGTTGACGGTGAGGAGTGGTGAGCAGACAGTTGAGCATTTCCAAACGTAAATCGCGTTCTAATAAATTCATTGGTGCTACCTCCCAATTCGATTTTCGATTTTCGATTTTTGATTTTCGATTGTAAGGAATATCCAAAAATCAGCGGGTGGCAGTTGTTGCACACTTGGCCGTGGATGTAATAGTCACCGCGCAAGTTTTGGGAGCTTTTTTTATAACCTGGATAGGGTTCGTATGTAAGCTCTCCGAGTTGGGGCGCGGCAACAACTGCTATTTTCAATTATTTCTGGGAAACTTGTTCTAAGTCGATCGCTCTCAAGTCTGCTTCCACCCAATTAATTCAAGCTTCCCACGACATTTCGATTTTTGATTTTTGATTTTCGATTTTCGATTGTAAGGAATATCCAAAAATCAGCGGGTGGCAGTTGTTGCACACTTGGCCGTGGATGTAATAGTCACCGCGCAAGTTTTGGGAGCTTTTTTTATAACCTGGATAGGGTTCGTATGTAAGCTCTCCGAGTTGGGGCGCGGCAACAACTGCTATTTTCAATTATTTCTGGGAAACTTGTTCTAAGTCGATCGCTCTCAAGTCTGCTTCCACCCAATTAATCCGAGCTTCCCACGACATCAGGCGATCGCGCGTGTAATAGCGGAAGGGTAAAGTGCGATCGGCATATTTTGCTATCAAACCGTTAGCCAGATGTACGATCGATTGATTTTGGCTTTTATCGGCGAGATATCGGCGAATAGTTCGCACCCAAAACAGCGTTAGTGTTTCGTGATACCCGCTGTTTTTTGTGGTTTCAATTCCTTGAGCCGAATTGTAACGTTTAATGCCATTGCGAATCGCATTTATCGCTTCTTGCTCCGAGTCATAACACAGATACCACAGGGCAACGGTTAAATGTGCTTCGTGCGTCCATTGACTTCGCGACAGGTTGCCTTCTTGGAAGGCATGAATCAGACTGTCTATCTCCTTGGGCGATCGGTAAATTATAGTTGTAGTTTTCATAATTTAATTCTCCTTCTTCACCACTTTCACATCTTTCGTTTGCAGTCAGGACTTCAGTCCTTAGTTTTAGCTATTTGTTCCATAATTAACTTAATTTGTTTTTTGTTGCACTGACGTTTGCTCGCAACGTACTTCTCCCGGTTCACAGAAGATTTATTTGTGTTTATTGCCAAGGGTTCAATATCTGCTAGCTCGATCGCATACCACAAATCATCTATTTTGCGATAATGATGATAAGCATCTACGAATACAAAATCATCTGGCTTTTTTTTAGGTACTTTCGGAATTCTCTTAGCTAAGCAAAGAATTCCAGTCTCAGGATGGACATAAAGTTGCTTGTACCAATAACCAAGAGGAAGAGCTGTATCATAAAATCCACGGTTTTTCCGATAAGGAACCCCATCAATTAACACAGCATTCCGTTCCACATAGCCCCATACATGAGAGACAATATGTTGGCCGGATAAAGTAGTGATATCGAGAATTTGACACAGTTTGCTGTAAACATCATCCCAATACTGACCTACATGAAATTGCAGCCATTGGTACAGCGGGCCCAGACAATCGGAAAAGCCTTTTGTCTTGTTTCTAGGCTTAATTAAGTAGGGGCTAAGCAGTCCATCTGTAGTAGCTTCTTCAGTTAGTTTTACCAGACATTTTTTTTGCCCTTTTACCTTTCTTGAGCTGATTCTCAACCCTCTACGAGGCCGCTCAATGACATTTTCAGCTAAGCGATGTTCGCTCATAAGTCAACTTTCCCTAAGATACTAAATCAGCGTTAAAAACTCCTTGTATACTCGGTTGAAACCGATCAATAGTCAAACCAAGTCCCTCTCTAAGAGACTAAGAGAGGAGATATTGAAACCGGATTTTATATGAGATGTTCCACACAAGTTAGCAAAGCGTTTTGACAGCCCGATCGCTCTACCCCTGAGCTACAGCCCCTTAAACGGGACTGGCAGGATTTGAACCTGCGACCAATCGGTGAAATTGTGTGTATGCGCTTCATTTGTTAGGGAGCGGAACAGAGTTTTTTCCGAACAAAACCGTAGAATAATTTTACTTTGTCTTTGTATTACATCGGTAAATAATTATTCCTTTAAAGTAGTGAAATGCACTTCGCGCAAGTCAAGAAAGCCGTTGTTCATACGCAGGAGTTGAACCCGCGACCATTTCCTTAAGAGGGAATTGCTCTACCAATGAGCTAGTATGTAAGCTTCCTTTGTTGGGGCGCGAAGTAGAACTTTTAATCGTCCGATAGATATAAAAAAATCAGCTATAAAAGGCAGCGCACAAGTCAGAGAAGCTTTTTTTCACGCTCTCGAAAGGTAGGAATTGAACCTACTATTCGATTTTAAGTGGAACGTTTGTAGTTTGTAAGCTTCTTTAGTTGGGGTGCGCTGTCTAATACGTGCTTTCAGTGAATTTCTAGCCGTAAACAGCTTCTGGGCGGACAATTAAATCACCGCTGGGACGGCGATCCAGAACGTAAGACTCGAAGCGATCGCCCTTGACATCAAAATGATTTGCCAGACGTTCCTGAATAGCCTTGTCGCTCATTCCGGCCCAGATGCCCAGTTGGTCTTCTGCCAGATCGTAGGAACGTCCTTCAAAACGAATGTGAACCATTACCGATACCTCCTAGAGCAATTTTGGATTGTGGATTAGTAGCTTATCTGCTCTCGACTTTGGCTTTTTGTGAGACTTAGCAAATTGCCAGTATCGGTAAAGATTCACGAAATCTGACAATTTTTACTGGAATAAACGCCGTTCTAAGTGATAAGCTTGTTTGACTGTGCGGATTTCCTCAGCCTTTTTGGTTGTTTCGACTTGGGCAGAACTTGTCTGTTCTGAATCCGCATTAAATTCGTTTAAATGAGGCTGATTCGGTACAATATCTGGCTCAGAGGGAATCAGTTTGTAGCCGAACACTGTGGTGTACAGTAACAACATGACAATTCAGTCTCTGTTACAAGACTTTAAAATTGATGTTCCTTGAAATTTCGATCGTTTATTCAGTTTTCAAGGTTCAGAAGCGGTACGGAAAATACAGGTTTTTGCTTGTCCTGTGCTTTCCATACTTTTATACTACATACGTAATACAAAATTGTCAAGGGGGCCGGAAAAGTTTTTTAGATAAAACTTACACGAGTGGCGAGAAACCGGGTTTTTTCACGAAAATATTTCGTTGCAACCCGCAGATCCGGTAAAAAACCCGGTTTCTTGGGTGGGAGTTCGATCGCGACCTGTAATATCAAATCCGTTAGCATCGGAATAGTAAATTCGAGTTGACGGTTGACTGTTCACTGTTCACTGTCAACCGTCAACCGTCAACAGTCAACATCATTCCGGTGTAACCGGAAATGATATAACATCGATCAAACATCCTTAACATAAGAAATGCTGTCGCGAATATTGTGAAAGCCAGCAGACTCGTAAAGATGCAATGCACCTGAGGAATTTTCAGCATCGACGCCGAGAATAGCAGTAGCCACACCGGCAGCTTTGAGTCGATGCAAACCAGCGAGCAACATCGCTCGTCCCAATCCCCTTTTGCGGAAGCCGCGCCTAGTGCCGAGACAAGCAATCCAGCCTTCATTGCGCCCGGTACGATCGCACTCTTCCACACAAATCACGCAGGAACAAAAACTGACAAATGTGCCGTCATCAGCAACAGCAATCAAGTCTAAATCATTTCTGTAATTGGGTTTAGCTAACTCGTGCTTAAATTTATCCACCGTTAAATCGTGATGATTCCAGTGATCGATAAACGACTGGTTGAACATTTCTACCCAAGCTGCCGCATCCTGTTCGCCGGGGAACTGACGCAGCGCGAAACCTTCGGGGAAGTGCGGTTCTGGGATCGGTTCAGAGAGCGATCGCGCCATTCGGTAAAAATAGCGATCGACCTTAAAACCGCAACTTGTCAGCACAGAAATGCGATCGCAATCCTGTGCGCGAGCGTAGGTTCGCAGCTTCACGCGCCCGCCCCGCATCGCAGACACCTCGCGCATCCGCACTTCACCCCAGGCGATCGCGGCTGCTTCCACATCGCCTCCGCGCGCGTCGGGGTGGACGCGAAACCACAGCCAACCGTCAATTACTTCGCCCAGTTCAGAAACCGACAACTGAGCAAAACCGATTAATTTTCCCTCCCCATCTTCCCAAAGGCGGATATCGCGCGCTACATCTAGGGACGGTTGGTTGAATTCTTGTTGTAGTTCCGAGATGGAAGTGCCTTCATCGAGCCGATCGACTTCTTCGCAAGTATTGATTAAATGGGCGATCGCATCTAAATCGCGATCGCCCCCATAGCAGCGCGCCGAGAGATTTGGCATCATAGCTAATCACCATTCCCTGTTGTTATTCAGTTTAAAAATAGCTTGGGCGATCGCACTTTTATCGATCGACTCGGCGCAATGGTCGATCGGCATTAAAAATCCGACCACGCAAACACCCCGACGCATCGAGCCGCCGTAAGTTTCGATAAATTCAGGTTCAGGATTTGGGATGGGAGTAGAAGGACTTGAACCTTCGACCTTGAGATTAAGAGTCACCTGCTCTAACCAACTGAGCTATACTCCCGCATCTAAGCTAGTATAACACAACCGTTCTGAAAATTCAAGTGTTTTTGTATAAATTTGTGGCGATCGCCCTTACTCGAATATTTAATTTAAGTTCGATCGCCCTGAACCCACATTTGATTTAAGGGCGATCGACCTCAAGCACCTCCCCAGAGTTGTGCAAAACGTTCGGCCGACCATCCAACCAAATCTGATACTTGCCCATCTCCAATCTCGACTATTCGCTTGACTCCATCTTGGCGATCTACTGCATCCACACAGAAAAATTTGCTGTCAATTAATCAGTAAGGTGGACTTTTGCCCACCCTACTGATTCTAATTCGTTCCGAAAGCGTCTACTTCAGAATTCGGGAGACGACACCGGCGCCGACAGTACGATTACCTTCGCGGATGGCAAAACGCATATTTTGTTCGATCGCGATCGGCTGCAACAACTTCACAGTCATATTAACTCGATCGCCCGGAACTATCATATTGATCGCGCTGCCGTCATCAGCCGTAAAAGATGCGATCGTACCCGTAACATCCGTTGTCCGCACGAAGAATTGAGGCCGATATCCCGCAAAGAAAGGAGTGCGGCGGCCCCCTTCTTTTTCCGACAGCACGTAAACCTCAGAATCGAATTCAGTGTGAGGTTGAATTGAACCGGGTTTAGCAAGTACCATCCCCCGTTCAATTTCGTCTTTTTGGATGCCGCGAAGCAACAAACCGACATTATCTCCAGCCATTCCTTCATCCAGGATTTGCTGGAACATTTCAACGCCGATAACAGTTATCGTGCGAGTGTTGTGGATTCCCACCAATTCCACAGTATCGCCGACTTTGATTTTACCCCGCTCGATTTTGCCAGTTGCGACAGTTCCCCGACCTTTGATCGAGAACACATCTTCAACAGCCATCAGAAAAGGTTTGTCAATATCGCGATCGGGCGTAGAAATCCAGTCATCTACCGCATCCATCAAATTGTAAATGCCATCAACCCACTCATCCTCGCCGCGGTGTATTTTCGGATTAGCAGTCATCTTTTCCAGCGCTTTCAGTGCCGAACCTGCGACAATTGGAATATCATCGCCCGGGAAACCGTAAGAACTGAGAAGTTCGCGAATTTCTAACTCGACTAACTCCAAAATTTCCGCATCGTCCACCATATCTTTCTTATTCAAAAAGACAACCAACTTCGGCACTCCCACTTGCCGCGCTAACAAGATATGTTCGCGAGTTTGAGGCATGGAACCATCTGCAGCCGACACGACGAGGATTGCACCATCCATTTGAGCGGCACCCACGATCATGTTTTTCACGTAATCAGCGTGACCCGGACAATCAACGTGAGCGTAATGGCGATCGCCAGTTTCATACTCAACGTGAGCCGTATTAATCGTGATTCCCCGCTGTTTTTCTTCCGGTGCAGCATCGATTTCATCGTACTTTTTAGCCTTGGCCCGACCCTGTGCAGCCAGCGTCATTGTAATCGCCGCTGTTAGGGTTGTTTTGCCGTGGTCAACGTGACCGATTGTACCGACATTGACGTGGGGTTTGTTCCGTTCAAATTTTGTGCGTGACATTACATTTTATTCTCCTTTTAGGATTGTTGTTTATTTTCAATCATTAGTTTTTAGTCCTTAGCTTCTTTTTAATGAGTAAGAACTGCTCGCTAATGATTAAAAGGGAAAGTGGAGGAGTCGAACCTCTACAGCTTTCGCTGCACGCTGGTATTCCAAACCAGTTGCTGTCCACACAGCCGCACTTTCCAAGTTTTGGGAGTTTTAACCGCAGATAATTGCAGATAACGCAGATGAACGCAGATAAAGGCAGCAGATTCCATGCAACAATATGCCTTTTAATCTAAAATCTAAAATCTCACAGATATCCCTCAATCTAAAATCTAAAATCTAAAATCTAAAATCGATACAGCCACACTTTCCAAGTTTTGGGAGTTTTAACCGCAGATAATTGCAGATAACGCAGATGAACGCAGATAAAGGCAGCAGATCCCATGCAACAAAATGCCTTTTAATCTAAAATATAAAGTCTCACAGATATCCCTCAATCTAAAATCTAAAATCTAAAATCTAAAATCGATTGAGTGGGTGGTATAGGAGTTGAACCTATCTAATACCGGTTAAAAGCCGGGTGCATAACCGCTTTGCTAACCACCCATAAAATCTCAACGGAAGCTGGAGAAATTGAACCCCTACAGTTAACTGCACTCTTGTTTTCAAGACAAGTCGCCGTCACGGAGGCCTCCGCTTCTATGCAAAACTTTTAATTGATGCTATTTGATGCGATCGTACTCAATCTACAATCTATAAGACTTACGCACGGGTGGTCAGAAACCGCGTTTTTTGCGATAATAGTTCGTTACCGCCCGCATCAACGGTAAGAAACCCGGTTTCTTTCAGTCGCACAAACACCTCATTTCTCCAATCGATAATGAAGCAACATGAAACCGTTGCTATAGATTTTGCGATCGGCAAGTTCCAAATTTGTCGGATCGAGTGCACGGGAAAAAAGAGGAATTCCCGATCCAATAACTAGCGGATTCAACTTTACAATCATCTCGTCAATCTCAGAAAAAAGAGTGGTCGCTAAAGCGCTACCACCGCAGAGCCAGATGTCTTTACCAGTTTCTTTTTTCAATTCCTTAACCACTGCGACAGGATTGTCTGAAACAAGTTCAATATTCTCATCGGGACTGGCTTTCATAGTGCGCGAAAAAACATACTGCTTCAAGGTAGGATAAGGGTTAGTTACACCAACATTTAGCCCTACTTCATAGGTTTTCCGTCCCATCAAAACCGCATCAAACTGCTTGTTCTCTGCACGAATGCCTCGTGCTTCCTGAAAGTGAGCCGGAAAAGTCTCAGGAAAGGAATCGAACAAATCAGCGAAATGCTCTCCTGACATAGGAAAACAATCAAATGAGCCATCTTCGCGAGCAATAAACCCGTCAACCGTGCAAGCAACGTAATATTTTAGTTTTCTCATGTTTCACATTTTTTATTAAGTTGTTTGGTTACTTCTTGCTTCTGAATGTAACTAATATATCCAATCGCTCCCTTGGTTAGAGATTTGCGATCGACCTTTTTATTGGTTAGCGCACAGTTTCGCAGCAGCAGCCATTTTATCGCGCTGCGCCCGCATCCCTACAGACGATCGCAGCAAGCTGCGATCGGTACTCGGAAAGAGGATAAGCTTGTGTCAACTAAACATGACTGCTTGAAATGGCTGACAAAGAAGAGACTGCTGTGATTAAAGTCACAGTTCCCAAGCGTTTGCACGAAAAACTGAGAAACATCTCCCAGCAGACAGGAGTTCCTATGTCCACTCTGCTAGTCATGGCGGCTATCAAGGAATACAACCTCGTGGACGAAACTGAGAACAAGTAACTTTTAGTGTACTTCAAGTACCCTTGAAAGGTACTATAGGGTATAGCTCAGGAATAGTCAACCCTGGAGGTGTGCTTGTGACCCAAGATGAACTCGAAGCCCTTGTCGATGAACTCGGCTTAGTGTCAGTCGTCAGCCTGCTGGCGAATATCTGCCATAACAAAGCCCGACAAACCTTGCGCCTAAAGGGGCAAGGGGCTAATCCTTATACGGCTTGGAACAGCAACGGCTTCTTGCTGAAGCAGTTGATGACCAGACTGCGGCCAATCGGCAGCTACGATCGCGATTTAGACCTCAAGAACAACTGAGGTTCTGAGGTTCAACCCGTGCAAGTGCGTAAAGCATTGGTTTTAGTCGGTTAACAGCCGAGTATGTATGCTTTAACTGTTAGGGCACGGGTTGAAACTCTTCGATTTGGACTTGAACCTGGAGTGGAGAGGACGGGACTCGAACCCGCATCGACAGCAACTTTCAGGAAACGCGCTTCCTTACTGCCCGCAAGCAGACGGGAACTTCCCCCATCTCGGACTGTTAATTCCTTTCAGTGCTTCCGCAACCTGTTGCCCGTTGGCGTTTTCAGGGAACGTCGCGAAGCAACTTTTTACCCTACTCAACAAACCCGATCGTCCTTTTGGGAGCCGCTTTTCCAAAGTTTTTACGGTGCCATTCCACTTAGGCGACCTCCCCATAATTTTGCTCGCTGTATGTACGATCGCAAATCAGGATAACTGTTTTCGCTCCAAAATGTAAGGCAACAGTTTGGCGATATTTCTCGCATCATCAATACCTCGGTGATGAGTTCCTTCTAGGGGTAAACCCGCGAGTGTCAGAGCTTTTGCCATCCCATGACGTTTTCGCAAACCTTGCTTTTGGGAAAACAATTGTTTGAGATTCACATGAGGATAAGCAATGGGAAAAGGTACTTTGTGAAAATTGCTGTCTTGTTGAAATTGTTGGCGATCGAAATCGCCCCAAGAACCAAATACACCATTTGAGTAACCGGACAGCCAGTTTTTCAGAAGTGCGATCGCTTCCGGGTAAGTCGGAGCTCGATCGACTTGTGCTTGAGAAATAGATGTTAGCGATTTGCAGAATTCAGTCAGGATAGGATGGCGAATAGGTTTGATGAAGCTTTGAAATTCATCAACAATACTTAGAGACTCTGAATGCACCATAACCGCTCCTATTTCGATAATTTCCATTTCCTCTTTTCTGATATTTCCGCGATCGCAGCAAGTTGCTTCAAGGTCAACCACCAGATAATAATTGTAATGCTGTAAATTCATATAAATTAAACCTCATATAATATATTTCTGACTCGGGCGCTCCCACCAAAGAAACCGGGTTTTTTAAGAAAAGATGCTTTACAGCCCGCAAATTGAGTAAAAAACCCGATTTCTGAGCTTCATGCGTAAGCCCTATATTGATGACTTACGCCTATTCTTCAAAACCCGGAGGTGTTTCATCAAAATCATCTGCTATATAAGTAAAAATTCCTTGACCACAGCCAAATTGACGAGGTTTGAGTACAGCAGTCTTTTCGGGTGACTTTTGTTTCAGTTTTTGGATTTCGTTTAAAAGTTCAATATCTTTTAATAAGAAAATTCACTGAATCAATTCTAATTTTAGAACTTGAATGCTCATGGCTTCTATGTTGAATAACTAGCAAATCTAGACTTATTATAAACTAATCCATCCACCGAGGAGGTACTGCCCCTCCTATCGCCGCGTTATCAGCACGGTGTCTCGCTTTTCGACTTCCGGTGGTTAATTAAAAGGAAGATGAAGGAATCGAACCCTTACAGTTAACTGTACCCCAGTTTTCAAGACTGGTTGCCAACCATTTAGCGGCATCTTCCAAGGGGTATCCGACGGGACTCGAACCCGCTAATAACTAGCTTCACAGGCTAGCGTCTCGACCGCTTCGACTTCAGACACCGTAAGTGGAGTCAAGGAGGATCGAACTCCTGACCTCTTGCGTGCAAAGCAAGCGCTCTACCAATTGAGCTATGACCCCGAAACGAATATAACCCTCCGACTTAAGTTGTGGAGAAATAGAATTTTAGATGAATGTTCAAGCTCCCAGATTCATCTGTGGAGTCAATCTAAAATCTAAAATCTAAAATCTAAAATTGGTGTGGTGGATTGCGATCGGATTTGAACCGATATCTTTCTAACAGCCAGTTAGATGCTTTACCAATTAAGCTACGAACCCCAGACAGCAGGAGCGGTAGGACTTGAACCCACAACATTCGAGGTAGAAGCTCGACACTCTATCCAGTTGAGTTACACTCCCGTATTGTTTGTTAACAGTCCTGGACGCATGGGTGGCCAGAAACTGGGTTTCTTTAATTTATGCGTCCAGGACTGAGCTACAAAGATTTAGACTTTTCCTGATACCATTTTTTAGCTGCGTTCATCACTGCTTTGTTAACATCTTTCCAGGTTAGTTGAGCCGCCTCCAATTCGGCAGCGCTTTCTTTCTGCACGTCGGCGGTAAACCACTGTAAAAACGCTCCGATTTTTGCTATTTCAAACTGATTGCATCCCACTTCTGTCACTCCTTGTTCGAGGCGAGCAGGTGTCACAACAAGATTGACAAAATCGTCAATGCTTTTAGCAACTTCCGGGTCGATTTGCACTGGTTGTTTGGTTTTGACAGTTTGGTGTTTTTCACCCTTGGCTTTGAACAGAAGTTCCGCATAAGACAGTCTTTCTGCAAGTTCATTGCTTTCGGGAAACAGCACCAATCCTTCCCCAATACCTTCGATGCCAAAAGTTTCTTTCACCCAAGGATCGACTGTTTCTACAGTATTAACCGCTTGATTGAGGATTTCGACAGCCGATTCGAGTTGGGTGCGATCGCCAAAATCTAAAACAATCGGTTCTCCATAAAAAGGCAGCACAAAAATGTCGGGATGTTTTGGCAAAAATTCAGCAATTTTGTCGGGATGAATTTCCAGTTTGGCTAATTTTCCAGATTCGCCGCCAAATTGAACCGCAAACACCGCAAATATTTTGCGATCGCACATCGATACAGCCGTCCGTTTCTGAATGCCTTTACCGCACCATTCTCCAAATACAGTTACGTTTTCTGCACTCGCAAGAGAGGCAAAATAATCAATGTTTTGACTCACCCAAGCGGCAAAGCCGAGATTATCGTTTTCAGGCGTAATTATCTGCGATCGACTTTGGACAGCAACTCTACCGTCAGAAAAGATTTGGACGCCGCCGTTAGTGCCGTCGAGTTTAATTTTAGCTTGATAACTTACCTTCGGAGTTTCCCCAGAAGCTTCTAAATTCCGGCGCAGATTGTACAGCAGTTCGATACTCGGCCAACTTTGGATTTTCACCGATTCAGCAACTTTTTGTTGACAGTAAATTGCCGACAAATCGGAGCAGATCGCTGCTTCAACTTTGCTGATAGCCATGCCGTAGGAATAAATACCTCGAAGCTTAGTAGGTTGGATTTTTGTGCCGTCTTTAAGCACAGAATCAGTTAAAGCTACAGCAACGATATCGCCAACACTGTAAATGTTTTCTAAGTTGGCAATAATTTGCACGCTCTCGCACCCCGGAGCTTCAAAAATATAGACACGCAGCGCATCAGCATGAGGATGATTTTGCGCGGTTTTTACTTCCATAGCAATTACAGGCATCAGGAAACTCCTTTATTAAAATTGTAATTCCCGATAATTGAAACTGCATCCAAAGGTAACATTATGCGATCGCACTTTCCGTGCAAGTTATCAGAGCATAGCGTTTTCTCAGTTACTAGAGGGACTGGGCCGATGAGTTATTACACACTCTTTAAAGGATGGCTACCTTTAAGCCAACCTGCCGGGTTCATCGCACTCCTCGTTCTCAAACGCCCGCTGATTTTGACAGCGTTACCTTTCCTCTCGTACTAAAGTATGTAGGCTCCAAAGATTGGACACGCAAAGGGCGATCGCTCTTAATATAAAAAATTATCCATTCAATGGAATCAACCTCCTTAAATTAAAGCAAAAACAACGAGAGTGGTAGGACTTGAACCCACAACATCCGCGTCCGAAGCGCGGCGCTCTATCCATTGAGCTACACTCCCATAAATTGGTAGTCCTGACAGGAGATTACCCCGCCTCTGCTTGTAAGGCAAACACTCTACCATCGAAGCTCAGGACTACAAAAGCGGATGATGGGACTCGAACCCATGCGCTGAGAATGGCATACTCAGATGCTAGCCGCTACATGACATCCGCAAACCGATTTTAGATTGGAAATTTGAGATTTTGGATTTAAAAAACCTCTCGTTTAGCCAAGCGGATAACGAGGATCGAACTCGTGCCTAGAGTTTGGAAGACTCGAATGCTACCGTTACAACATATCCGCAATTGTGGGGCTGGTGATAGGAATTGAACCTACAACCGACTGATTACAAATCAGTTGCTCTGCCTAATTGAGCTACACCAGCGCGCCAAGCAGATGGTGAGATTTGAACTCGCAAGAAAGCTTTACAAGAACCTCATGTTGCCAATTACATCACACCTGCATTTTTGGTGGCGGGGGCAGGAGTTGAACCTGCTATTAAGAGGCTTATGAGACCTCCAAGCCTACCCAGGCTACTTCACCCGCAATGTCACCAAATACCCCTGACTGGCATCGAACCAGCACTAACTAGATCCTAAATCTAGCGCCTCTACCGATTGGGCTACAGGGGCAAAACCGATTTGAGATTTGAGATTTGAGATTTAATAAAACCTCATACCCCTGACAGGCCTCGAACCTGCAAAAAACACTCGTTCTGAGCGAGTGATGTTTTCCAATTACATCACAGGGGTAAAGTCGGGATGGTTGGATTTGAACCAACGACTCCATGCTCCCAAAGCATGGCTTCTGGCCGCTGAATTACATCCCGTTCATGCTCCTAGTGAGACTCGAACTCACACTCAAAATAAAACAGATTTTAAGTCTGCCGCGTCTGCCAATTCCGCCACAGGAGCAAGTAGAAACTTAGTTGAAAATTTGGTACTCCTGGTGAGATTTGAACTCACACAACACAAGTTTTGAAATTGCGGCTTTTCCCAATTGGGCTACAGGAGTATAATAGATCTGCTTTGGTAATAGCAGAACTGGGAAGGCAGGGATCGAACCTGCATTTTGCCGCTTTCAAAGAGCGGTGCCATACCGATTAGGCGACTTCCCAATAATTGGGTGCTGGGGTAGGCTTTGAACCTACAGAAACTCCTATTTCAGAGATAGGCGACTTTAGCAATTTGTCTACCCGGCAATTTAAAAAATGGCTGCCCCAGTAGGACTCGAACCCACAACCTAGCGGTTAACAACCGCTTGCTCTACCATTGAGCTATAAGGCAACGCAATCCCCCAAGTCAGTATCGAACTGACGACCTCTTGTTCTTCACACAAGCACTCTACCAACTGAGCTATCGGGGGAAATTTAAACGGAGAGGACAGGATTTGAACCTGCGTCGGTGTTACCCGATTCTGTTTAGCAAACAGGTGCCTTAAGCCTCTCGGCCACCTCTCCTCAGCGAGCGAGAACGGAGGGATTTGAACCCTCAATCTTCAGTTTTATTAACTGAGATGTTATCCGGCTACACCACGTTCTCAAAATTGCAACTGCGGATTAAATGCAGTTACAAATGGGTCGGGCTGGAATTGAACCAGCAACGCTTTAAGCTACTGTTTTACAGACAGCTACCCACGCCAATAGGAGGGCCGACCCAGTTTGGAAGTGCTGACGGGAGTTGAACCCGCAATCACTTGGGTGAAAACCAAGCGGCTTAAACCATTTGCCTACAGCACTATAAATTGGCACAGGAACTGAGATTTGAACTCAGAATGCTGGTTTTGGAGACCAGAGTGTTGCCAGTTACACTATCCCTGCTTGGGGTCGCAGCGGCGGGATTTGTAGCTTGCTTCCGCGAAGCGGTACCCGCATTGACCAAGGTATGAACTTGGCGCTTTACGATTAAGCTACGCTGCAATTTCACTTTCGCTTCGTTCCTTTTCAAAGTTAAAAAAATTAATTAAAAGACTGTTAGTTTAATCTTTTAATTTCTAATTTTTAATTTCTGATTGGGAACAGAGGTTAGGGCGGGATTTGAACCCGCGCAATTCGGTTTTGCAGACCGACGCCTTCAACCACTCGGCCACCTAACCTGGGAGTCCCGACGAGGTTTGCACTCGCAATCTTCTCCTTGAGGGGGAGACGGCTTGACTTTTGCCTACGGGACTTTGACCCCCGCCGAAAAACGGATACTTGCTTTCCGACACGAGGTGTGGATTTTAGACCAAAGTTCCAATTCTGAGATTCTTCTCCTGTGGAGTAAATCTACAATCTAAAATCTAAAATCTAAAATCGACTGACGGGAGTAACGAGACTTGAACTCGCAACCTTTCGCTCGACAGGCGACTGCTCTGACCGGTTGAGCTATACCCCCGCGAAAATGAACAATATTCTGTCCTTGAATTAGTCAATGTGGGACGGGGTGGCGGTTGATTCCGCGTACTACAACCCGATCGGGCTATTGTTGCCGGAGTCTACACCGCCGATGTCCACAATTATGTGACACGATTAACTTCCTATTCTGTTTTCAAGGTTCATATTGCTTGTAGGGTAAGGCTTTGAAGCTCTTTCCCCTTCGCCATACATTTATACTACATTGCATAATACAAGACTGTCAAGGGGGTAATACAACTTTTTTTTAAATTGGGTTTTTTAAAGGGGTGTCGATCGCTCCCACCAACACTCTGCGTTTCCCCAAACCCTTAAAAACCAAAACATTTTGCTGCTAAACTCATGGTGTTCCGTAAGGTAAATATGATGCTGAAACTGTACTACACTCCAATTTCTATGAATTCTCGCCGTGTGTGGGTGGCACTTCTGGAAAAACAGATTGCGTTTGAGCCGATCGCACTTAATCTCGACGGCGACCAATTTAAGCCGGATTTTCTGGCAATTAACCCGTTCCACCGCATACCGGTTTTAGTGGATGAAGACTTGACTTTGGTGGAGTCGCTGGCAATTCTCGATTATCTGGAGGCGAAATACCCGACGCCTGCACTGCTACCGACAGAGGCGAAAGCGTTGGGAATTGTACGGATGGTGGAAATGGTGACGTTAAATGAACTGTTGCCGGCAATGTTTGCCTTAACACGTCAAATGCTTGGTGTAGCGGGAGACACTGCACAGAAGTTGGAACAGTCTAAACAGCAGATAGTAACGCTGCTGAGGTTTTTTGAGGGGTTGCTGGCGGACGATCGCACTTATTTTGCTGGGGAACAGTTTACTTTGGCCGAAGTGGTGGCGGGGACTGCGGTGCCTTCCCTAGGGATCTTTGGCATATCTTTTGATGACTATCCGAAGTTGCAGCAGTGGGCCGATCGGCTGGCAGGGCGATCGAGTTGGCAGCAAACCGAGGTATCTCAAGCAGAAATTGTGGCCAAAATCCCAATTATTAAGGATTTACTGGTAGCAAGGCTTTAACAGAGCGATCGAGCTTCAAATAAATATACCGGGCGATTAGAAATCGCGACTACACAACAAAGCTAAATATACCGCGCGATTCAAAGTCCCTGGACTCAATAAACTCTTAACCCTGGGCTTGCGAGTTTTGTCTCTGTAGGCGCGCATTCGATCGCCCGCATTCGATCGCTGTCAACCCCCGCTGAGACATATTTATAGAAGACTTCGATCGCAACCGCAAGAATTAACACTGACGAAAATGCCGATAGCCCCAACTCGCACAAAAGATCGATCGCCCTGCGATAATCAGCTTTTAAATATCAAATACTACAAATCAAACCTTGTCTGAATTGCCCTTAAATCCCGTGCCCGCAACCCCAGAACCCGATCGCCCAAACCTCCCTCACTGGCTACACTCCTTGGATACCTGTCCGAGTACCAACAGTTGGGCGATCGCCCGCGCGGCCCAACTCCACCACGGAGATGCAGTATTTACCAAGCGACAAACCAGCGGGCGCGGCCAACACGGGCGCACCTGGCACGCCCCAAGCGGTGTCTTGACTGTTAGTTTTGTACTCGAAAACCTCAACCCCAATCTGTTGCCCGGACTCAGTTTAGCAGCCGGTTTAGCGGTGATTTACGCGATCGAAGATTTGGTTCCAGACTGTCGCGATATGCTGCGCCTGAAATGGCCAAACGATGTCTGGATCGATCGCCACAAATTAGCCGGAATTCTCTGCGAAGCCACCAACGGCAATGTTTCTGGCAAAACTCGCGCCGTTGTGGGAATTGGAATCAACCGCTGCGTAGATTTCGCGGCTGCGGGATTGGATGAAAGGGCGATCGGCAATGCGGTAAGCTTGCATTCTATTGCTAGTACAGTACCAGATGAACTGTGTTTGGTCGATCGACTGCGGCACTATTTACTCGAACTAGCCGATATGTTTTCTACCACAGACAAGCCAGCCTCCAAGTCCGGTTTAGCGCTACTTTTGCCGGAATTGCGCCGCCGCGATGCGTTGATTGGCTGCCCGGTGGCGATCGAACTTTCCTCCGAAACCATCTGCGGAGAAGCCGCCGGCATTGACGGAACCGGCCGCTTGTTAGTATGCTTGGCGGGCGATCGAATACAAGCCTTTACCTCTGGGCGAGTTAGATTAATTTAAGAGGAAGAAGGAAGTTCGGCAACGGATTCTGTAACGGATGTAACGGATGTCAGGAAGAAGGAAGAAGGAAGAAGGAAGAAGGAAGAAGGGTAATGCAGTCTGAGCAATATTTTCAGCGATAAAAAATGTCCTAACCTTCTTGCCAGTTACTATAAATTAAGAGAAAGAAGCCATTAGTCATTAGGGAAAATTCCCAATTAACAATGCCCGATGCCCGATGCCCGATTCCCAATTCCCAATTCCCAATTCCCAATTTTAATTTATCACCTCAAATACTACCAATCTGCTCAGCCACAGCGGTTGATTTGGTTCCACACCTTCGGGACGACCCTTAGTAGAAGCAACTTGCATTCTGTTGCCATTTATCCCTTGTTTAACCAAAATACCTTTCACATTTGTCGCCCTTTCCAGTGCCAACTTTTGATTTTCTGCCGGAGTGCTTTTAAAATCGCTGTAGCCAATTATCCTTAAATTCTTCGTGCTATTCCCCTCCATATATTCCTTGACTTTGCTAAGCTTTTGTGCTACGTCTTTCGCCTGCAAATTTGCCGAACCGGCATCGAAATACACGCGAACTGCCATTCTTTTTGGCTGCGGTTGACTTCCTATTATCACTGTATTTGTTACAGACTTCACCCCCGGAATTTTCTCAAAAGCTTGAGTTATTTTCTGAGCATCTGGCACTTTGCTCACACTGCCTGCAACGGCGACTTTTCCCTCTGCATAGCGAGCCGAGATATCAATGCTTTCTACTTTATTCAAAAGAGCTGCCGTCCGCTTGACATCGGCTTCGACTAAAACCGGGTCGGGAGGTACTTCAACGGCTATAATTTTATTTTCAATTCTTGATTTGGGAGCCGTTTCCTGAGCGATGTTTTCCGCTTTCGATCGCAGCTTTTGATTCGGCACTCGTCCCGAAATCTCCAATACTTTATCTTTAACATCTGCCGCGAGGCGATAAACCGATAACTCCGGAGCAGATTGTAAAGCTAAATTGGTATCTGCTTCTAAGCTCGCTTCAACTCCGCTGCGGTATTGATGAATTCCCCAAGGTACGCCAATTAAACCTAACGCTGCCAAACCGATAATTGGTAAAATTGGCAGTTTAGGAGATTTAACTTTTACCTCTGTATCCATTAATTTTTGCAAGTTCGAGTTTACTTCGGCCGGCACAGTGGCTGGATCGCCTTTAAATGACTGGATTTGATCCCCGTATTCTTGAACAATCTTTTTGAAGATCGATCGCATTTTGTACTTAAACCACTGGCGGGTTTCTCCTTGCATAACTACTGCCAGATAACACGAACCCGCTACTTCCAATACTATCTTAGATGTGCCGTATTCTATAGCATCAATCTCTGCAATATTTCCCGACTGAGATATGCAATCATTGACAAAAGCGCGAATAGCAGTCAGCATCCCCGCTACCATGTCTGATTCTAGCTGTTCGCGTTCAGACTGCTGCACTGCTGAAATTACTAAGCCCGATTGTGCTTGAATTAAAAAGACAGCTTTCACACTCAGTGGTGTTGTTTCTTTCATCAGCAATTCTGCTTCAGAAATTCCCTGCAATTTGGCTTTAATTTTGCGACTCATTCCCTGGGGACTTAAAGATGATTCGAGTTTTTCATTAATCTCCCGCATCATCTCTGCGAGGTATTTTAAAATCGTGCTGCCGATGATCGGATAAAGTGCATCTGACATAGCTTCTCGCTTGAGATGAATTTGCTGTTTGATAGCGGCGGCCATTTCCGGGGCGATCGCCATTGCAATTTCATCGGGAGATTCACTGATTCTGTGGCTGATTCCCACAGGAAGAGCCGGCGATATGGCTACTCCCATCGATTGCCTGTTTTCTCGGGTTTTGGTATTAATTACTTCATCAATTATCGGAGTTATGGTTTCGGCAAATGATTTTCTCGACTCCTTAATTGTTTGGATCATCATTTCGGGAAACATGATTTTAATTCTGGCGATTAATTCTTCCCGATTGCCTCCCCATTCAGCATCAGTAATTTTGCGATCGAGTTCCCCTACTTTATCGTTGAGTCTGTAATTATAACCTACAACTTCATCTAACAATGGTAAAATAGATGCGATCACCGACTTTTCTAGCTGGGCATGATGGCTAACCATCAGCTCGTCAATCAAAGGTTTCAGTAAATCTGTAAACAAGTCTGTCGATTCATAAATCCGGTGTTCGATCGCCACAATCTGTTGTTCTATCTTCCCGAGTCTTTGAGCGATATTTTTATGCTGAATGATTGCATCGACAGTGGGGGCGATCGCAGATTCTATCTCTAGCTTGGCTTCCTCGATGTTTCGGGACAGCATTTCTACAATCACTGGCATTATCCTTGCCATCAACCCTTCTATCTCGGCTAAAACTTGCTGCTGAACTTCGACAATCTCAGTTTCATTCTTTAATATTTGTGCTGCAATACCGCTGTTTTGAATAGCGGTGTTGACAGCCGGCGCCATCGCCTCTCTCACCTCTAACTTTGTCTCGTCGATTTTCCGGTTCAGCGACTCAATCATTAAAGGCATCAACCTTGCCATTATTTCTTCCGGCTGAGACTTTTGCTGTCGCTGAAGATTATTTAGTCTACTTTCTACGTCGCTCAATTTTCCTTGAATTTCTCTTGGAAGAATTGCTGATTCTATCAAAGGTGCGATCGCCGCTGCTACCTCTAATTTTGATTCATCGATTTTCCGGTTCAGCAAATCAGTTATTGCTGGCATTAGCATCGCCATTATCTCTTCTGGTTTTTGAATGGGCGACTGTTGCGTAGCCAACCTGCGATCGATGATGTTCAATACTTTTTCTTCTATTTCTACCCAAGCTATTCTTACCTGTACTGAGGGTGCGACAGTTGCTATAACCTCTGATTTTAATTCACTAATTTTACGGTTCAGTAACTCGCTAACTATCGGCACTAGCTGCTTGATTAAATCTTCTGGTTGCTGCTGATAACGCTGCTGAATATTCGCAACTCTATCTTCAATTCTTACTACGTGTTCTTCAAGTCCGTTTTGATTGTAAATTACTTGATTAACTGTCGGTGCGATCGCCGAAGCTACCTCTAACTTAGACTCCTCTACCTTGCGCTTGAGCAGGTCGCCCACCACCAACATCAGCCGTTGCATTAACTGTTCTGGATTGGGCAGTTGCTGCTGGTTGAAGTTAGCAATTTGATTTTCCAAATCCGCTATTTTGGTCTGCAATTCGAGGCGATTAATTTTATTATTGCTCGCGAGTTCGATCGCCTTTCTTAATTCAGACTTCAACCCTTCTAACTCTTCTCTCACTAACTCAGGAATTAACGCTCTCAGTAAATTCATCAACTCTTTCGGTTCAGACATCAGCTTCTCAAAATTTTCTAACCTTTGTTCCACGCTCAAAACATTACTGTCAAATTCTGGCAAATCCCTTTCAAATAGCAGTTGGTGCAACCGCTTAAACTCCTCCACTGCTTGTTCTAATTCTTCCTCCGACGGTCGATATTTTTTTGCTACATCTGCGGTTCTAGATAAACCGGATTCCTCATTATTGTTTTGTCGTCTTTGAGATGGTATCTTTTCATTATTAGTCAATACTTCTGGTACAATAGCCGATGGTTCGATCAGAAAAGACAATGGATTGCGCCGCTTTTCCTCGTCCTTAAGTCGCTCCACCGACTTGTCAGAAAGCGGTAACTTCAGCTTGCTGGTTTCCTTTTTAGATTTCTTCAATAACTGCAATTCACTCAGTATGGCTAGCAATTCCTGAAGTTGCTCTCCAGCTTTAGGACTTGCCAAAGTTGCATCAGAAATCTCTTTTTCTGACTGAGATCTTTGGTTTGAATTATCATTAAATGCTGCCATACTGTGCTACCCAAATCTGATTTTAACCGATCGACTCAAATGACCAGCTTGCTTGCCGCCTCGCGCCAGCGAACATCAATAGGAATGACACAATTTTTCGCAGCCAGCGTCAGGCTTACTAAAGCTAGCGCCCTATTTTAAGTGCTGTTCTGCGACTAGCCAACTGGGCCGCCAACTGCAATGCTGCCTTCATGCTGGAGGCATCTGCAATCCCTTGACCTACAATATCAAAAGCTGTGCCGTGATCCGGAGATGTGCGGACAAAAGGCAAGCCAATTGTAGTGTTGACAGCTTTGTCGAAAGCCATCAATTTTACTGGAATCAACCCTTGGTCGTGGTACATTGCCAAGTAACCGTCGTGAGCTTCTGTGGCTAAACCGTACCAAACTTTAGCAGGTTTTACCCACAGGGTATCCGGGGGTACTGGCCCGTCTAACTGCACTTGAGGAAAGCGATCGCGCTGCGTTTCCAACCAAGGTATCATCCAGTCTTGCTCTTCATTTCCCAGTTTGCCATTTTCACCGCTGTGAGGATTTAAGCCAGAAATCGCAATTTTCGGTCTTTCCAGCCCAAAATCTTCCCGCAAACACTCTATCAGCAATTCTAGTTTTTCGGTCAGCAATTCTGGACTCAAAGCATCGGGGACTTCACGGAGGGAAATATGTGTGGTAGCGAGTAAAGTTACCAGCGTCCAGCCACTGTGGGGAGATGTGGCGGCAAACAGCATTCCGAACCGCTGCGATTTTGCCCTTTCTGCGAGGAGTTCTGTTTGTCCGGGATAATTGTAACCTGCCGCCTGCCAGCAAGTTTTGGAAATCGGGCCTGTGACGATGGCGGAGAATTCGCCGGCGATGGTACGGGCGATCGCGCTTTCCATGTAAGCAAAGCTAGCAGCCCCGCTAGCTGCACTCCCGACACCGGGGACAATTTCGCCCCACTTGGTGTCTGGTTCGATATCAATAATGTTTAATGTTTCGGGATTTGCCGTTTTTGCTGCTGGATTGCTCGATCGCAACTTATCGTATGTTTGCTGCAAAACTATCCTAGAGCCTAGAACCGTCACCTTCAAAGCAGCAGCGGGATCTGCCAATGCCTTGAGAATCACTTCCGGGCCAATTCCCGCCGGATCTCCCAGAGTTACAGCTAGTTTTGATTCCCGATCGAGACTCAAGGCAGTTCTCTCCAACAAAATACAGGAATTTCCGCACTGAAATCTTAGCATTTAGCTAGCTGGTTTGCCAAAAACCGCCGAAAACTGCCCAAAACCTCGCGATTCCGACACCAGGCATCAAAGCTAACAGTCGGCTTCACACTCCCTGTTAAGTTCTTGGATGCTGATTGTTGATATTATTCGCTTGATGCAGAAAATACCTACCATCACACAGGCTGTAAAACCGTTCATACGTTAAACCACGATCGGCAAGTGGAACGATCGATCCAGAAGTAGTAATGTCGAGTCAACTACCCACACTAATCCGTAGGGTACAGTGTGGGCTTCTGGGAAACCATAAGCTTTGTGGATCGGGCTGAGTTCCTGCTTTCCGGGATCTATGTTATGCCCGTCAACACACCATTAAATGCGTGCCAGTTTAAAGCTGTGTCGTCTGAAGTTAAACAGGCTATTGGGAAAAACCAGTGCTTGGGACCGGAGAAGCCGGCGATAACTTTGGCGAGGCCAAACTTCACGGCGAAAGGAAGAGTAAGACTTAAGTGGCAAAAAGTTATCCTTACTTGCCTATACTTATTTACTTTAGGTAAGTTGACTAGCGATCGCACGCAGTGTTATCTTTACTTGATAAGCTTTGGCGATCGGGGGATAGTCTACTTATCTGGGGATTAGCCGTTTACCCAACAGCTTTGTCAGTAAACACTAATTATCTAAAGAAAACTTTGGATAAGTTTAGATAAGTTTTACAAAGCAGACAACAATAATGTACATTTTTGTCTGGGATATTAACACACAGTCTCTAGACCCATGCCATCCGGTATGAGCTAGAGAGTTGATAAAAATTGGATAAAAAAGTAGGGCGCGACACGCCCAAACTCTAGGCCAGTATCCTAGTAGGCTTGATTCAGATCGACCCGCACAGATTGTCTAAACTAGACTGTTTGGTTGTTACTTTGGTAAGGTCAAATAGTTCAGGAATTGCTCGCAAGAGATAGCTAATTTTAAGGTAGATCGCTGAATTAAGAATCCCCGTCTCTAACACAGCGGAGAGTGTCAAATAATGTTTATTTGGCGATCGTCTAAGGAACTCTAAAACTAATGAACCCTGAAATTTTTAACGCAGCCTTTTTGTCCTTTTCCTTAATTTTCGTCGGTATCGGTGGAGGCTTCCTACTCCTCAAACTCCAAGGTGGCGGAGAGTAAGTCATACCGGGCTCAGAAATCGGGTTTTTCTACATAAAAATCATGCAACCGCCTTGGCAAGATTAGAAAAACCCGGTTTATTCAAATTTAGTCTCAGATTCCTGAGTTATTTAAACACATAGTGGCGAAGACATAAGTATCAAGGCCCAAAGCAAAATTTTTAGCAGCCTATAAATAAGCAGGCATTTCGCTCTCGCAGATGTTTTCTTGACTCCGCCCAAAAACGGATACAAGTTTTCGACAGGAGCCGCCATCGGCCCAAAATTTTCGACTTTTGTTCAATACCCCAGATTCATCTGTGGAATAAATCTAAAATCCTTCGACTGCTCGCGCTAGCCGTCGAGTTGCCCGAGCCGAACGTCTCAGCCCCAAGTCTAAAATCTAAAATCTAAAATCTAAAATCTAAAATCGACTGACTCCTGTCTCATCCCCGATGCGGGACGCGCAAGGCACTTCCACCTTGCGCCTGGGAGCGCCCCGATAGTTGGATTGATGAGAAAATTTCAGGTTTTTGTTAAGTTTTTATAAAAAACTGAGAAAGACCTGATACTATTTTATAGAAAGTTTAAGATTCATAAATTAATCCCTAGATGACTTTATTGATTGTAGGTGCCACCGGCACTCTCGGCCGCCAAATAGCCCGCCGCGCCCTAGACGAGGGCTACCAGGTGCGCTGTTTAGTCAGAAGTTACAGAAAAGCTGCATTTTTGAAAGAATGGGGCGCCGAACTTGTACCCGGGAACCTTTGCCAACCAGACAGTCTGCCTCCGGCGCTAGAAGGCGTCAGTGCTATCATCGATGCAGCAACCGCCAGTGCCTCCGATTCTGTCAGCATCAAAAGAGTAGACTGGGACGGAAAAGTATCGCTGATCCAAGCAGCAGCAGCAGCAGGCATCAAGCGTTACATATTCTTTTCCTTTCTCGACGCCGAGAAATATCCCCAAGTCCCCTTGTTGGAAATTAAGCGCTGTACAGAGCTGTTCTTAGCAGAATCCGGTTTAGACTACACAATATTGAGACCTTGCGGCTTTTTGCAAGGACTGCTGAGCCTGTATGCAATGCCGATTTTGGACAATCAGGCTGTCTGGCTGCCCAAGAAGCCGTCGGCCCTTGCCTACATGAACACTCAGGACGTTGCTAAATTTGCCATCCGGGCCCTTTCGGTTCCCGAAACCGAGAAAAAAAGCTTTCCCGTGGTGGGGAATCGCGCTTGGGATGCTGACGAAATCGTGCGGTTGTGCGAACGGTTGTCAGGGAAGGAAGCCAAAATTACGCGCACCCCAGACGTCTTGTTGCAGGCTACTCGTAAATTAGCTACCTTGTTTCAGTGGAGTTGGAACGTAGCTGACAGATTGGCTTTTTCAGAAGTTTTGGCAGCCGGAAAACCCTTGAAAGCTCCGATGGATGATGTTTACAGTGTCTTCGGAATCGATCCCAAAGAAACTACTACTTTGGAATCTTATCTCGAAGAATACTTTAATCTGATTATGAAGAAGCTCAAGGAAATAGAGTACGAGCAGCTTAAGACGAAAAAACGGAGTAAACAAAAAATGCCCTTTACATTTTAAAGTGCCGAAAGCAGGGATTATATACAACGACGTTAAACCTGTGGCTTGTCGCATCGCCGCAGAGTTGGAAGACAAGCTGACTGCCCGCGGCTGGGAGGTCTGCTCGGTTTCTGGTTCCGGAGGAATTCTGGGCTATTCTAGCCCTTCTCGCCCGATGTGCCACACTCCGATCGACCAACTCGTCCCCCCCGGTTTTGACAGCGACATGGAGTTTGCAGTGGTTTTGGGCGGCGACGGTACGGTGCTGTCGGCATTTCGCCAAGTTGCTCCTATTGGAGTGCCGCTGCTGACTGTCAATACTGGTCACATGGGCTTTTTGACAGAAACTTACCTGAACTTGCTGCCGCAAGCTTTGGAAAAGGTAATCGCCGGAGAATACGAAATAGAAGAAAGATCGATGCTGGCGGTGCGCCTGTTTCGAGAAAACGACTGCCTCTGGGAAGCTCTTTGTCTCAATGAAATGGTGCTGCACCGAGAACCGCTGACTTGTATGTGTCATTTTGAAGTGGCGATCGGTCAGCACGCCTCTGTGGACATTGCCGCAGATGGAGTCATCATCGCAACTCCGACAGGATCGACAGCTTACGCCCTTTCTGCCGGTGGCCCTGTGATCATTCCCGGAGTGCCGGTGCTGCAGTTGCTGCCTATTTGCCCGCATTCAATGGCTTCGCGGGCTTTGGTGTTTTCCAACACTGAGCCGGTCAAGATTTTGCCGGCAAGTCCGAACCGCCTGGTAATGGTGGTAGACGGGAACGGCGGATGTTATGTTCTGCCCGAGGATTGGGTGCAAGTCGAGCGAGCTCCGTACCAAGCCCGGTTTATTCGGGTGCAATCTTTTGAGTTTTTCCACATTTTGCGGGAAAAATTGGGCTGGGGCTTGCCTCACATTGCTAAACCGAGTTCCGTTGAGTTGCCTTGATAGTTGTTGTTGACACTCCCCGGCCTAAAGGTACGGGGATTGTTGACTCTACCTGTTGGCTTGCTCGTAGATGTCATATCAAGTCCTAGCTGTAGGCGATCGCAATCATAATCACTCCAGACCGCAATTCCCGTTCCCGTTTTTCACCGATTGAAGGGATTTTGATTTCTTTATCTGTTGATAAATCGTAGAATAAAGCAGCAATTAGTGTTGGTAATGTAGGGCGACATTTTATCCACAGGAATCCTTAATTCTCGATCGAGCTTCCGAATCATCTCCAAAGTCAGACAACGTTTACGAGATAACCATTGAGTTCAGCGGTCGCAAGTAACCTTTGCATCATCACCGACCATCTTTATTCCGCCACTGCAACGATTTGTTATACGCTGTTTACGCTAATGCATCCTATCACTAAACTTGAATGATATCAGAAGTAAATCGATCGCCAATCCGATAAAATAAGAAGTCTGAATTGAGGGTGAGAATTTGCCGATACCCTGTCTTTTCAGCCACCAAAACTAGGGTTGCATCCG
Source organism: Microcoleus vaginatus BM001213989 (assembly GCA_036700245.1). Classification (GTDB taxonomy): domain Bacteria; phylum Cyanobacteriota; class Cyanobacteriia; order Cyanobacteriales; family Microcoleaceae; genus Microcoleus. The sequence goes on from JAUBOM010000013.1 coordinate 69,413, forward strand.
CTAAGTCGATTGGTCGATCGCAGTATTGCTCCATCAACACCAATAAACTACTGTAGGCGCTGTCTTAAATTCGTAGTTTTAACGGTACAAAAGATTAACTGCTATTTCTTTTCTAGTTCCTTTATCTTTGGCGCAGACGCTGAGTAGACCACTGCGATCAACATCAAAAGTTACTTCTATCTGTGGTAAACCACGAGGTGCTGGAGGAATACCCTCTAAGCGGAAAGTCCCTAGACTGACATTATCCTTAGCCAGTTCTCTTTCACCCTGAAAAATTTGAATTTCTATGTTGCTCTGATTATCAGCAGTAGTAGAGAAAACTTCATATTTCTTAGTGGGAATTGTTGTGTTGCGTGGGATTACTTTGGTCATTACGCCGCTTGAGGTCTCTACTCCCAGAGACCATGGCGTTACGTCCAGAAGAAGAACGTCTTTCACCAAACCTGCCATAACTCCTACCTGAAGAGCTGTCCCTAAAGCTACTGCCATTCCGGAGTAGGGATTTTGAATTATTGTTTTATTGAATCGTTCTCGAATAACAGACTCGAGTGGTTGAGTCCGAGAATCTTGCCCAACAAGAATAAATCTATCAATTGAATCTTTGGTAAGCTTCGCGTCACGCAGAGCATTTTCTGTAAATGTTTCGAATGAATCAAACACCTGCTTATTAGATTTGAAGCCGCTTAGAAAGCAACTGCCAGATATGCTAAGGGTTTCAAAAATACCATCGCCTATTTCTAAAATAGAAGTAATAATAGACGCATCATCAATATCAGCAATTAGAATAGTCTCACATGGCTTTGTGTTTCTATTATAGCCATAAGCCATACTAGCAAGGGTAGATGAATTTTCGAGTCTCAAACACTCTAAGCCAGCAAGGCGGGCAGTTCGTTCTACCGCCCAACGTTGAGGCATAGTGAAACAAGAGGGGACAGAAAGCACAACTTGATTGAACTGCTGTGCTAGCAATTTATTTACATTATCAACAAGGACTCGCAAGCCCTCCGCTAATATCTCTTCTGGCGTGAGTTGCCTACCTAAAGCTGGACATTCAATCTTGATTTCGTCATTTTGATTAATCACTTTAAAGTTGAGACTTGAAATATTTTCGTATGAAATCTCGCTATATTTCTGCCCTAATAAGCAAACAATTCCCTCATATGTATTAAGTGAGTTAATTGATGCTTGATTTTTGGCAGTTTGACCAATGATCCAACTCCCATCTTTTCTACAGGCAATAGTAGTAGGAGTTTTAAGGGAGTTTTGTTGATTAGGCACTATACAAGCATAGCCATCACGTATCATCGATACTGATATGTGACTAACGCCAAGATGAATGCCAAGCATTGAAGAGGTTCCCATAACAGAAACTTTTATTGAAGTCATTGCCTGCTGCTCAATTTGAGCAACATCTTCCGCTTTGAGTCCTAGTTGCTGCTGAAAGTTCTTCAGTCCATCCACAACATATTGGTTTAGTGGATACTCTGCTTGAATAGCTTTTCTAAATTCTCGTTCATAGCGTTGCAAGTTACTAGCCCTAATAAAGATCCGTAGATCAACTGCCATAACATCCGCTTCTTTTCTACTTTGATACCTTGCTTCAGCCCTTTGAAAGATACGCTGATTAACTGCCATAACATCTTTTTTGGTGAGTCCTAAAGAGTCTTGAAGCTTCTGAAAATTGGTTTGAGCCTCAGAACTTAACGGATACTCTGTTTGAACCGTCTGAGAAAGCTCCTGCTCGTAGCGTCGCAGCTTAGTTTCATACTCAGCCTTTTGGCGTTTTTCCAGCTCTGCCTGTCGCTCGCATTCTGCTTCCTCTTGCTGCTTTTGTTTTAGCTTTCCTTGATATTGAGCTTCAGCGTGTTGTAGAACAGATTGCTCAATTTGAGCCACATCTACTTTCTTGAGTCCTAGTAGCTCCTGAGTCCTTTTGAGTTCATCTCCAATAGCAAGACTTAACGGATATTCTTCCTGAACAGCTTGGGAAAACGCCCCCTTGTATCTCCGCAGCTTATTCTCATATTCTGCCCTTTCCTGTTCCTGTCGCTTATGATGCTCTGCTTCTGCTACTTTGTAAATAAGTTGTTCAATATGGGTAACATCTTCATCCTTTAGTTCCAGTCTTCGCTGAAAATTTTTAAATCTGTCTATAACAGCCTGATCGAGTGGATATTGTATCAGTACTGCCTTAGAAAACTCCTGCTCATAGCGCCGTAGTCTATCTGCGTACTCCGCCTTTCGGCGCTTCTCCAATTCTGCTTGCTGTTGCTGTTTTGCTTCCTCTTGTTGCCTCAGCTTTTCTTGATATTTGGCCTTTAATGGTTCACAAATGGGCTGCTCAATCTGTACGACATCTTCGTCTTTAAGTTCTAGCTGCTGCTGAAAGCTCTTTAATCCGTTCAAAACAGCTTGGCTGAGTGGATATTCTGCCTGAACTGCTTTAGAGAACTCCTGCTCATAACGCCGCAGCTTGTTTTCATACTCTGTCCGCTTCTGTTCTTGTCGCTGTTGCTCTGCGATTTGTCTCAGGTTTTCCTGATGTTTAAAATTGGCTTGCTGAAGCAGAGGCTGTTCAATCCGAGCCGTATCTTTAGATCCCAGTTCTAAAGACCTCTGCAAATTCTCTAAGTTCTGCTGGGCTTGTTGGCTTAAAGGAAATTCTCGTTGAATGGCTTCTGTAAACGTCTGCTCGTATTGAGTCAGATGCTGTTGATATGCCTCCGACTTCTGAAAAAATTGCGCCTCAATCTTTTGCTGAATGGGCAAAACATCCACATCCCTCAATCCCAAAAGCTCTTGAAGCCGGTTGATGTCTTCACGGGCTTCCTCACTGAGTGGATATTCATGCTCTGCTTCTGCAATCAGAGCTTCCCGATAGTTTTGGAGATTCGCTAACCGCTCTTGATACGGACGTAATACCTCAGTCTCAATTTCAAGGGCTTCTTCAGAGGTCAAGCCCAATTGCTGCCTCAGCGTATTCAGAAAAGCCCGACCCGCAGGTCGAATTGAGCCGGCATTAGCAGACCGTGAGGCAGCTTTCCGATATCTCAGCTTTGGATCAGTCACTCTCGCTTTGGAGAGAACAATCTCAAACCCCTTGTCTTTCAAAACAATGATCTTGGGGGTCATCTTCGGAGCCGTTTCCCGCACCTTGCTGGCAGCATATTCATGCAACTCCAGTATTGAAACAAACCCATCCTCGTTGTGATCGGCAGCTCCCGTCTCTATTCCTTCTACCAGATAGCGGGTGTAAAGTGACAGGTCTGCTCCCTGTTGCTCAAAAGAATACTCTGTGGAACTGGAAGAAGTAAGAACCACCCGCCCTTCAGCCCCCAGTTGGCTGCGTAAATCAACCGAGCCATCATCCTTGGCTTGCAAGGATGGATCAAAGGCTCCGCTAAAGCAACAATCCAAGATGATTGCCTGCCGTCTACAACGGCTATTGTTCATAATGTCATGGACAAAGCTAGTGGGGACAGCGGTAGAGCGAATTAAATCCCCTTTATTATTCTTGCGAGTAATCCGACTAGCAAAATATAATCTGCCACTATCATCCTTAATGCCGTGCCCAGAGAAGAACAGCAACACCAGATCGTCTTTGTCACGCCCAGAAAACAGAGTTTCAATCTCATATTGCATTACCTGTGGGTCAGGGTTAGTCAAGGGCTTCACCTGATCGAACCCACCCATCTCTGGGTCTAACAAAACCCGCTGCATGGCTGCAACATCTTTCACCGCCGCAGACAACGGGTTTAACCCCGGCTCGTACTCGCTGACCCCAATCAACAATGCAACTTTTGTCATGTCTACCTGCCTATGCTGCCACGAAATCTTGGGCTGCTTTAATGGCAGCTTCTAACTCTTCCCGACTGTAAGCTTTCACTGTCAGTTTTTTGCCGTTGGCTTCCACTGCCAGTTCAATCGGCTTACCACCAAGGCGATCGCCCAGAAACCCCATTAGCTTTTGAGCATTAGCTGGACTAACCTGAGCCGTGAGCAAGCCCACCAAAATTCCTCCAATCGCTTTGTTGCCTTCCGGTGGATTGGGATCTAGGACGCGATCGACAGCATCTACTTCGTCCATTTGCTTCAACTCAGCCATGAGCCGTTGCGCCTGCTCCTCTCGTTCTTCTGAATCTAGGGCAGGGTCATTGAAGGCGATCGTAAATTTAATACTGAGGTTCTCAGACATATTGCTGCGGTTATATTTTTATTTTATTTACTCAATTGCCTCCATTATATCCGGCAAAAGCTTCACGTCTCAGTAAACTAACGGAGCAATCCTGCAAAACTTTACAGAAAGCTAATACAAGGTTGCTACATCTTTATCAGGAAGCTTTAGAGAGCATTGAGGACTGAGCAAATTAAAAAAGCTTCATGTATCAGGGAGGCGTATAACGATTTAGTTCAACTACGCGCGATCGCCTCTCTACGAAGCTAACAATCTTAAATTCGCGTCAGTTGGAACGACTAGATTTATCGAAGCACCCCATACAAGAAACCTGGAGCTTTTGCAGATTGGTTACCGTGCTGCCGATAAATCTTATAATTCTATCGCAGTTGCGGTACAATACTGCATATAGTCGAATAATACCGCAGCTCAAGGATGTATGTCAACCCGTTTTTACTCCCGATCGGAATCTCCTTTCCTCGATCGATCTCGTCGCACGATTTGACTCAATCACTTAAGCCGTCGCACTGAAAAAAGCTATCTTTATTATATTTTAGATTATAGAGCATTTAGAGTCGATCGCACACCCTCGGCAATCGGAAAAATCGAGACATTCATCACAACTTCTTCACGCACGAATCACTCTCATCGATCGCCCTCTATTCGTTGTATGAATTTCAGTATTCAACCGTTCTTCCAACTTTGGTGCATTCTCGCGCCGATAGCCATTCTGTTTTCGACCTTTGTAAAAAACGTGGAAATATGCCCAAAGCCATCGGTGCATTATGATAAAGCAAGCAGCGATAAATTCTCGTCTTCATAAAATAATTCGATTGCGTTAAAATTCCGACGTAGCAAATTTTCAACTTGCAAAGTCGAACAGTTTCCAAGGCGAAGCCAAATAACTTTCGGTGGATTCCCAAATACTAAGCTCAGGTCGTGCAGATCCGCGTCTTTCGAGACGATAATCAAATTATTGTATGAATGCATAATCCCAAACTATTGGGTCGATCGTTGCTTTCATTCCCACATCTCGAACGTGAAGCGAATTTGGGAAAATATCGCTCCAACGATTCGGCAACTTGGGCGACAAATTTTCATCAAAAAGTAATTTCATGCCGATAAGGTCGCGGTCATAAACCGACGCTCGCGGTCAGCAGCATAAGCAATGCAGGCTTTTAAATCTTCTCGCGTCAAATCGGGAAAATCGTCGAGAATTTCTGCTTCGGTCATCTCGGAAGCCAGGTATTCAAGCACTTCATAAACCGTAATTCGCAAGCCGCGTACACAAGGCTTACCACCGCGTTTATTTGCTTCGATCGTGATGTAGTTTCGGTAGTTCATAGTTGGAATTATCGTCATTGTGTTCTCGACCTTTGCAAAATCTCAGCCTATGGCTGCGGATCTGGCAAAGTTGTCAATCTTGTTTTTAATCTGCTTCTGAGCACATCAGGATTAACAGAGGGAAACTGCCAACAGATAAAGTTTTATTCTTCTATCCGATAACCCAATTCCGCCAAACGAGTCCGAGACTGCCGCCACTTCGGCTGCACCTTGACAAATAACTCCAAATACACTTTGCCTTCAATTAACTTTTGAATCTGTTCCCGGGCCGCACTGCCGATCGACTTGAGCATACTGCCACTTTTACCGATTAAAATGCCTTTCTGGGAATCCCGTTCGACGTGAATTGTCGCCAGAATGCGCGTAATTTTTGCTTCTTCTTGAACAATGTCGATCGCGATTGCTACCGAATGCGGCACTTCTTCCCGCGTCAGCAGCAAAATCTGTTCCCGAATCAATTCGCCCATAATAAAGCGTTCCGGCTGGTCAGTCACCAAATCGGGCGGATAATAATAAGGGCCAACCTCCAAATGTTCGATTAACAATTTTTGCAGCGACTCGACACCCTCACCCGTGAGAGCGGAAAATTTCACTACAGGCCACTCAGGATTGACAATTTGCTCGTAAGTTCGATCGATCAACACGCAATCCGACGGTTGTTCGTCCAACTTATTCATCCCAAAAATCACCGGAATGCCGATATTGCTGAGAATTTCGACAATATATCGATCGCCCCCTCCCGATTCCACCGAACCATCCACCACAAACAGCACCACATCCACTGACTTAATCGCGGTGCGGGCATTCTGCACCAAAACCTTGCCCAATTCGTGGTGCGGCTTGTGAATTCCGGGAGTATCTACAAAAATAATTTGTGCTTCAGGTGTCGTCAGGATGCCCCGCAGCCTGTTGCGCGTCGTCTGAGACACCGGTGAAGTAATTGCAATTTTCTGCCCCACCAACTGATTCATCAGCGTGGATTTTCCGACATTCGGGCGTCCGACAATACCCACAAAGCCCGATTTGTAACCCGCCGGAGCTGCGGGAACACCCATAATGTCCGATACGTCGATAAATTTACTATCTTCCACCAAAATCACCTATTTTCAAGCCCCTTCTCTGTCTATTGTCGCCTGAAAATACTCAAACGGCCATCGATGCACTCTAGCATCTTTCTCGCCCTGCTATAGCCCGCAACACTCAAAGCTCGATCGAGCCGCCAACCAGTGTTAAAACGTGATACCCGATCGGCAAAACTTGATATCTGAGACAAAATTTGATAAAGTTCCAATGACATCGATCGAAAATGAATCATTCTGGTAAAACCGACTCTCCAATGCTGTAATAACTTCAGATGTGTAAATATCTCACTCAACTGAAACTATTCTACAGCTTGTCAGGCCAACCATTTTTAACATTTTTGAAGATGTTTGGTAATAAATTAGCTCCCTTGAACTCAAACTCAAAAGCTCAATATCATCAGGCGCTTTCTCAATAAAAGCTAGTGTCTTTTGATCTTACCTAAATTAGTGCTAATCGTCATAAAGCTGAGGAGATGAATCGGATGAAATCGAAATTATTTTGGAGTGTCTGCACCGTTTTGGTAGCAAGCTTGCCTATTCCCGCCTTCGCTCAAACAAGCCCTCCAACTAGCCCTCAAGCAGGTATTGACTACAAAGGCGGCTCCATGAAATACCAGTTGCTACCGGGCAGAATACAGGACAGATCCTTGCCCAAAGCCTTTGATTTTCCAATTATTACCAATGTTGCTACTGATACTAGCATCACCTCGGATTTCCTTATTACCGATCAGTTTAGCGCGCCACCGGGTCGTACAGAATACACCGGAGCTCTCACCGCCTGGGCAGCATCAATTAGAGAATGTCTGGCAAAACAGCCCCGTTTGATTCGAGCCAGCACCAAGAACCCCATTCAGATTAATGGTACAGTAGGCACGATTGTTAGAAACGCAAATAACCGTGCAGTTTGCAGATAAGCCAGCAATATCACGGCCACTAAATTGACCGTAATTGCTGTAGGGGCGGGTTCACCAATATCTCCCATGCAAGCATCGATACAGTAAACCCCTCACCGCGACGATATTGTGGTCAATCGACCCCACTCGATCTAACTTCCGCTGTCTGAATAAAACAACTAGGGAGTGTTTGTGAACAAAAAGAGCAATAGAAAACCTATTGCTCTTTTTGTTGTGAGCGAAATTTCAATTAATATCTATTAGAAGTTAGATGATGTCCGCTGGAACAACATCATCTAAGAGGTTTGTAGTGAGGAATGCAAGTCCTTATCCAACTTTGAGGACTTGCATTCCTCACTGCAAACGACATAATTACGCAGAAACCAGCTTTTTTCCAAAATATCCCGTGGAACCCGAGGGATATGGATTTTAACACCGAGTTTATGAAAGGTTGTCTGCGTAATTCACGATTTAGTAGCGCAAAATTCATCTTTACTCAGTAAAATTTCGCCATAATCAGGAATCCAAGCTAGCCACTTTTCATCCGAACATTCACACAACAGCCACGCTTCGTCAAAGCTGAAGGCGGTTGGCGGATTGAACAATTTAACCCAAATAGAAGGAACCAATTTGGGTGCAGGATAGGCGCAGCCAAAGTTTTCCCAGTCGCGGACAGTGGCGAAGCTTCCGGGCATTGATTGGGGTTGCCAAGTACGAATATCTGTTTGCAGTTTCATAAAAACTCCTTTTGGGCTAAGAGTCTGCACCAGGGCGGGGCTGCCAGAACGCAGGGCGAAGGCGCAGATAAACTTTGGTTCTGTAGTCTATGCTACCGAATTTCCCAGGCGAATGTGTAAGGTTGTAGCAAAAATTTACAATCGAGAGGAAAAAACGGGTTCAAAGCTGAAAAGGTCGATCGGCTATTGTTGCGCTCGGCAACCATCGCCTCCTATGGCAAAAAACACCTGATTTATTTCAAAAAGTCCGACATGAACCAAACTGCAAAATCTCAGTGGAAAACTCTAGATCGGTTTGTAGAAATTAACTCTCATTGGGTAAAATTAATCGCCGAACATCTCGAAACAACCGAAGGGCAAATATTAGAATATTGGCGAGTAGAAAGAGCAGATTCAGTTGTAATCTTGACAATTCAAGCTGAAAAATTTCTGTTTCCCACACCGATGTATCGCCCCGGCGTAGCATCCACAACACTCGATTTTCCCGGCGGTCGCGTACCAGCGCAAGTCACGCCAGCAGCGGCAGTTCCAGCTATAATCAAGAGGGAACTAGGCGTGGAAGAAAGCGCGATCGCCCGCATCCAACCGATTAACACCGTCGGCTGGGCAATAAACAGTTCCTTCTCCAATCAAAAACTCTACGGTTTTGTTGCAGAATTGCACCCAACAGCAACAGTAAACCCCGAACTTATCGGTGCTGAATATTCTCTCGCCCCTGACGGAATTCGCGACTTGCTCAAAAAATTAACTTGCCTGCAATGTCGAGCTTTACTGCTAGAATGGCAAAATCAAGTCGATTTTAGATTTTAGATTTTAGATTTTAGATTTTAGATGGGAATTGTCTCCGGATGCCCGCTGATTTGAATTTTAGGACTTACGCTCATAAACCCGGTTTCTATGACAAATCTTGGGTTATACAGCAAATTATCTAGGAAAAAACCTGTCTCTAGCCCCTTGTGTGTAAGTTGTAAAATTATTGAAAACCAACATCACCGAAACTAATCATGCCTCTCAATAATGAATTTGCTGTCGAATGCCTTGAGGTTACATATCGCATGAACCGCAGGCATTTAGTAGACAAACTCAATTTCAAAGTGCTGCAAGGAGAAGTTTTAGTATTGCTGGGACGAAGTGGGAGTGGCAAAACTACTACCATGAAATTGATTAACAATTTACTAACGCCAAGCAGCGGCGAAGTTCTTGTCATGGGAAAACCCACAACTCAGTGGAACCCAATTCAACTGCGCCGAAAAATTGGCTATGTGATTCAAGAAATCGGTTTATTTCCCCATTTTACCGTCGAGCAAAACGTCGGTTTAGTGCCGAAATTGGAAGGTTGGGAGCGCGATCGTATTCAATCTCGCGTCCGCCAACTGTTAGAATTAGTCAACCTCGATCCCCAGCACTTTGCCAAACGCTATCCCCATCAGTTATCCGGGGGACAGCGGCAGCGGGTAGGCGTCGCTAGAGCACTGGCGGCTGACCCTCCGATATTGTTAATGGACGAACCGTTTGGTGCTTTAGACCCGATTACTCGTCTGGAATTGCAGCGGGAATTCGGTCAATTGCAGCAGCAACTGGGCAAAACTGTGATTTTTGTGACTCACGGCATTCAAGAAGCTTTTTTGTTAGCTTCTCGAATTGGTTTGATGCAAGACGGACGGTTGGTTGAATTGGGATCGCCCGATGATTTTCTAAAATCTCAGCATCCAGAAGCTCGCGCATTTCTTGAATGTTTGCAAGTAGCTAGATTTGAATGATTTTAGCAAAATTTTGATAATATAGTTTTAGTAACTAAGCTGATAATCAAACGATGCACAGTCTTTACGAGACCGACTCCTATGCTTGGACGCAAGAACAAGCCAAGTTAATTCGCAAGTGTCAGTGGAGTCAACTTGACTTGCCAAATTTAATTGATGAGATTGAATCTTTGGGCAAACAGGACAAGAACTTAGAAATCGTTTGAGCATTTTGCTGGGACATTTGCTGAAGTGGCAATATCAGCCTCAGCAGCGGAGTCTGAGGTGGCTGTCTACAATTCGAGTGCAGCGGCGGGACACTCAGAGACTGATACAAGATAACTCAAGCCTGAAACCTTACCAAGAAGCTTATCAAAACGGTAGAGATTTGCCAGTAGGAGAAACCGATTTACCTCTCAAAACATTTCCTCAAAACTGCCTTTACAGCTTAGAGGAAATTCTGGACTCTCGGTTCTATCTTGGTGAACCAAGTCCTGAAATGGAAAATGATTTATAAGATTGACAGCAATCAGGAATAACCAATTACCCGATGATAATTTTTATCAACCGCTATGGCGCTGAGATAATTCAGCGCGCGACCGAACACTTATATTTAGTAACTGTTGCAATTTTTGTCGCTATTAGTGTGGGGATTCCCCTCGGGATTTTAGTCACGAGAAAACCAAAATTGAAAAAGCCGATTTTGGGATTTGCTAATATTATGCAAACAATTCCCAGTTTAGCTTTGTTTGGTTTGCTACTCCCGGTAAGTGGAATAGGCGATAACACGGCAATTATCGCCCTCACTCTGTATTCTTTACTGCCTATTATCCGCAATACTTATACTGGTATTGTCGGCGTCGATCCAGCTATTAGGGAAGCCGGAATAGGCATGGGGATGACGGATATGCAACTGTTATGGCAAGTGGAAATTCCCCTGGCCCTGGGCGTGATTCTGGCGGGCGTGCGAGTGGCCACAGTAATTGCGATCGGACTTGCAACCATTGCGGCTGCAATTGGTGCCGGCGGCTTGGGGGTCTTTATTTTTCGGGGCGTTGCTACACTCAACAATCAGTTACTTTTGGCTGGGGCAATCCCGGCGGCTTTGATGGCATTAGCTGCGGATTTTGGGCTGGGTTTCGTAGAAGCGCGCCTCTCGAAAAGTACATTAAAAACTATTAATGATGACTAACTTCCTCACTACAAAATTGGCGGATAATATTTTAATCTGACTGATAGCAAACCTTCTTCTGAAGATCGATCGCGATTTTACAGCAGCCATTCTGTAGCGTCTGGATGCTTCCTTTTAGGTGGCTTACGCCCGGTGACTGATGAAACCCGGTTTCTGGCTATATTTATCGTTCCTCCTCGCAAATTTTAGTAAAAACCGGGAATAAGCGCTCATGCGTAAGCCCTGAAACTGTCCGAAGTGTTGATAGATTCTATCTACTTTCAACAAGTTAGAGGCGCGTAAAATTTAACCCTTCAGCGTTGTGACTTTCTGCAAACCAGAACCATTGGGAGGATTCGCGATCAGATTGCGGATTTCATTTGATTGTGCAATGTACTCTCCATCGCTCAAAACAGCTTGGCTTCCCTCCAGCGAAATAGGATCTGCCAAATCGATCCAAGAACGGCAACCGCCGTATTCAGGAATGTACGGAATTTCTTTGGTTTCTGCCAGGCGATAAGTCCGCAGCAATAAAATATAAATTGGCTGATTTTGTTTCCATTTCAGGCGATCGCTGACAAATTTTTCATTCCAAATATGGTAAGGAAACAGCGCGGTAATTGCTGGTTCCCAAGCTACCAAAAAAACATCGGTAATCTCAGCCCAACTGCCAATTCTAACAATTTCCGGGTGCCAACCAGATTCTACAGTTTTTACCTGACTCGCAAAATCCGGTTTTAATAAATCAGGCTGTTGGTGTTCAAAAGTGGGATACAGCAAAACTTGTTTGTCATTGACATTGAACTGTCCTGCTTGCTCGCGAATTCCTCCCTTCCGCAACAGCACAATCGTTTGGCCTTGTTCCAAAGCATTAACTGCTACATTCCATTCTTTCAGTGCGCGAGTAGTTGATTTCATAGGAATTTAGTCTTGTTTTAACAATAGTAACAAAATCGGTAGTCTCAAGCAAGTACAGCAACTTTCTTCTGTTAATATTGGATAGCTTGAGGGTGAATACTAAAAATTTCAATGAGGACTTAGGTTATGGAAAAGCGACAATTGGGGACATCAGAAATTCAGATTACCCCGATAATTATGGGGACTTGGCAAGCTGGCAAGCGGATGTGGGTGGGAATTGAGGATGCTGAAACTGTCAAAGCAATGCGCGCCGCTTTTGAGGCAGGTATTACCACTTTTGATACGGCTGAGGTTTACGGAGAAGGGCATTCGGAACAAATTATCGGTTAAGCACTTTCAGATGTGCGATCGCAAGTAGTTTATGCTAGCAAAGTTTTCGCCAACCACCTGAAACCCGATTTGTTAATCGAAGCCTGCGATCGATCGCTAAAAAACCTCAACACCGATTATATCGACCTTTACCAAATCCACTGGCCCGCAGGCACTTGGAATTCCGAGTTAGTGCCAATTGCAGACACAATGGACGCCCTTAACAAGTTAAAAGAACAGGGGAAAATTCGGGCGATCGGCGTTTCCAACTTCTCCCGCGCCCAAATAGAAGAAGCGGCCCAATACGGACGCATCGACAGCCTGTAACCGCCATATTCTCTGTTTTGGCGCTGGGTAGAAAAAGATGCTATGTCCTATTGTGTGGGCAATTATATCTCAATCATTGCCTATTCATCTCTAGCTCAAGGAATATTGATAGGTAAATTTGGGCCAGAACACAAGTTTGAAGAAGGCGACCACCGCGCCAAAAATAAGCTATTCATTAAAGAAAATTACGACCGAGTGCAAACAGCATTAAATCAACTCAGGCCAATTGCCGATCGCCACCAGACAAGCTTGGGCAACTTAGCTTTAGCCTGGTTGATTGCCAGCCACAAACAAATGCAATTGTTGGCGCGCGCGACGGCGAACAAGCAGCCCAAAATGCTAAAGCTGCTGGGGTAAAATTGAGTGAAGAGGAATTAAAAGAAATTGACGCGATCGGGCGCACAGTCACCGATCATTTAGACGATAACCCCGTTATGTGGAATTTCTAAAAGGGTAAATCTAGGACTAGCAAAACCTCTAGATGTAGGGTGCGCCGAACCCCGCGCCTTACCCCTATAAGTAGCGCATAAAAACCCTCTGAGAATAAGTCCTATAAATTTTATAGAGTCGGGCAAGATGTATAATATTTACTGCCTAGTGCAAATATTCCAAAACATAAAACCTAAAATCCCAAATCCCGAATCTAAAATCTAAAATCTAAAATCTAAAGAGGTATAATATTTACTGCCTAGTGCAAATATTCAAAAACATAAAATCTCAAATCTCAAATCCCAAATCCCAAATCCCGAATCTAAAATCCCGGATCTAAAATCTAAAATCTAATGAGTTACTGCCTAAACCCCAACTGTTCCAAGCCACAAAACCCTCCCGCAGCCAAAATTTGTAGGAATTGCCGTTCAAAACTGCTGCTGCGCGATCGCTACCGGGCTATAAAGGCGATCGGACAAGGCGGTTTTGGTAGAACATTCCTCGCCGTTGACGAAGACAAACCCTCAAAACCTCGCTGCGTCATCAAACAATTTTTACCCCCAGAAACCCAACTCATCCCATCAGCAAGCAATCGCAACAGCAAAAAAGCAGCCGAACTTTTTGAACAAGAAGCAATGCGATTAGACGAATTGGGCAAACACGCTCAAATTCCAGAACTATTAGCCTATTCCATCCAAGACAGCAGACAATATGTAGTCCAAGAATTTATCGACGGGCAAAATTTAGCACAAATTGTAGAAACAGAAGGCACATTTACAGAAAATCAAATTCAAGACTTACTCAATAGCTTATTACCCGTCCTTCACTTCATCCATTCCCACAATGTTATTCACCGAGACATCAAACCCGGAAACATCATCCGCCGCGCCGACAAACAATTAGTTTTAGTAGACTTTGGCGCCGCCAAAATTGCCACAGGCACAGCATTACTCCAAACAGGAACCAGCATCGGCAGCCCCGAATACATTGCCCCCGAACAAGCTAGAGGCAAAGCATTTTTTACCAGCGATTTATACAGTTTAGGCGTAACTTGTTTGTATTTGCTAACTCAAGTTTCCCCTTTTGACCTGTTCGATCCTGGTGAAGATGCCTGGATATGGCGGCAGTATTTGGCCAACAACCCGGTGAGTGAACAACTCGGTAAAGTTTTAGACAAAATGATTGAAAATGCTACCAACCGCCGCTATCAAACGGCTGTTGAAGTATTAAAAGAAATTAATCCCCAAGTTGCGATCGATCTAGCAATTCCTAAAACCAGTTCCAAGTTAGTTAAACCAGGAAAAACTCCCGCCCAGCCCCAACAACAAACCTATAACTGGCAATGTCTTCACACCCTCACAGGTCACAAAAACTTAATTTACTCTGTGGCTTTCAGCCCCAACGGAGAAGTTGTAGCCAGCGGCAGCGATGACAAAACAATCAAGCTGTGGGGAGTTGAAGACGGGCAAGAAATTGCCACCCTCACCGGACACGCTAACTCGGTTTATACAGTAGTTTTCAGCCCGGACGGACAGATGCTAGCCAGCAGCAGCCACGACAAAACAGTAAAACTTTGGCGGATGAAAGATGGACAAGAAATCCGCACCCTGATCGGCCACAGCAACTCAGTTTACGGCGCAGCTTTTAGTCCCGATGGCGAAATTATTGCTAGCAGCAGTTGGGACAAAACAATTAAGATTTGGCGAGTCAAAGACGGGCAAGAAATTCGCACGCTTGCGGGTCACATCAATTTAGTTTATTTTGTTGCTTTTAGCCCAGATGGAAAAACTCTTGCTAGCTGCGGTTGGGACAAAACAATTAAAATTTGGCGAGTCACAGATGGAAAGCTAATTCGCACACTTACAGACCATACAGACTCCGTTCGCTGCATAGCTTTTAGTCCAAATGGAGAGTTTTTGGCTAGCGGCAGCCATGACAATACTATTAAAATTTGGTGGGTTAAAGATTGGCAAGAAGTTTTAACTATCACAGGACATTCCTGGTATGTTGATTCTATTGCTTTTAGTCCCGATGGCGAGATTCTGGCTAGCAGCAGCAATCAAACTATCAAGGTTTGGCGAGTGAAAGACGGCCAAGAAATCTGTAATATTCCAGGTCATACTAACTCTGTTTATTCCGTTAATTTTTGCCCGGAAGGAGAGTTTTTGGCTAGCGGCAGCAGTGACAAAACTATTAAGATTTGGCAGAATATGATGTTTGTTTAATTGCCCATAATCAAAGTTCTAACTTATGATAAAGATTGTAACCAAAAGATTTCTGCTGCGTGACTTTGTAGATTCCGATCGATCGCCATTCTTGGACTATCAAGCCGATCCGCGCAACCAGATATTTTACGAACCCGATCGGTCTAGTCCCGACCATGCCGCACGTCTATTCGAGATGTTTCAGGCCTGGGCTGGCGATCGCCCTCGACTCAATTACCAACTGGCGATCGTACAACGACAGGAACCTTACGCGCTTATCGGTTGCTGTGGACTGCGGGGAAAATTGTCTGAACCTGGCGAGATGGAATTTGGTCTTGAACTGGCGCCAGCCTATTGGGGGCGATATGCCTACGCGATCGAGGTGGGACGTGCGCTGCTCGACTTTGGGTTCGCGGAACTCGATCTGAAGGCAATCTCCGGGTCTACCGTGAGTGCAAATACCCGGATCGCTCGGTTGGCCGAGTGGATAGGAGCAGAGGTGGTTGCTACCCGCCCAGGGTCATCATGGATGTCCGATCGCGGTTGGAGCGAGGTCGATTGGCGGATTGCACGGGCGCAATGGGAGCATCGTACTCTGCGGCACGGCCGATAATATATCTTTAGTTTTGTGAACGGTTTATGAATGAGACAGCAGCCAATCAAATCCGCCAGCAGGTGGAAGCTGTGTACCGGTCCGAGTCGCGCCGCGTTTTAGCCACCCTGATCCGCTTGCTCGGTGACTTCGATCGCGCCCAAGAGGCGATGCACGAAGCCTTCGCTGTGGCTGTAGCGCAATGGCCCCGCGACGGCATTCCCGCTAACCCGCGATCGTGGCTTGTTTCAGTGGGTCGCTTTAAAGCGATCGACACCATCCGCCGTCGCGCCCGCTTTGATACGCACTTGGCAGAACTCGCTCAACAACTCGATCCGAGTGACACCACAATCGAGGATGACCAGGACGTTGAGGACGATCGCCTGCGCTTGATTTTCACTTGCTGTCATCCGGCCCTGTCGCCAGAAGCTCAGGTGGCGTTGACGCTGCGGGAAGTCTGCGGACTCAGTACCGAGGAAATTGCCAGCGCCTTCCTGATTGCTCCCCCCACGTTGGCGCAGCGGATCGTGCGGGCCAAGGCGAAGATCCGCGACGCACGCATTCCTTATCAAGTGCCGTCGAAAACCGATTTGCCCGATCGATTGGACACCGTGCTTCAAACGATCTACCTGGTGTTTAACGAAGGGTACGCGGCCTCATCTGGCAGCTCGCTGACGCGGGCCGATCTCGCTGACGAAGCGATCCGTTTGGGACGCCTGGTAATGGAACTGTTGCCAGACTCCGAGGTGATTGGACTCCTGGCGCTGATGCTGCTGCAAGAATCGCGGCGCACCGCACGTACTTCCTCTACAGGCGACCTCATCCTTCTAGAAGACCAAGATCGATCGCTCTGGAATCAAGCACAAATTTTTGAAGGCAGGTTACTGGTGCAGCAATCGCTATCATCAGGACGGTTTGGTTCGTACACGCTTCAGGCTGCGATCTCAGCGGTGCATTCAGAGGCCCAGAGTGCTGCTGCAACGGACTGGGCGCAGATTGTGGGCTTATACGACCTGCTCGTGCAATTAGAGCCGTCGCCCGTTGTTGCCTTAAATCGGGCGGTGGCAGTGGCAATGCGGGATGGGCCCTTAGCGGGACTGCAATCGATCGACCAAATATTAGCGCATGGCGATTTGGCAGATTACCATCTGGCACACTCCGCGCGAGCCGATTTGTGTCGGCGGCTGGGCAGAACCGCTGATGCCAGAGAATCCTACCAAAAGGCGCTGGCGATCGTGAAACAGGAACCAGAGCGTCGTTTTCTCGAAAAACGCCTTCGCGAGTTAGGCTGAAAAAATTTTTTGTTTTCCTGTCGATTTGCAGCCTCGCCGAACGACTACTCAATGAAGGCGACTATCTCATATCGATTCCGGTTGCACCGGAATCATTGTTGACTGTTGACTGTTGACTGTTGACTGTGAGTCAAAAAACTGAAAATTGCGCTGATATTTGTTTGCAGCTTGATTCGACTTTACGCCCATCGAATTTTGGAGGTAACGATGAAATATATATTGCTGATTTACAGCGACGAAAATGCCTGGACTGAAAGCGAGCTGCAGCAATGCTACGCAAAGTCTTTGCAGCTAACCCAAGAACTGCAAGCGAACGGTCAATATTTGGGTGCTTCGCCGCTACACTCGATCGCCACAGCAACCAGTATTCGAGTGCGTGACGGCAAAAAACTTGTCACCGATGGGCCGTTTGCGGAGACGCGCGAACAACTCGGCGGCTACTTTCTGATCGATGCCAAGGATCTTGACGAAGCGATCGCGATCGCAGCACGCATACCAAGCGCCAGTAAAGGTACGGTTGAAATTCGCCCGATCGTGGAACTGTCGGGCTTGCCATCAGACGAGTAGTTGCCGTCAATACCGCTCAACGCAAAGTTCCACATCCGCACTGACAAACTTTTTCAGAAAAAATGTTCAACTTGTCGATCGCGCGCACCTCTATTCGACTAGATGGTAGAGCAAGGGTTAGCAGTTTTCAATCTGCGCCCGGAAAACCAATCGACATCAATAAATAAGGAGATACCACCATGACTATGACAACCGAAACCACCAAAACACAAGACGAAGCCCAGATTCGACAAATCATCGCAGATACGGCCAGTGGCATCTGCGCCAAAGACCTCGATCGCATCATGGCGCACTACGCCCAAGATGTGATTATTTTCGATGCAATACCGCCGTTCCAAACCAAAGGTGCAGATGAATTTCGACGGACGTGGGAGGCGTGTCTGCCTTGCTTCCCAGACTCGTTCGGGATTGAGATGCGAGACCTCAGCCTCACCGTGAGCGGTGATTTGGCTATCGGGCACTGGCTTTTTCACTTCACAGGGATGCCAAAAGATCACCCAGGGGCGCAGATGTGGATGCGAATGAGCTCTGCCTGCCAGCGGAAGCAGGGCAGATGGCAGATTGTGCACGAGCATTGCTCTGTCCCCTTCGATCCAGAAACGTCTAAAGCCGTTTTCACGAGTGCACCTTAGCCCAACTCAACAACCATAAACAAAAGGAGATTTCACGATGAAAGTCATGGTTCTAATCAAGGCTACCGAAGACTCAGAGGCAGGCGTCATGCCCAGCGAACAGCTTTTGACGGAAATGGGGCAATACAACGAAGCATTGGTCAAGGCGGGAATTCTGCTCGCTGGCGAAGGGCTACATCCCAGCTCAAAAGGAGCGCGGGTGACGTTTTCAGGCACAAATCGCAGCGTGATTGACGGGCCGTTCACAGAGACAAAAGAGCTGATTGCCGGATTCTGGATCTGGCAAGTGCAGTCGATGGACGAAGCGATTGCCTGGGTCAAACGCTGCCCCAACCCGATGCCGGGAGAATCCGAGATCGAAATTCGCCCGATCTTTACAGCAGAGGACTTCGGCGAATCCTTCACCCTCGAACTCAGGGAACAGGAAGAACGCATTCGGGAGGGGGCAGAACAACTCCAGGGTTCTTGAGGGCATAAATACTGCCTAACTTTTGGTCCGGCAGCCACATCATTTCCCATGAAGGGATTGCTCGATCGACTATTAACCAAAGGAGTACATGATGCAATCGAATATTTATCTCTTTTTTGACGGTGAATGCGAAGCTGCATTTAAATTCTACGAACAGTGTTTAGGTGGCAAAATCGACGCGATGATGACCTATGGGGATGCGCCCATGTCTGAGGAATTTCCCTCCGAACAGCGCGATCGAATCATGCACGCCAACTTAACTGTTGGTGGAATGGTATTGATGGGTTCTGACACTCCACCCGATGACTTTCAAAAACCACAGGGATTCTCTGTGCATCTTCAATTTGACGATCTGGTCGAAGCGGAGCGGATCTTTCAAAAATTGGCAGAAAACGGAACGGTAAAGATGCCATTCCAAGAGACTTTCTGGTCTACCCGTTTTGGAATGCTTGTCGATCGATTTGGCACACCCTGGATGATTGATGTCCAGCCAGCTACCTAACCCTTTCAAGTTTGCTCACAGGCTTTACCCTTCAATTCAAACATTAGCGAAAAATCGTTAATGTTTCACCTTGCGATCGAAGTAAAAAAGGAAAAAACATGGCTACTAAAATTTTCGTGAATTTACCCGTCAAAAATCTCGATCGGTCTGTCGAATTTTTTACTAAACTTGGATTCAGTTTTAACGCCCAGTTTACTGACGAAACTGCCACTTGTATGGTTGTGAGCGAAGACATCTTCGTCATGCTTTTGACAGAAGCCAAGTTCAAGGAATTTACACCCAACCCAATTTGCGATGCCACCAAGAGTACAGAAGTGCTGGTGTGCTTGTCTTCCGAGAGCCGAGAAGAAGTGGATAAAATGATTCGCAACGCAGTTGCTGCTGGCGGAACGACCTACAATGAACCGCAAGACTACGGATTTATGTACAGTCATGGCTTTCAGGATTTAGATGGCCACATTTGGGAAACTATGTTCATGGAACCCAGCGCAGTAAATCAAGGTTAGGCATTTTCTATCTGCTTTCTGAAAACAATACAAAGCTCTTCTCAATGGGTCCAAGTTAGTGATTGCATTGAGAAGAGCGATCGAATATCCAAAAAGACCGCATAAACCATGAATTTATCATCTAAACCAGAATGTATTTATTCTGGGGTGATGACTGCGAACATGAATTTATACCTCCTTATTAATTATATGTGTTAATGTTTTTTACGAGTTGCAGATAGGTACTTAGCTTTTTGAATTTTAAACAAATTTAAGATTCAAAAAATCAGTTTTCTCGGATTTGCTACCTAAAGGTATATTCCACCGCTTCTCCATGAACTCCAGTAGTTTTATACCTCTTTCTAATATTTCTTTAGCTGTCCAATCTTGGTATTGAGTAATTTCATTTTCCGAGTAGGATCCATATCTATATCCAATAGTGCTATCATCTTTTGATATCTTGTCTATAAAGCAGTTATTACTGAAACTAGCGTTTTTGGGTCTTGATAATGGCAACAAATTACCTAGAGAATGCCTCAAAATGGTTCTTTGTGGAGCAGAGTAAGAGTTGAATTTTAAAGTCCAACACTCTTTTCTCGGATTTTGAGGATAAATATGTTCTATTGTGTCGTAGTCATAATTATTAAATTCAATCCAATCTAACTTTTGTCTTTTGGTTTTCGATGTTGTTTGAAGAGACAAATCATACTCATACAGAAAATATTTAATTCCACGCCACTTGTAAAAACCATCTGACTTGAACTCTAATATGACATTGGGTAAAAATTCCTTATGAATTGTAATTTTATTACTAATTTCTTCTAATTCTTTTATTATTTTCTCAGGAGTTACTCTACTTTTACTAAGTTTCACTGCTAGTTCAACCATATTTGGACTAGAAAGATCACAAAGATAAAAAAGATGAAATGTACTTTGAGTCAACAACTCCAAAAAATTTATTCTCTCAATAGCTTTTAGGAGTTTAACCCTCTCCTCCTGCTTCTTCTGCTTTTGGAAAAAAACCATTACTAACGGTGTGGCTTTAAAGAAATCATTTCTTCGAGACAACCGAATTAATTTATCGAGCCAAAGCTTTTCTTCCGTCGAAAAATCACTGTCCCCAGGATTCATAATTTTATACCATAGCTCTACACTGGATCGAAGACTGCTTACATAAGAATAAACTTCCTTCAGCGAAAGTGTGTCTTTTTCTTCCTCATTTTGACTAGATGTATCAGTATCACCTTGATTAGCCCTGATACTCTTGACTGTAAACTTGCGTTCTAAAAGATAAGCACTATAATTTGCTTTTGTCAGTCTTCTATTAAGGCGATTGTTAATAGTATCTACCTCCCGTGTAAATCCCTCATCTTCCAGTCCATTAAGAGTCTCAAAGTATATCATAAAATGATTTGACAAGAATAGATCATCATCAAGAGGTTTACTCTTATTTTTTCCCAGATAGTGATACATTGATTTCCATGTCTCATTAATACTCTTTCTTAATTTTTCTTTATCACAATCATCAACCTCAAATTTTGTGGACAGATATATTAACCTGTTTTTTAGTAGCTCCAAATAAGATAACAACTTACCTCTATTATTCATGGTTTCAAATGCAACAAAAACATCTATATCGGTTGAAATCGTATAGATATTAAAGAGTAGGTTCTGAGTAAGTTTTCGATAAATATTTTCTTTGCTATCCAAAGGCAAAGTTTCCAGCCTTTTTCTAAAAAACTCCTTGGCGAATTCCAAGTTATGTGTGTAGATTGTTTCTTGTGGAGTTTCACTCAAATCTGATGTTTCAAGAAATATTTTAGTTTTCAAAAATTCGTAGCTGGGATTATCTTTTTCATAGCCAAACATATATGACCTTGATATTCCTTCGTCTTTTGAATCAAAAACAAATTTCTTGCGAATTTCATCTAAAGTATTATAGTTAAGCCGCGTCTCTTCTTCAACAGACTCTATAATTGACTGAACCAAAATAATTGCAGTAGTTAATCTCTGTTGCCCATCAACAATGTAATACGGCAAGTAACTTTTGGATTCAATAATCCAATGATCATCTCTCCATGTGGTAATCGTTTCCTTAGAAACTTGCTCTAGTGTTAAAACTCCTAGATAATGATTTTTATCTTTTTCAAGTTGAATTAGATCGCCCCAAAAATCTTTTAGTTGCTTCTCTGTCCAAGCGTATCCTCTCTGATAATCTGGAATTCGGTAAAGTCGTTCAGTAAAGAGCTTAGAGAGTGAATAGAGTTGTTGTTCCATAAAAACTTTGAGAATCTTAATTGTGTACAAGTTGTTAATTAAGTATAGCACCCATCTCGATACATTGAGCCTGCAACTATGCTTTGCCCACTATAAAATTTTTAATTAGGTATAGCTAACGGACAAATCAGTATTTATCAGGCTCTTGGAGTACGATCGCCCTTTTTAAATTTCTTCAACAACTCCGGCGTCACCAAACCTTGCGGAAAAAATATCGTCCCCAAAACAATTAGCAACCCAAAAATAATTAACCGCCCATCCCGCAGAAATTGCGCCAGCCAAATCGGCAATCCCTGAATAGTCGCCATTCCCCTCAAAACCTCCGGCAAAGCAGTAAACACCATCCCACCCAAAACTGCTCCTAGAAAAGTTCTGCTACCACCAATCAACACAGAAGTCAAGTAAATAATACTAGCATCAAAAGTCCCTTGACGCGCGTTCCAAGTATTCAGGAAATGGGCACTAACAGCACCCACAGCCCCAGCTAAAACAGCACCTAACGTGAAAGCCAAAACCTTATAAAAAGTTGGGTTAATGCCGATCGCATCAGCCGCCAACTCATCAGCGCGGATCGCCGCAAAAGCCCGCCCCACCCGAATCCGTTCCAGCCGATACACAATCGCCATACTTACCAACAGTAAAGGTACTACAATCCACAAATACTCGATCGGCGTCGCAAACGGTTGTGGAATCCCAAAAATGCCCACAGCCCCGCCAGTGATATCTAAATTCAGCGATAAAACCCGCAAAATTTCCACAAAAGCAATAGTGGCGATCGCCAAATAAATCCCACTCAACCGCAGCGCCGGAATTCCCACCAAAATCCCCAGCAACCCCGAAACAACCCCTGCAATTATCATCTCCAATAACAACAACGGCAGTGGAAATAAACCCCCTGTCTGTTGAAAAACCGTCGTAGATAAAATCGCCGCAATATACCCGCCCAAAGCATAAAAACCAGGGCTAGCCAGAGACAACTGTCCAGTCATCAAAGGCAAATACAGTGACATTCCCAACATTGCGCCCAGCAACATCGAAACGATTAGAAACCCGTAAGTAGTAAAAAATATAGCCATAACTTGATTTTAGATTGGAAATTATTAGGGAAAATCTGGTTAACTTGGTTTCCAATTACGATTGATTAAGCTAGTCTGAATGTGGTCTTCCCACCGACCATTTATCAACAAATAGTCTCTAGCGTAACCTTCCACCACAAATCCCAATCTTTTAAGTAGATTACCACTACGCTGATTGTGAGGCATATAATTTGCCATAACGCGATGTAAATTTAACTCTTGAAAAACATATTGAATTGCAACTCGCACAGATTCACTCATATAACCTTTACCTTGTTGCGCTTCTGCCAGATTATATCCCAAAAAGCAGAAATGACCGGCACCTCGTACAAAATTATCAAAGTTAACGTTGCCGACAATATACTCAGGATTAGCCTTCTCAAAAATCCACATCTTTAAAGATTTGTCATACTTAAAGCCTTGGAAATCTTTCTCTACTTGTTTTTCCCAATAACTTTCCGTTAAAAAATCCTCCGCCCAATGTCGGTGCCAGGGAGTAAAAAACTTTTGATTGCCACTGTAAAATTTAATTATTTCGCAGATATCGTCTTGATTTGCTAATCGCAAAAAAAGGCGATCGCTTACAATTAATGGAACTTCCACTTTAATATAACATCCCTTTAGCGACTGATGCACTACAGTTATTGCAAATAATCCTAAACTTTTTGAATCAAGCGCCGTCCAAATAAACCCTGCGGTCTCACCAATAGCATCATAAACAATATGCCAAAAGCAACAGCATCCTTATAAGCCGAAAAATCACCAGGCACAAAAGCCTCCACCAAACCAATTATAAACCCACCCAAAACAGCACCAGGAATACTCCCCAACCCACCAAGCACAATCACCGCCAAACCCTTTAAACCAAAAGCAATCCCAAAATACGGCCCAGCAATACTAACACTTGAACCCACCAAACTACCCGCCAAACCAGCCAGAAAACTGCTCACAAAAAACGTCAAAACAATATATCTGTCAGTATCAATACCCAACAGACTAGAAGTAGTAGCATCTTCTGCCACCGCCTGCATTGCTTTGCCAAATTTAGTGAAATTTATTAAGTAAGTTAGAAGACTAACAATCGCAATAGCTACGCCAAAAATCACTATTTGAACAGTGCGAATAGGAATCTGTTTATCCGCCGTACCAAAGTTAATAGCTGCCGGCAAATTGCCGTAAGTATTAGTAGGAAAAGTGTAAATTTCTGCACCGACAAGATACTGGATGATATTGGCGATCGCTACCGCCGCCCCCAAACTAGAAACCACCGTCAGCAGAGGATCTGAGTGTCTGCGGCGCAAAGGCAAAAAAGCAACTCTTTCAACAATTACTCCCACCAAACCAGCCAGCGTACTGCCCAAAATTAGTGCCACAGCAAAAGGAAACTGCACGGGAATTCTCGCATTGGCCAACAACCCGTTAAAACCAAAAGCACCGCCCATCAGCGCATAAGTGAAATAAGCACCCAAAGTAAACACTGCACCGTGAGCAAAATTAATAATTCCGAGAATAGAAAACACTAGGGTGTATCCCAGGGCAAAAATAGCATACACGCTGCCGATCGACAAACCATTCAAAAATTGTTGCAGAAACAGAGTTAAGTCCATCACCAGTTAAGAATTGAGCCTCACACCAAAATCATTCAACAACAAAAAACATACAATTTTTACTCTGACTTCTGACTTCCCCCCTTGGGGGGGGCCGGGGGGTGGCTTCAGAGTCACACTCAATAACTCATCCGTGTATCCGTGTCAAAATCCGTGTTCTGACTTCATTTCAAAAACTCAAATTTACCATTATTACCATCAGCATCCATTTTTATCTGTGCCACATAAAACTCTTTCTGATTGATTTCACCTTCCGGGGTAAAAGAAATTTCTCCCAGAGGCGTATCGTACTTTCCACTCAACAACTGCTGATTCAAATTTGTACGCAATTCTGCCAAAGGCTTTTGGCTAACCTTCGACTTAGCATTAATTTCTTTTAATGACTCAACAAAAACTTGTACGCCAGTAAAAGCTTGAGCGCTAAACTGAGGCGGTTCCTTCTTAAATTGAGCGCGATAAGCATCACGAAAAGCCTTATTAATCTCATTCTGATATTCCGGGCTGTATGCTTGGGCAATTAAAACCCCCTCGCAAAGAGCCTTGCAAACCGAAAATACATTGGAAGTATTCAGACCGTTGCCCCCAATGATAACGCCTTTGTAGCCCAACTCCCGCAACTGCTTAATTAAATTGCCTCCATCTGCAGCCAACCCAGAAATAATTATCAAATCGGGCTTGACATTTATCCCATTAGTGGCTTGAGATTGGAAATCTGTATCACTAGTCAAGAATTTTTGGACTGTTGCCAATTCCAGTCCCATATCTTTAACAGTTGTCTGAAAAGTTTCAGTCTCAGATTTGCTAAAAGCATCATTCTGAGCAAAAAACACGGCTACTTTCTTAATATTGGGATTTTGCTTGAGGGCCGCTTTAACTGCATTAGGTGCTACCACGGCGACAGGCGCGGAGACTCTGGCCACATAATCGCCAATCTGGGGAATGCCTTTAGCGGTGTTGGATGGTCCGAGTACGGGAATTTTTGCGCGATCGGCGATCGGATCGGCACTAAAAGCCTGCTGCGAGAGAGTTGGGCCCACAATACCCACCACCTTATCCTGATTGATCAGAGTATTGAAGGCATTGATCGCCCCTTGTTCATCTCCACCCGTATCTTGGAACACCAGTTTAATAGGCGTCCCATCCACACCGCCCTTATCGTTGAAATACTTCTCAGCAATTTTCGCCCCAGCCACCTGTTCCTGACCGAGCAAGGCCACATTGCTAGTTTGCGCCACCCCAACCCCAACGGGAATAGCGGTAGAGTTCCCCGCAGCCGAACCCTGTGGCGAAGTTGCCGGAGATGGCGAAGTACCTGGAGATACTCTAGTCGATGTCTGGGGAGTGTTCGTTTGAGTGCAAGCCATCAGCAGTGAAGCGCAGGTAACGAACAAGGCACTAGGGCCAGGGGCAGGTTTTTTCATGAGCGGGCGCTCGAACACGTATATAGATCATCTCCACTATATAGACCATCTCTATATAGAAAATCTATATGTGCAAATATTCTACCGATTGGCGGTAGAGACCCCAGCCAAAAACCGTATTTGGGGGTCAAGAAGCAGCCCCTTGCCCTAAAGAGGAATCAGCCAGCGGATGCCGAAACGGTGCTTTATAGCTGAAACCCTTACGGTGTATGGATTCAAAAAAAACTTTAAAATATTTTCGCAAAACGCTTGACAACCCTGTGGAGAGTTGATACATTAATAAAGCGCCAGAAGAGAAGCGGTTCACTAAACCGCCAACTAAAGGCAAAAAACTGAACCTAGAAAAAAGAATAGTTTGAAAGCTTAAAGCACTATTAACCTCGTCAAAAAAATTAAGATAGAGAGTAAAGGCGAAAGCTGATACTCAATGT
>JAUBOM010000341.1:0-1789 GCA_036700245.1 Microcoleus vaginatus BM001213989
TCTACTGACACGCGGGTGGTGGTATTGGTGAGCGTGTCCCGCACGAAGATGTCTCGGTCACTGTTAGTATCCCCCGGCACGAGGTTGGAGGCATCAGAACTAAACGCCACAAACCTCCCGTCGGCTGAGATCGAGGCGTTGTAGGAGGCAATGTACCCCGCATTGCCTGCTGAATCTACTGACACGCGGGTGGTGGTATTGGTGAGCCTGTCCCGCACGAAGATGTCGAAGCTCCTGTTAGTATCCTCCGGCACTATGTTGGAAGCAGGAGATTCAAACGCCACAAACCGCCCGTCGGCTGAGATGGAGGGGTTGTAGGAGCCATTGTTCGCCGGATTGCCTGCTGAATCTACTGACACGCCGGTGGTGGTATTGGTGAGCCTGTCCCGCACGAAGATGTCTCGCCTAATGTTAGTATCCCCCGGCACTATGTTGGAGGCATCAGATTGAAACGCCACAAACCGCCCGTCGGCTGAGATTGAGGCGCCCTCGGACTTACGGTTCGCCTGATTGCCTGCTGAATCTACTGACACGCGGGTGGTGGTATTGGTGAGCCTGTCCCGCACGAAAATGTCGAAGGTATTGTTAGTATCCCCCGGCACGAGGTTGGAGGCCTCAGAATAAAACGCCACAAACCGCCCGTCGGCTGAGATGGAGGGGGCGTAGAAGAAGCTAGTACCGTTCTCCTGATTGCCTGCTGAATCTACTGACACGCGGGTGGTGGTATTGGTGAGCGTGTCCCGCACGAAGATGTCTCTGGTACTGTTAGTATCCCCCGGCACTATGTTGGAGGCACGAGAATAAAACGCCACAAACCGCCCGTCGGCTGAGATGGAGGGGCTGGAGGAGGAACTGTTCCCCTGATTGCCTGCTGAGTCTACAGAGACGCGAGTAATACTCATAAGCCCTCACATTTAAGAGTACAAGGAAGGAGATTCCCTAATCTTACCCACAGCAGACAAAATAGCAAGGCTCATATTCCCCGCCCGTTTTTGGCAAATTCATCAACAGTTTGCTGCGATAATTCATGAACAGCCATCGCTTGCAATACATCAAAAGGCAATGTTAAATGATGTGCGCCAGCTAATAAAGTTTTTACCGCTTCGGACGGCGATTTAATGCGATCGACCAAAATTTCAGTATTTGTTTTTTTTAAGACATCTGCCATATCTTCGACTAAGGCAAAACCGTCTCCCAACAATCAGGTGGCGCGATTCACGTAGCCGATCGCACATTTTGCCCCCGCGAATGCTGAAACAACTGCTTGTGATGCGCTGTAAATAGCTGTCACCGCGCTAGGAATCGGCGGTGACAAATGCGCTACTGCTTGGAAACCTGCCGTGAGGGAACCGCCGACTTTCTGTCAATTCTCTAACTGCCGAGTCAATCAATATTTGCCATTGCTCGATCGCATCCACATCCCATCACGCAAAGGTTCGGACAACACAGATTGGCCCAGTTGTTGCCCAGCACAGAGACTGTTTCTCGATCGGCAACCACCATTTTTTTGCTTCTAATAAGGATTGAATTTTCCTAAATTCGCTGTTGCTTTCTTGTGAAGAAAGCGGTTCGGTTAATCCTGGTTGCCAAACTGCCATAAATCGGTCTATTAATGCGAGGAATTGTTTGCCAAGTTTAAAGATGTTTTTCTGAGTAAAAGTGATTTTAAAAATGACAGTTTACCATCTCTAGCCCAAGATAAAATCTTCAGAGTCGATGACATTGGGAGCGACGCCTGTCAAAGAAGCTAAAACTTCACCGCTGCTGGCTAGTGTAATTAATGTGCCGT
>JAUBOM010000342.1:0-1787 GCA_036700245.1 Microcoleus vaginatus BM001213989
AAGGGGATGACGGCATCAATGGCGGTGATGGCAATGACATTATTTTTGGTGGTCAGGGGATTGACTTCATTAATGGCGATCGGGGTAGTGACTTAATTTACGCAGGTAAGGAAAACGATCGCATTTATAGCGGCGATGGCGACGATCGAGTTTTTGCCGACGGGGGCAATGACTACTTATTTGGAGAAATGGGTGCCGACACTCTCACCGGCGGACGGGGTTTTGATGTGTTTGCGATCGCGATCGGCACTGGTTCAACCGACCCCGTCGCCGCCGATGTGATTACTGATTTTACTATAAATCAAGACAAAATTGATTTAATTAGCCCTCTGGCTATTAACCAGTTAAATATTTTTCAAGGCACAGACGCTTTGGTGAACGATACGATAATTCAGTATCAGGTAACAGGGGAATATTTAGCTATCTTGAAAGCAGTTACTGCCAGCAATATAGTTGAGCTAGTAAGTTTTTAGACTTCGTATGTTGTGGCGTTTTAGCGCTAAAGTGCCACAACATACCTATAAGAGTGATATTAAGCTGTTGTGCATTTAAACTATGATACAAGCATTAGCCTTGTTTGGAATTTTTGGCTGCCATTTAATAATCAACTCTCCTTCATTTAAGAGGTGATGTAATATAGCAACCGCGCCCGATGGTGAGAACATTGTTAATCGCTGAAACCATTGCCTCCAATGGCACTTTCCTGATATTCTAGATGACTAAAGCCTTCAACATCTGCTATAGCTGGTGAGAGTTACCTCGCGCTACGCGGCCGCCAACTCTCAGGACAAGCCGACTCCCAAAGCCATCGGGGGCTAGCAACGTAAGAATGTAGCGATCGAGTTTGGGACTGTTGCAATTAATGTAAATTGTGTAGCCGATCTTTAATTTTTGTGCGAGTCACCAATGCAGACTGACAGCGTTCCCAGTAAATTTTAGCAACGCCATCCCCCTGATTCTGACGCCAACACTCGGAAAACAGCCGCGCCGCTTCAAATAACTTCCCTTCCGAGTAAATTGCCCTAGCTTGTGCAAACAATTCCAGCGTAGCTAACTTACCCTCTTTAATTTCTAGCGGGTCAGCATCAAACACCTCATAAACCGTTACTGCTTCCGATTTTCCCTTGACTTTTACCGTATCGAGGGTGCGGATTGCATACTGGGATGGATTTTTTAGGCGCGAGTAAGTTGGCTGGGTAATTAATAGCGCCACCCCATAATTTTTAGTCAAACTTTCTACGCGAGAAGCTAAATTCACCGCATCGCTGATTACCGTCCCGTCCATGCGATTTGGTCCTCCCACAGTTCCCAGCATCAAAGAACCCGTATTAATCCCAATCCCAATCTGAATCCGCGCACAGCCAGCCTTAGCGCAGTATTGATTGTATTCAACGAGGCGGTACACCATACCAATTCCCGCTTTCACCGCATGATCCGCCTCGCCGCTAAACAGCGCCATAATCGCATCGCCAATATATTTATCAATAAACCCCTTATTTTCATTAATGACGGGTTCCATGCGACTGAGATAAGAATTGATAAATTTGAAATTATCCTCCGGCGTCATAGTTTCCGAAAGCGTGGTGAAGTCGCGAATGTCGGAAAACAACACCGACATTTCTAACTGCACTTGGTCGCCCAATTCCACATCAATGATGCTTGATTTCTCTAAAAACTGGAGGAATTGATGGGGAACAAATCGCTCGTAAGCTTTGTTGAGTTGAGCCAGCCGGGTTTCATTTTCGCGTACTTCTGTATAAAGCTTAGAATTTTGAATCGAGATAGCC
>JAUBOM010000140.1:0-17805 GCA_036700245.1 Microcoleus vaginatus BM001213989
GGATTGATTCCACGGATAAATCCGGGGGCTTGTACCATCAAGAAATTCTTGGTCAGATTGCGGGCAATTCAACGGAGATCGTATTAATCCTCTATCTGAACATATTGTAGGGTGCGTCATAACCTGAAATTTTCTCCCGTATTTCCTGCGAACGGCCTGTGATTTAGTGTGATTTCATCCTAAGCGTGATATAATAAAAAGTTAGCCTTAAAAGGCTCCAGACGTTCCGCTGCTAAAATTAGTAGTGAATATTACAGTTGCTATTATACAAACTCTGTCAACATACGTCTGCTGTAGCTTCTACCACATTTTTACTGAATTATGACTGACTCAATTCGCTTCCTCATGTGCGCTCCCGACCACTACGATGTAGACTACGTGATTAATCCGTGGATGGAGGGAAATGTCCACAAATCATCGCGCGATCGGGCCGTCGAACAGTGGGAAAAACTCTACCACGTCCTCAAAGACAACGCGGTGGTAGACCTGGTACCGCCGGCAAAAGGCTGGCCGGATATGGTGTTCACCGCCAACGCAGGCTTACTTTTAGGCAATACCTTCGTCCTCAGCCGTTTCTATCACAAAGAACGCCAAGGCGAAGAGCCCTATTTCAAAGCATGGTTTGAAAGCAAAGGTTTCACCGTGCACGAACTCCCGAAAGACTTGCCGTTTGAGGGCGCTGGCGATGCTTTGCTCGATCGCGAAGGACGCTGGTTGTGGGCCGGATACGGCTTCCGTTCCGAACTCGACTCGCACCCGTTACTAGCAAAATGGCTCAACATTGAAGTGCTTTCGCTGCGTTTAGTTGACGAACGTTTCTATCACCTAGACACCTGTTTTTGTCCTCTGACAGGCGGCTATTTGCTCTACTACCCAGCCGCATTTGATTCCTACTCAAACCGCTTAATTGAAATGCGGGTACCACCAGAAAAACGCATTCCCATTGAAGAAGCCGATGCCGCTAACTTTGCCTGCAATGCCGTCAATATTGACAAAATTGTGGTAATGAATAAGGTGAGCGAAGCCTTGAAAACGCGCATCACTGAGGCCGGTTTTCAAGTAATTGAAACGCCGATGACCGAATTTCTGAAAGCGGGAGGCGCCTGTAAGTGTTTAACGCTGCGGGTAACGGAACCGGTGCAAGAAGATCGATCGGCAAACGTGATGGTAGAAAGCCGCACAATTCGCATGGACGGTCACCTGCTAGATGCTGGTTTAATCAGTCGCGCTTTAGACTTAATTATCGAAAACGGCGGCAGTTTCCAAGTGCTCAATTTCAATTTAGGAGAGCAGCGACAAAGCACATCATCTGCAGACGTTAAAGTTTCGGCTCCTTCCCACGATGTGATGGAAGAAATCATGGGACTGCTGATTGACTTGGGTGCAGTGCCCCCGCCGCAAGAGATTTGCGACGCTATTTTAGAACCGGTAGTGCAAGATGGCGTCGGCCCGGACGACTTTTATGTGAGTACGATTTATCCCACAGAAGTGCGGGTAAATAACCAGTGGGTGAAAGTGCAAAATCAGCGGATGGACGGTGCAGTTGCTATTACTGAAACTGCTGAGGGCCCAGTGGCTAAATGCAAATTACTGCGAGATTTAAAAGTAGGTGAAAAAGTCGTTGTAGATGTAGTGGGTATCCGCACCATCCGCAAAACAGAATCGCGGGAACAGCGCAATTCTCAAGAATTTAGCTTTATGTCGGGCAGCGTTTCTAGCGAGCGCCGCGTAGAATTGGTGGTGGAACAAGTAGCGTGGGAATTGCGCCAAATTCGCGATCGTGGTGGCAAAGTTGTAGTTACGGCGGGGCCTGTTGTTATCCACACCGGCGGTGGCGAACATTTAGCGCACTTAATTCGTGAAGGTTACGTACAAGCGCTGTTAGGTGGAAATGCGATCGCGGTTCACGACATGGAACAATCGAATATGGGAACCTCTTTAGGGGTTGACATGAAACGCGGTGTTGCTGTGCGCGGCGGACACCGGCACCACTTGAAAATAATTAACACTGTGCGGCGTTACGGGAGTATTGCAAAAGCTGTTGAAGCAGGCTTGGTTACTAACGGTGTGATGTATGAGTGCGTCAAGAACAATATACCGTTTTCTCTTGCCGGTTCGATCCGCGATGACGGGCCACTTCCCGACACGCAAATGGATTTAGTTAAGGCTCAAGAAGAATATACTGAGCTGTTACGGGGTGCAGATATGGTGTTAATGCTGTCGTCTATGCTGCACTCAATTGGTGTGGGAAATATGACGCCGGCTGGTGTGAAGATGGTCTGTGTGGACATTAATCCGGCGGTGGTGACGAAATTGAGCGATCGGGGTTCGATCGAATCTACTGGAGTTGTTACCGATGTGGGATTGTTCCTAAGTTTGTTGGTGAATCAATTGGATAAATTGACCAGCCGCCATCATGTAACTCAATCTGTTTAGATTCTACTCTTTGCCAGGCACAGCCTCTGGACATCAGTTCCTAGGCTATGCCTGGAAACCAGTTAATTTAGCCGCAGGAATTGCTTCGTCTATGGCGGAGAACTCCTTCGGAATTGTTGACTGTTGACTGTTGACTGTTGAAGGAGGGGTGGAAAAACTCAATGGTTGAGTGTTAACTGTTGACTCGATTTTATTATTGTGATGCAACCGGAAACGATATAAGTCTCAAGGAAAAATCGCAGTTCGTTTTGCAATAAAAAGCCTCAGACTCGCAAGTCTGAGGACCGGATTTCCTGAAAATCGTCACTTCTTACTATGGTCGCCAACAAACAGCACAACATACAAGAGGGGTGCAACCCAGCACGGCAGTTTTTGGCAGACAGAGATTGCTTCCTGACTCGCAACGCGAAAGTAATTTTTAATTCAACACTTCACGAAAGCAAAACAATTCCTCTCGCCATTTACATATCTGGGTTGATATTTGTGTTATAGGATGGGGATCTGTCCTCGATCGCAATATAAGGAGCACCGTGAGTCCCCGTATATATTTGAGTAGGGCGGTAAATGCGGTTTGCTTCTAGCTGTTCCTTCCAGTGGGCCAACCAGCCGGCAACGCGGGCGATCGCAAAAACTGGTGTAAATAAGTCGATCGGAATTCCCATTTTTCGGTAAACCAGACCCGAATAGAAATCTACATTTGCATAAATTCCTTTGTGACCCAATTTCTCCTCAACCACTTCTTCCAACTCGACAGCAATGTCGTAATAATCGTCGCGGCCGAAGTTCTCAAACAACTGTTCCGCTAACCTCTGAAGAATAGTTGCTCTCGGATCTTTCACCTTGTAAACTCGGTGACCGAAACCCATGATTTTGTCCTTATTTGCAACGCTCTTCTCGACAAAAGCCCGCACATTTTGTACCGAACCAATTTGCTCCAACATATCAATCACTTCTTCATTAGCTCCCCCGTGCAGCGGCCCGGCCAAAGTGCCAACTGCTGAAGCAATCACTCCGTAAGGGTCTGTCAGCGTCGAAGCTGTTACCATTGCCGAAAATGTAGAGGCATTAATTGTATGTTCAGCGTGGAGAGTCAGACAAGTGTCAAAAATTCTAGCTAACAGCGGATCGGGTTCTTGCTCGTTGAGCATATAAAGAAAGTTAGCCGAGTAGTCCAAGTCATCCCTCGGTCGCACCGGGTCATTTCCCCGTCGCATTTGCTGGAACGCTGCTACCATTGTGGGAATCTTAGCTAGCAGCCGCACTACAGCTTCTCGAATGTATGCTGGGTTAGCCAGAGCTCTGCGGGAGTAGAACAAGCCCAGGGCCGCCGCTGAAGCTTGCAGGGCGTCCATTGGATGTCCTCCTTCTGGAAAGCATTTCATCATGTCCCGGATGCGATATTTGATCCGGCGGTGATAGCGAATTTCATGCTCGAAAGCTTCGAGTTCTTCCTTTGTCGGAAGTACCCCCCAGATTAATAAATATGAAGTTTCCAGAAAGGAACTTTTCACTGCCAGTTCCTCGATGCTAATCCCGCGATATTCCAGCAACCCTTTTTGTCCATCGACGTAGCTAATGCTGGACAAGGTGGCGGGAACACCTTCTAAACCTGGTTTGAATTCGCCGACGACCATTGCGATACCGTTTTGTGTGAGTTCAATCTACTAAAAGTACATTAGCAGAAACGAAGATAGTTTGACATACCCCTGCCTAAAGGCGAGGGGATTCTTGATTCGCAGGGATTCCAATGAATTTACTTGCAGGCAAGCATCTTGACCGTATGCCCTACGGCTGCAAGTCCTCTAATTAGAACTACTTGAGCGGCTGCAACATCTCTGTCCGTTGTATAGCCGCAGTTCGAGCATGAATGAGTACGCTCATCAAGCTGTTTTTTTCCTGTCTCTGCTAGACAATTGGGGCAAACTTGACTCGTTTTATGAGCGCTTACCTTTTGAAAGTACACGCCATATTTCAAACAAGTTTGCTCTAGGATTGTGAAGAACTGACCCCAGCTTGCGTCTAAGCAGTGTTTCCCTAGCATCGCCCTAGACAGGCCAATCAGATTCAGATCCTCAACGAAAATCATTCCCACGTTTTGACAGATTTGATGAGATAATTTACGATGCCAATCTTTCCGACTGTTAGCAACGTATTCATGCAGTTTGGCGACTTTCTTTTGAGCTTTACGCCAATTGTTAGAACCTAGTTTTTTACGACAGACACGTTGTTGCAGCAATTTAAGCTTGCGTTCTGCGTCTTTAAAAAATCTTTGGCGCTTGACTAAAAGACCGTTAGAAGTTGCTAGAAAATTAGTTAGTCCCACATCAATTCCGATACCTTCACCGTGGGGCATTAGATTGGGTACTGAAACGTCCCATTGTAGGGTTAACATCACGTACCAACCGCTAACCCTACGGACTATCCTTGCTTGCTTAATCGTTGCACCATCAGGGATAGTCCGTGATTGATGGAACTTAACCAAACCAATTTTAGGGAGCTTCACCGCTTGATTTTGGACGGGGTTAACCCCCAATTGTGGAAACACAAACGATCTCATTGTTCCTGCTTTCTTAAAGCGGGGGAAACCGTGTTTTTGTTCCCACATACTCACAAATGCTTTTTCAAGCCTTCTCAGTGTTTGCTGTAGGACGTGTACTTGGACGGCAGCCAAAGTGGGTATGTTTGCCCTAGCTGTAGTTAAACTTTTGCACTGGCTTGCATAAGTTGGTCGTTTTGTTTCGGCCCGAATGATGAACTCAGATCGGATAGAGCAAGCGTTAATTCGACAACTACGAGACTCAAACCAATGTTTACGCTCTGCCAATGCGTAGTTGTATACGCGACGGCATTGTTCTAGCCAATCTTCAAAGATTGCTATTTGTCCTGCCGTTGGTTTGAGTTTGAATTCGTAGACTAAATGAAACATTTGCTAATTCCTCGTATCTGATTATACCACAACCATGAGCAAACGTTGAAACGCTTTTTCAAAAAGCCTAATTAAAGCCGTCCTAAAAGGACGGGGCTTGCACCCAAATTTCCGGTCATAGTCTTGACAAATAATCATTTAATTGCGCTTCAGAAACCGGGTTTTTCAACAGAGAGCCCGATCGCACCGCTGCGTATTTTCACCGATTTTTCCCGGTTTCGCTGTCGGAGAATGCGCGTTTAAGAGGGCTGGCGCGTCCTGTTAATGTCGGGGCGGTTCGCTGTTTCTAGCGCAGCAAAAACTTCGGCGCAGTTAGCCAAAACATTTGGCTGCGGCCCACTGGAGAGCCGGTTTCCGGGAGGATTAAGCCGATGATACCTGCTTTTTTGAGAATCAGGGCATCTTGCGATCGAGCCCAAAGCAAAGTTTCTCCCCAGTGGCCTAAGTCTGGTTGGTGACCCACCAGGGCCAAGGGTCGGCTACCTATTTCCTGCCACTGTTTGTACCACTCCAGCCAGTTCCCGATGTCTCCTGAAGGTGCGAGG
Organism: Microcoleus vaginatus BM001213989; assembly: GCA_036700245.1. Classification (GTDB taxonomy): domain Bacteria; phylum Cyanobacteriota; class Cyanobacteriia; order Cyanobacteriales; family Microcoleaceae; genus Microcoleus. The sequence goes on from JAUBOM010000140.1 coordinate 5,908, forward strand.
GCGCCGGATTCTTCTATTTTGGAACTCAAACCGACTCTTTGCAGGATTTGGGCGGTTTGCTGCGCCCGCAGCAGGGGACTGGTGAGAATCAGGTCAAACTGAATTTCGAGTTCGTACAGTCGCTGGGCGATTTTCCGGGTTTTACGCTCGCCCTCTTTAGTTAGCGGGCGTTCTGAGTCTGTCTCGTATTCTTCGGGCTCGGCTGCAATACCGTGGCGGATCAGATATAAATGCACTTTGGCAGTCCTTTTTAGAGCTGTGCGATCGAACCTATGGGTGAAGTTTGGCGCGATCGACATCTTTTGCCTATTCTACAACTGTATTGAAATCTGGTGCTGTCATCTGGTTGGCGCATCTGTAGCGATCGCGCCCTTGTTGCTTCGCATCGTACAGTGCTCGATCGGATGCGACGATCAGTTCATTCGGCGATTTTTCGCAGCAGGGAACCATGCTAGCAATTCCCATGCTCACAGTCACGATCGAGCTGACATCCGATTTCTCGTGAGGGATTGCCAAATCTCGGATTGCCTCTCGGATCGACTCAGCAACCGCCATCGCCCCCGCAGCATCCGTATTCGGCAGGATAGCAGCGAATTCTTCGCCCCCATAGCGCACAAACAAATCCGTAGAACGTTTAACTCCGGCTGCGGCGGCTTTGGCCACTTTCACCAAACAACTATCTCCAGCTTGATGTCCGTAGAAATCGTTATATCGCTTGAAATAATCTACATCCAACATAATCAACGAAAGCTGTTGTTGGCCCTGCATCAGTCGCTGCCATTCCGAGTGCAATCGCTCATCAAAACAGCGGCGGTTTGCTACTTGTGTTAACCCATCTGTCGTAGCAATTAATCTTTCTTGTTCCGCCCGGTGTCTGAGCATCTCAAGAGCCTGCTTGCGTTCTGTAATATCAGCAAAAGTCGTCACTACTGCATAGGGTTGAGACTGATTGAGATGGAACAGCGGCTGCGAATTCATCGAAATCCAAGTCAGGGTTTTATCCGGTTTGTGAACGCCCATCACCACATTTGATAGCGGTTTTCCCGTCTTTAGGGCGATCGTTGCCGGATGCTGTTGGCCCGGGAACGGTTCGCCATCCTCCCCAACCGTTCGCCAGTCTAAATCTACAGATGTACGCCCCATCATTTGTTCGGCGGTCAGCCCTATAATCCTTTCGGCACTCGCATTGCAGGCAGTAATTTGTCCGTCTGCTAGCTGGAGTACGACGCCTTCTGCCATGCTGGCAATCACAGAACGATACCGTGCCTCGCTTTCGAGCAATTGACTCAGGAGAATGTTTTTGGCATCAAACTCTGAAGCCAGATGCAGGCTGCTTGCCAGAAACCCAGCCATCAATTGTAAGGTCTGGATATCTGACTCTGTAAAGCTAGAGGGTGTCGCTGAAACAACTTTTAAGACACCAACCCGATCGTCCTGATAGAACAAGGGAACAACCACCATTGACCGGAGACCAATACGCTGACAGGCAGCCCGATCCACCCGTGCATCGGTTTCTGAATCCTCGCAAAGCATGATTTGGCCGGTCGCAATACATTTCCCCGATAAACTTTTCCCTAATTTGAGCCGCAATCCAATATAGGCGGTGACAATACCGCTGGCTGCCCGATACACCAATTCATCGCCTTCGAGAATTTCAATCACTGCGCCATCGGCGCGGGTCAAATCTTGAGTCCTCTCTGCAATCACGGCCATGACTGCATCGAGATTGGGATTGCGGATGGCGATTTCTTGTTGGGTGGCAATCACCACAGCCAGACGCTGGAACTCTTTTTGTAATGCTGCTTCTGCTTGCTTGCGAGCGGTGATATCCTTCATAAAGCAGTGATGTCCGATCGCTCGCTCCTGCGAGTCGTAGGCTGCCAACATCACCAATTGCTTGTAAACAATCGAGCCATTTTTTCGGATACCGCGGGCCTCAACCTCGACTCGACCCTCGGCTAGCATTTTTTGATAAGCCGCCCTCATCATGTCGAGATCTTCTGGATGAACTGTTTTCTGCCAATTCATACCCACCATTTCTTCAGGTTGATAACCCACTATATTTCCGTAGGCTTGATTAACGGTGATATACCGTCCGAAAATATCCAGCCGCGAGATGCCTTCGACGGCATTAGCAAGAGCTATACTCATTTCTCTGAGTTCTGTTTCGGCCTGGACAAGATCCGTAATGTCTTGGGATGTACCAAACAACCGAATGACTTGTCCCTCTGCATTGAGTTCGGCCTGTCCTCTGGCTTCGGTATGGCGAATAGAACCATTCGGGTGCACGACTTTGAGCCGCAATAGATAAGGCTCTCCGCGAGCGAGCGTTCGTTGAACTACCATGTGTAGCTGTTGGGCACTTTCGGGATCGTAAAGCCGTAGGTTTTCTTCATAGGTAGGTTCGCCCAGTGCCCTGGATCGTCCCATAATCTCGAATAGTTCGGGAGACCAGGTAATTGTACCGGCGATCGCGTCAAATTCCCAGCTACCGATGTGGGCAACCCGCTGGGCTTCTGACAAACGGATTTCACTCTTTTGCAGGGCTGTTTTTGTCTGCTGGCGGTCGGTAATATCCTTTTCGTTCACGACCAACATCGGGTTGCCTGTTACCGGGTCGTTGGTACACCGCACGTCTATCCCGTGCCAGCGAATTCCCGCCAGAGTAATCACTTGAGCGTCCGTGCTAAAAACCTCACCGGACTTAAGAACTGCCACTGCTCGCTCTCCTACCTGAGGGTCAACAAAGCGGCTCACAAAAGCATTGTCTGTCGCAGAGTGAGGCCGCTGCATATCCCCATAACAGCGCAAGGCCGCCGGGTTTTGCAGCAGCGACACACCTTCGAGGGTGTACAGTGAAACCATCAGTGTGGTGTGTCGGAGTGCCTCGATCGATCGCAGGGTTTCCGGCTCGATTCGATCGGCGGTTTCGACGGTTCCCTCCACCAGCATTGCCAAACGCCCGCTGTCAATCCTGATGCCAGAGCACCGACAGCCAACAGAAACAGGCTCACCGCCCGGGTAAAACGTCCACTGCTCACAGAAGGTTTTGCCTTGCTCAAACTGCTGTAGATATCTCTGCAAGCGAATCCGACTAGACTCTGACATATCGTTAAAGTTGCGACTTATGAGCTGCTGCTGCGTCGAAGCATTCCACAGGCACAAGGCGGCTGGGTTGGCCCACCACATTTGCAAATGCTCAATATCAAATATCCAGATCGGGTTTTGCAACAAGTCAAAGGCTCTGAGGTGGACAATACCCCCGCTCAGGGAACAGGCAAACTCTGGTTGCAGGTAATTTTGATGATTGACTCTTGGCGCGCTTTCTTTCTTAATCGCAGTTTGATTCGGTTCTGTTTCGAGTTCCGGCGGTTGATTCAAAGGCAGCACCGGGCGGTGAGATTCCAGGTGCCGCATCCTCAATCCGAGCTGCGCTGCAACCTGTTGCACGATCTCAACGTCGAGAGGTTCCCACTGACGCGGACTTTGGCATTGATGAGCAATCAACAGTCCCCAAAGCTTCGGAGATTGCTGCTGTTTGCCATCTAGCAAAATTGGCACAACTACATTTGCCTGAACTTGGATGCGATCGAGCAATTCGACATCACAAGCTTGAAGATGGCCGCTGTGAATATCAGAAATGCTGCTCGTTTGTCCCTGGCTGTAACGCTCTACCCAAGTGGCTTCAAAGCAAGGATCGTAAATCTGTTTTCCTAGGATTTGCGGCCACTGGGCATCAACCGATTCAGCAAATACTACGCCATCTCTATGCGGTAAGAAGCGATAAATAATCACGCGATCGGCTTGCAGCAGCACCCTGGTTTCTTCTACCGCACATTGCAAAATTGACTCCAGATCCCCGAACTCGTTGAGTTGAAGTGCAATTTCTGAAACTTTTTCTATGACTTTCTCTAACGACCAAGAGAAAGTCTGTTTTGTAGACATCTCCATGTTCCTTTTTTTTTCAAGCAATTTTCTACTATTCTAGCCCGCAAAGAATAAATATAATAATTTGTATTAATTCGTAGCAACTGGTTGTTTTTTTGAGCGATGACACCCACACTTTATGTTTGGATAAAGACTTTTAGGTAATGCTACAAATCCTTTTTTATATGACTTAGCCAAACAATTATAGCGGTTCTCAAAAAAGTGAGGTCTGCCCTATGCCCTATCCCCTATGCCCTATGCCCATGAGTACCTCATCTTTCTGAGAAAGGCTATATGTTTTTTCCTCTCTATTTTGCTTATTGTACGGCGCTTTTTTCTAAAAACTTATCAAAATTTTCCTGCATCAACTAGAAAAATTGTGATTTTTTTAAACTCAATTATAGGAAAAATTAAAAAAATTAGCCTCTATAATTATTAAATCTTAATAATTATGTGGTGGACTTTAGTAAACTAGATAAAACGAAGTTTTCCCCAAAACCTGGGGTTTTTACCAAAATACTTCGTTGCATTCCTTGACCCGAGTAAGAAAAACGGTTTCTTGGGTGTGTATTTTTGGGAAATTGGGATAACATTTATTATTGTTATATCAAATCCGTTGGGATGGGAATTATTCATCTCTCTCTTCTCTTCCTCTGCGCCCTCTGCGCCCTCTGCGGTTAAATCATTCCGAAACAACCGTAAACGATATTAGTCCTGGACGGATCAACCGGGTTTTTTAACCCCCTTTCTTCGTTCAAACCCTGAATAAGAGTTAAAAAACGCGGTTGATGAGAGTTAGAGTGCGTGGATGGCTGATTGTAAAGTTGAGATTTTGCCCGAAACGAGAAAAAAAACGCGGCCAAATCTCGTAGCAACCGGAGGCAGAACCCAGGCTCTTGCTGAAAGAAAGACCGCATCTACAAACTCCACAGTTAATGATCGTAAACAGGATTGTCTTTAGGACTAATTAAATTCAGCAACTTTTGCTTAATCTGAGCATCGAATACTTCCCATTTCAGCCTTGCATAATCGCTTTTCTCATTTCCGCCGGAAAGAAATCCCACCGGAATTTCAAAACCTCCTGCTTGACTTCGGCCACCGCCAAAAAAGCGTCCTTGAGCATCTTGGCCGAAGGCTTCTTTAATAAATTCGTCGGGGTCGAGAGTAAGTTTATTAGTTCGCAGCGAGCCAATTACTACTTCAATTTCCTCATCTTTGTCGTGAACAATTGCGTAAACAACGGCTGTATGTACGTTCTCTTCTGTTACTAAAAAGTCGGCCGCTTGGGGAATAGAATCCCGATCGTCATAGCGGAGGTAGCCGATGCCGGCAATCGAAAAATTGTTCTGGACGGTGCGGTGTTTGAGCGATCGCTCGATCGCGTCCATCACTCCCTTAGAACGAGACGACTGTAAGACTGCATTCAGCAACTGCGGGTCGTAAAACCGGCTCAAATAAGCCGCAGCTAAAAAGTCCTCCTCCTGAGCTTGTCTGAGGGCGATCGTATCCGATCGCAAACCGTGCATCAAAGCTGTAGCGCACTTGATGTGCAGGCTGACGCTGCTGTCGAGAACTAGCAGTCCAGCCTGTAAATACTCGGCAAAAATCGTGGCTGTAGCGCGGATTTGAGGGCGCAAATCGATAAATTCTGCGTTAATTTCCCCCTGCAAATTGTGATGATCGATGACGGAGGCGATCGGAACTCCAGCCGCTAAAATAAACTCGGTTAAGCTACAAGTCGTTCCTTGGTTGTCGATGAAAGTGCAGCCCTGAAACACCGACAAATCCTTAGTTTTTACTGTTTCCAGCGTCCACCGCTGCAACGGCAACCCTGTCAATTTAACTAAGGCAATATTTTCTTGGTGGCTGAGGGCGCCGGCGTAGATAATCTCGCATTGGATATCGTACTGTTCGGCGATTAATTTGTAAGTCCAAGCGCTTGAAAGTGCGTCGGGGTCTGGAAAATCTTGCACCAAGATTAACTGGCGAGTGCCTTTGTGCCGATCGAACATCTGGCGCAACTCCTCGACTTTGCGATCGTGCAATTCCTCGCGGAGACGGCCGCGATTGTCTTCGGAAGCAACTTCGGCTTTGCTGCGCCGTTTCGCAGGCGCACTCACTTCGGCTACAACCTCGCTGCTGGAATCAAACTCAACTTTGCGGTTGCTAGATACTCCATCGGAATTGGTAAGGGAATGGTCTTTCATCGTTGTTAAAAATTAACTATTTAACTCTTGAGGATTTGCGCGACATTGGCTCTTAAACCCGGATTCTTTGTAGATGCCTCGTTGTCAAAGCCAATACTTCTTACGAGAAACCGGATTTAAGAGCGTAGATTCTATCTTTAAGTTTTTAACTCGTGCAGAGAGTCTGCGTTGCCAGGAACGAAGCAATCTCAGAAATCAGAACTTCCGCAAAAAACCCCCGCGCTTGCGCTGACAGGGGTTTTAAAGGCCTATTACATATTTTTGCCATTCTTTGTGCATACCGCTCTTAACGTGTTTAGTCACTTCAAAATAAAGGCCGCTGTGAGGTTTCCTCGGCGGATAGCGCAGCGGCATTCCCGCTTCTTTTGGCGTGCGGCTGCCTTTATTGACATTGCAGCGCACGCAGGCGGTGACGAGGTTTTCCCAAGTGTCGCCTCCTCCGCGCGATCGGGGAATCACGTGATCCAGCGTCAAATCGTCCCCGGTATAACTGCAGTATTGACAAGAGTGCGCGTCCCGGTGCAAGATGTTCCGGCGCGTAAGCGGAATATCCTTATAGGGAACTCGGACGTAATGCCGTAGCCGGATCACAGTTGGTAGCGGGAAATTTGGCGCAATAAATTTCCCGTTGTGTTCTACCTGTTCTGCTTTTCCTTTCAGCAACAAAACTACCGCCCTTCGCCAATTGGTGATGTTAAGGGGTTCGTAGGAGGCGTTCAGCACCAGAACATTGCCCATTGTTGATTATTAAATAGAATATTTTTCCCGATGGTAACACAGGTTCTCATTTAGGGGGGGCGGGATCGCCAAGAGCAAGGATCGCGCAAAAAACGGTGAAAAACCGCACCTTTACCCTATACCTTCGCGCCGGAGCCCCCCGTGGCTGCACCTATTTTCTGCAGTCGGTGTTTGTCAGCGAGCATTTTTCCATGAGTTTTCGCCTAGATGAGGCCAGTGTGCGATCGGCAAAATTTGCAGAATAAATTTTATTTTTTTCCCTAAATGCCTAATCTTCCCGGCAAAAAGCAGTCTAACTTTTTACAGTATTAGTAACCTTAAATGAAAAAGCTTATTACTGCTCATGGAATTTCGGCTCTTAAAGTCAGCTTTTAGCGCGTCAATTATTGCCCTTGTTGCTCCGATTTTAGGAAACACTCCCGCCTTTGCCCAAACGCCTTCATTCTTCTGCGGCGCTGCTGGCGGCCGCCCAGCTACAATTGCTGTGCAACAAGGCAAAAATATTCCCGTTATTCTGTGGCTAGCTGATAACTATTTCAATGAATCCGGAGAAGACGCGATTACTCGGTGTACCCGAGTCTCGGGAATTCTCAACAACTCGCAACCGCAAGGCAACTGGGAGAATATTATCACATCAGGTGCATCTCCCAGCGGTCAACTAATTATTTGTGCAGCTAATTCTCAAGACGGTTCCTGTAGATTATTATATCAAGTGCCCAAAGGGCAAAATCCCGAACAAGCCCGACAAGAACTCTTAAGAAAAGTCAAAAATCCTAATGTAAGTGTTTCGCCGGTTAAGGTAAATTGATAGTCATCAATAGGGACACGACTGAGCCTAAGTCCTATTTGCAGATTATGGACAGGACACGGTCGAGGCTAAGCCCCTATTGGCAGAGAGTTGAAACTCTTGTAAAATATTTCGGTTGGCTGATGAAAAAATTGCAGCTTTGCTTGAGCAATTCTTCTAACCCTTCAACCTGCCTCAGCCAGACAGTGCCGTTGCTTCCAGCTACAGCAATTTGCTTTCCGTCTCCACTCCAACTGACACTAACAACATTCTCCTCAAACTCAAATTGAGCAACCTGCCGCCCCGCTAAATTCCACAGCCGCACTGTCTTGTCAATTCCCACTGTAGCAAGCCGTTCTCCGTCGGGACTAAAACTAATTGATTTCGCATCAAAATGCAAGGTTTGAAATTCCTTAACTAATTTTTTTTCTGACAGATTCCACAGCCCGACTTTGCCATTCAATGTTACTGTAGCAAAGCGATACTGGTGTTGAGCCGGACTAAAACTGATCCCAATTGCCTGAAGGGGCAGTATTTTTTTCAGCTTTCCCGACAAATTCCAAATTCGCACTGTAGATTGCCCATCTAAAGTCGTTAAAAAATCGCCCCTTGGGCTAAAATTCACGCTTCTCACTAAGCCGCTGTGACCAGGTATTTGCACGCTAGACGATATTAATTTTGGCAGTTTTGACAATTTCCAAATTGCTGCATTGCTGTCTATTCCTGCCGCAGCTAACAATTTTCCTTCGGGACTAAAACTGATGCTGGTAACCGCGCCTTTAATTCCTTTCAATTGAGAAATCTTTTGGCCTGACAAATTCCATAATTTAATGGTGCTGTCTCTTCCTGCAGTCGCTAAAATTTTACCGTTCGGGCTAAAGTTTACCATATTAACTGACTGCTGCATAGCTTTCCATTCAGCAATTTTTTCCCCGGAAACGTTCCAAATCCGAACTCTATCGTCTATTCCTGCGGTTGCTAAAATTTGCCTGTCAGGGCTAAAACTGACGCTGGTAACTGCACCTTTATGAGCTTGCCAATTTATCTTCTTTTTCGGAAGTAATGATGTGTTTATCTGCTGTGTTTTGCTGATTTTATCAATAATTATTTGTAAGGCTAACAGGGGTCGAGTTGCCGGATATTCTTCTAGCTTATGTTTGTTTTCAACTAAGGTTTTTAATTTTTTCCCCGAGGCGATCGCCCTCAGTAAAGCTTCTGATAAAGCTTCGCTATTTTCGGTTTTTTGAGATACTGCCAACAGTAAAGCATCGCTGCCATTTTGTTCGATTTCAATACTTGCTTGTGCTAGTTTAAACCGCTGGTAAGCGAGAGTTGAAAAGCCGATCGCCCCCACTAACGATGCTGCCAGTACCGCAGAACCGATGCCGATCCACTGTTTGGCTTTTTGTTTGGCAGATTCAGCTTCCATCAAAGCTTTGTCGGCATCAGACACAGCTTTTTTGGTTTCTAGTGTAGCTAAATGCAGCAGTTGATTTTGCTCGCTCAAAATAACTTTCTGGCTGGCAGTCAAAAACTGAAAATCTTCGTTTCTCAAACTTTTTCCTGCCGCCCAAACTAATGCTGACTGCAAATCATCCCCTCGCAACAGTTGGGAATCATCTTCAGAGCTAGAATTGAGCCATAGTTTGATAGCTTTCGAGTAAGGCGAGAGTTTTTCTAATTTTTGTTCAATTAACTCTTTGTTAAATACAGCTTCATAAATAGGATTAGAAATTGTTAATTTTTCCCGGCGCTTAACGATTAATCCGCTCAATCGTAATTCCATTTGTTCGGCGCTGCCATCGGGGACAATTTCCGCTTGCTCTAAAATTTGCTCATACAATCCGAGTCTCCTGACAATGCGGTAGTTTTCTTTGAAAAGCCGATCGCGAATTGTGGACAAATGTTGGGGCACATCCTGAGTTTCCCAATTCTCCACGATTTTCAAGCGCACTACCTTCTCAACCCACTCTTTAGAAGTGTTAATTTTATCTTTTCCCCCTTCTTGGCAAGGGGCGGCTGGATCTTCCTCCCCTTGGCAAGGGGGGGCTGGGGGGGGTAAATTCGGCATTAATTGTGGGTTTTCCAGCAGGAGTTTGCACAGCTTTTGAGTGAGGAAGGGTTGCCCGCCAGTCCAATACAATACTTCTCTCAAAACTTCCTGAGAGCTGTCTGTCAGCTCTGCCAACCCCGCTGCTAGCGGTTGAGCTTCTGTTTCGTCAAAACCAGTTAATTCGATCGCCTTGCCAATATTAAAAGGGGTATTGCTGCTGGCATTTTGCTCGCGGCACAAATCCGTCGGCGATGCTACACCTAAGAGGGCCCAAGTTAGGCGATCGAACTGTGAATTGTTAGCGCGCTTGTTGTAGCACGATCTAATTAGCGCTAAAAAATCGTCGGCGGGAAAATCTAGGGCGAGAATGCTGTCGATTTCGTCAATAAAAATGACAATATTGCTGGAAATGTTGGGTAACAGTACGGTTTCGATGAATTCGCTCAATCTTTGAACCGGGGTTAAAAAATTGCGATCGCGCCACCAAGTCCGCACGTTGACAATATCCGACAGGTTAAAGTTATTTTCGAGAATGCGTAGCAAACCAGCATACCACTGTTCAGGAGTGACGCCGCGGTTGCCAATTTCCGAAATGTCGATCGCAGCACAAGCAATTCCTTCATTTGTCAGCCGCTGAATTGTCCGCACCTGCAAGCTAGATTTGCCCATTTGCCGGGAATTTAAAACATAGCAAAATTCCCCCGCCTTCAATCGGTTATATAAATCGTCGTCAGCTTGCCGCTTCACATAATTGGGAGCGTTATTTGTCAAACTTCCACCGACTTGATAGTAACTGGGCTTTGTGGTAAAATTCATAAAATAAAAAAGAACATTCGGCGGTTTAAACCGCTCAAGATTCAAACCAAGTCCCTCTAGAAGAGACTAAAGAAGAGACTAAAGAATCGAGGGGTTATTATAATTTTGTATGATTAATTGTACCACAATAAATGAATATAGTTAATTAAATCTCAGATAGAAATGGCTAAAAAAGTTGCTATATGAGCATTTTTCCTTCTTCCTTCTTCCTTCTTCTTACAGCATGAAAACTGATTGGACTGGATATCACCACGACAAAGACCAGTTAAGAGCTGAAATTTGGTCTTTGCTGAAGCAGCAAGCCGCATCTATTGGCGATCCGTTTGGTCATATTCCCAACTTTGTCGGTGCACAGGTGGCGGCCGAAAGATTGGCAAATTTACCAATATGGCAACAAGCAAAAACGATTAAGTGCAATCCAGATTCGCCACAAATTCCGGTGCGGATGCGGGCTTTGCAAGAGGGAAAACGCCTGTATATGGCAGTACCGCGCTTGACAGACGATCGCTGTTTTGTTGAGTTAACGGCTGAGGATTTGCAGAAGCAAAATATATCAATTGCAGAAAGTGCGATCGCCCGCCGAGCACTCGCTTGCGGAAAATTGGTAAGTTTTGCAGAAATGGAGCCGATTGATTTAGTAATAGTCGGCTGCGTAGCAGCAGGGCCGGGCGGTGGAAGAACCGGAAAAGGTGCAGGTTTTGCCGATTTGGAATTGGCTATGTTGCAGGAATTCGGGTTAGTACAAATCGATACGCCAATTGTGACAACAGTGCATCCTTTGCAAATAGTCGAAGATTTGCGTTTACCAATGCAAGCTCACGATTGGGCGCTCAATTGTATTGTTACTGCTGAGCAAGTAATTGAGACTAATACAAGTTATCCGCGTCCAATTGGGTTAAACTGGGATAGTATACGGCCGGAACAGTTGGAACAAATTCCAATTTTGCGAAAGTTGAGAGAGCAATTAACCAATAACCAATAGCTTTCAATCAAAATCAAGGCAAAAGAGCATCTACAGCGATCGCCCCAATTTCTATTCCTTCAATAATAATCGGTATAACAGCCGATCGCCCGAAATCCAACCTTTGACTGTAATCTGGCTGCTCAACTTCAACAAGAGGTTGAGAGTACACCTCAACCTGTTCTTCCACAAGATTCACAATCCAATAAATGGAAATTCCAGCGCGGGCATAAATCCGTTTTTTGACAGTTCGATCGCGCTGAAGCGTCGTATCTGATACTTCAATAATAAGCGCAATATCTTCAGCACCCGGATGGCGATCGAGATACTGTCGCGTATCCCCTCGGACAACCACTATAGCAATCCTAAATCATTATCAAGACTATGATACAATTATATGCAATACTTG
>JAUBOM010000343.1:0-1778 GCA_036700245.1 Microcoleus vaginatus BM001213989
GGGAAATTATCATATTATACCATACAATATGCGTTTTAGATGCTGAACAGCTTAATGCTGCTATTGAGAGGCAAATAGTCTCCATCTTGGTTAACATCATCTTCACCTTCTTGCCAAATTGCAGTACCGCCGAGTTGCCATTCCCCTCCCGGCCGCCAGTCAAGAGTTCCCTCAACACCGTATATCCGTTGCGGCGCGCGGTTAATTCCGATTGGAAAACCGCGATTGTCTAAGAGGAAACTTTCACCCAATTCGGAGGTATTGTAAAAACCAGAAATAGACGCTTGCACTTCCCGCCAGTTGCCGCGAACCCCGATTTCGTAGTTGTCAACTCTTACCGCTTCTAACTGTTTAAAATCGCCCGCAATCGAAAATCCGGCTGGCGGACGGCGCAGGAGATTGCCAAAATCTGGTATGCTAAAACCTTGGGCAAAGTTAGCAAAAACATTAAATGTGTCTGTAATTTTATAGACAGCACCGACATTAAAGACGGTGCTGTTAAAGTCCAAATCTCCGCCTTCAATATCTGCATTGCCTGGGAAGGTAGTGTAGTCGTCAACACTGAAGCCGATGCGCTGGTGGCGCAATCCACCGCTGACTAAAAAGTTATCGCTAATCTCCCATTGCAACTGAGCAAACAAACCTAGCTGGCTGAGGTCATAACGCGGAACCTCGACGCGTTCGTCAATTTTACGGTAAACTCGACCGCCGCTTTCATCGTAAGCCACAGGATCGAAAATATCTTGCACAATGGTGTTGTATTCGCTGTTGTAATCAACTCCCCACAGTAAATTAGCTGCTGTAAATACAGGAGTCTCACTCTGCAAGCGACCTCCAAAATTTTCATGTTCTACCTGTCCAAAAGCAATATTTTGGAAAAAAGCATCTCGAAAATCGGTAGGAAAAAAGTTTAGAGAGTTGGATCGATAGTAAGCTTGAGCCTGAACCTGGCTGCCAAAAAGCCGATCGTGAGTGTAGGTGAAGTTAAGGAGAGTATTTATATCTCTTGGGGGGTTAGAGTCAATAATTTCGATTTCTCCTACTCTCAAAGCGCGGGCTTTTTCTGTTCCGGGCGGGCGGGTATTGACGCTCAAATCGTTGATATACTCGTTATCGACTTGGCTAGAACGGTAGTGATTGAATGTTAGTTGCAAGCGCTGTTGAGAATCTAGGTCTACTCCTGCCTTAGCTAATACATTGAAGGTAGCGCTTTGATCTAAGGGGCGATTGTTAAAAATGCGATCGCCTTCAGCATCATAAAAAGTGCCGGTGCTTTCTCGCGAGAAGGAAAAGACGTAGTTGTAAGCGCCCTCTGTACCGGATAGGGAATGCGCGATGTAGTTGCCAAAAGTGCCGCTTTCTAGGAAGCGTCGGTTGCCGGCTGCTGCTGTCAGACCTACTTCTGACCGTTGAGACAGCCTAGTTTCGCTTGGCCGGCGCGTAATAATGTTGATCGTCCCGCCTGTGGCTTGACTTCCGTAGATCGCATTGGGGCCGCGAACCACCTCAATTCGCTCGATCGCATCAGGAGCAATGGTTTGCAGCGCACGACCTTGAGTATTTGGACTAATGGGTACGCCGTCAACTAAGAAAGAAATATTGCGACCGCGCAAGTTTTGCCCTCCTTGAGATCGAGATTGAGTCGAAGCTCCTAAGCCTGGAACCTCCCGACCGATAATATCTTGCAAGTTCCGCGACAAGGAAGTTTGTTGCTCGAGCTCCCCACGGGTAACTACTGTCACCGATCGCGGTATATTTTGTATAACTTCTGCGGTGCG
>JAUBOM010000141.1:0-17722 GCA_036700245.1 Microcoleus vaginatus BM001213989
GCCACGCCCCACGCCACGCCGAACGCCTCGCCCCACCCCACACCCCACCCCACGCCGAACGCCACGCCCGACGCCACGCCCCACGCCACGCCGGACCAATCTATAGAAACGCCTATTTCCTCGAAAAATCTACTCAAGCCTACGGGGATAACAATGATTAACATCAAGGCTTGTAGAATTAACTGACGCTGGACGGAATTGTGACGCAACCACTCCCACTTTTCTGGCCAGGTTTTAGCCTCTTGTAAATTAGATTCACCCCCAAAGGTTGACTCATACCACCGCACAGCTTGAGGAAAGAAAAACACCCAATATAACAATCGCAGGTAATCTAAAGGATTCCACAAACAAAGAGGACGCTTTAGTTTGGGAGCTAAATCTAACCGAGGAACAGGGCGATCGTTTTGACTCATAAATAGGTGGGGAGGAATAAACAAGACTTACGCGCGGGTGGTGAGAAACCAGTCTTTTTACCAAATTTGCGATTCTCTAACGAAATATTTTCGTAAAAAACCCGGTTTCTGGACCCCCATGTGTAAGTCCTAGTTGATATAACCAGCATAAGTTTGATAGCACAACTGCATCAATTTCTGAGGATAGCCGCCACTTTCAGCAATTAACCCGGCAATTTCTGCCTCAGTAAAATTCACGGGCCCAGCAACAGGTATTAACCAGGAAGCCTGGAGGCGACTAGCAATAAATTCACGGCAGATTTTTTCATCCCATTGCTTCAGATTTTCCTCAATGCAAATCCCTTGGAAAGGAGATTTTTTGTCTTGACTGTCAGGAAACAGGACCTCAAGAGGGGTGGAGGCGGCGACAACTAGACGCAAAGGTGCGTCACTTCCATTTGCCAAACCCCGCAATTGGCTGCGTACTTGGTTAGTAAATCCACCCCAGATCATGTTTTCGACTTCATCTAAAAGCAACAGGAATCGGAATTGGGGCGAATCTAAAGCCCGTGATAACTCAGTACCCTTTGCTTTTTCGATACCCGTTAATCTGCACAAAGCACCGTAAAAGTCATTTTCATCGTAAACATCTTCTAAGTTTAGGTAAATGGGTTTGCGAGGTTCGCGGAGTTGAGTTGGTGCTTCTCGGTAAATGGCTTGTAGCAGAGAACTTTTGCCGATCGCTCTTTCGCCAATGATTGCTACGCTACTGCCACTATTGAGCGTATCAAATACCGTTCTAATTTCCCGTTTTCTACCAAAGAAAAATTGCGGTTTGTCTATCCTGCCACTTAAAGGAAAAAATGGATTATTGTAGTTGATATTTGGTTGTTCTACTTCGGCGGTTGGATTGTCATTTGGTAAAGATATTTGGGGGGATGGCGTTCCATTGGGTTCTCGAATTTCTTGCCAATCCAATCCTAAAGCCTTGCAAATTGCCACAAAATACTGGCGGCTGACACACTTCTGGGTGAAAAATTTATCAACTGTTTGAGTAGCGATGCGTGTCTGTGACCTTTTGCCCTCCCCTATCACAACACGAGCAGCTAAGTTTTGGCGACTCCAGCCTTTGTCTGTGATAGCTATTTCTGCTTTTTCGATTCCTGCCTGGGATGCTTTGAGCGTTGATTGTGGCATGACCAAATTACAAACCTTTTAAGTATTATAGCGAGCGATCTCCAACCAAACGCATCCTAAACGCATACCAAAACCATACTAAGTGAAACCTATACACAGGCTGACTTTCAAGCTTTTACATTTTAAGATTAAAACATATCCAATAAGAAAGTAGCAATCATGAAAGCTAAACCAAATATGACACCTGCTCAACCCAAATCTACTAAAATGACTTGTAAAAACACTCCTCCTCAATCTCCCTCTCCTTTCCAGTACGTCTTCGCCACTGTTATCTTTTTTACCTTACTTTCTGGAGGCGTGTCTTTCTGGATTAGTACGGAAGATCGGCCATCTTCCCAACAAGCTCGCATTTTTGAGACTTGCAATAGCACTTGGAATATGGGTGTGGGTGCGATTTTCGGACTTTTAAGTAGTAAGGTAGTTCAAGATGATGATGATGATGATGATGATGAGTAATCTCTGATAGTTTATTTGCAAAAAGGCGATCGCCCCTCATGTCCAAAAGTGCGATCGCCCTCGATAATTTGACAGTTAACTTATCAAAAACCCTCCCTCAAAAAAGTTATCCTCGGCGAGAGGGTAAATCAAACACCACTTCAAATCGGATGTTGGGTACTCCTTGCCGAAACAACTGAAGATGTCCCTCCGCATCGGCTGCGATAGCGACCGACGATCGCCGATTGCAAGCTGGACGGGCGAGGTGGCACAATAGGGGAAACTTCCAACAGATTGCAAGGCATGAGCGACAGCGAGCGGATTTCAGTGGTTTTGCCAACACAGGCTAAAAAGGATCTCGAAAAGTTGTGCGATCTCGAAAAGCGATCGATCTCCAACTTTGTCTACCTTCTGATTCAAGATGCGATCGACCAAGCAAAAGCATCCGGCAAGCTCAAATCAACAGATGACTGAAACTAAAACTTGATTGATCGTGCTTAAAATTTAAATCGAGAAGTGCGAAAAAACTCGCCTACTGCAATGCTAATATTCATTAAATGAGAGGTGTAAAAACATGGCAAGAAGCAGGCATATCTCCAGAAGATGCCAGGAGAATTCAGAATGCGGCCGATCGGACAAAACAAACCATCATAGTTGTTGGCAGTCGAGCAAACGGGACAAGTACGCCAACTTCTGACTGGGACTATATAATGTTAGGTAAGTCTCGCCAGCTGCATTCCGCTAGCAGTTCCGTCCCTCGCGGTACAAGTGGCGGCGAAATTAATAGTTCAGGTCGAGAAACGGGAATCGATATTTTTACTGGCCCCCTCATCTCAGGAGAACCTCACGTTATATTTGAGCCAGACTTAGGAGAGGCAAATGAATCTAGCCGATGAAATTACAATCAATCAAATTCAACAAGAATTAATTAGCCAAGAAGATGCAAAAAACTGGTTTTTAAGCTTCCCAACCGAAGACCAGCAGGAAATATTGCAGCGGCTATCCTACATGACCCTCCAAGCAGGGGCGCGAGAAGAAGATGTTTCCCTAGCTATTGCCAAATCAAAACTTCGCCCAACTTACACCCCTTGTGTGTTGCTGAGTAGAGGGCGATTAAAAGAACAAATGGCAAAGCTTTTGAAACTGCCGCCCTCAGAATCTATCAAAACCTTTTTCCTGTTAATGAGTTTATTGGCAATTGCCGATGCGCGCAGGTACTGCAAATATTGTCAAGATGGCTGTAGCCACTGGTGGCATCGCGATTTGAGCGATCGCAAAGTTGTAGATGAAATTCAGCGCGAGTTGCAACAAAGCATTCTTGTTTAAGTTGTAGTAAGCTGTGATGCGATCGGGCGATCGCCACTCACGCTGCAGCCATATTCTGGGCTTCCACAGGGACGGGCAAGATGCCCATCCCACAAGAAAACTGACTCTTTGTGGAACAGGCATCTTGCCTGTTCTAGATCACTACAAACAACTACAAAAAACTGACTCTTTGTGGAACAGGCATCTTGCCTGTTCCTGACAAAAGGCTACACAGATTACGAATCTCGATCGAGCTTCAGCACAGCCATAAAAGCCTCCTGCGGCACATCCACAGTACCAACAGACTTCATCCGCTTCTTACCCTTCGCCTGCTTTTGCAGCAACTTTTTCTTCCGCGAAATATCACCGCCGTAACACTTCGCCAACACATCCTTCCGCAAAGCCGGAATGTGCTCCGAAGCAATCACCTTCGCGCCAATTGTCGCTTGAATCGGCACCTTAAATTGATGGCGAGGAATCAACTCCTTGAGTTTTTCAGTCAATCCGCGGCCCACATTATAAGCCTTATCGCGGTGTACGATCATCGCCAAAGCATCAACCGGATCGCCATTAATTAAAATGTCCATTTTCACTAACGGATTTTCGCGGTAGCCAATTATGTGATACTCCATGCTCGCATAACCGCGCGATCGCGATTTCATCTGATCGAAAAAGTCAGTCACCACCTCCGCCAAAGGCAACTCGTAAACCAGCGTAGTTCGGCCTTGACTCAGATACTTCATATCCATAAAAATGCCCCGCCGACTTTGAGACAGTTCCATCAGCGCGCCCACATAAGTTTCTGGCGACAGCATTTCTACCCGCACATAAGGTTCCTCAATTTTCTCGCGATACTGAGGATCGGGCAAGTGGCTGGGATTGTCAATTGTTAACACTTCCCCTTTAATTGTTGTGATTTGATAAACAACAGAAGGAGCCGTAACAATCAAATCCAAATTGTATTCTCTCTCCAGTCTTTCTTGCACAATTTCCATGTGCAGCAAACCCAAGAAACCGCAGCGGAAACCAAATCCCATCGCACTAGAAGTTTCTGGTTCGTAAGAAAGCGCCGCATCGTTGAGTTCGAGTTTTTCTAAAGCTTCCCGCAAATCGGGAAATTGGTCAGCATCGATCGGGAACAAGCCGCAAAAAACCATCGGTTTTGCTTCTGTATAACCCGGCCAAGGCTCCGGTGCAGGCTTTTTGACCAAAGTAATCGTATCGCCCACGCGAGCATCAGCTACGGCTTTAATTGCCGCGCCCAGATAACCAACTTCCCCGGCGTGCAGTTCGTCTACTGGAACTTGAGTCGGTGAAAGGATTCCCAATTCATCGATGACATATTCCTTACCCGAAACCATCAACAAAACTCGATCGCCCTTTTTGACACTTCCATCCATCACCCGGAAATACACAATTACCCCGCGATAAGCGTCGTAATAACTATCAAAAATTAGCGCCCGCAGCGGTTTGTCAACAGTATCCTGCGGCGGCGGCACCAATTCGACGATCGACTCCAAAATCTCATCTATACCAATTCCTTCCTTAGCCGAAGCCTCAATCGCCCCGCTACAGTCCAGACCGATAATTTCTTCAATTTCCCCTTTTACCCGTTCCGGTTCTGCCCCCGGCAGGTCAATTTTATTTAAAACTGGAATAATTTCCAAATTGTGTCCCAAGGCAAGGTAGACATTTGCCAAGGTTTGTGCTTCCACGCCTTGAGATGCGTCTACCACCAGCAGCGCCCCTTCGCAAGCAGCGAGCGATCGCGACACCTCGTAAGAAAAGTCCACGTGTCCGGGAGTGTCGATCAGATTGAGCACGTACTCCTGACCGTCCTTGGCAGTGTAATTCATCCGAGCCGCTTGCAGCTTAATCGTAATGCCGCGTTCGCGTTCGAGATCCATATTGTCTAAAAACTGCTCCTTCATCTCCCGTGCCTGCACAGTCCCAGTCGCCTGCAACAGGCGATCGGCCAAGGTAGATTTTCCGTGGTCGATGTGAGCAATAATCGAAAAATTGCGAATGCGAGATACAGGGACGTTAGTCATGTTTTTTGTCAAAGAGCTAATCGGCAAAGGATACTTTTTGTTGTATGATTACACAAGCAAGAGTAGAGTGCTTACTTCAACCTCTTACTGGGGATTGAGATGAAACCACAACTAAGGCAAACCTCAAGAGTATCAGTTATTACCCTTTCAAGTGTCCGACCGAGCCCGGACACCCAAAAGGAAAAAACTTTTCTCTCTCTCATTGTACAGAAAGCGGTTAAGCGGTTGAGGAAAGGTTGGGTGCAAATCACGGACTTCAAATATCTAGTCGGGCCGGTTCTCATCAAAAGAATTGAAACTTAAGAATTAAAACTAGGATTTTTTAACTATGAGCGAATCAGGTATACCCTCCCACAGTTCGTCAGAAAAAGTGGAACTATCTATCCATATAGATTCGGAACTGCTAGACCAAATTAAGCACTTGACGAATGACCCCAGCAAAGTCATTGAAACAGCAATCAAGCAGTGGCTCAGAGGCGAGCGCCGCGAAGACGAGCTGGCTCTGGGTTTGCGCCGCAATCCCCCTGTCCCGCCCCGCGGCGAGTGGAACGACTGAGGTTCCCGGGTAGGAGACGGCGGGGGCAAATCTGCTGGCTGTAAAGTTTCTGGCTGTGAAATTTCGATCGCCCGCGCTATATCCTGCAGGTTTCGCGGCGAAAGCTACAGGTTGTGGGCGAGATGGCGCGAGCTCGCCTCACAACCTCGGAACTCTTCAAGGTGACGGAAAAAATGCGCTCGCGGGTCCCCGACTTGAGTTGTTGCCAGCCTCTGATTTTGGCGTAATTTTCAAACTCGATCGTTAATCTGTGCAGATTCCTAACTCCTAAATCTTAATTGTTATTTTTAAATTACCCAAAACGGCTGACAACAAATAGTTTTGAGTTTTGAGTTGAGTTCAGAATTAAATAATTAATATTTTTTTAGTTCATTAATAACTCAAAAATCGGTAGAAGCATAAAATACTTGCCAATTGTGAGTTGTGAGCGGTTAATTTTTAATTAAAAATTCCCCAACTTTTTAGTTGATTAATAACTCACAACTTAACGGTCGAAGCCCAAAACAATTGGGATTCTTGAGTTTTTAATTAAAAACTCAAAACTCCAAAATCAGAACTACTTTTATCCTCTACTCTGATGGACTCTAACACAGATTTCCGGCGTTCGAGCCTCGCCTCTACAGTTTTTTTTCAAGAGTTAGGGGCAGAATTAGTATTTACCCAAGACGCCTCTGGTCGATATCTATCTTTTTACTGGCAAAAAGCCGAGCAGTACAACCTCACAGCAGAACAAATTGTCGATCGCCCCCTCAGCGAAACCCTGCAACCCATCGCCCATGCGCCTTATCTCGACATCCTGCAGCGGGCGCTCGAAACCCTCGTACCGCAACGGTTCAGCTATCCATTTTGCCACGCCGGACAATATTTTCTCTTCGATTTGACACTCACTCCGGCGATCGACTCAAACGGCAAAGCTGCAAAAGTCTTAGTTATGGGAAGGCTGCTGTCTGACAAACCCACAGACAGACCGCCAGATTTCCCAGAATTAATGCTCTATCGAGCTTTGCCATCCCCCTCGGACGCCGACCAACAAATGCTGCTTTCGGCGAGCTGCATCCCCGGTCGATCGCTCCCTCCCTACTCGGAAATCGACCGCAAAGCCATCTCGCAAATCGCTCAAAACCTGCACAAAACCCTAGACGTAGAGACAATTTGGCAGCTAACAGCTAACAGTTTGGGTCAAGTCTTAAACGCGAGTCGCTGCATCATCTGTTCCTACAAAAAAGAAAGCAAAAATCTCGAATCCTCCTCCTTCCTTGCCTCGGAAAATCATCAAAATTATTCCGCCGCAGCCGAATTACAACATTCAATTGCCAGCGACTCCTCGCCCCCAGTTTCCCCAGATCAAATCAAAAATTTCCAATCGAAAACTTTAAAAGTAGTAGCTGAATACCGCCAAGAACCTTACTCTTCTATGCTGGGATTAGAACTGAGCGCAGCCGAACAGCCGGGGTGGATTCAAACATTAGCCACCCTAAAACCAGTAGCAGTCGATTACGCCTCCCCCATCACCGATCCCTTCCACCGTCATTCCGTCATCGTAGCAGCTACCTCCTATGAAGACCAACCCAATGCACTGATCTGTTTGCACCGCTGTGGCACTTCCTCGAAATGGAGCCCTCTCGAACTCGAATTCGCCCGCGAGTTAGTCGCTCAAGTCGGCAGTGCGATCGCCCACGCTACACTTTACCAAGAATTAGAACAGGCCCGCGCCGAAGCCGTAGCTCTTTCCCAACTTAAAAGTCAATTGCTTGCTAATACTTCTCACGAACTCCGCACCCCCCTCAACGGCATCCTCGGCTTCCTGAAACTGGTTGTGGACGGCATGGCAGATGACCCCGAAGAAGCGCACCAATTTATCGAAGAAGCTTACCGCTCAGCAGTACATTTGTTCAATGTGATTAACGATTTTTTGGATGTCGCTAAAATCGAAGCTGGCAAAATGCAGTTAGAGCTCGCTCCCATCAAACTCGGCGAACTGTTGCAACAAGTTGAGAATTTCACACGGCTTCAAATCCAGGAAAAGCGATTGCAATTTCAAATCCAAAAACCCGCTGTGGAGGACGATATTATTTTGTATGGCAACTACCAACGCCTGCTTCAGGTAATCTTGAACCTCACGGGCAATGCGATTAAATTTACCGGGGAAGGGGGAATTCGCATCAGTGCCGAAATTATTAAGAAAAAGGTGACTGTTCACAACCAGCAGTTCCCCGGAATGGTAAAAATGCGAGTCGCTGATACTGGCATTGGGGTTTCTCTGGACAAGCAAGATAAATTATTTGAGTCGTTTTTTCAGGTGGACGGCGATCGTACCAGGCAATACGGCGGCACCGGTTTGGGATTGGCTATTTCTCAAAAACTGGTAGAAGCAATGGGGGGTACAGTAAATTTTTACAGTATGGGTGAAGGACTGGGATCTACTGTTACTTTTACTGTGCCGCTTTATCAAGAACCACTATTTAAAAATTAATTATCGGTAATCAATCATCGGGACGTTGAAGGAATCAGCAAGAAGCAAGAAGCAAGAGGGAATCAGGAATCAGGAATCAGGAAAAAAACAGCTTCTTCGGTTCTCAACTTTCGTGAGGTACTCGCAGCTTTCTTACCAATTACCAATTACCCTTTACCAAACTGTATCTTACTCACTTAAAAATTGCTATATTTGTGTACCCGTGAGTGGCGTTGCTTTCATGTCTGTACTCATCAGAAGAAAATTTAGCCATATTCCTTGATATCAATTCCGGCTGCGCCGGAATGATATCAAATCCGCGCTTCATCCTCGGGCGTAAAGTCGAATCAAGCTGCCAAAAAATAATTCGCGCAATTTTCATTTTTTGACTCACAGTCAACAGTCAACAGTCAACAATGATTCCGGTGCAACCGGAATCGATGCGAAACTTGGTGCTTGCCACCTAAACGTCCAAAAGATATCACCATTCTCAAAGAGCAAATGTGGTGAGGCAAGGAAACCCTGGTAACAGGGATATTAGGGCCGCAATGCCTTAAGAATCCCCATCGATGCAAGCGCGGGGAGTGTCAAGTCCGCTCGAACGACTCCCATCAAATAGGTTATTTTACCGGAAATGATATTGTAAGCAGAAGAGTGCAGTTTCACACTTTTAATGCTTTTAACTTGTGCTTGATGAGATTAGCGATCGCCATGTTTTTTATGGGTGTGTGGAGGGCTGACATAGCGCGCCCAAAAAGGTTCTTCCATTTTTTTCATCGCTGCTAGTTTTTGGTGTTCTTCCTCTATGCGCTTGCGTTCTGAAATATCAGAAAATATGTTGATACTGCCGAAAGTCTGGCCGCCCGCATCTCGCACGCGTGCGGCCCAAAGCCAAACATCGATCGAGCTACCGTCTTTTTTCAACAAAGATACTTCCAAACCGTTTTGCGGTTTGCCATTAGACGCAGACTTCTGCAGCGCGTAAAAATCTTGGTTTTGGCCTGAAGGAATATTCGGTAAAGGTTTCCCTAAAACCTCAGCTGCAGTCCAGCCAAAAAATTTTTCGGCGGCGCGGTTCCACACAACGGTATTGCCCTCATTGCTGGTACAGTTAATCGCCAGCGGCGCCGATGCTATCTGCGCTTGCAAAACTTGGTTAACGAGTTGCAGTTTCAATTCTACTTGCTTGCGATCGGTAATTTCCTGACAAGCGCCCCACAAACGGACAACCCGTTCAGCAGTTTTGTCCCACACCACTTGCCAGTAGTCCCGCACCCAGCGCACCTCGCCTTTTTGATTAATAATGCGATACTCGTTGGCTCCCGTGTGACTGCAACTACAGCATTCTAATTGTTTAATTAATATTTCCCGGTCGTCGGGATGAACGAGCTGGGAGTTCCACCAACCAAACGATTTTAATTCTTCAGGAACGATCCCGGTGCAGCGCTCAAAAGCTTCTGTCGCCCACTCGCAGGCGAACTTGCCGTCTGGCAGTGCCTTAAAAGAATAGGCAAAATCCGAAGTAATTTGCGACATAACTCTGTAGTGCAGTTCCGACTCCCGAACTGCGATTTCTGCTTGCTTGCGTTCCCCTATTTCCCGCGAATTAATTAGAATTCCCTGCACGCTAGAATCGTAAAGCAAACTGTTACCTATCGACTCCATGTAGAGCCAATAACCGTCAGCGTGGCGTTTCCGATATTCGATCGTTCCAGCAACTCCGGGAGCTTCTAACAACTTGCCAAAATACGCCTGCCAAGCCAGCAAATCGTCTGGATGGATTAACTCGCCGTGAAACTTCCCAATTCTTTCTTCTGGGTTGTAACCCAAAACCCGCTGTAGGGCTTCGCTGTGGTATCGAACTCGCCCGTCGGAGCCGATAATGCTAATTATATCCGGAGAATTGCGCAGCACAGCTTGCAGTTTGGCTTCGCTTTTAGTTAATGCTTGGTTGTTCCTGCGGTGCTGGCTGATTTCTTTTTCCAACTGCTCCTGTAGCTCTCTGATTTGCGATGCTTGCTGCGCGACCGTGCGTTCCAATAGGCGATTATTTTTTTCTATTTCACCCAGCTTTGTCGCGTTATTATTCGCACTTTCAAACACGGAATCCGCTGCCATTTCCTGCAAACAATTTGATAAATTTTCCAGACTTTTTGTGAAAATTGCCTGTTGCGGAGGTGGCAATTCCCTAGCTTGTTCCTGCAATGTTTCTAAGTGTTTGTAGACAGTTTCTAGCATTTTCGTAAGGGCGGAATCTAATAGTTGCCTGGGGGTGCAACCCTAATAAGCGGACACAAGTTTTTGCAAGATAACCCATAACTAAGACTGGTGTCTGGCGATCGACCGATCGCGATTTCAATAACCAGGCATTCTGTGACTTTATTTTCAGATCATAGCAACCGATACAGAAAGTAAATTTTTCTGGCGATAGAGTTAGCAGCCCAGCAGCACCCCGTATAAGTGCTCGCTTCGAGTGCGGGTAACTCCCCTATCCAGTGCATGTGGGGCTTCTCGCGGTTAAGCTAAACTAGATGGGTGTCAAGAGAAAGAGGGATTTATGACAGAGCAAGCTAACGCTCGCGATTTGTTTCGCGCTGCTTACGAACACCGCTACACCTGGGATGCCAATTTTCCCGGTTACAGTGCCGATATTGAACTCAAACAGGGCGACGAAGTATATACGGGTCATGTTTGGATCAAACCCGACATGAGCGTGGAAGTCAGCGGCATTGAAGATGAGGAAGTGCAGCAGAGCGTTTACACCCAAATGCGGGACATTGTTACCCACCGCAAGCGCTCGACATTTGAAAAATCTCACGGCAAAAATAGCTTCACCCTGGGCGAGAAGGACAGCACCGACGCTGTGGATATTTTAGTGTCCGGCGACTCAATGGGGTCTAACTATAAAATCCGAGGTCTCTCAATTTGTCAAGTCAGCCGGGTGATGGGCCGCATGGCTTTCGTAATTGACACGCACAAAAACTTAGAGACACCCGAGGGTTCTTTGGCCACTCACTACGACGCCGTTTTCCGCAACCCCCAAACCGACGAAATCATCAGAGAACTCGAATTTGAAGATAGCTTTGACAAGATAGGCGACTATTATGTCATGACCAAGCAAGTAGTTCGATCGAAAGAAAAAGGTCAATTGACAACAACCGAGTTCAACTACTCCAACGTCAAACTGCTAGAACCAGCAGTAGTGTAGCGCTAACCAAAAAACCGGATTTTTTAAATAAAACGGGTTTTTTTTGGATAACGTATCAGAATCAACTTGATTTGGCAGCAAGTAACGCTACGATCGAACCAGAGAGTCAGATCTAGCATCAGCGTGACAGAAACCGGGTTTCCAGCAGCCAGCTCACCTGAGTGCGCAAGTCTTTTGTCCAGAAACCCGGTTTCTTAAATCTCGGGCGGTTGAGAATGCTGCCCTTGAGTCAAATCGAACTTTCATCAACTGCAATAAATCATCACAGAGGCGAAATATGACGACACTAGCACTAACCAAAGATAACGTCGAAACAATTCTCGATGAAATGCGCCCCTACCTGATATCCGACGGCGGCAACGTCGAACTCGTAGAAATCGACGGCCCTGTCGTACACCTGAGGCTGCAAGGAGCTTGCGGCTCTTGCCCGAGTTCCACAATGACTCTGAGAATGGGCATTGAACGTCGCCTGCGCGAGGCCATCCCAGAAATTTCCGAAGTCGAACAGGTAATGTAATTAGTCAGTTGGCAATTGGCAATTGGCAGTTGACTGTTGACAGTTGACTGTTGACGTTTGACAGTTGACTGTTACCAATTACCAGTTGACTGTTGACGTTTGACAGTTGACAGTTACCAATTACCAAATTTAATTGCCAATTACCAATTACCAATTACCAAATTCAATTACCAATTACCAATTACCAATTACCAATTACCAAATTCAATTACCAATTACCAATTACTAAATTCAATGTCTCACCCTCTTTATGTAGCCTTCATTTGGCACCAACACCAACCGCTGTACAAATCCCGAGTATCAGCTACCGCAGCAGCAGCCGAGTACCGACTGCCTTGGGTGCGCTTGCACGGAGTCAAAGACTACTTGGATTTAGTTCTCCTTCTGGCAAAATATCCCAAACTGCATCAAACCGTAAACCTGGTTCCGTCGTTGATTTTGCAGATAGAAGACTGCATCGCAGACAGAGCATTAGACCCTTACTTGGCGGTAACTCTGAAGCGAACTG
Source organism: Microcoleus vaginatus BM001213989 (assembly GCA_036700245.1). GTDB lineage: Bacteria > Cyanobacteriota > Cyanobacteriia > Cyanobacteriales > Microcoleaceae > Microcoleus. Next base: position 12,622 of record JAUBOM010000141.1, read on the forward strand.
AGGATTTAAACATCCAAGAACAAGAGTTTATTTTAGAACACTTCTTTGACGCCAATTACCACACCCTGATTCAGCCGCATCCCCGCTACGCTCAACTCTACACTCAGCGGCAGGAAAAAGGCATTCAGTGGTGTTTGGCAAACTGGAAGTTGCAGGATTTTAGCGACTTGCTGGCGTGGCACAATTTAGCTTGGATTGACCCGCTGTTTTGGGATGACCCGGAGATTGCAGGGTGGCTCAAACAAGAACAAAATTTTAGTTTGGCAGACAGAAAAAATATCTACTCAAAACAAAAAGAAATCCTGGCTCGCATCATTCCCCAGCACCGTAAAATGCAAGCTGAGGGACAGTTGGAAGTCACTACAACCCCCTACACGCACCCGATTTTACCGCTGCTTGCCGACACTAACGGCGGCCGCATAGCCATTCCCAACATGACGCTGCCTGGGCGGCGGTTTCAGTGGGAAGAAGATATTCCCCGACACCTGAGAAAAGCCTGGGAAATGTATGAAGATCGGTTTGATTGCCAGCCGCGCGGTTTGTGGCCATCGGAACAAGCAGTGAGCCCGGAAATTTTGCCCTACATTGCCAAACAAGGCTTTAAATGGATAGTCTCGGACGAAGCAGTGTTGGGGTGGACAATTAAACACTTTTTCAACCGCGACGCGGCGGGCAATGTCTGCGAACCAGAATTGTTATATCGCCCTTACCGTTTAGAAACTCCTGCCGGGGATTTAGCGATAGTATTTAGAGACCACAGATTGTCCGACTTGATCGGGTTTACCTACGGTTCGATGGAACCGGAAAAAGCAGCATCAGATTTAGTGGGACACTTAGAAGCGATCGGTAGAACTCTCAAACACCGACAGTCCGACGGCCAAACAGCTTTAGAAAATCCCTGGTTAGTTACGATCGCCCTAGACGGCGAAAATTGCTGGGAATTCTATCCCCAAGACGGCAAACCGTTCTTAGAATCCCTCTATCAAACTCTTAGCGATAATCCAGATATCAAATTAGTCACAGTCTCAGAATTTCTCGACCAATTCCCCGCAACCGAAACAATTCCTGCAGCCCAACTGCACACCGGTTCCTGGGTGGACGGTTCCCTCACAACTTGGATCGGCGACCCCGCGAAAAATCGCGCTTGGGACATATTAGGGCCCGCCAGACAAATGCTGGCAAACCATCCAGAGGCTACAGAAGAAAGCAACCCAGAAGCTTGGGAAGCGCTTTATGCGGCTGAAGGTTCCGACTGGTTCTGGTGGTTTGGCGAGGGTCACACGTCGAACCAAGATGCCATGTTCGACCAGCTATTTCGCGAACACGTAGCGGGGATTTATGAAGCTCTCGGCGAGCCCGTACCCCCGGAAGTGCGGCGGCAAGTAGAGGTGCACGAGGTTCAAGGCGACCACCAGCCGCTGAGCTTTATTCACCCGGTTATTGACGGTATCGGCAACGAACAGGATTGGGACAAAGCCGGCCGGATTGAAGTTGGGGGAGCAAGGGGTACGATGCACCGGAGTTCGGCAATTCAGCGGCTTTGGTACGGGGTTGACCACTTGAATTTTTACATTCGCGCTGACTTTAAGGCAGGGGTGCGGCCGGGAATTGATTGCCCTCCAGAGTTAAATTTGTTCTGGTTTTATCCCGACCGCACGATGAAAAACAGTCTGATTCCGCTGTCGGGTTTGCCCGACGAAGCACCGCTAAACTACCGATTCCACCATCAGTTAGAGATTAATTTGCTGACGAAATCGATTGCGTTTTACGAAGCAGGAGAGGGCGATGAGTGGCAGCCCCGCCTCAGCCGGGCCCAAGTGGGATTGGATAAATGTTTGGAGATAGCTGTGCCCTGGGCGGATTTGCAGATTATGCCCGACTGGCAGGTGAGGCTGATTGCAGTTTTATCGGAAGGGGAGCGTTACTCTACCTGTATGCCGGAAGATGCTTTGATTGCGATCGGAATGCCGTAAAAATTTATTAGTCATTAGTCTGTAGGGGCGGGTTTCACCAGCTTTCATAGAACGGTCAACCCAATTACATATAAACCCGCCCCCGCCCACTGAATTAGTCAACAGTCATTAGTCATTAGTCATTAGTCATTAGTCATTAGTCATTAGTCATTAGTCATTAGTCATTAGTCATTTTTTGAAGGAACAAACAATTAAATAATTATCAATTTTTATTGAATTGGGGCTTCTACTCGGGCTGTATAAGGCCTTCATCATGTCGATCGCATTCGGTCGATCGAGCGCTATAAAATTTGTTTGTAGTGAGGGCCCAAGTCCTCATAAACAAGAGAACTTTAGTCCTCACAAGAAACCTGATAATGCTTAAGTTACCGGACATCATATCATTAGTCATTGGGAAATTAAAAAACTAATGAGCCGCATTTTACTCTTGGTCGATCGCCACCAACAAACTAATTTGCCGATCGCACACCTCAACACCGAGCATGAGGTGATCGCAGTCGATCGCGCTTTAGATACCAGCTCGGAATTTCCCATTCCCCAAATCGCTTTTGACTTGTGCATTCTCGACGAGGCCTCTTTCGATAGGATCGGGCCACTGCTAGAAGCCTTAAAAGCTGCCGCCGAGCCGATATTTTTACCGTTTTTGCTTCTGAGTAAATCCCCAACGCCTGCTCTTTCTGAGCAGCCATTTTCGCAGCAGGCAAAACAACTCGAAGGCAGAATAGACGATTTGATAGTAAGTCCCGCCGAACCAGTCCAACTGCACTTGCGGGTAGAGCATTTGTTGGCCCGCAGGCGGCTGTCGCTAGAACTCCACAGACTTCAGGAAGTAATTAAAGAACAGACTTTTAAAGAAAGTTTGTTAATCGACTCGCTGCAAACGGCAAAGGAAAACCTGCAACGGGAAATCGCCAAGCGGGCCCAGGTAGAAGCTGCACGGCGAGAAAACTCCTATCTCGACTTGCTGATGAATGCCATGCCAGATATTGTCTGCTTCAAAGATGGCGAGGGCAGGTGGCAGGAGGCAAATCAAGCGATATTGGAAGTGTTCGAGCTAGAAAAAATAGACTACCGCGGCCTTAAAGATTTTCAGCTAGGAGAACTCAGCAGTTTTTACCGCGAGGCCCTACAGGCGTGCGAGGTCAGCGATCGAGAAGCGTGGGCAAAAGGTAAGCTTTCTAGGGGGGAAGAAATGATTCCCCGATCGGACGGTACTGTGAAAATCTACGACGTGATTAAAGTACCCGTATTTCACCCCGACGGCAGACGCAAAAGTATCGTGATTTTGGGCCGCGACATCACGGAATACAAGCAAACTAGAGACGAACTCGTGCGCTTGGCGTCGATTGTCGAGTCTTCCGACGACGGCATCGTCGGCAAAACCCTCACCGGGACAATTCAGAGCTGGAACGCAGGAGCCCAGAAGATTTACGGCTACAGTGCGGCGGAAATCAAGGGGAAGTCGATCGAGATTTTAGCAATACCCGAACGCCCCAAGGAAATGCCCCAAATTCTGGAAAATATTAGGGCTGGAGCCAGCATCGACCATTACGAAACCGTGCACTTGCGGAAAGACGGCCAACAGATAGATGTCTCCCTGACTATTTCTCCGATTAAAGACGCCACAGGAGCGTTAACGGGCGTTTCGACAATCGCTCGCGACATCAGCGACAGCAAGCGAGTTGAAAAAGCCTTTGAACAACTCCGCCACCAAACAGAAATGATTTTGTTCTCCGCAGGAGAAGGAATTTGCGGGTTGAACAAAGAGGCAAAAGTAACTTTTGTCAATCCTGCGGCGGTGAGAATGGCTGGGTGCGAATCGAAGGAATTGATCGATCGACCAGTTTATGAAAGCTTATACCGTTCACAGGGAGAATGCTCAAAGGCGATCGAGCAACTGTCACGTGCAAAACACATCAATTCAGGCTCTGAACTTGTCCCACACTGCGCCGCACCGCAGGCGGGCAAACGGCTGCCGCCTCGGGTAAGTTCTCAAATTTTAGCCACCTTGGAAGACGGAGAGGCGCGGCGCGTGACCGATGAGGTTTTTTGGCGGCGAGACGGCAGCAGTTTTCCGGTTGAGTACGTTGTCGCTCCGATGCGAGAAGAAGGCGAAATTATTGGAGCTGTGGTGACTTTTAAGGATATCACCGAGCGGCTTGCAGTCGAGCGCATGAAAGATGAATTCATCTCTGTTGTCAGCCACGAACTGCGGACGCCCATGACTTCGATTCACGGCGCCCTCGGCCTCCTCAACAGCGGCCTGCTTGACGCTTACCCCCTGAAAGCCAAGCGGATGCTGGAGATTGCTGTCACTAATACTAACCGCTTGGTGCGGTTGGTCAACGACATCCTGGATTTAGAGCGGATGGAGTCGAGTTACAGCACTGCCATCAAACAAACTTGCAATGTGGCTGAGCTGATGTTGCAGGCGGCTGACGAGATGCAGGGAATGGCTCAGCAGGCGGGAGTTACTCTGTCGGTGAGACCTGTGGGGGCGCAATTGCAAGCTGTTCCCGATCGGCTAATTCAAGCCTTGACAAATTTGCTCAGTAATGCTATTAAATTTTCTCCTTCCGGGGCTACGGTTTGGCTGAGCGCGGAGTTGACCCACAATCGGGATTTGACAGAAAAAGCTGGGTTGAAGTCGGTGTCGTCTCCGTCTTTGTTGTCTCCTGAGCCTGCAGCCGCCCATCCGCACTTGCCAGGGACGAGCTCGGCGTACATCGTGATTGCTGTCAAAGACAAAGGGCGGGGTATTCCGGCAGACAAGCTGGAGATGGTCTTTGAACGCTTTCAACAGGTTGATGCTTCTGATTCTCGCCAGAAGGGAGGTACTGGTTTGGGGCTGGCTATTTGTCGCAGTATCGTGCAGCAGCACGGGGGCAGGATGTGGGTGGAGAGCGTTTTGGGGGAGGGCAGCACTTTTTTCTTAAGTCTGCCACTTCTAAGGGAGGGGCTGGCAACTGAAAGTTAATTTGTACTCTGGTGTACCCAAAGTTACTTATTTTGTGCAGATTGTTCGATCGAGTCAATCGATTTTAGATTTTAGATTTTAGATTTTAGATTTTATATTGAAGCCTTGACCCCACGGATAAATTCGGGGGGCAAGTTTCATCGGATACAGG
>JAUBOM010000142.1:0-17644 GCA_036700245.1 Microcoleus vaginatus BM001213989
CCCCCAACCCCCCCTTAGCAAGGGGGGGAGTAAGATTGTCTTTTTCCTCCTCCGCTAACGGAGGATTAGAGCTATCTTTCTCACCCCTTACTAAAGAAGAATTAGTGCTATCTTTCCCCCCCCTTAGCAAGGGGGGGTTAGGGGAGGTAATAATTTGCTGATAGATGCCGAGGAGTTGGCTGGTACGCTGTTGGTTGCTGAGGATGCGATCGCGAATTGTTCCGAGGTGTTCGGGATTGTCGTTTTCTTCCCAATTGTTAATAATGTAATCTTGTACCAGTTCGGCAATGTCAGGATTGCTAGTTTCTGCTTGTTCTAGGACAATTTTACAAAGTTTTTGAGTCAAAAAAGGCTGTCCGCCGGTCCAGTCTATAATCTCATTTAAAACCTGAATGGGACGATCGACTTTTCCTTCTAAGCCTTTCGCTAAAGGTTCAGCTTGTTCCTGAGTAAAACCTTTTAATTCAATAGCTTGACCGATATTAAAGGGCGTGCGATTTTTATCTTGAATCAAAGCTGAAGGTGTTGCGACGCCCAACAGACAAAATGTTAAGCGTTGATAAGCAGGATTTTCACCGCTTTGACCTTGATTGTGACAAGCACGAATATAAGCAAAAAAGTCATCAGTCGGAAAATTCAAACTAAGAACGCTATCAATTTCATCAATAAAAATTACAATGTTTTGAGAAATGCGTTTCAGGAGGATAGAATCGATAAACTCTGCCAAACGATCCAGCGGTGACAGCCAATCAAACTCGCTCAACCAATGTTTTAGATTGACATCCAGCGAGAATTTGCGATTGAGATCTAACAAAATACTGTTGTACCACTTTTCCGGGGTAGTTAACTGAGTTCCCTTTCCAGAAAAATCTATTTCAACACAAGCTATTCCCTCTTGTTTCAGGCGATTAATCACTTGTACGCGCAAGCTGGATTTACCTGTTTTGCGCGAATTGAAAACATAACAAAACTTACCTTTTTTCAGTTCTTCATACAGTTGTTCGTCAGCTTCTCGCTTGACATAAGTTTCGGTCTCAACGCCCAAAGTAGCTTCACAAATATATTTGTAAGTCATTTGTTCCCCCGATTAATTGGGATTTAGGCGAGCGAAAAAATATTGCCGATACAAATCGCACCGAGGCAAACAATGATTTAGATCGACCACCACCAATCCCATACCTTGCAATTTAAAAGTTGCGTTGGGGTCAAGTCGCACGGGGTGTGTTTCCTTAACAACTTGATAGTAAGCAGTTTCTAGTTGAGGATTTTTACGGAGTTCTCCCAACTGTTGTAGTAAATGATTGATAAATGGACTTGCTTCTGTAGCAGCAATTTCCAAAAGTCTATCGAGAGAACATTGCTCTTTTTGGATAAAAACAAAAGCTTCTTGGATCAGATAAGGATGTCCGCCAAAAATTTTCCTGAATTGATTAAATATATCTGAATTCAACCCCTGAAGTTGATAGCAATTTGCTAAATAATCAACTTGATCGGGAGTGAAATCGAGTAAAGTTTTAGTTAAGCCCACACCGCTAAGAGGAAAACAGTTGATATCTAAGGAACCGTAAACATTGGTTGAGTGAACAATGATTAACCGCAATTTTTTCCAAAGTTCAGCAAATTGATTTCCCTCAAGGTGCAGTTGACTCCAACATCTCAATAATTCACAAAAATCTATTCGGAAAGATACTTGCTCAAAAACCCGATCGACATTTTTAAAAGCCAGTACCAAAGGTTGAGTCTGATTGTTTAACAAATAGTCCTCAAAGTAGGTTTGATTATTCGTGTGTTCGTCAAACTCATCGCTATCCCAATATTCAGGTAATTTGTTTTCTAAACCCAAACCTCTACCAACTCGTTTACACAGCCATTTTAGTAATTCCTCATAACTTGAGAAAACACTACTACTTGCTTGGTTAAAATCCAACGTAACGGCTTGATATTTATGACCTTTAGCACGCTCGATAATTCGGTTCAATAGTAAAGTTTTCCCCGTATATTTAGGTGCTTTAATCCGAATCACTGCTCCAGGTTCCAAGATTTTATCACAGCATTCAGATTCGATCGGATGACGCTCTACATAGTAAAAATTCAATTCTTCTCTATCGTCAGAGGTGATTCCCGAAGCTTTTATTAATTTATTGCTAAATAAATTAGGTTGATACTTGGCAAATAGCGGGATTAATTTATAGCGCTGTCGGGAACGTTCGCCCTTTTCATTTATAAAACCAAATAACTTGCAGATCTTTGAAATATAGTATCTGACACCCGATGAATTATTAAGTTTGATGGCTTTAGCGATCGCTTCCTCTGACTTCCCTTGCAAAAATAGCTCTAGCACCTGACCCTGTTTACCATTTAGCTTTTTGTACTTTTCCTCAAAGTCTTTTCGTTCCATCATCCGCATACCTGCCTTAGCGCTTTACCTACCACTCTTACTAATTTACCACAGTTGTCAGCTTCAGCCCCGATCGCCAGTTTAATTTCACAAATTTACAAACACCAGCTAATTTGTGAAGTTTTTTTCACAAACCCTTCAACTCCCTTGTCAAAAAAATTGGTAATTCCCCGGCCATTGACAACTTTGTTGAATTTATTTATCAATTAAATAATAGTAAGAAAGTTAGTTTATTATCGAAATTGTAGACATTGGAATTAACTAAATGAAAAATTTAAATCGGCTGCCCCAGAACAAGACTACATCAGCTAAAAAGGTAAATCAAGTGAAAAAATCTGACAATTCCAACATCAAGTGGTCGATCGAGAAAGTTGTAGTACCGATCGCGATCGCCCTAATTCCCTTAGCAACAACGTACATCACCACTCAAAATACCCAACAACCGCCCAATCCACCGATCGAGCACACGACTCCACCGTCACCATAACATCGGATGCGATCGCCCTTGTTAAGCCAACTGCAACTGCACATACTGCAACTTGCAAATAGCTTTCAACACTTGCGCCAACCAGAGCGATCGCTCTGGGTCAATCAAATTCAATTCCGGTAAAATCTGATAAGTACAAGCATTTCCCCGCGTCAGATACACAAACTGATAGTTACGTCCATTCGTCGTCAATCCCCAAACAGACGATTGCTGCTGCAAACTTTTATAAGCATAAGTCAGCAATTGCGGCAAACCGGCCCAAGGATCGATCTCACTATTTTTCGCCTCCACTACCAAAATCCAAAACTGTGCCGCCGCGAGCTCTGCATCCGGCTGATTTACCGCTAAGACATCCAAGCGCCCTTTAATTAAAGTATCCCCATCCTCAACCTCGATCGGGATGCTATCTTCCATTGTCAGCACGATCGGAATATCAAAAAATCCTGCTAATCTCATTAACGGTGAAAGCACTAAAAATTTAACCAGTTTTGCAGAAACTTTTCCGGCGGATAAGTAGCGTCGAAAGTCAGTTCTAATTTTTAATATTTCCTGCTGTTCTAATTCTGACAGCGGTTCCAAAGAGAAAAAATCGGTGAAGGCGTCTCCTTCTCGCTCTTCCAATTTGAGAAGGCGGCGAACGTCATTTAGCGATAGTTGGCTTGCTTCTAAATTTTGGGTCATGGCTTTAGTGCGATCGGCTTATCCAGTAAACTATATTATAAAGCCGTTACCATAGGAGTGAAGCCCGTTTGATTTATTTTTATTAACTTTCAAAAAAACAGCTCAAACCATCTTCGGTTCGGGTAGTATAATATTATCAATCCTTATCCTCACCACCAAGCAATGCAACTAGAAGACTATTTCAACTTCCTAAGACATGACGATATTCGGCTCAAAGGTTCCCGCATTGGCATCGAAACCATTCTTTATGAATACCTGTTTCGCGCTCGAACTCCCGAAGAAATTGCCAACATTTATACATCGCTCACCCTCGAACAAGTTTATGCGACCATTTTGTACTACCTGCACAACAAAGAAGCAGTCGGTCAGTACATAACCGAATGGCTGGAATGGGGCGAAAAAATGCGAGAAGAACAACGTCGCAATCCTCGTCCAGTATATGAAAAAATCCGCAAACTGAGAGCAGAAAGAGATGCAAGGAGAAAGGCTGATGCCAATCCAGTATCTCTTTGATGAAAATGTCGATCCTGCGTATGTTAACCAAATTCGCAGGCGCAATCCCGATATGGTTGTTCTAGCAGTGGGAGAACTAACAGCACCTTCCAAAGGCACTCTCGATCCAGAAATTCTTATTTGGTGCGAAATCCACAATTTCATTCTCGTTACCAACAACCGTCGCTCTATGCCCGTTCATTTAACAGATCATCTAGAGCAAAATCGCCATATCCCAGGAATCTTCATCCTAAATTCCAAGCTGAGTATAGGTCAAAATATTGACGAACTGATTTTGATTTATCAAGGATCGTTTGATGATGAGTACCAAGATAAAATTGAGCATTTACCGCTACCATAATTTCTAACAGATCCCCAATACCTACAAAATTTCCCAAAGTCTTAAGGAAAATAAACATACTTTTGTCCCAACTTATGCACACAATAGCTAAAAAGAGTAACTGAACTAAAAACTAACAGCAATGTCACAAGATACGATCGAATCAATTCTGCATGAAAAACGCCTATTTCAGCCGCCCGCTGAATTCTCTCAAAAAGCTCACATCAAAAGCCTAGAAGAGTACCAAGCCCTCTACGACAAAGCCAAAGCTGACCCCCAAGCATTCTGGGCAGAACTCGCCACCCAAGAATTAGACTGGTTCCAAAACTGGGATACCGTGCTCGACTGGCAACCGCCTTTTGCCAAATGGTTTGTCAACGGCAAAATAAACATTTCTTACAATTGTCTCGATCGCCACTTAACCACTTGGCGCAAAAATAAAGCCGCCCTGATTTGGGAAGGCGAACCCGGAGACTCCCGCACCCTCACCTACGCGCAACTCCACCGCGAAGTCTGCCAAATGGCGAACGTCATTAAACAATTGGGAGTCCAAAAGGGCGATCGCGTCGGCATTTATATGCCCATGATTCCCGAAGCTGCGATCGCCATGCTAGCCTGCGCCAGAATCGGTGCAGTACACAGCGTTGTTTTTGGCGGTTTTAGTGCAGAAGCTTTGCGCGATCGGCTTAACGACGGCCAAGCAAAACTCGTCATCACCGCTGACGGTGGCTTCCGCAAAGATGCAGCAGTTGGCCTCAAAGAACAAGTAGACAAAGCCCTCGCCAACAACGTCACACCCAGCGTTACCAACGTTATCGTCGTCCAGCGTACCAAACAGCAAGTGCACATGGAACCCGGGCGCGATCTTTGGTGGCACGACTTGCAAAAAGACGCCTCCGCCGACTGCCCCGCCGAACCAATGGACAGCGAAGATATGCTGTTCGTACTCTACACTTCCGGAAGTACCGGCAAACCCAAAGGAGTCGTCCACACCACAGGTGGCTACAACCTTTACACCCACATGACAACCAAGTGGATCTTCGACCTTCAAGATACCGATGTCTACTGGTGCACCGCAGACGTAGGCTGGATTACAGGCCACAGTTACATAATCTACGGCCCGCTTTCCAACGGCGCGACCACAATCATGTACGAAGGTGCGCCCCGCGCGTCCAACCCAGGCTGTTTTTGGGATGTGATCGAAAAATACGGCGTCACTGTTTTCTACACTGCACCCACTGCGATCAGAACATTCATGAAAATGGGCGAACACTTGCCCAACGCGCGCAATTTGTCATCTTTACGATTGTTAGGAACCGTCGGCGAACCGATCAATCCCGAAGCTTGGATGTGGTATCAGCGCGTAATTGGCAACTCGAATTGTCCGATCGTCGATACTTGGTGGCAAACAGAAACCGGGGGAATTATGATTACCGCTTTGCCCGGTGCAATTCCTACAAAACCCGGTTCTGCAACCCTACCGTTCCCCGGAATTGTGGCTGATGTTGTTGACCAAGATGGCGAACCAGTAACTAACGAAAGCGGCGGTTATTTAGTGGTGAAACATCCTTGGCCGGGAATGATGCGTACACTTTACAACGATCCAGACCGTTTTCGCCGCACCTATTGGGAATATTTGCACCCGAAAGATGGCGAATTTGTGTACTTTGCAGGGGACGGCGCGCACAAGGACAAAGACGGTTATTTCTGGGTAATGGGCCGCGTTGACGATGTAATTAATGTCGCCGGACACCGACTCGGCACCATGGAAGTCGAGTCAGCTTTGGTATCGCATCCAGCGGTGGCGGAAGCTGCGGTTGTTGGTAAACCGGATGAGATTAAAGGTGAGGACATTGTGGCTTTTGTCACCCTGGACAACTCGCAGCAACCTAGCGATGAATTGGCTAAGGAGTTGAAGCAGCACGTTGTTAAGGAAATTGGGGCGATCGCCCGTCCCGGCGAAATTCGATTTACTGATGCTTTGCCGAAGACTCGAAGCGGTAAAATTATGCGGCGTTTGCTGCGTTCTTTAGCTGCGGGACAAGAGGTTTCTGGGGATACTTCGACTTTGGAAGACCGGACGGTTTTGGATAAGTTGCGGGGAGGTTCGTAGGGGTATGCAACCGCAGATTTTAGCTGATTAGCGCGGATGAACGCTGATGTAATTTTATCGGCGTTCATCTACGGTTTTAGATAATTGTTGAGTCGTTTATTTACCGCGCCACAGATGAACGGCATCGGCGTTAATTTCAGACCTTACCTGTAGCCAATCCTCCAGCAAGTAGTCATCGTCAACTGCTTGCTTTTGCTGTTCGTCTTTGAGAATTGCTAAGACGTGAACTCCAGACGGATAGTTGACATGACGAATTTCTGGGTTATATCCCAAGTCTTGAATTTTTGCTAAAGTTCGATCGACTGCACTGGCCACAGTAAGAGCGAGGGCAAGAGTAATTTGACCGAGTTTAGCACCCGGTTTTACACATTCCAGAACAGCCATTATTCTTTCTCTTCGTAGTTGCGGTTTAAGATAATTGCATCATAATTTGCTATTATATAACCATGAAGTCTAATATTACTCGTGTTGTTCTATGCCTGCTTTAGACCTGTACCACAATACAGTTAAAAAATCTCTCCTCAATGATGGGTGGATAATTACTCACGATCCTCTCCATCTGAAATGGGGAAAAAAAGATATGTATGTGGATCTGGGAGCAAAACAGGTGCTGGCAGCACAACGAGGAGAACAGAAAATTGCTGTGGAAGTCAAAAGCTTTGTCAGCGATTCAGAAATGCAGGACTTGAGAGAGGCGATCGGACAATTTACTATTTATCGATCTGTGCTTCAGAGAACTTATCCAGAACATACGCTTTATCTGGCTGTTCGCGATATCACCTATGAATCTCTATTTGAAGAACCGATCGGTCAATTAATGATTGAAGATGAAAAGCTCAAGCTGATTGTATTCGACCCAAATCAAGAGGCGATCGTAAAATGGATACTTTAGCTAACTTTAGAACCACCATTAAAACAGTTCTCGAACCTTACACAAAAATTCCTTACTCTCATGGCGATATAATTTGTAAAGCCGTGTTTGATGAAAAATCTGATTGTTACCTGCTAGTTACTTTAGGCTGGGATAAAGCCAAACGAATTCACGGCTGTTTGGTTCATATAGATATTATTAATGATAAGATTTGGGTACAGCGAGATGAGACAGAATACGGCGTGACGAAAGAACTTGTAGCTGCTGGAATTTCCAAGGATTCCATTGTTTTAGGTTTTCATCCCGCAGATGTCAGACCTCATACAGGTTATGCAGTTGTGTAGCAATGAATTATTTGGCTCATCTATTCTTATCAGAAGGCACGCCAGAATCCCTGATTGGCAACCTCTTAGGAGATTTTGTCAAAGGAACGGCCGTCAACCTTTATCCCGAGGAAATTAGAAAGGGCATCGATTTGCACCGCAAAGTAGATAGCTACACGGACTCTCACGCAATAGTGCGATCGAGTAAAAGCCTTGTTTGCGCCGATAGACGCAGGTTTGCTGGAGTTTTGATTGACGTGTTTTACGACCACTTCTTGGCTAAAAATTGGCTGGAATATTCAGAAATTCCGCTTCCCGATTTTTCTCGCCATGTCTATAAAGTCCTGCAAGACAATCGCGATATATTGCCTGAATCTCTCCAGCGCCTGCTGCCAACAATAATTGCCCGCGACTTGCTTTCATCTTATCAGGAAATTGCCGAAATTGGCATCACTCTTACAAGAATGTCTGCCCGAATCAAGCGGACAAATAACTTAGCAAGCGGCATAGAAGATTTGACAGCTAACTATCAGCGCTTAGAATCTGATTTTCGGGATTTTTTCCCCGACTTGATAAAATACGCCACACTTGACAAATATTAATACAAACAACAAAAATTACAGTTGCTATTGAGAGCGAACTCGTGTATGATTTAACCGATACCTGCATGGAATCTCAAGTGCAACAGGGTTCAAAATATGGCAAGCAGAATTCCGAACCTGCAAATAACTAAAGTAGTTGATGGCGACAGCATCAAAATTTCTCTCAACGGCAAAACCGAGTCTCTGCGACTGATTTGCGTCGATACAGAAGAAAGTCATTCTGGAGGCTCCAAACCTGTAACTGCGGCGGGGAAAGCAGCTTCGGAAATGGCTAAAAAATACTTCGCGACGGATGGGGGCGGACTTGCTCAAATTGACATAGAATTTGATACAGACGATTCGGTTGAAGTGGCTTTACAAAAACACCGCGACAACTACGGACGTCTCCTCTGTTACGTACATAAAGATGGAGAAATTTACAATCTCAAACTGATTGAAGAAGGCTGGAGTCCCTACTTTGTGAAATACGGGCGCTCCCGATTGTATCACCGACAAATGACTGAGGCAGAATCGGCGGCTAAAGCTTACAATCTGATGATTTGGAATCCGATTACCAATGCCAAAATTCCCTCGCGCAACTATGGTAATTTACTGCCTTGGTGGTCAATGCGAGGCTCGATTGTTGAAGAGTTTCGGTTGTCGGAAGCAACCGCAGGAGCGCTTTCTTTGAGGTTGCACTACCCGAAAATCTTAGCGGCTTCTGAGAGAGGTAAATCTCTTACTATTTTCTGCGATTTGCAGGCGGGAATTAATAAATGGATTGGCGGCAGCGCTCTGATTTATGCTGGCTCAGTTTATCATAAATTAGATTTGTGGATGCCGGATGCTGAAACTGATGAAATGGCTCCCTTGAAGCGGCTAATCGAGAAGCGTTATGCGGGCCTGGGACGGGGATATGTGTATGTCAGTGGGAAGGTAGAACAATACAAAGGGAAGCCTCAAATAGTTTTGAAGGATATCAAACAACTTTCAGATTTTCCCCGATAAGATCTAAACTAGAGTTAATTTCATCAATTCTTTTTACTGCATCTAATTTTCTTAGGAAGTACGAACCCGCAAATAGAGGGCGATCCTCAAAAACGATCGCCCTCTATTCAGCCCTGATATTCTATTTATCAAGATATGCAGGAACATTTATTGCTGCATTGAAGGAATATCAAAAAATCGACATTTTAAGGAATTTGTGCGTGCAGATTGATTTTGAGGAGTTGTTAGAGGAGGACGAGAGTTAGGAGATGTGCTCTTCAATTCTGAGACGGTAAAAGATTTAGAAATGTTAGGATTTTTCCCGAGAGGACTCGCAGAAGTGTTAGCAACATTTGGTGACTCGGTACTTGTGCTATTCTGTGTTTCAGTTACATTGATCGGCGATTTGACAGTCATTTGTGCCTGACACGGATAGGCAGTCATAGCATAAATTACAGCAAAGCCCATACACGAAAAATACCCCGTTGATTTCATCATATTTATGTAAACCTAAACTTCAAGAACTATTACTACTGCTTCTTCTAATAGATTAAGTTAGTAGAAATTATATTTCAAGCGTGTTTATGCGGAGTTTTTTTAAACTTAATAATGAGGTATCTTTATGTAGGAAAGAAAGAATACACTGAGTAATTACTACTAAATCCGGGTTAAATATCCTCTTTATGAAAAATGATATTGAAATCGCGTCTACACAAGCTTTTGTCCGCCTCCGCAGACTAAAGAATAAAGGGGATATTTAACCCGGATTAGGTATTACTACTAAATGTAAAGCTTTAGTAAAGATAGCGGGTTTTTACTGAGAAAAAATCTTAAAACCTCCCGCTGGGGTTTTAATCACTGTCTGCTGAGGCCCACAGCAGCCTTTTCGCTTAACAGGCTTTCGGGCCTGTTCCACAAAATTAAATTTTATTGTGGGCCGTTGCTGCGGGGCGGGTTCACCAAAATTGTTGGCAATTGGCGATCGATCGACTTTACCCGCCACCACAGCATTACACTATTAAAAAGAGAAGGAAGTTCTCAATACACCAACTGCGATCGGGTCGCTATCGGGAGTGTGACCAGGTTGAAAAATCAAGATCAATCCAGGAGTGACGCTGATATTATCATTCACCTGCCAGCGGTAGAATACCTCTACATGAGTAGTCGTTCCGGGTTGCCCGCCCGATCGCCCTAAACCCGTTTCTAAAAAATCAGGTACGTTATTGCCTGTAGGTAAATTGCTGCTGACAATTTTAGGCGGTTGCCCGATATAAATTCCTCCTAAATTTCCTGTTTTAAACAAATCGGGAAAATTCACAAAAACCATATAATTTGTAGTTGCTACCGTACCAGATTTACCCGGAATGCGAGAATTAGTATAACCCGCCCAACCTCCCAGAGAAACTCGCGCTGAAATGCGCCAATTTAAACTGGCTCCAACTGCATTTGTTTGCAAAGATGCTGACTTGTTTGTGTTCGGATTGATAGCAGTTAATTGGCTATCGCCAGCCAAAGTAATCAGATTACCGTCCGGCGAATAATCGTTAACATAATAGACAGTAACATCAACTGGGTCGGCTGGTGTCAGAGTTAGTTGTAGACCCAAGGTATTGTGTCCTGTAGAGCCATTAGAACTGACAAAAAATCCGGGAATGGTAGTAGAATAAACTGCTTGGAAACTGGCTCGCTTCGCAAATTGCCAGTCAATGCCGATGCCGCCTAAACCCAAACCAGTGTTCAAAACTGGGTTTCTTTGGGCGAAGGCAGAAAGGGGGCCGGAAGCTGCACTTTCTGCCCGATTCGGCCCTCGAAAACCGGTAATCATGTTGACTCCTGCTGTCCCTGCAAACACTGCCAATTTGTCGCCGACAAGAAAGCGGTAGTTGAGGTCGCTGACAGTTAATCCAGAAGTTTCGGCTAAATTATAAGCAACGTTTGTGTCTTCGGTTAATTGTGGTGAATTGCTTCCGTTCTGGTTGTAAAAACCGATTAATAAGTTACTGCGAGGACTAAATTGAGTGGTTAAGTAGAATTGATTTAGGTTAATGGTGTTGACATTTGTACCGGGGTCTTTGGTATCTCTTTTGCCGTCTCTGGGATTGCGATCGGCACGGTTGGACGTGCGCCCTTGTATTCCCAAAACTGTGAATCCCGACAGCTTAGTTGTGGTCGAAAATTGGTTGGCTTCTAATTCGCTAGTTCGCGCTTCTAGCACATCCACTCTGCCTCGGATCGTGGCAATTTCGGCGGCAAATTCTTCTTGCAATTTTTGCAGTTTTATTAAGTCGTCTCGCTTAGCTAGACTTTCAGTTGATTTGGCGATGGACTCGCGGATTGTATCTAAACAAGCATTGACTCCGGCTGCAAATTCATAGCGCGTTATAGCGCTGTTTCCGCGATAGGTTCCGTCGGGGTATCCAGCTATGCAGCCATATCTTTTTACTAAGGATTGTAGTGCTTGAAATGCCCAGTCTGTCGGCTGTACGTCCCTGAGTTGCGAAACTGATGTGACTTGTTCCATTGAGTTGTCAGCAGGGTAAGTTAATGGGGGATTTTCTAATTTATTTTCTTCTACTAACGGAGGTATTTCTGCAGGCTGCGTCTCGCTGGCGTTGGATGTGTTAGTTTCTATCTCACTGGCAATAGGTAGAAGTTGCTCGGAGGTGGGATTAATTGGTAAATTTAGATCTACATTGCGAGCATTTTCGACTGATTCGCGATCGGGAGTACCCTCAAAATTATCCGGTAGATTGTTTGTCGCTGCGGGTAATTGATACCATTCATTAACTCGATCTTCGGAATTTGCACTATTTGCTGTTGTTTCAGGATCTGTCGTTTCTGCTAATGCTGGAATGCTGAATAATGCCTGCAATCCGAATCCTAATATTAAGCTGCTAAGAATTTTCCAAATTTGTCGATCGCACTTGTGATTTTTCATGAGTAATTCTACTTTGTGAGTAAACAGCAAAAAAAGTGAGAGAAAGGGGGATTCCCTACGGGATAGCTACGCACGCGCTTACTATGCGAGATGAAGGGCGATCGTAACTTCCGTTTTTTCTCCCAAAACCGACGAACAAGTAAAACTTTCGCCCTCGGTTTCTTCCACTATGTGACGGCTGATTGACAATCCGGTTCCCGTTCCTTTCCCAACAGAATTGTAGTGAATGAAGAGTCAAAAATCTGCGATATTATTGCCTCAGACACTCCCGTGCCATTGTCTTTGATTTGAATCCAAATATCTCGCTTTTGCTCATATAACTAAGTAGTAATAGTGTAGTAATAGTAATGATGTTGGGTGCGGATGTAATCGATGAAAAATCCACCTTTGCTTAGCTTTTTATAAATCATCGAGCGGTTTTTTCAGGACTATTCATAAACACCGGATTCAGTTCTAATAGCATTTAAACAAACTAAACTCGCCAGAATTTTTGATAAGTTGAATAGCCGGACGGTTATTATTTGCCTTCAAACGGTGCTGCAAAATCATCAACGTGCTATCAATTCCTTCCCGGATATCGGCTAACACTTTATACTAGCTGTCTGCACGGAAAAAAGTGCCCAGCGAGTTATCGCTTAACATCGTTAGGAGGGAAACGCGATCGATTTTTTTAGAGATCGCTAACTTTTTTAAGTTCTGTATCATTACGGTTGACAAAACAAAAATATTAAGTATATTTAACTTATTTAAACCCGTTAATACTATAATAATATCATCGCCAATCTGTAGCTGCCAATAGCTGCGACATCCATTCAAACGCGACAAAATTAAAAGCTATGTGCCAATTACTGGGAATGAACTGCAATGTTCCAACAGATATTTGCTTTTCTTTTGAGGGTTTTTCTGCAAGAGGTGGCAGAACAGACGTTCATCAAGACGGTTGGGGAATTGCTTTCTTTGAAGGTTTGGGATGTCGCCTTTTTATAGACTCTAAACCTGCGATTGTTTCTCCGGTTGCTGAAGTAGTGCGCCGCTATCCCATTCATTCAACTAACGTCATTGCTCACATCCGCAAAGCTACCCAAGGCGAAATTGCTCTGGAAAACTGCCACCCTTTTATTCGGGAACTTTGGGGGCGCTATTGGGTGTTCGCTCACAATGGAAATCTCGAATATTTTTCTCCAGAATGTGCCGGAGTTTACAAACCTGTTGGCAAAACAGACAGCGAAAAAGCTTTTTGTTTGATATTAGAAAAACTGCGATCGGCTTTTCCTCAAAGCAAGCCTGCTTTAGCGGAAATTTACCCGGTTCTGGAGGAAATTACTAAAACTTTGGCAGAGTACGGAATTTTTAATTATTTACTTTCTGATGGAGAACACTTGTTCGCACACTGTTCTACTAATCTGCATTATATTGTGCGACAAGCACCTTTCGCTAGCGCGCACTCGATCGATGAGGATGTGACTGTGGATTTTCGGGAACTGACAAATGAGGACGATCGCGTGGCTGTTATTGCCACTTTTCCGCTGACTGATAACGAAGTTTGGACGCAAATTAAACCGGGAGAATTGCTGGTATTTCAGGATGGTTTGCCTGTCAATTTTTAACCGCTGGAGTTAAGTTAAATGACCGCTACGAAGCGGCTGCAAAATCTGTGTATTGCCGCATTCCCGGCTCGTGGAATGCCAACACAATATCTTCCTTGGGAACCCCTGCACGCACCAAATCCGTTGCAATCCCATCTTCTGTCCAGTCTTCCTCGATCCAGAATTTGCGATCGCGAATCCGAACTTTGACAGAAAATCGATTTGAGATTGAAGAATAGGAGAATAAATGGCCGTTTTGTTCGTCGGTAATTAAGAATGTCTCGATGTCTGGTTTAGGAAGGTGGCACAATTCAACATACTGGGTTAAAATCCGGTTTATCGGTCTGGAATACTCAGTTAGTTTATCCTTTGCACAATTTCCTCTACTTCAGTATTACTGCAAAGTTATTGATTTTGGAATTGTTGCTGATCTGGTTGTATAATGGCAATACCGTAATTGAAAGGAAATTAGATTATGCAGGATGCTGCATCCCTAGCAGAAGAGATTGTTCAAGGCAAAGGCTATGTTTTATTGCCCGAACTCTTCACGCCCAGGGAAATTTCAGAAGCCAGATTGCACATTCTCAAGCAGGCCACAGAAGAGCCAGCAGGACGCTTTTTGAAGACTGGTGAGCGATCGCGGCTATACAGATTGCTGGATGAAGCAGCAATTTTTGAGCAAATGGTACAGCATCCACGAGTTATTGAAGTTGCGGAGGCGATTTTGGGAAGCGATATGACCCTGGGCGGATTCTCTGCCCATATCCTCTATCCAGGTGCTACGAATATGGGAGCACACGTCGATTATCCCTACTTCACCATGACTCCTCCCTATCCAGCAACACCTGTGATGGAAGTTCAAGCAATCTGGATGATGGAAGACTTTACAGAAACCAACGGTGCTCCTTTGTTTGCAGCAGACACCCAGAAACTGTGCCAATTTCCCGACAAGAAAAAGTTTGCGGAATTAGCCAAGAAAGTCACTGGAAAAGCAGGCTCAGTTGTTCTTTCCCACGGTCTTTCTTGGCACGACACATCAATCAATCACTCAGACCAGCCGCGTGTTTCGGTACTAGGAAATTACACTCCAAAATTTATCCGACCATTAGAAAACCCAGCTCAGTATATGTCGCCAACTTTCCTAGAGCAAGTCAGCCCAAAACTGAGACAGTTACTCGGTTATGAGTTTCATACTGCTATTTTGAAGGATGTGCAGATGTTGCATTCCAACAACAGTGTTGCAGCGGAATGACACTTTTTCCTAGAGGATGGTTTATCAACTTCCTTACGCAGCAAAACTATTAGCAAGTCTTACTCTAGGTCGATCTGCACGGGTTGGCGATCGCAAATAACTTCCAGGTAGCGTCGCAACTGCTAAAGTGTTTCCCAACAGATCGAAGAACTCAAGGCTATAACCTGTTTATAGCCCCTCAACGTGATGTTGTTCTACAACTGTACCGATATCGCCGGGATAAAGTCCTTCTTCAGGGCGATCGCATAGCAAGATGACATCTGAATAAAGTTTATAGTTCATATTGTCCTTTGTTAAGTTGTGAATATCGAGCTTATGTCAGATGGCAATTAGTAGAGATGTGCGATCGAGTCTTACTGTAGATATTGCACGGGTTGGCGATCGCCAGGAACTTCCAGATCTCGTGGCAGATACTGGAAAATCCTCAATATTTTTTGATTGCTGCCTATAGACAGAAAATCAAATATGTGGTAAATTGCGAAAAATTTAGGTGGCTGAAGGAGAACCTTAGCCTGCCAAACTAGAAGTATCTGTTATTGAAACTAAAAGACATTGGTATGGTTAACTTCAGTCGTAGACTCGGTTTAGTTGAACATCTGTTTGCAACACTCCATTCTCTGGGTGGGACGATTTATGTGAATATTGCTAGGATTCAGGGAATACTTTCTGTAGATGTACTTAGAGCTGCTATTGACTTACTTCAGAAACGACACCCTCTCCTACAAGTTCATCTTCAGAAATCAGATGATGGTTTTTACTTTTGTGCGGATGGTACACTAGCAATTCCCTTGAGAACCATCGCTCGGCAACAGGAGCAACAGTGGCTTGAAATTGCTGAAGATGAGATGCTACAAAAATTTTCTGGTGAATTTGAACCCCTGTGTAGAATTACACTCTTACAAACGTCTGAGAAAGTGGACAGTAATGAACTAATCGTTACTTTTCATCATGCGATCGCCGATGGGATATCGGTACTCCATTTCATGCACGAGCTGTTGTCTTACTATCAGCAATTAGTTGAAGGAATTCCGATCGCGCCGATGGATGCGCTACCAATGCTGCCCCCGTTGGATCAATTACTTGAAACCTGTCTGTCTGAGGCAAATGCAGCCGATCGCTCTCAAGTTACGCCGAACCCGACAAGTCCCTCCCCTACACTGATCGTTGAGCAAATAGCTCCCGTTGGCGATCGGCGGACTCGTTTAATCACTCGTGAGTTTAACCAACTCCTAACGTCGCAGCTCAAAAGTCGATGCCGCGAGGAACAGACAACTGTTCATGGAGCATTATGTGCTGCCATGATATTAGCTAGTGTTCAACAACTTTCAGCTCAACTACCAGTTCTCGTGTCCTGTGGCTCCAGTGTTAATTTGAGAGCATCATGCTTTCCTGTCGTAGATCCTAGCCATCTAGGTTGTTTTGTCTCTTACGTCATAACAACTCATCACGCTGAGCAGAATACTCATTTCTGGAAACTTGCTCGTGAATGTCAGTCCGAGATCCATCAGTTAATTAGCCGTAAAGTTCCACACCGCCAAGCGTCCAATCCAGAGTTGCTCCACAAATATCAAGCCTCTTCTCTGGCTCAACTAGCTGAACACAATATGGGGCGAAATACAACCACCCATATTGCTAATTTGGGTCAGTTTGATTACTCAAAATCCTACGGACCGCTGCGACTGGAATCATTCCATTTTGGGGCTGGGCAGAATCTGGTGGGAACTTGTTTTGGGCTGGGTGCAGCAACGGTTAATCAAAAACTATTCTGCACATTCATTTATACCACTCCTCTAATTAGCATGAAAACAGCGCAATCACTTGCTGATTCTGTAATCACGATCTTAGATAGCGCAGTTTCTTAGCCCTTAATGTAAAGTCCCCCAAAATTACTATCAAGGTTACAGGTGATTATGCCAACGCATACTAACATTGCAATCAGCCCGATGGAGTAAAGTCTCTAGGCTTTGTTCAAGGTAATTTGCCACGGGTTATCTTAAGCGTGAGACGACGAGGTTAATCGGTTAACAATTGGGTAATCGATCGCTCGTGAGCAATAGGTAATTGATTGTTACTAACAGCCATTACCCATTCCTCATGCTAAACCCTAGCTGCCGCCAATCCGAGCGACATCGCGAGCGTTTTCTTCAAACGCAGCCGTCAGCGCATCATCACCGCTCAAACCCGATGCGATCGCCCTTTCAATAGCCTGCAACACCCGCTTATAACCCCTCGGCATCACCTTCACAAACACCGACACCATCTCATCCCACGCAGCCAGAACCTTCGATCCCTTCGCACTTCCAGTCAAATCAACGTGATGCTGAAGCATCTGCTAAACTAATAAATGATAGTGTTTCGCCATCAAACACTACGCAATAATATCGACATCATGAGTAATCAGAAGGTGTCTTAATGGGCGTAAAAAATAAATACAGTTTTCTCGCTCAAAAAAGATAAGCTGAGGGTTATTCCCTCGGTTATAAACATGGTAGTAATTACCCGCTTGCAAGATAACTTGGCGGCTTGCTCCATTGCAGGTTCAAGTTCCCCCAAAGCGATCGCAATTTCTTCAGGATGGGCATCGGCATCAGCCAA
>JAUBOM010000344.1:0-1771 GCA_036700245.1 Microcoleus vaginatus BM001213989
AGCAGCTAAATTCTACCTCGACTGGGGCAAAGAAAAAGTGGCGCAAGCTTATATGGAAGAAGCCTACTACTGTTATGCTCGCTGGGGTGCGAAAGCCAAAATCGATCACTTAGAGCAACGCTATCCCCAACTTCTTGCTCCCATATTGCAGCCAAGAGAAAATCGTTTTGTAATCAGCGAAACTAGCCTCCACACAATCAATAAATCGTCAATTTTACATCACACCTTCCAAACAAGTCTATCTACTAGCAACAGTATTTACGAATCCCTGGATTTTGCGACTATTCTCAAAGCCTCCCAAACTCTATCGAGTGAAATTCAATTAGAAAAAATACTGGCTGCACTGATGTGTGTGGTGATGGAAAATGCCGGGGCAAAAAAAGCTGTTCTCCTGTTGCTTAAGGATGGGAATCTCGCGATCGAAGCTGTAGCCTCCTTCCATCGAGATGTCATCTCAATATCTGTACCGCTGTCAAGCAGCGACGAGGTTCCTGCTGCTGTGGTCAACTATGTTAAGCGGACTTGGAAAACTGTGGTTTTGGATAATGCAGCAGTACAAAACGATTTTATTGCCGATCCGTATTTGATGCAGGAAAAGCCCAAAAGTGTGCTGTGCGCGCCGATGTTAAATCAGGGTAAATTAATCGGGTTGCTATATCTAGAAAACAACTTGACAATTGGTGCATTTACAAACGATCGCATTGAAGTCATCCAACTTTTGTGCGCCCAAGCGGCTATCTCTCTAGAAAATGCCCGCTTGTACCAACAATCTCAAGCTTATGCACAAGAATTAGAGAGATCGCTCCTCGATTTGCAGCAAGCACAGTTACAGATCGTGCAAAGCGAAAAAATGTCTACCTTGGGCAATCTCGTCACAGGAATAGCCCACGAAATCAATAATCCTGTCGGCTTTATTAGCGGCAACATTGAGGAAGCAACAGCCACGATCAAAGATCTGATTTCCCACTTAAAATTATATCAAGAAAAACTGCCAAATCCCGGGGAGGAAATCGAAGAAGATGCGGAGGATATTGATTTAGAGTATGCCTTAGAAGATTTGCCAAAGATGCTGGTGTCGATGAAAGTGGGATGCGATCGCATTCGCGGCATTAGCACCAGCCTCCGCACCTTCTCGAGAGCCGATAAAGACTACAAAGTTCCCTTTAATATCCATGAGGGCATTGACAGCACTATCTTAATTTTGAAACACCGACTGAAAGCCAACGAACACCATCCCGCGATCGAAGTCGTCACAGATTACGGCAATCTCCCCCAAATCGAATGCTTTCCCGGTCAACTGAACCAAGTCTTTATGAACCTGCTTGCTAACGCGATCGATGCCCTAGAAGAATCAAACCAAGGACGCAGTTTCGAGGCGATTAAAGCAAATCCCTACTGTATCACAGTTCGTACCAGTCTGTCGGGCGATCGGCACATCAAAATTCAGATTGCCGATAACGGTGCGGGCATGACAGAAGCCGTGAAACAGCGGATTTTTGACTATCTGTTCACAACGAAGGCAGTAGGAAAAGGTACCGGGTTAGGATTGGCGATCGCCCGCCAGATTGTAGTCGAGACCCACGGCGGAACAATTGAGGTGAATTCCCATCAGGGAGAGGGAACTGAATTTGAGATAGTGTTACCTGTTACCCAATAAAAGTTGACTGTTGACTGATGACTGTTGACTGATGACTAATGACTAATCACTGTTGACTCGGGGTCAAAAAAATGAAAATTGCGCGAATTATTTGTTGGCCTCGGGATTCGACTT
>JAUBOM010000143.1:0-17623 GCA_036700245.1 Microcoleus vaginatus BM001213989
CTATTGGTGGCCGGAGGCAAAATCTTAATACTGGTCAATCGACCGGACATGATATGATATCGAACTGGCTGACCGTGAAATAACTGTGAGCGCAAAATGGCTGTACTCAGCCTTGGCACAGCGATGCTGTTGGGTCTGTGGCAATCCCAGCTCGTTACTAAACTGCCATTTCAAAAGCTTTTCCATCTGAGCGCGAAAATATTGATGGCTAGCTAAGGTCAAATGTTAACCAACCTGTTTGCTCGATTTGCCCGCGCAATACATAATATTTTTTTTATATTGTTGTAAATCAATGTGATTTGGTGTGAATTACAGCAACTTCAAAAAACGGTCACAAGAGGTTCAAAAGACAGTCCTTTCGCAGACAATATTTTAGTTTTTTGGCGGGACAATGAAAATGTACCGTTCAATAATTCTAAAACCCATGAACGAGCTAACCCCCAAACATTACTCCAACATCGAAATCAGCATTACCCAAGAACGCTTGCGCCAAGCCCGCTGTAGCTTTAATGCTGCCTTAACTGCGACCTCAGTATTAGCCTGTATTGGTTTGGCCGGTGCAGGACTTCTAATGTTAGGAAAAGTTTCAGAGGGTACTGTTACCGCATTAGGAAGCGCTGTTAGTTGTGCGGGATGTCTGCGCCTTGCAAAAGATGCAAACGATCGGCTCGATAAGATAGCGCAGGAAATAATGGATGGTGAATGATTGGCAAGAAACTAATGCAGAAGGAGCGAAGGTGGCACAATCACCGTTCGCTCCAAGCACTTGAAGCTATATTTACAAACATCGCCATTTGTATTGATATTCTTACACTTGTTTGCGCGCATCCTGCATCCAAGCGATTCAGATAGCAAAACAGACGCAAATCCCACACGCTAAACAATTCATCAAAGAAGTATGAATTTGCATGGAACGCTTACCTCAAACGGTGCGGGTAGATGCCCGGGGCGTAGGCTTCTAGGACTCGACCTGAAGTTGTATCGGCAACCATTAAATAGTCGCACTTGTTGCATTCAGTTCGCGTTAAGTTGCTGCTCAAAATATAGTGGCGTTCGGCATGGTTTCCGCAGTTAGGGCAGCGAACTACTTGCATTTGCGATTCTAGATTCATTGTCAATAACGCGCTAGGCACGGACGCAGTTTGATGTTGAGGTGCAGCTAAAGCTAAAGTTTTGGTAACGCTCATAGATAATTCCTCTGATCTGGGAATATTGTTAGATTCGATAACTTCATTTTTACCTACAACAGACGGGGTTTTTGACGGCGAAGTGACTGAGTTTGTTTTACTTTTGTCTGACTTGTTTCTCAAATAGCTCTTAATCTCAGATTGGTACTGCTACACGCTACACGTTATTAGCTGATGCGGTCAGATCGAAATAGCAATCAGCTATTTACCCAAGTCCGTACTCTTTTACCAGCAATCCAAATAAAATGTTATCAAATATACTAATCGAGTCTGACGGGTGCTCGGGTTTAGCCTAAGAAGTGATTGGGAATGCCTGACTTGTGATTCATTTTGGTGTGTAACAGAAAAAGTTGTTATCATAAAAAAAACTTTGTTAGGGTTTGAGCTATGTCATCAAAATCGGTTAGAATGTCATCAAGATCCCTTAGAGTAGCCCCAGAGTATATTAATGAAGTTAAATTGGCTCTCAGACAAAATCGGTTTCACAGCCAACAGGCATTAGCTACAAATATGGGAGTTTGTAGAACTACCATTAATAGTTTTTTTAATGGCAGATCGGTAGATTTTCAGTATTTTGTTGATATTTATGACAGGTTGGGGAAGAATTGGCAAGCAATCGCTTACCCAGAAGGCAATTCGGTTGTAGAAACTAACCAATCTTCTCAGCCCCAAGAACAATCAGAACAGGAAATTAGCATAGATATCGATGTTTTGGTGCAAGAGGTGCGCGAAAAAGTAAATCAAATCAT
Source organism: Microcoleus vaginatus BM001213989 (assembly GCA_036700245.1). Classification (GTDB taxonomy): domain Bacteria; phylum Cyanobacteriota; class Cyanobacteriia; order Cyanobacteriales; family Microcoleaceae; genus Microcoleus. The sequence goes on from JAUBOM010000143.1 coordinate 1,937, forward strand.
TCAAGATCGCTACGGCGAGATGCGGGCGTTAGATATGACTAAACCGATCGGGTTGAAGGACATTTACACTAACGTTAATATTTTAGAGAAAATTCCAGGACGGCGGCGCAAAGAAATTGCAGAATTCCAGCAGGAGTGTAAATTGGAAGATTTTGAGCGTTTTGGACTGGGCAGAATCACAGAAGAACGAGTACCAGGATTGAACGCGGTCGAGAAATATACTAAGTTAATTATCTTGGGCAAGCCAGGTGCGGGTAAAACCACGTTTTTGAAGTATGTAGCAATTCAGTGTAATGGAGGTGAGTTTCAAGCTGAGTTCGTGCCAATTTTTGTTACGCTCAAAGACTTTGCTGAAACCCAAAATAAACCCAGTTTACTGGAATATATCATTCAGCAATTATCCTGCTGTGAGGTAACTAATACTGAAATTGCTTATGTACTCAACAAAGGCAAGGCGTTAGTATTACTGGATGGATTAGATGAAGTTAAAGAAGAGGACAGCAGTTATGTCCTCAAAGAAATTCGTAATTTTTCAGATGTGTTTAGTAAAAATCACTTTGTTATGACCTGTCGCATTGCGGCCAAAGAATATACATTTGATAAATTTAGCGAGGTGGAAATCGCTGATTTCGATGACGAACAAATTTATACATTTGCTCTAAACTGGTTTAAGAATAAAGATGTAAAACCGGAAACTTTTCTCAACCGTCTTGAAGACAAGAACCGTATCAAACAACTAGCTACTAATCCTTTGTTACTCTTACTTCTATGTTTAGCATTTGAAGAGTCAGGTGATTTTCCGGTTAGTCGATCTGAGCTTTACAAAGATGGATTAGATGCGCTGCTCAAAAAATGGGATGCCAAGCGCGGAATCTATCGAGATCAAGTTTATAAAAATCTCACACCAAAACGCAAGAAGTATCTTCTCAGAAAAATTGCTCTAACTACATTTGATAATGGTGACTATTTTTTTAAGCAAAAGGTGGTCGGGCGATATATCAAGGATTATCTTCTTAACTTACCCGGCGTCAATACTGATGAAGAAGCCTTGCAACTGGACAGCGAAGCTATTTTGCGTTCAATTGAGGCTCAACACGGGTTACTGATAGAACGAGCAAAGGGTATTTATTCATTTTCCCATCTAACATTTCACGAGTATTTTACAGCTCGCGAGATTGTTTTGGGGGCACAACCATTAGAAGAAGCACTGCCAAAATTAGTCAGTCATATCACTGAGAAACATTGGCGAGAAGTATTTTTGTTGGCCGTTGAAATTTCCCCAAGTGCAGACCGTTTGTTACTGTTAATGAAAAACAAAGTAGATCGACTTTTAGCTGCTGATGAGAAGTTGCAGGAGTTCCTGACATGGGTAAGCAAGGAATCGCATTCACTAAACCTTCCCTGTAAATATAAATCTGCGGCAGTACGAGCTTTTTATCTTGATATTGATATAGACCTCGATCCAGATCGTACATTAGGTGGTGTTCTTGATTTGCCTTTTACTCGTCTTTTTAGTTGTGTTAGTCTTTTAGCCCGTGCTTTGAAACTAGATATTAGCTCAGTCCTGCAGGATTATGATTTTGAGCCTAGTTTAAACCATACTCTTGAACCTCCGCTTGCTATTGCTCTTGAGCGCGTTCTTGCTATCGATCACTACCTTAAATTTAATCTCGACCCAGAGCCTGAACTGAAACAAGCACTACAACAACTGAAAGAACAATTACCTGAGCGAGACCGTGACGAGAAAATATTAAGAGATTGGTGGAAAGCTAACGGTCAAGCTTGGGCAGATCGAGTAAAAAAAGTAATAGTTTCATATAAGCGTTTCGGTAAAATTCCAAATTTTACCGAACAACAAAAACAATTACTTAAACAGTATTATGATGCCAATTTATTGCTGGTTCTTTGCTTAAATAGCGATTGCGATCTTAGCCGTAACGTTCGTTCTCAAATAACAGATAATTTGTTGTTACCTATGGCTGAAATTAAACAATAAAAATCAGAATAGGGAGTTTTTCACAAAGTGCTTCGTGCTTCGCATTCTTTCCACTATCCAAACGATTTGTAAACTATTTTTTTTAAATAACTTTGTTCCTTGCGATGCGGAGAATCGGGCAACAATCACACCATCCGGTACGCATAGCCGACCCTGAATTACAACTGCGACAACTGCCAGAAATACTGCACCAGTAACAGAGTCAGGGCGATCGCACCCAGCCACCGCCCCCCTGGTTTTTTGAGTTTGTGACTCCAGGGCTGACCGTCGTTGACTGGGAAACTTGAGAGCTGCGGTCACATAATCGTTGTTAAGCTTGCTAAATTGGGGGAGTAGTCTAAAAAATCAACCCTATGGATTTCATCACTTTCTTGCAGAACATCAACAGCAACATCAACAGCACCATCCTCAGCGTTTTGAACTTGGTACTGTTTCTTGAATTGACGGCAGCCTGTTGCTGGGGAATATACCAGGGTTGGACGATCGGTAAAGCAACCACCGACAAAATAATCGAACTCGGTCTTTAGACTACAATAATGCTGTTGGGTATGGATACTGCTAGGAAAATCAACCTCTAGGAGTAAGCTATCTCATCAAAATAGTTTTGATTGTGTTAAGAAATAAAACACTACAAAATAGAATTTTGTAAAGTGTGATAGCACTACAATAGTAACATATAATACTTTTTCACTTTTAGCTAAATACTGAGGTCTTTCTATGGCGATCGAACTTTCAAATCTAACGTTTACTGAGCAGGATGATATTGTCCCCGCGTTTGGGGGGATAAAAATACTCAATACAGGCATCGCTAATACTCTTGCTGGCAACGACAAAATAACTGGTATTGGGGACAATTATGGCTTTGAAAATCTGGGCGTATTAAATACCGATGATGGTAACGACACAATCATTGGCATTAGGTCCGAAGGCCGCGGTTCCGGCATTAGCAACATCGGCACGTTGAATACGGGCAAAGGTAACGACGTAATTACTGGCTATGGGTACTATACTCGTACAGGGTACTATGACGGCATTTACAACTCCGGCACGTTGAATACGGGCGAAGGTAACGACATAATCCATTGCTCTGGGGATGAAGACGGCATTACCAATGAGGGCACGTTGAATACGGAGGATGGTAACGACACAATTAGTGCCTATGGGCAATACAACGGCATTTACAACTCCGGCACGTTAAATACGGGCGAGGGTAACGACGTAATCACCGCCAACAGCATCTTGAACTTCAATGGCGGTACCATTAATACTGGTAGTGGTGAGGACTCTATCACTTGTACGGGAAGCTTTATTAACAGCGGTCAGGTGTTTTTAGGACATGGTAACGACTCGATCTATGTCGAGTATGGAAGCTCTGGCTTTGGCACTGAGAACTCCAACATGATTGATACTGGGGATGGTGATGACATAATCACTAGCGGTGACGGCACCGAAATCTTTAACAGTGGCACCATTAATACCGATAATGGTGAAGACTCCATCATTTCCCAGGGAAACTTTACTAATAGAGGCGTGGTGTTTTTAGGAGAGGGTAACGACTCTATCATTGCTGCATACTTTTCTAACTATGTCCTTGAAAACTTCAATGCCATTGAGACTGGGGATGGCGACGACATAATCACTACTAGCAGTGGCGTCATTTACAACGAGGGTGTTATTAATACTGGTAGGGGTAATGACTCTATCATTGTTGACGGGGGCGTTGAGGCCCCTGCTACCGAATATGATACCGAATATGACATTTATAACAACGGCGGTGCAATTAATATGGGTGATGGTAACGACTCTATCATTGCTCATGGAGGCTTTGAGTCAGGTCCTAATAGCAGTGGAGCCTGGTTTTTAGGAGAGGGTGAAGACTATATCAAGGGTTTTGGTAGCGGTGATTTTTATGGCGGGAACGGTAATGACACGCTAGAATTAACGCCAGGAACTTATACCGTAGGGATATGGGGCGAGGGAGGTGAATCGCCGATTTTCACCAAAGGTAACCAACTCATGATAACTTCCGAATTTGAAAAACTAAAAGCTGGTGGCACAACGTATGATTTCGCCAGTTTGACTGCAGGTCAGATAATTGTTGTCGCCTAGCAGTCTATTTGGAAGTAGGGGGCAGCTAGCTAGGAGAAAAGTTTGGCTGTTCTGAAATATCCTTTATTCTTTGCTCATAACCCTTTTATCAAATTTCCTCAAAGAATTGGAGCTTTAGCGAGGGTGATGGGCTTATGCTTCTTTGTCTGTACTTGGAGAACCTATCCTGCATCACAGTTTAAGATATGACTTAAGCTGTCTGATGGGGATAGGATCTGTTTGGAGGTTGATTTGTTGCCAGCGTAAATTTTCTTAAACGATAAATTAGTCTTGTGACGTTGTTTTGTTTTGAGAACTTGATTTCTTTCGTTTCAGCCATCCTCCCAAACATAAACCTATAACTGAACCAAAAATTGTAGTTGGTTCAGGTACAGGCTCAGGTTCAACTCCTTCCTCAATCTCTCCACTAACTATTAGCCGGGGTGGGTAACTAGCTTGCGACGCCACTCTCGGCAGAAAGATTGCGCCCTGGTTCAATGAACGCAGCGCAAACCCAGCAAACTCATTGTTGTTGCTAACCATTTCCTGAACAAAAGGAGTTACGTTAAAATCATACCAATCGGCATATCCTGTAATCCCTTTAGAATCTAACAATACTCCTGCCTCAAAATCTGATGCTTCAGGTATTCCGTTCCCTACATAGCCGAAGGCACCCATAACAGCAGAGTAAGTAACCTGCCCAGCGGAGTCAGTAGGCTGCCCGGCCCCAATCCGCAAAACTGCATTGGTAATGCTTGTAATTTTGGCATTTTCACTACGGAAACCAGTAATATGCCCGGCTAAACGAGAGAAACTAAATTCGAGCAACGCTGCTACTTCCCTAGCATCTGTTCTCTCTGTCCCACCCCAACTATGAGGGGAACTCGATTCCGAATCATTGCCATAAGATACATTAGTCACCGTGTCTCCCAGCCCGTCAAAGCTACCATAAGAGCCACCATCTATGGCGTGAAAAGTGAGTTCGGAAGCAAGCCAGTAGTAGTCAAAATTGCTAAACGTAGCTGCTTCAGCTTCTTTATTGGCTGCCAAGGCAAAGCCTAAAGCGGTACAAACAGAAGCAACTGCGACTTTACGGTAGAGATTGTTCATAAAACTAAACTTCCTTTTATAATAAACAACTTGACTGAAAAGCTTGCTCAGTAATCAAACTACCTAAATACTAGGTAGCTTACTTAAAAAACCCTAGTTGTGTATTTAAATTATTAAATCTTAATAATAAGGTTGCTGCATAAATGCTGTAGAGAGCAAGTAACGATCGCCATTATCAAAACAGAACCGTCGCGACCATCATCTCAAACCGAATCGTCCATCCACCCGCAAGCCGAACAATCCCAATGCACCGGGAGCGTTTCATATTGGGGATAAGTCATTTCACACCGGGGACACCGGCCGGTAAACAAGGGGTGTGTCTCCAGCAGCTCTAACTGTTGCAAGGCGTGTCCACCGCTGCTGTGGTTGCAGGATGAGTTCGCCGTTGTAGTAGCTCGCGCCTTTGGGTTCCCACAATTCTTCGGCTGCGGCGTTGGAATCTGCTCGAAAATCTAGGCAAGTGTTGGTGTTAGGGCCCGCGGGATGGGCGGCACAGACGAGGTGTGGGTTGCGGGCGTACAGGAAACATCGATCGCACTCAGGGAGTTTGGGCATGACGGGGGTGTTGGGTTGGGTTTGGGTTTAGTTTCCCAAAAATTGGGGTGTTGGTGGCGATCGCGGAATAATGATTGCAGCCGTCGAAATCTCACAGCACCTCTCCTCTGATTGTTTGCAGCCTAAATTCCCCGCATTCCGTGTCTGCAAAGTGAAAAATTCAAATGCTTCAACCTCGCGGATGACTCGATCTTGTTTTAGTAACCAGTTCTAAACCTTTCCTCTCTCTACAGAAGTAAGTTGAAGGATAGGATGCGAGCGCGAAATTAGATTTCAAACTGCGAATCTCGCACTCACACTTCACTCTCCAAGCATTGGTCGTACCTGCAATTTTCAGAAGTTCCAATTAAAACCTCCAATGATTAGCCTTCATCGGACAACATCAAATGGCTGTACACAGAGAATGCAACACCTCTGGGCAAAGATAGCTAAGAGTTCTGGTCAGCGGTTGTTGGGATCTCTGCATCTCACCTAAGCAGCGGCTTCAGGCAATCCGCTTCACCAGAATGTTATATTTCTTTTGATGCTATCGCCTGAACTACTGCGCCAATGCCCGTGTGATAAATACCTTCTACTACATCACGCTCAAGCTCAATTAGATGCCTAAACTTTAAGCCAGCTAACTCCAGGCTTAAAGTTTCTTTAGATTGCATCGAATCTACTGAATTTCCGCCGCCAGTACCGTGCTTCAACTGATCGGGTGTATAAGCCTCAAGCAGAAACACACCGTTTCGCTTTAACCCTGCTTCAACTTTTTTATGAAGTTGTTTTCTTGTTGAAGAGGGCAATGGACAAAATATAGATACAATTCCGTCCCATTTATTCTCGCCTAAATCATAATCTGCTAAATTAGCATGAATAAACTCAACAACCACCCCGTTCTCCTCTGCCAACTTTTTGGCTTTATTCAAACCAACTAGAGAGGCATCTACAGCGGTTACAGAGTAACCCTGTTTCGCAAGGAAAACGGCATTCCGCCCTTCTCCTTCGGCCAAGCTCAGAACTTTACCTTTTGGAATACTGCTGACGTTTGCTTCCAAAAACTCGTTCGGGTTTGTGCCATATACGTACTCTTGGGCACTGTATCTTTCATCCCACATCTGTTTTCTCCAATTGTTGCTGTTGGCACATTTGATGCCAAAAAAATATAACTGTGTATTCAACCGCAGATATGCTGGATAATACCCTTACCTTCCAGCATTATCCATCATATCTGTTGGATAACATCCTAGTTTTAAGGAATTAAACAGAAACGAAAGCAGGTTAAGTCCGGGTTCTTGGGTGTTATCCATCGCTTCTGATAGTAAATCCTGGAAGCCTTGGGTGTTATTCGTCACTTTTGCTGATAATATCCTCTATATCGGTCTTATCCAGCATTAACCTAATGTTGCAATCTACCGCTCCGATGCAGCTTTACCGCTTGCTGGAGGCAGAGCCTTCGCAGAGCAGGAGCGAGTGCCATCGCCCCTCGCTCGCTGTAGGTTGGGTTGAGCCTGTCACGTCCTTGCTTATAAATCACTAGGTAACGTGCAAACCAAACATGACTCGATTGGGCGATCGCACCAGGGTTGAGGGGGAGAAGCAATGATGAGTGTTGGGTTTCATCCTCCAACCCGACCTACAAGATCGGGCGATCGCATTCAGTAGAAGGATACCATGCGATCGCTTGCATTAGATTTCAAACTATAAATCTAGGAGTCACACTTCACTCTCCAAGCATTGGTCTTACCTGCAATTCTCGTGAAGTTCTAATTAGAACCGCTATAAATAGAGATCCGAACAGGACTCTACTGCTCTTTTTACTGCTCGGCTTGTTCACGTGTTAATAACAAAGCTTTTTGGATGGCTGCTTTTCCTTCTTCCGTTCTGTCTACAGCATTGAGCACAAATCCCAGGTTATAGTAAGCTGCCGCATAGCTTGGATCGAGTTCTATCGCTTCTTCAAATGCAGCAATTGCTGCATCAAATCGACCTTGATTACCAAGTATTTGTCCGAGGTATTGATATACAACAACCGAATTGGGTGCCAGTTCTGTGGTGCGCTGAAGTACGCTGATAGCATCTTCGTATCTGCCCTGCTTATTCAAAGCAACACCTAAATGGTAATGTGCAGCAGCAGATTGAGGAGCAACTTGAATTGCCTGTTGAAAACTATTAATGGCCTCGCCGTATCTCTCTAGATGTACAAGTACCATACCAAGACCAACAAAAGCCTGTGGTTGGCTCGAATCAATCTCGATCGCTTTTCGATAGACTGTCATAGCCTCGGAAAATCTTTGCCGATCGGCTAGTGTTGCAGCCATATTCAGGTAAGCTGCTGAATAATTAGGTGCAATCCTAATAGCGTTTTGGTAGGCCCAGATAGCTTTCTCACCTTGACCTTGATAATCCAAAGCCATTCCTAGCTTGAGGTAGACATACGCATTATCAGGATCGTGCTTCAGAAAACGCCTCCATATTGACTCAGCCTCAACATATTCACCAGCTTGCTGTGCTAAATCTCCGGCTTGAAATAGTTTTTCCAAATCCATAAATTTTCTCCCCCATGCAAAAGACCAATAACAGCCATCTTGGTGGTGAGGGTCGTAGGGTTCAATTTGCATTCCCAGATGAACTCCTGTTAACTCTGAAAGCTTATGAGAGCATACTACAATACTCTACAATGTCTGATAGCTGGGCTTTGAGTGCTTATAGATAACTTTTAGGCTACTTTCGCTGATTAACTAGCAATGACCCCAGTGTGGGAGGCACCATCTTAAGGCGTTGAGGAGGGCTTGATGGAAAAAACAGGATTAGGCATTCAAGAATTGCTGTATTGTGAGCGATCGCAAATTCTAGCCATTGCCCAAAAGCACGGAGCCTACAACGTGCGCGTATTCGGTTCAGTAGCACGGGGCGAAGCGACCCCAGAAAGCGATATTGATTTGTTAGTGGATTACGATTTAGAGAAAATTACGCCTTGGTTTCCAGGTGGGCTATTGCTCGATCTAGAACAACTACTCAATCGCAAGGTCGATATCGCCGAGCGTGGATATGTTGAAAGAACGCATTCGGGAGCGCGTTTTGCAAGAGGCTGTACCCCTATGAGGCGGGAAGCCCAACGGCTGCAAGATATATTAGATGCAATAGCTGCAATTGAGCGATATGCAAGCTAAGGCAGGCAGGCATTTGACAACCAAGAATTAATCCAAATTTGGATTGTTCATCACCTGCAAATTATTGGAGAAGCGACAAATGCGTTATCGTCCGAGTTGACGCCGCCGATATTCGTCCGTGCTGCAGGGCGCAAATTGTAGCGTTTAGAAACCTTGTAGTGCGTAAGCTTACTCCGCCCTAGAAGGGCGAAGCTTTAGCCACAGAACTGAGATATCGGAAACAAAGGCATTTGCCCCTGCAATTGACAACTCAGTCCCGGACTTTCGGGACTGCTTACAAACGAAGCCCCCAAAGCAGCAATATTCAAAGCAGCATTTAAATCAGCATCATGTTCAAACCCACAATGTCCACACTTAAAAACCTTACCATTCCGATAGGATTTACCCTTGATTGGGTGAATATGTCCGCATCGGGAACAGGTTTGACTTGTGTAGGCGGGTGGAACAAATACAAGTAATACACCAGCAATATTCGCTTTGTACCCCACAAACAACCGCAATTGGTAAAACGCCCAATTATTAGTCCTACGGCGTTCTGTTTTGCTTCTAGGTTTCTCGTTGAGATTATCTCTAATCCCCGTCAAATCCTCAAAAGCCAACACTGCACCCAGTTGTTTTGCACTACTGATAAGTTGCCTAGAAATATTGTGATTCAACCACTTCTGAAAACGATGTTCTTTGCCAAAAAGCCTTCTCATCAGGCGACGAGCCGAACGAGTGCGTTTGCTTTGAATATTCGCTCTGACCTTACTGTAACGGTCACGAACCGATTGAATCTGCTTGCCACTCCAAGTTTCACCTGTGGAAGTGGTAGCTATATCTCGCCTGCCCAAATCCACCCCAATTACTTTTGGGGTTTTACCAGTGGGTTCAGTGGGCAGATCAACACAGATATTGATGTAGTAGTCGCCCCTTCTCGTTTTGTTGAGTGTAGCCGCAGTTGGAGATTGCCCTTTAAGCAATGCCAATTGATAGTTACCAATACTCAACTTGAACTTAACTCGACCACACATCAAGGTAACGCCAACAGTTTGCAACTCTTCAATGTATTGAAAAGTCCGCACATCCAAGCTAATCGATGTTGGTTTGAACCGATGGATCTGCTTAACTGCTTTGGCGTTACCAATCACGCGACGAATTGCTTGACACACATGGTTTGCCTTCAAACCCGTAGCCTCGCGCACAGGCTTATAAACCTTGTGGTGAAGCTTGGTTGTATTCCAACAATCCTCGCTTTTTGCTACCTCCAATATCTGATTACAAGCATCGGCAAATCCCTGCAAAGTGCGGTCAATTTCACACCGCAACTCGACAGTAACTGGCAGCTTACATTTAACAGATATTGTCTGCATTAGATTGAATTAATTACTCATCCCATTATATCATGTAAAGCCGCCGTAGAACGGCGGGGTTTCAGACCCAGAGGACTTGATGAATATTTCAGACTTTCGCTCGCACCTAGTTTGGGCGATCGTACAGAATAATTTACCTCCGTTAAAAATAACAGTAGAACAGATTTTACAGGAGTTGCGAGATACGTGAGTTTAGGACTATCGCTTAATGTTGCGGTGTCCGGCGAGTATTTGAAGACGCAAGTCCAAACTACGAAGTAGTACAGGGTATAGTTGGCTCCTACAAGCCCCACCCTAAGTGTGGTAGTTAGTGCATATCGTTCTGCCTTAACGAGTCTCCATCAGCCACCATTTCTGAGAGAAATGTCAGGGGATTGCTCATATCAGCAGCGAAACCAAGGATGGCGCGATCTCGATGCTCGTAGACTAAATCTCCCTGAGCATTAAACAAGAAAGTTGCGCCTCGTTGAGTGAGATAAGCAGCGTTTGGAACATAGGTTTTCCAATGACTCAGCACTTCTCCCATATTCCGCAGGCGCAAGGTTGCCAATTCAAAGGGACGCTGGAAACCCTTGCCACCTGCCCACCGGAAAGTAGAGCCTTTGAGGGGTGGAAGAGGGAAAGCCTGAATAATTTCATCATCACCAATTAATTGAGGTGCTCTTGCATCGCCTCGATACCCTCTCCATACTTCTGCCAGAGTGCCAGGGCTACCAATCCCCGCACACATGAACAATAAATTGAGGTAAGCATTCATAGCAGTCGATAAACCGGGTAGTTTTAAGGATAAACCTGGATACAGGTCAAGTTTGTGGTGCAGTTGGGCGGTGGGATCTACAAACAAACAGTCGGCAGGAAATCCTGTATAACCGCAGAATTGCTGACCCGAGGAGAGTGAGCCAATTCCCACAGCTCGGATTGCTATCCCTTGTGTTTCCAGCCGTTGAGCGTCCCGCCGCAACCACCAAGCATATTCAAGGCTGTCGAAATCTCCCAATTGTGGCAAGAACAGCACCAATTGCCTCAGAGAGGATTCGCAACCGTTCAAGATGGGTAAAACGGCTCCATCACTCACCCGTTGGCGTTCGGTTTGGCTCAAGAGGGTATGGATATTCATCGGCTAATTATCTATTGAGGAATTGGGAAAGTAGAAAATCATCAGTTGTTGGACAGATGCTTTACTCACATCAAATCGGGCGGCTGCTTTCGGAATTGATGTATCGCCGGGTTGAGATGCTTTAACTATCGCGCTTGAGCTGGCAGGGTCGGTCTACCTGTGTTACTTTAGCTCATAGGAGCCGATGGTGAGAGGCGATCGCCAATGCTGTGTAGGTTCGCAGACTCAATGAAATTGGTGCCGACAAGCGTGAAATATTTTGGCCCACTAACTGAAATCAACACCAGTTAACGGCATCTGTAGCTAGTTTTTCTAGCACTTTCCCAAATAAAGAATACCGAGAGCAAGTGTAGCTCCCGGTATCAGCTTTTCCAGTTCCGTTGTTGTTAAGTAAATCCAATCAGGCTCAATGAAAGGAAAATTGGCCTCACTCCGTTAAGCACAGCCGATCGTTATTGGTTAGCCTGTTCCAAAGCTGGAGTCGTAGAAGCTTCAGCAATTTGGGCCAAATTAATCTTGACGACCTTATTGCGAGCTTCAGTCACTTTGGGCAGCGTTAGCGTTAGAATGCCATCTTTGTATTCAGCTTGCACAGAGTCGTTTTGAATGGGTGCGGGCAAGGTAAGCACCCGGTGGAATTTGCCGTAGCGGAATTCAGAGCGGACGCAGCCAGATTTCTCGTCTGTGTTTTCGTAGCGGCGCTCGCCTGAGATGGAAATTGCTTCCCGAGTCACTTGAATGTCAACGTCTTTGGGGTCAATTCCAGGCAGTTGCGCTTTTAATACGAAGTTGTCCCCAGCATCAATAAATTCCACAGCGGGCATCCAAGCCGCTTCTGAGTTATCTCTCGCTGTTGCCAGTTGGTCAAAAGCTTTATCGAGTTGCTGGCGGATGGTTTCAATTTCTGCGAAGGGTTGCCAAGAGCGCATCAACATAATCTGTCACCTCAAAGATTGGTAATGCTTTATGAGTTTGTTTTGGTTGAAGCTCATTGCTTACAGTTATTATGATGCCGCTTCCTAAGTGGGAAGAACAGTCAGGAGAACCCAACTCAGGTGGTCGTATTTGCCAGAATCAACGTGAAAGAACCAGGGGCAATTAGTATTGAAGAAAACCGTACAAAGCTATTCCTAGAAACCGTAAGCCTTGCCAATGCTATGATGACCCTGCCGAGCGAACTCTGCACGGCGCGAGCGCCGGGGGAAGTATCGCTGGTGTTAACCGTACCAAAAGCACGGTGCGGGTTATTAGTAGCAGGCGCGCTCTGACGTGAAAAGCCGGCAATCGCTGCTTTCCAATGACCAGCACGCTCTCGTATGAGGGATCTCGCATAATCCCAGTCTAAAAAACGCTCACGCCCAATATGCACTTGCTACTCCACGACCTGCTCCAGAATCCGCTAAAATACCATCCCGTGCATGGGGACTGTTATTGACAATAGCTTGAGCCTCTTCAAGAATTTCTGCTTGAATCACCCAAAGCCCTGTGGCCTCATGTAACTAATAACCGCTATTGTATGTAGTGAGAAGTAGCATAATTTGGTGTTAGTATTATTTCGATTGCAGTTTGAGTGACAAAATATCGGGGCGATCGCTGTATCCGGCCCCACCCATAAGAATGTCCCCTACTCTTACTGCATCTGTTTTGAGAAACTTTGACAAACCCAGCACTCTTGGCGATCTTATTTTTTGAAACTTTAGGAAACAGTGCAGAAAGAGCTGACTCAATTGGTAGTAATTTATACCGGGTGCATCGCGCTTTTGTTACCCATACATTCTGTTAAGTGGAAGAGCGATCGTATTTTTTAGCCCAGCAACAGGAGACAAGAAATAAATAAAACTAAAATCTGTGTTTTCACAAGCTGGGACTACTTCAAATCTCATGTCACCTAAAAAGAAACAACTACAACTTCGCTATCTCCGCGTATATCTGTTGGAGGATATCTAGTTTTAATAGACTTTTTGGTATATTGCAAAAGTCCAAACTGATTATAAGCATAATTATAGATAAATCCCCATCTAGTGGAGATAACTCCTAAGCAATTAATCGTAGGACTCCAGTGTCCAACGAGCGAGTGACGAGCGTTCGTACAAAACGGGGACTGACAAGTTCAGGCAGATTAGAGATTAGAGGCAATTGAGAATTTTCCCAGTGGGGTGAGTAAACTAGGGATATAGCAACCTAAATTTGTTGAGGAGCGGAAAATGAATGCAATTACTGACGTGCCGGGGTATCGCATAACAGAACAACTCTATGCAGGCTCTCGCACTCTAGTTTATCGCGGTGTTCGGGAGAGCGATCGCACTCCAGTCGTCATTAAAGTGCTGCGGAATGAATACCCTAACTTCAGTGAATTGGTGCATTTTCGCAACCAATATACCATTGCCAAAAATCTCAACCTCCCCAGTATTGTTAAACCCTTCGATTTAGTACACTACAAAAACGCCTATGCTTTGATAATGGAGGACTTTGGAGGAGTCTCTCTGTCTACTTATCTCAAGGTAGCAACCGCTCAAAACCAACCCAATAAATCGGCATCTTTAGAAAGCTTTCTCAGCAAGGCTTTGCAACTAGCAAAAATTCTCCACTATCTCTACCAAAACCGAGTTATTCATAAAGATATCAAATCCGCCAATATTCTAATTCATCCCGAAACCAAACAAGTAAAACTAATTGACTTTAGCATCGCGTCCCTACTGCCGAGAGAAACTCAAGAAATTCACAACCCCAACGTCTTAGAAGGAACCCTCGCCTATATTTCTCCGGAACAAACCGGACGAATGAACCGAGGTGTAGACTACCGCACTGACTTTTATTCTCTGGGAGTCACTTTGTATGAACTGCTGACAGGAAAACTGCCCTTTGAATGTGACGACCCGATGGAGTTGATTCACTGCCATATTGCCAAACAACCTCCTTCAATAAAGACGGAAGAAATCCCGCAGGTGGTTTCGGATATTGTGATGAAGCTGATGGCAAAAAATGCCGAAAAGCGCTATCAAAGTGCCTGGGGATTAAAACATGACTTAGAAAGGTGTTTGCAGCAGTGCCAAGAAACAGGAAACATTGAAACTTTTGAGTTAGGAACGCGGGATGTATGCGATCGCTTCCTAATTCCTGAAAAGCTTTATGGTCGAGAAACAGAAGTACAAACCCTGTTGAATGCCTTCGAGCGCGTAGCGAATGGCACATCAGAATTAATGCTGGTCGCTGGGTTCTCCGGGATTGGAAAAACTGCTGTAGTCAACGAGGTGCATAAACCCATTGTCCGGCAGCGGGGATATTTTATCAAAGGCAAATTCGACCAGTTTAACCGCAACATTCCCTTTTCGGCATTTGTCCAGGCATTCCGCGATTTAATGGCACAATTACTCAGTGAAAGTGATGCAAAAATCCAAGAATGGAAAACTAAAATTATCGCAGCGCTCGGTAACAACGGACAAGTCATTATTGAAGTCATTCCTGAACTAGGACGGATTATTGGACAACAACCGCCAGCCCCAGAATTATCTGATATTGCTGCTCAAAATCTATTTAATTTGCTATTTTATAAATTCATTGCGGTCTTTACAACAAAAGAGCATCCCTTGGTGATATTTTTGGATGACTTACAATGGGCGGATTCGGCATCGCTGAAGTTAATGCAACTGCTCGTCAATGAGTCGCAATTGGGTTATCTGTTGCTGCTTGGAGCCTATCGAGATAATGAAGTATCACCAGGCAATTCCCTGATGTTGACCTTAGATGAAGTTAGTAAAGCAGGAACAACCCTCAACACTATTACATTAGCACCGCTCGACCAAATTAGTTTGAATCAATTGGTAGCGGACACGCTAGGTTGTTCTCCTAAGTTGGCAAAACCGCTGACAGAATTGGTATATCAAAAAACTGCAGGAAACCCATTTTTTGTGACGCAGTTCCTCAAAGCCTTGCATCAGGAGGAATTGATTGTTTTTGATATCCAAGCGGGACATTGGCAGTGCGATATTAGTAAAGTTCGAGAGGCCGCGCTCACTGATAATGTACTAAAATTGATGGCCCAGCAGTTGCAGAAGTTGCCCAGAGAAACTCAGTCAGTTTTAAAATTAGCCGCTTGCATTGGCAACCAGTTCGATCTGGCAACATTGGCAATTGTTTCAGAGAGTTCGGAGACGGAAACTGCAACCGCATTGTGGAAAGCATTACAGGAAGAGCTGATTATTCCCAAAAGTGAAGTTTATAAATTTTATCTAGGGGCAGAACAGACAATTTCTGAAGCGACTTCTCAAACCGTTGCCTATCGTTTCTTGCACGATCGCGTCCAGCAAGCTGCTT
>JAUBOM010000144.1:0-17595 GCA_036700245.1 Microcoleus vaginatus BM001213989
TTATCCGTGGGGTCAATCTAAAATCTAAAATCTAAAATCTAAAATCGATTGACGGTCGGGGCGGGTTTAAGCTCATCTCTAGCTTAGATTATAGATTGTTGGTGAACCCGCCCCTACAAGAATTATGGTTAATTTACCAGACAGGATATAACAGCTTATCCTAACTTTTAACTTTCAACTTTTGCGAAATCGGC
The DNA here is from genome assembly GCA_036700245.1 of Microcoleus vaginatus BM001213989. Lineage (GTDB taxonomy): Bacteria > Cyanobacteriota > Cyanobacteriia > Cyanobacteriales > Microcoleaceae > Microcoleus. Next base: position 195 of record JAUBOM010000144.1, read on the forward strand.
AGTTCGATCGCAAATTCAGTTCCCCGGCCAACTTCTGAATGACACTCCAACTTACCGCCGTGGGTATCTTTCACAATTTGGTAACTAATCGACAACCCCAAACCAGGGCCCCTTCCCACAGGTTTTGTAGTAAAAAACGGGTCAAACATCCTTGACTGAACTTCGGGACGGATACCGGGCCCGCTGTCAGCAATCCGCACGCACACTTGATTTTCTCTGCTGACTTCCGTAGTAATGCGAATCTCGTTAACTTTGCAAGTACAGTTTGCTGATGACTCTTCCACAGCGTCGATCGCATTCGACAGTAAATTCATAAATACCTGGTTTAATTGAGCCGGATAACACTCGACTTTCGGCAGTTTGCCGTAATTTTTAATAACTTGAATTTCCCCACGTTTTACCTGTGACTGCAATCGGTGCTGCAAAATCACCAAAGTGCTCTCTATCCCTTCATGAATGTCTATTACTTTGCGCTCTGTTTCGTCGAGTCTCGAAAAGTTTCGCAAAGACAACACGATCTGCTTAATTCGGTTAGCACCTTGTTCCATTGAACCCAGCATTCTCGGAAAATCTTCAGCGATAAAATCTACTTCGACTACTGCCAATTCTTTGGCAATTTCGGGAACGGGTTCGGGATAGTGTTGCTGGTAGAGTTCGATCACTTTTACCAAATCCCGAGCGTACTGTGCGGCGGGAATAATATTTCCGTAGATGAAGCTAACCGGGTTATTAATTTCGTGGGCAACTCCCGCTACCATTTGCCCGAGACTTGACATTTTTTCAGCTTGAATGAGCTGGGATTGAGCATTTTTTAAGTCTTCCAGAGTTTGTTCTAGCTGTTGCGCTTTTTCTCGTTCTCGCTGTTCGCTAAGAAGCAAAGCTGCTTCGGATTGTTTGCGATCGCTAATATCGATATGCGTGCCCGTCATCCGCAAAGAATTTCCCGAAGCGTCGCGTTCCATCACCTTCCCTTGAGTCAAAATCCACTTCCACTCGCCGGATTTTGTCAGCATCCGCAATTCTTTTTCGTAAGTCGGCTCTTTGCCTTCTAGGTGAGCATTTAGCGCTGCTCTAGCCGGAGGCAAATCCTCTGGATGTACCAGTTGCTCCCACGATGCGAAACTATTTTCTACCTCCTCTACTTCATATCCCAGCATCATTTTCCACCGCGAATTAAAATAGACTTCTCCCGTGGCAAGATTCCAATCCCACAATCCCATCGCACTGCCTTCAAATGCCAGATAAAAACGTTCTTCGCTAAGAAGCAAAGCTGCTTCGACTTGTTTTCGCTCGCTAATATCCATCACTGTTCCCAACAGTTTTATTACTTCCCCGGTTTCGCTAAAAACAGCTTCTCCCCTTGCTTCCACGTATATAATTTGACCGCTAGGATGCAAAAATCGAAACTCTTTTTTATAGGAAATGCCTTGTGAGATAGTGAGGGTGACAGTTTGTTGGAACAAGTCTCTGTCGTCGGGATGACACATCTGTAAAAGTTGGGCAAATGTCGGTTCAGGTGCGGTTGAGTCAAGACCAAAAATGCGGAATACTTCTTCTGACCAAGTAATTTTATTTGTGACGATATCAAATTCCCAACTGCCGATATGGGCAATTTTCTGGGCTGCTGCTAGACTAGCTTCGCTCTGTTGAAGTTTAAGTCGCTGTTGTTGATCTTGTTCGAGAAGATTGGCTTGAGCTCTGGCAATTCCCATTTGTGCCGCCACAGTTTTCAATAATCCGATCTCATCTTGCGTCCAGTGGCGGGGGCGATCGTACTGGTGCAAGCATATCATTCCGTTGGCTTTTCCCTGGTAGGAGGTGCGGATGGAAATCATCGACTTCAAACCTATTTGACAGTACAAATCTCTGACGTTTTCTAGCAGGGGTTCGGCAAAAACATCGTCATAAACTACAGGTTGATCTTGGGACAATAAAAACTGAGTGTGACGATTGCCATCTACGGTAATTTCTACATCTAAAAGCGATTTCGCTGCGGTTTTTCTGTACTCAGCCACATTATAAATGCGGGGAGTTGGGTGTTCGGTGTAGGTGTGAATCAAGCAGCAATCGGCATTAAAAATTCTGCCTATTTGGGCCGCTGCTGTTTGAAAAATTTGCTCCTGCTGTAAGCTGTAGCGAATTTCCAGAGTAATTGTTTCGAGCAAAAATATTTGCTTGAGTTGCCGTTCCATAGCAGCTAAAGCGGTTTTAAGTTCGAGTTCTGCTTGTTTGCGATCGCTAATTTCAGTAGCAGTTCCCAGGATTTTCCAAGGTTTGTCGTCCGCTGTTCTCTCAAACACGGTATCCCGGCTCAAAAACCAGCTCGATTCACCGTTTTTGTGCTGAATTCGGTACTCAAACTCAAAGCTTTCACCGTCTTTTGCTGTCTCAATCCTGCTGATATGTTCTGAGAATCCCGGCAAATCGTCAGGGTGTATGAAATTAGGAAGAAATGCTCCTGCCATCTGCTGTGTTTCTTCAAGGGTGTAGCCAATATCGCTATAAATTTCGCGGTTGATATACACAGTTCGCTGTTCTATCAAATCGTAAACGTACAAAAGATTAGGATTTGTTTGAATTACTGCCGACAGCCAGCGTTGGCTGTCTCGGAGTTCTGCTTCGATCCGCTTGCGTTCTTCTATTTCTGCTTGCAGTCGCGCGTTTTGTGATACAATTTCCTTAGAAAGCCGACTGAGCAGCATTTGATTTTCGACGCGGGCCACCACTTCTGCTATTTCAAACGGTTTACTAATGTAGTCTACCGCCCCCACTGAAAAAGCTTTGACTTTATCAATTACTTCATTTAAAGCACTGATAAAAATCACAGGAATATCTTTGGTTTGCGGACAAGCTTTTAGCTGTTCGCAGACTTCATAGCCATCCATACCCGGCATCATGATGTCCAGCAAAATCAAATCTGGTGGAGTCGATAGAGCAAATTTGAGAGCTAATTTGCCATCCCGTGTCGGCCGCACTTTATATCCCCGCTTAGACAAAAGCTGGTATAAAAGACGCAAGTTTTCTGGGTGGTCGTCCACCATTAAAATATTTTCTTGTAAGGCAGTGTTTTGAAGTGTAAGTGTTTCTACTCTTGGATTTTTCTCGTCAGTTGTATTCACAGCAGACCCTCGAACTATTCAAATTTTATATGTGGGGATATTGTTAAAGCCATTTATCGCTTGTACCTAAAACTCTCAGGAAAATCCCCATAACTATCGGATATATATAGCGCGCACCCCTAAATTATCTGTCATTATATCAAAATTAAGGCTAGTTGAAAAATGTTTGCGGATCAAGTTATCGCAGCAGAGCGAGATAACAGGCGAGATTCCTCAAATCACAGGTTAAGCAAGCAACTTTTATTAAAAGTAAAACTTTTACAGTGTCTAGAACCCGGTTTTACGTACATTTACCGGGTGGCTCGGGGTTGTGTTTTCGCAGTAGATACACTTACTCGAAATGGCAACTAAACCAGCCCTGACCATTCGTGTCAACTTAAAACTAAAATCCTTTGTCTCTAGGGTTTGTATCCAAGTCTTGAACCCCCTCGCATTCCCCTTCTTAATGGGGACTTTGATTGCTCTTGTACCTTCCTTCTTAAGCAGAGCTAGGGCGATCTAAGCAGAATTGTCAAACAGTATACCCTTACTAAATTTGAGCTTAAGTTGACACCAATGCGCCCTGAAAAACTCCTACAATATCTTATATTTTATTGGCGCCGTCGGGCTGATTTATGGTATCTTTGTCTGAGCCTGCAATTCCCCGCAAGCGGCGTACACGGCTTTCACGTTATACCAATTTAGAAAAATCCGAGCAATTTCTAAAGCTAACTGCGGCTTGCCTTGGTCAATCAACCACTGCAAAAAAGGAGCCATCGTCCGCTCGTTCAGCATCCCGCCCAAGGATAAAATTCCCCACAGTATTTGGTGCAAAAAAGTCATTTGAATCATCATCCGTACTTCCCAACTTGGGTGTTTTTGATAAAACAAAACTCCCATTCTCCCGCGCTGAATTTCTCGGTCAATCATGCCCGGAACTTGCTCTAGACTAAAAGGTGGATGCCAGTGATAGCCGACAGCAGCCGGACATTTGATCAGTTTCAAACCTAATTTTTTCAACCTGACACCCAATTCTAAATCTTCCCATCCGTAAAGTTGAAAGCGAGTGTCAAAGAGTCCAGCAGCCAGCAGCCAGTGGCGGGCGATCGCCACATTTCCCGTAGCAAAATAAGCAGCCGAAAAATCCGTTATTTTGTAAGGTTCCGAAGTAGGATTGTCGAAGTTGCAAGTATTAATCACGCTGCCGTAAGTAAACACCGCATTAGTATCTTTGTAACCCTGGAGCAAAGCATCTGCATGTGCTTGCAAAAAATGCTCCGTTACCACCAAATCGCTGTCAATAAAAATAATCGTATCGCCCTTAGCATCTTCAACGCCCAAATTCCGGGCAGCGGCGGGGCCTTGGTGACATTGGGCGATCGATCGCACATGAGGCAACAAGTCAGCATTTGCCACCAACCACTCCAGCGTCCCGTCCGTCGAGCCGTCGTCCACGACAATTACTTCATACTCTCTGAGAATCTCACCGAACTGCTGATTTTCCAAAGCCAGTAGACATTTTGCCAAAATCGGTTTACGATTATACGTCGGAATCACAACACTAAAAAACACGGCTTTTCCCCATCGCCACAGTTACCGTATCCCACGGTAGCAGATTTTTCGCAGCAACTCCTCCGGGAAATAGCAAAGTTTAACAAAAAAAGAATATATAAATCTGTACTATTTATGACAAGAATGGAGCTCAATTAGGTGCATAATACAAAGTTGGTTAAATATCACATCTAAATTCAGGATGTAAATAGCAGTCAGTAACCCAGGTCTAAAAGATACTGGGCTTGTAAGAGCAATTCCTGCAAGCCGTACTGACCAGCCTAAGTCTTAACTGACTACGTTTGTTGAGTCACGACACCCGGAAATGCGTAGCTAGTTTCCTGCTCTGTCATTTGCAATTAAACAGTTCTAAGGTCACTGGAACAGTGTTGCAAGTCTAAAAAGCTCTTTAAACATTGGCGAAGCTAACTTTACTGGAATGGCAAGGCGCTCCCGGCAATACAGGGATTAGACAAGTACCATTCCTCTACTTGTCTAGCCCCGAAAGGGGTAGGCGGTTAAAACCGCTCGTGTCGTTTCCCTCTCAGGGCTAAAGCCGCTGAGTTTCCCACTTACCGAGTATTTTCATGAGTCGCGCTAAAAAAGTTGTCCTAGCATATTCCGGCGGAGTCGATACCTCCGTCTGCATTCCTTACCTCAAAAACGAGTGGGGTGTTGAAGAAGTAATTACTCTGGCCGCGGATTTGGGACAGGGAGACGAATTAGAACCAATCCGCAAAAAAGCTTTAGCATCCGGTGCTTCGGAATCTTTAGTTATTGATGCTACTGAAGAATTTGTCAAAGACTATGCGTTTCCAGCGATTCAAGCTAACGCACTTTACGAAAACCGTTATCCCCTTTCGACTGCCCTGGCTCGCCCGCTGATTGCTAAATTGTTAGTAGAAGCTGCGGAAAAATACGGTGCAGATGCCATCGCCCACGGTTGCACAGGTAAGGGAAACGATCAGGTGCGGTTCGATGTGTCGATCGGCGCACTAAATCCCAAGATTAAGATTTTAGCACCGGCGCGGGAGTGGAAAATGAGCCGGGAGGAAACGATCGCATACGGCGAGAGATGCGGCATTCCGTCGCCAGTGAAGAAGTCTTCGCCTTACAGTATCGATCGCAACTTATTGGGAATGGCAATTGAAGCCGGAATCCTCGAAGATCCTTGGGCCGAACCGCCGGAAGAAGTGTATTTGATGACAAAGGCGATCGAGCAAACTCCCGACACACCCGAATATATTGAAATCGGTTTCGACTACGGAAATCCTGTCAGTTTGAACGGCAAAGAATTATCACCAGTCGCCTTAATTTCCCAACTCAACGAAATAGTTGGAAATCACGGAGTCGGGCGCATCGACATGATTGAAAACCGCCTAGTCGGGATTAAATCGCGGGAGATTTACGAAACACCAGCGATTTTAGTTTTGATGCACGCGCACCGGGACTTAGAAAGTTTGACGCTGACAGCAGATGTAACGCGATACAAGCGAGGCATCGAAGAAACCTACAGCCAAATGATTTACAACGGTCTTTGGTACAATCCTTTAAAAACAGCTTTAGACGCATTTATTCAGGACACGCAAAAGCGAGTAACTGGAACTGTGCGACTCAAACTATTCAAAGGAAATGCCACAATCGTCGGGCGCAAATCTGACAATTCCCTGTACAGTTTCGACTTAGCAACTTACGGTGCTGAGGACGAATTCGACCACAAGGCGGCCGAAGGCTTTGTCTATGTTTGGGGACTACCAACCCGCATTTGGTCGGAGAAAAATAGGGGTTAGTAAATTCGGATTAAAAACCCAATGTTAATCTGCCAAATGGAATTCGGATTAAAAACCCGATCTTAACTAAGAGTAGGGTGGGCATTGCCCACCTTTTTCGCGGATTAAAAGTAGGGCGCGCATCGCTCTTTTCTACCTATGCCTGACTCAATATTTCCAAAAACTCCTGCACAACTAGATCGGGTTGTTCGCTGCATCGGGTAGCGTCGTAATGCTTGACAAGAGTGATGCCAGAATCTCTGAAAAGTCGATCGCACTTTTCATCTAATGTTGTGTTTGGATGGGATAATTCGCTGTCAATTTTCAGTATCCCTAGCTTGTTTTGGTGGAAGATCACAAAGTCAGCTTGTTGGTTTTGTCTCCCTGGGGGTGTTGCGAGTCGGAGTTGGGAGTTTCGCAGCATTCTGTCAATGATAGCGATCGAGGTTTTGAAGTCCGCGCCAGCGAAGCTATCCTGCAGGGAATCGCTCAACTCTTAACTACCTCCAAACCCGTATCTTTAGCTACTTGTTGCGCTACAATTTCCTCCAAAGTAGCGACTCTCTGCCACTGAGACTCTATTGGCTCAAACTGGCAGTAGCAGAGGATGATTTCATCCCAGTCGCAGTCTTCGCCAACAGCAGGATAGGACTGTACTTTTGCGACTAACCAGTCGCTTTGGCGGTGGTAAATTTCTCCGTCTGCAAAACGTTTAGATTCTCCCAAGCGAGCGCCAATTTTAGGGAGAGTTCGGTTTCTGGAATAATCCATTTCTTCGTGCAGCAAGTAAGTACCAGAACCTATGGCATCGAGCCTTTTCTCCCATCCAGTCTGTGCCCCGTCAGTGCGGTAAATCTTCAGTGTTGGCTTGCTTTTTATCGAGTTAATCTTGGTGGTCATAATACCACAGATCCTGAAAGTTAATCTCTTCTCCTACAAACTCGCACTCTACCTTCAAAACAGGGTCGTTATTAGGAATAAATCTCTGATAATCCCAGCCGTATTTTTTAGCCATTTCGGCGCATTTATCTTGAGGGGTCGCCGATTTTGTAAATCGCTTTTTTTTAGACGGGTCTGTTTCGGACTTTTTACCACCTTGGAATTGAACGCCGCAGCCTCATTATACTGCCTTCTCTTTAGATTGTCACAAATGAGTTGGAGGACTGAAGTTCTCGCTACCAACTTGAGGATTTGGAGGACTGAAGTCCTGACTTATTAATAGGCGATCGACAAACATTAGACTTTTTGCAAAAATAGATAATATCTGCGTTCATTTGCGTTAATCTGCGGTTAAAAACAGAAAATCCAGAACTCTTGCAAAAAGCCTAACAACCAATCTTACTTAGTCTTGTCCAAACTCCGCGACTCCAACCAAATAGGAACTACAATCCAAGCAACTGCTAACAGCAAAGCCAATACCGCAAATTGAGCAGCCCAAGCTACCAACTTCTCTAAAGACACAACTTGTCCTAAGAAGTAGGATAAACTTACCATTACAGATGCCCAACTGGCAGCACCCAGAATGTTGAACAGCGAAAATTTCCAAAAAGGCATTTCTGCAATACCCGCTAGGGGGCTAGCAAAAATTCGCAGCAGTGCAATGAAACGGCCCAAAAATACAGCTTTAGCTGCATTTTTGCTAAACTGTTCTTTTAAGTCAAACAGTTGTTCTTCCCGAAAGCGGAAAATTTGTCCCAGCTTCAGCAGCAGTGGCCAGCCGCCGTATCTGCCGATCGCATAACCGAAATTTCCGCCCACAGTCGCACCGCCGATCGCACTCGCGAGCACAAACCAGTAATTCAGTTCCCCGCTACCAGCTAAAAACCCGCCAGCAATCGTAATAGTCTCACCTGGGAGAGGAATTCCCAGATTTTCCAGTAAAATTCCCAGAAATATTGCCCAATAGCCGTAATCATGGGCAAATTTCTGAATAGTCTCTAGCGATAAAAACTCAAAAGACATTGGATGCTGCCTTCGTAAACTTTTGCAAAGCTCAATACTTTTATATATTGGCTTGATTCAGGCAATAGTGCAATCTTTCGCTGTGAGGAAAAACACATTGCATTGGCGATGGCTGGGCAAACTAAAAATTAGCCTTTCAGCCATACTAGATTAATAGAGAATTGTTGCGGTTGCATTCGGCACGATCGCGCAGCCAGTTTTCCTACTAAATTTATCACAACGACTCTCCCCGCCGATTCCCACCTCGGGCGATCGTCCTTCCTCAAACCTAAGCTGAAATCCCCTGATTCTTTCAACAGAATCAGCAACTAAACTCACTTATTCATACTTTACGATCGTAGGATAACTGCTATCGAATTGTCCAACTTCAAGCAACACATCATCCTTTAGCCTCAAAACTGCCTCGACTCCCAAGCCGCCAGCCTCCTCCTGCAACAGCTAGCCGAGATTGTGCCCGATGTCACAATCTCTGGGTAATAGACATGGCCGCCGTAGATTTTATCGACACTTCCGGGATCTGCGCCTTAGTCGGCGGACTCAAATCCGCCCGCCGCCGGGGATGTCGCCTCGTCATTTGCAACCTCTCAGCAACAGTCAGGCTAATATTTGAAATTACTCAACTCGACCAACTCTTGGAAATCTTCGACAGTTTCGACCAAATTATCTCCCCTGAAACTCCCCCTCTAGTTGCTCGATCAAAATGATCTCCCGACAGCAAATCTCAAATCTCAAATTTCCAATAGACTTCAAGTAACCGCAGAGCAAATTTGAATATCATAAATAGGCTTATTTGTCAAGCAATACCAATGACAGACAAATAAATCCGGCAGTTGAACGCCGACAGAAGCGATCGCAGGTGCAGCCGGAAAAGGCCAAAGTCGATCGAAACAAATCCTTTCCCCTACGAAGCCGAACTGCATCAAATAAGTCGCCGGCGGCGCATTTAAAAGATTCAGCAAGCCGTAAGCCAACTCATACAACTGCTGCCGCCAAACATCCGACAAATGAATCGGTTGAGAGTAACTCAAGGCATCAGACTGCTTAGAAGCTTGGACACCGATCGCCTCAGCATATAGCGGCCCCTTTGCCGTCAACACCACAGGCAGCCAAAAATTGCCCTCGCCGACGGGAAAAAGCAACTCCTGAGCCACTCGATCGCGCGCCGCCGAAACATTTCCGCAAAATCGAAACACATCTTGAGCCGGAAAAACCAGATTTTCTGGCAGATCCAGCGTCAAAGGACAAACGATCGCCCCATCCGGAGCGAGCGCGCCAGAATTGAGTTCAGAAACCCCACAGATATTGACTTGAGTTAAAGGATTAGATTGAGCGATCGCCGCCTTGAGACTTGCGGCCGGGTCTTTCTCGCCACCCGCCACAATCAAAACCTTAGACATTGCCAAAGCTCGGCATTTGAATGCCGCGATCGTCCGTTTCATCGACGCTCGGCAGATCCAAGCCCTTAGCCTTGCGGCTCCGCACAGCCAGACGGTAAGTTACGCTTTGCAACTCAGTGTGCAACTGGCGATTTTCCTTTTGCAGTTGATCCAATTTTTCCTTAATCGGCTCGATCCGCTCGGCAAACTTCTGGCGGTAAACCCCCGGCAATTCCTGAACCACCTGTTCTAGCATCCGAGAGCGATCCGTCAATTCTTGCACCGACTGCCGCAGTTGGTAAACCTCAGCATCCCGTTCCGCGATTTGTTCCTGATAAAAACTCACCTGTTCTTCAACAGCTTGGAGTTGTTCCCGCATTGCTTGCAATTGAGCCTGGTTGCGATCGGAAACTTCCGGCGGCGGCACAAAACTCGAATTTCCCTTCACCAGCCTGAAAAGTTCTTGAGACAACTGCTGCACCAATTGGTCGCGCATTTGCAGCTCTTCGGTGAGACGAGATACCTCTGATTGCAGTTCTTTTGAGCTTACAAGTTTAGTCTGGTTCACGATGACTCTCAGCTTTTGCTATAGAATTTGTTTCTCTTTAAAAATATCTTTCCCTTACCGCAGAGGCAAGAGTCTGTTCAAAAGTTTTGAACCCGTTACGCTAAATCGAGCGATCGGGCAGATGTCCACAGTAAAGATCAGTCTAACTCACATCAAGCATCCACAGACCGACCTCAAATCCTAGGTTTTTTGTCAATAAACCAGGTTTCTTAGCTTTTTCTGAGAATATTGCCAGATCTCGGTCTAACCAATCACAGCCGAAAGCACCTTGCCAGCTTCGTCCAAGGTGCTGCCAAAACAGATAATGCCGTCTTCGTGACCGGCCATCGCCAGAATTTTGCGATCGGCCAAATTCTCCTCCTCAAAAAGTCTAAACATTTCTAAGGCCATCTGGGGAGTGCCGTAAGGTATTTCTTTTCTAGTAGTAGGAATCTTAAACAGCAGTTGCTGCCATAGTTTAGGGTTGTGGACGTGAATTATCCCGCCCACATCCTCTCTCTGGAGGTACAGGGCCGCGTGAGTCAGCGACTCAGACGAAGCTTGTACCGGGCCCCGGCAGCCGAGGAAATTTTGTTCTAAGTTAAATTCGGTAACAGTACAGTAGGATTCGGGCCCCAGATCCCTCAAGTGTGCAGTCTGGGTTCCCGAAATCACGAATTGGCAAGAATTGCCGAGCCTGACGCTGACGTTCCCAAACCCGATGCCATTTTCGTAGACGCCAATTAGTCCGCAAGAGTGGAGCCTTTCGCGCCAGGTCATCAAATCTGCTATGTTCCCGGCTGCTACAGGGTCTGCCTCTTCCCAGTCACAGCGGTACTTAACGACTCCTTCATCCATCTATTTTCCTGCCGATCGCGGACACGACTCACACTGCCCAAGCTGAGGCTTAATCGAAGTTGTCAAACTGCTTCTTTTTGCCTGCTGCCTTAGGTCGGGCGTGCATGAGTGCCTTAACTAGCCTACATTCCAGTGTCGCCGTAATTAGCAACCGACATTACCAAAAAGTAAGCTATGAAAGAACAACAAATTATTCCCAAAATCATGGTAAGGCCTCTAGGTGATTGCAAAAGTTCAATATGAAAACGCACGGTTTAAGCAGGGGAGTTTGGTTCCAGGCTCTTGCCCGATCGAGTTTCTGAGGAGAAACTACATAACATCCCTCAACAAGTTATCGCTCTAAACTAATTTATTTATACTGAGCTGACTTACGGCTTAAGAATGACTTAACGATAAAGTACCGCTTTACCACGTAACTTAGCTAAAAAGCAACCCCCGCTTTACTTATTTTTATGATTATACATATATTTAACCGAAGGGAACACAAAAATAAAATATTTTTGAGCCAGTCTTGGACAAAACTTGCAAAATCGGGTGATCTACGGTCGTCCACACCTCTGTCGAGCGAGCAATTTTTACCTCCGGGGCACCCTACAAGCTGATCGACCCGGTTGATGAGGGTAATATCATAGAGGGTAAAATCACCGCAACGCCAGCTCGCGTCGGCGGGATCACAAAAATATCTAGTAGTAGAATAAGTTAGAGATCCAGTAAAGCCGCGCTGACCGAGAGTGGGATGGTCGATCGACTGGATTTGAGTAAGACTCAAGGGGCAAAAAGTTATCCTTACTTGCCTATACTTATTTACTTTAGGTAAGTTGACTACCGATCGCACGCAGTGTAATCTGTAGTTGAGAACCTTTGGCGATCGGGGGATAGCCTACTTATCTTGGGATTAGCCGTCTACCCAACAGCGTTGTCGTAAACACTCATTATCTAAAGAGAACTTTGGATAAGTTTAAATAAGTTTTACAAAGCAGATAAGTCCTATTAATAAAAAAAACAAGCCGATCGAGCAGTGATGGCCCGATCGGCTAAAGTTTTCCGTGGAGCGCGATCGCCCGCAGCGCTTTAAATGTGGAAGTGATACAAGATGCTGCCGTCGTCTTTAATTTCGCAATTGGCATTAAAAACTTCGGCTTGTTCGTTCAAAAAACGCTGAGCCACATCCGGCGACAGCCGCGTCTCCATCGCAAACCGCACCAGAGTGATTTCGCCGCGGCCTTCTTTGATCAGTCGGTACAAAGCACTTTGGAGCCTGTCGCTCTCTTCTCGTTGAAAAGCTGCTTTGTACCTCCAATCCGCCACCGAAGGAATCAAACCGCGACTGACCAAAATCGCCAACAGCAGGCCCATTCCCAAAATCAGAGGCACTGTCGGATCGCTCGTGGGCGTCGCCACAATTTGTGGCACTGTAGCGGCGGCGAAACTGCTGACCATTTCTTTTTCCGACGCTTGCGTATCCGCCATTGCAAGCTGAGTTTTGTTGTAAAAATCTTGCTGCAGCTTCATTTGCTGCAACAGGCGAGCGCGCTCTCTTTCGTATTGGTCGAGTTTTTGCTGAGCTTGTTTCAGGTCTTGAGTGACTTGTGCCAAGCGTTGGTTGAGCGACTGATTGACTGATTGCCACCGATATCTGTTAATTAGCCGGCTTTTTTCAACCATGCCCTTCATCAACATATCTGCCGTTTTGATTGCTTGCTGCTGATCGGGCGATCGATAACCAACAACAATCTCTAGGGGTTGTTCCGGCTTAGAAATCTTGACACTAGCATTTTGTCGAACTTGCTGGGGCGACAGCTTAACTGCATCTGCCACTGCTTTGACAACATTATCTGCTAGGAGAACCTCCGGGGTAAGTTGCTCTCCCTGCTTGAGAATTGTCGTGCCCGTGCTCGAAAATTTGACTGGCGGATTATTAGAAGTGAGAGTGCCTTGAGCCATGAATCCGGGGGGCGGGGCGAGGCGGTAGGCCAGGGCGCCTGAAATACCCATAATTACAGCAAAACTGCCTAAGGCAATCCATCTGTATTGATTTGCTGAAGATCTCAAACGTAAATTTCCCATTTTGATAGTCAAGTCATAACATTCGCTTGCTGCTGCTACTGTCAAACCCAAGAGCGATCGTTTCTTTCTGGTTAGTCAAATTGACTGCTGAAAAATTTCTCAGCTTGTAGCGAAAAGCTATTAGCTTTTCAGAGTTGTCAATATTCATGAGCCGAAAAAACAGATCGCGCTTTTACTTGATCGGAGCTATAACTTCAGTTTTTGTGCTTAATAATTAATCTGTAACAAGGCTTCTGGAAGTCTACTGACATCAGACTAGCACTCAGGCTTGCGATCTCCTCGCCTCGCCGTATTTCTTGACATTCAAAACTGTCACCTTTTCGCCCTTGACAATCCTGCTTCATAAAACCTCTCTAAACTTACCCAAAGTTATCTTTAGATAATTAGTGTTTAATTCCTACGCTGTTGGGCCCAACGTAGTGGAGGGAGTCGGCTATCCCAAGATAAGTAGGCTATCCCCCGACCGCGGAGGGTTCCCAGTTCAAAATGTTGATACTGGCGTTCAAATCACGGTCAATAGATCTGCCACAAGAAGGACAATCGTAAGTCCTAATGCGAGGGTGGCATATCTTGTTTGCTGCCCCAGTTCGAGCAAGTTAAAGAGCTAGGAAACCATTGATCTACCAGCACTAAATTCGCTCCATACATCTTGCACTTATATTCAAGTTGACGCCTGAATTCATAAAAGCCAAGGTCAGATATCGCCAAGCTAAGTTTATGATTAGCCATCATTTGTTTCACATTCAAGTCTCCAATCTTAATCAGTTTAAAAGTTTTAACGGTGGGAGTTGTCAACTTATGTAAAAACTCCTTACGAATGCCAGATATCCGCGAGTGAATCCGACTAATTTTATTGTAGGTTTTGCGCTGGTTCTTAGAGCTTTTTACTTGTCTTGAAGCTTTACGTTGTAATATTGCTAGCTTGGTTTTCGCTGGCTTTAACGGCTTTGGTGCATCAAAAACTTGATTGTTTGACCCTTCGGCTTCGCTCAGGGTAGCAAAGGCTCTAATTCCTAAATCTCTACCTACGGATTCCTGAAGTTGCTGGACTGGTAAACGTTCCGCACCAACACAGAATGACACAAACCAAGGGCTCCCTTCTTTTGATATGGTAAAAGTCTGGGAAACACAACCACTTTCGAGTGGTTCATGACCTTGGAATGTCCCTACTGTAGGAATCTTAATCGTATTCCCTGCATTCAGTACAACCTTTGGGCTGGACGAATCTACTGTAAATGATTGACCATCTCGACGACTAGCGAATGTGGGATTGCCCCACATGGATGAGCGATACCGATTAAAAGCATCTTTTAAATCAATTAATGCGTTTTGGTATAGTCGCCTAGACAATTGATTCATCCCAGCCAATCCCGGTTGTTTTTTGACATGATTGGTCAAAACTTTCTTGAGTTGGTTAATCCCTTTCCAGTCTGAAAGCTTGACGCGGCCATACATCTGAGTCCGAGGACTCAATCCGGAGAAGACAACCCGCCTAAATCCTGCGTGTTCCGCCATCAAGGTCGCTTCTCTATTATTTAATTTGAGTGCTCCTTTGATAGCAAACATACTTAGACCTACCTAAAGTTGTGTTTGATGGGGTACAGTTTCGAGGCTTAGACTTATTTAACACTCCAACTAATTTTCCCAAATCGGCAACTTTCCACAGGTAAAAATTCCTGTAAAGATTAACTATGAGTAAGTTTAGCAAAGTATTTGGCGATTTAGTTGAACTCCAATTATCTTACGTCTTGGCATCTTGGGGACGCGGTGGAACAATAAAAAAAACCTTAAATACTCTGCCTAAAAACTTAACAATCAAGAATTATACCATGCGGTTAAGAGTTTGCTGCATATTAAAAAAAATTGTGAATCTGGGGGCGAGACCAGATCCACATATTCACATAACAATTATGGTTCGATCGGTTGATGGTTCGATCGAGCACGCCTAGGGGAAGGTTCAGAAGCCGATCGGCAAAATAAGACCCTCGCGGGCCATGACAGCCTTCGGAAAAGCGATTTGCACGTCTTCGGCGATGCGATCGAGAAAATCGTCAGTGTGAGCCGGATCGTGGTGAAAAATTACCACTCGTTTCACCCGGGCTTCCTTAGCCATTCTCACCGCTTCCTGCCAAGTCGAGTGTCCCCAACCCACCTTCGGAGACTTGGGGTTGTGATATTCCTCGTCTGTGTACATCGCGTCGTAAATCAGCACGTCAGCGTCGAGGGCTAAATTGTAGACATTCTCATCTAGCCGATCGGGAAAATGTTCGGTATCCGAACAGTAGACAACAGATCGTCCCTGCCAAGTCACCCGATATCCCATAGCAGTATTGGGGTGATTCAGAGAACCCGTCCTAATCTCAATATCGTCCAGCATCATCGTCTGGTTGTGATTGAGTTCGTAGAAATTCAAATCTGCCTGCAAACCCATCAGCGGCACCGGCGAATTCGAGTGCAGCACCCGTTCGACAAAGTGCCTTTTCATGCAATCTCCATCCGGCGGAGTTGCGCCGTAAATATCAAAGCTATTGCCCCGGATAAAAGCTGGGGCGAACAGCGGGAATCCTTGAATGTGATCCCAGTGATAGTGAGTAAAAAACATATAAGCTTGCACGGGCATTTCTTCCACTAACTGGTCTCCCAGCATCCGCAAGCCAGTTCCGCCGTCAAAAATCAAGCGTTTTCCACCGACTCGCATTTCCAAACAAGAAGTATTGCCACCGTAGCGAACTGTTTCCTCTCCGGGTGTCGGCACACTGCCCCGCACGCCCCAGAACTGTACTACAAAATCATCTATACCTTTTATTGCTTCAGAGGGTTGAGGGCAATCAACGGGAGTTGCCGCTACAGAGGACAAGCTGATTTCCATGTTAAAATTCAGGCTTTAAGGTTCCACATTGTCCGTGATGGCGCAGCAGATGGTCGCACAACACTAAAGCTACCATTGCTTCCACCATTGGCACAGCTCTTGGCAAAACGCAAGGGTCGTGCCGTCCTTTTGCAGCCAGCAGCGTTTCTTGGCCCTCTCGGGTTACTGTACGCTGCTGCTGGCGAATTGTCGCAGTTGGCTTGAAGGCCGCCCGCAAAATGATATTTTCACCGTTAGCAATGCCACCCTGAATTCCACCGGAGCGATTCGTCACTGTACGAATTGCCCCCTGTTCATCAGTATAGTATTCATCATTGTGTTCGCTGCCCTTGAGTAGAGTCCCGGCAAAGCCCGAACCAATTTCAAAGCCTTTGCTGGCGGGCAAGGACATGATGGCTTTGGCCAAGTCGGCTTCGAGTTTGTCGAATACGGGCATTCCCAGCCCTTTGGGTACGTTGCGGGCGACGCATTCGACTACACCGCCGATCGAATCTCCGCTATCGCGAACTTTTTCGATCAGTTCAATCATTCTTTCGGCGCATTCGGCATCTGGACAGCGGACAATGTTGCTTTCTACTTGTTCTAAGGTAACAGTGTCCGGGTCGGCGACACCTTCTAAGTCTTTGATGCGTTTGACGTAGCCAACTATTTCGACTCCTGCTGCTTGTTTGAGAATTTTTTTAGCGATCGCCCCTGCTGCTACTCTACCTATTGTCTCCCTCGCCGAACTTCGACCTCCGCCTTGCCAGTTACGAATTCCGTACTTAGCATCGTAGGTAGCATCTGCGTGGGAAGGGCGATAGGTAGTCGCCATTTCACCGTAATCTTGGGGGCGAGTGTCTTGATTGCGGACTAAAATAGCGATCGGCGTTCCCAAAGTTTTGCCTTCAAACACCCCCGACAGAATTTCGCACGTATCTGCTTCTTTGCGAGGTGTCGTAATTTTGCTTTGACCGGGGCGGCGGCGATCTAGTTCGGCTTGAATTTCCGATGCGTCTATCGACACCAGGGGCGGGCAACCGTCAATTACTACTCCCACACCGCCGCCGTGAGATTCCCCAAATGTCGATATCCGAAATAAATGCCCAAAGGTATTGCCCATTATGCTTTTGCCTGAAACTTTATAATTTTTACTTTAACTGGGAGATAGCTTTTTCAAATATAGATTTACTGTATTTCTGAAGAACATAGCATTGACTGGGAGAGTCAATCGATTTTAGATTTTAGATTTGAGATTTTAGATTGAAGCATTGACCCCACGGATAAATTCGGGGGGCAAGTTTCTCGGATACAGGTTTTTTATT
>JAUBOM010000145.1:0-17500 GCA_036700245.1 Microcoleus vaginatus BM001213989
TTTTAGATTTTAGATTTTGGATTGATTCCACGGATAAATCCGGGGGCTTGTACCACCTTTGAAATTCGCTTGTCAAAATCTGCGTCGATTGAGGTTGAGATTTATGAAAATACGTAGCGGTTTATACTATTTGTGCCGCACATCTTAATTGTAAATTCCCCGATCTGGGTTACAACAGGTAAAGTTGATGAGTGGCACAGCTTAATTCAAATGTTTCCTTTAATTAGAACCATTCCTATAGACCTTACCTCCCCTGGATATTTATGTCAATTTTTGTAAAGAAACTGTTACCTTTAAGTGGTATAATATCGAACAATTTCTATAAAAGCTTAAAGATATTCTGCTAAATGCTGAGACTTATTACCGACTTTGATGGCCCGATCATGGACGTGTCCGATCGCTACTACCGAGTTTACCAGCAGTGTCTCGCAGACACTCAACGTTTGGACCAACCAGTGCGGGAACTCCCCAAAGCCGAGTTTTGGGACATGAAGCGCGCGCGGGTTCCCGAAACCGAAATCGCCATCCTCTCGGGGTTGGACGCAGCCCAAGCCCGCGATTTTGCCCAGAAACGCCGTCAAACGGTTCACACGCTCCCTTATATGATTTACGATCGACCAGCCCCCGGCGCTCTGGAAACGCTCGAAAAGGTGCAGCGTGCTGGAGTAGATTTAGCGGTTCTCACCATGCGCCGCGTCAGGGAACTAGACGAAGCCTTCAACCGCTGTAATTTAGGGCAATTTTTCCCTGAAAACCGCTGCTATTGCCTCCCCAACGATTACGTCAAAACCGGGGATGTCAAAGATAAGCCCCTGCTAATGGCAAGAGCTCTCGCCGAACTGCCGCCGGCTTCTGACGTTTGGATGGTTGGGGATACGGAGGCGGATATTATAGCAGCTAAAACGCACGGTGTCAAGGTAATTGGTGTTTTGTGCGGAATTCGCGATCGCACCCAACTAGAAATGCACCAACCCGATTTAATTGCTAACAATTTGAGTGAAGCAGTGGAAATTATTTTAGGTCGCAAAAATTAGTCATTAGTCATTAGTCATTAGTTATGAGTTATTAATTGTTAGCTGATGTTATTTTTCAGAGGTCTTGATTCCACAGTTATTAGTTGTTGGCTCCTGACTGCTGACTGCTGACTAATGACTAATAACTGCTGACTAATAACTGCTGACTAATGACTGCTGACTATCGCAGAAAACCGCTAACCAGCCACAGAATTAAAAACGTAAACAAAGCGATAAATTTCTCTGTTGTTATAAATGCCGGACTGACCAAAGAACCCAAAAAGCCTCCCAGCAACAAGCCTATAACCAAGCCAGCCACAGTCAGCAGCACAGCCCGACCAAATTTTTGTTCCTTGCGATTAACAAAATAAAGACAAGAGCCGACCCCAAGAGCCAGAGTCAACTGCAGTAAACCATCGTTAGCCCCCGGATAAATACTCAGTCCGCCTAACCCCACATACACCCCAGCCGGCCACAAAATGTCCGATCGACTAGGAGTATCGATTAGCCGCTGCAACCAAGCTGGGCTGCCACTAGGAGGAGACGGAGTAAAGCTTGCGGGTGCGGGAGTCAGCCGCTCGGGAAAGCGGATGCGTTCGGGCACTTTAATTTTACCTTCCTGTCGCTGCCGCAGGCGATCCATGAGGATCGCGTCGTATGCTGCTTCGATCAATTCCAAACGTTTCATGTCACCGCTGTACTGCTCAGCTAGGCGCGTGCGGGCCTCTTGCACTTCATCAAAGGAAGCATCTTCATCGACTTCAAGCAGTTGATAGGGAGTTGGCTCACTCATAAAAAAACTCCGTAAGTGGGAAACTCAGTCGCTGCATAGCGCTGAGAGGGAAACGACCCTTCGGCTACGCGAGCGCGCATAGCCCGGGCGGTTTCAACCGTAAGACAACATTACACGGGGATTGTGTGATTCGGTGTACCTTTGTAATGTACTTTCACTGTTTACAATTACCACCTCAAACCTCACAATCTGCGATCGCATAATGTTTGCTCCTTATAGCCTCCATGAGAGGAGAAATGTTAGCTTGCGCCTTAGTTTAGGCTCGGTACTATATTTAGGAGACTAACTTAACTCAATAAATTTGTTTAATCCTAAATTTCCCGATTCAAGGAGCTAGCTGAGCATTCGTTGGTAGGTCTTTCAACTCTTACCGTTAACGTAGTACCCAGGTACGCATGACTGTCAACTCGGGTTTAAGTCAAAGGCTAGAAGGCCAGCGTGTCTTTAGACCTGGGTGGTTGACTGTAATAACCCGCCTCGGTACTCTCGTTATAGAGCAATCTTAACAACAGAGGAAAGCGGGGCGGGGGCCCCGGCCGCTTTCCCAAAAGTTTTGCTGCTAGTTTTAGTGATTTAAAACAAGAACCAGCAAAACTTAGGAAGGTAGAAGCTAGAAGGCATTAGGGATTCGTAAATAAAAAATAATGAATCCAAAGATTTTTATTTTTATCTTGGCCGTCTAAAATTTTACCTTCTGCCCAATGCCCTCAGAAGGCACAAGTCCTGCCGGCGCTCACAATTCCCGACCACTGGACTTTTTTAAGTCGATCGCGGCGGTAGGAAAAAAAGCGAGCCGAGTCAGAATAAGTACAGAAAGGAGCGATCGCCACTTGAGAAAGATCGATTCCCAACTGCTGCAATTGCAGAGCATTGCAGATGCGAACATCCAAGCGTACCTTTCCCGGTTCTGGATCGGGCAAGACAGGCGATTCGGGCAGTTGGTGCAAAAACTCGCAGATGCCGTCTGCTGTCGCATTAACGGCACTCAAAGGAGCAATGGTGGCTCCCAGTTCCGCTGCCACTGCCACAGATACCTGGTAAACCTTTCCAGCGATCGCCGGCCCCATAGCAATCTTCAGATTTTCTAGTTGACTGCCTTGTGCCACAAGTTGAGCGATCGCCTCTGGTAATATCTTAGCAGCAGTCCCGCGCCAACCCGCGTGAACTGCTGCAACCAGCCCCGTGCGATCGTCAGCAATCAGCACCGGCACGCAGTCAGCCGAGCAAACCCACAGCGCCTCCAATTCTCGCTCGGCCACCAAGCCATCAGCCTCAGCATAGTTGGGGGCAGCGGTGGACGGGTCCAGAGCCACAACCGGGGACAACTGACTGGTTTTGAGTACCGCATTGCCGTGTACCTGTTGGAGTCGATAAACCTTAGCTCCGGGTTCGAGAACTTCCGTCAGATCGATCGGCCCCTGCGGCGAGAAATCGCGCGTAAAAAAGCCGTGAGGCCAGCGGGAAAGCAAGCTGCAAGTCAGATAGGGCAAGCCTTCAGAACTCTGCCACTCCCAACTGATACCGTCTGGTTGTCTTAAGCACTCAGAGTCAGGAAAATTTGTCAAGCGATCGCCAGCTACAGTCATGAAACCTATCCTTACCCAAGCGAATCATTTGCCTTGTATTCTAAACAATCAACAATTTTGCCGACTAAGTTTAAATCCACGATCGGCTTAAATCAAAAAATCGCGATTCCTGGGCGCTTAACTCCGGCGGACGCCACCAAAATTTTGCTCTCGGGTCATGCAAAATTTTGGCAACTAATTAACATACAGGAACGCCAAAGCGCTATCATCAGTGTGGCCGTCACAGACGACTTGGCGGCAGTGCGATCGGGATCGAAAAAACCAGGGTATCCATCGCGACTCGACCCAGCGACATTCGACTTGTTCGATGCGCCAAAAAAATTGCCTTAAGCCCGGTAAAATCATTTAGGGCTGTATAAAGACAAAGATTGCAATACATTCGATCCTGACTTCGATCTCCTTGTACCCCCTGTTGAGTTGGGAAAAAAAATCGTGAAACCAGTTCCAGACAAGCAAATAACAGCCCATTTGAACACCAAACAGCAAAAAAAGAACCCTACAGCCGCCCGGACTCGATCGCGCCTTTTGTCCGATCGCTCACTGCTGGTGGGACTGGGTTGCCTTGCCAGTCTGGGACTGCTCAGCAAAGGCTTAGTTTGGGCCCAAGCCGAAACTCCGCCAGCAGAACAAGCCGTCCCCGGCGCAGCAGAGCTCCAGCCATTATTTGAAGCTCCTCTCCCGCCTGCAGAACCCGAATACAGCCAAGGGTCGCCAGAACCATACCCTGAACCCCAGGCAGAAGTTCCGCCGTCCGAGCCTTTCGATGCCCAACCGCCCAGGGAGCCGGAGTACGCCAGCGAACCACCTCCCACCGAATATTATCTGCCGGAACCCGCGCTGATTCCCCTGCCAGAAGCGACGGCCCAGGAGCCGCCTTTTGAAGCGCCAGTCAACCCAGCCCACGCTGAAATCGACCAAACAGACTACAGCGTTGGTGCTACCAGCGAGTACGAAGCGCCAACAAGAATAGAGTTTGCAGAACGATCGAACGGCTGCGAAGAAGTTGGCGGTTTGTGCGCGCCTCCTGCTGTTTCCGAGCCGGTGACGGCAGATGCAGCAGAGCCCAACTACAGCCCGGAAACTCCGATCGCAGACGACGGCTATATTGCAGCCCCTCCTCCTCGAAATGGGCCCGATCGCCTTCCGGGCGATGTTCGGGGAACTGTTGCCGGAAATAGTAGCGCCAATCCTGTCAGTAAACTCGGTCAAGCCGTTCAACAAATAGGCCGCCAGGTTTTGGGGGGTTCAAACTCGCCGGAATCAGCTTACGCACCAGAGCGATACTCTGCAGACGCTGGATACTCTGCAGACGCTGGATACTCCGCAGACGCTGGATACTCCGCAGACGCTGGATACTCCGCAGACGCTGGATATTATGCCGGATCTGCATCTTACGGCGGCGGTGCTCCAGCGCCCAGCATGGGACTCGGGCCGGTTCAAGTCGGTGCGGTTAGTGTCAGCAGCGGCAGCAATACAGGTTTTGCTTTCTACAATCTCACGCCGCGTCCCGCAGGCCGGCCCGGAAACGGCAACACCAGCCTGCTGTTTCCCCTATCTATTGCTACAGCAATTACTTCGCCGTTTGGGTGGCGGACTCATCCAGTTCTGGGCTACGGCAGGTTTCACACCGGAACTGACTTGGGTGCCCCGCTGGGAACGCCGGTACTGGCCGCCTATGCGGGTCAAGTGGCGATCGCCGATTGGTTGGGCGGCTACGGTTTGACGGTGGTTCTCAACCACAACAAAAACTCTCAGGAAACTCTCTACGCCCACCTTTCGGAACTGTTTGTGAAACCCGGAGAGTGGGTGAAACAGGGAGAGACCATCGGCCGCGTCGGCAGTACGGGAATGTCTACAGGGCCTCACCTCCACTTCGAGGTTCGGCAAATGACTGACCAGGGTTGGGTGGCGATCGACCCGGGATCTCAGCTAGAATTCGCTCTGGCAAGAATGGTCGGCACTTTGGAAACCGCCAAAGTACCGAAAATGCCGAAAATGGTGGAAATACTAACTGCTAACGGACTCAAGGATTTGGAAAACGATGCGCCCCAGCTTCCACCTCTGCCGGTGGGAATGGACATCGAAGTTCACAACCTCCAGCCGCCATTCCCGGAACTGTTAAAAGCTGACTCTTCCGGGCCCAAAGACAAGCAAGTCACCAAACCCAAAACTCAGAAGCAAGCTAGCAGGTAAACACGGCGGCTTGGATAGATTAATAATTTTTTTAGGGGCGGGCTATTCGCCCACCCCGCAAGAAAATTGATGTTTTGTAGAAAAAGAACTTGTAGCCTGTTGCTGAGCATGGTGCAAGATTTGTTGATACCATATCAATTCCGGTTGCACCGTCCGTGATTGTTGACTGTTGACTGTAGAAGGAGAGGTGGAAAAACTCAATGGTTGAGTGTTAACTGTTGACTCGATTTTATTATTGTGATGCAACCGGAAACGATATCAGATCCGATGGATTTCTCGTTACCAGAAAAAGCCGGGTGAAGAGGAAAAACCTATAAAAATTGGTAACTTGCAGCTTATGCTAATAGCGCAGCATTTGTGGGAATTAATTTTATTTCTGATTATTGTATTCGGCCCGATTCCCTTAAGCTTGTCTCTTGCCTTCGAGAATCAGAACGAAAACAAGAACTATTCATTTCCCCATTTTATCCTCGTACTCCTCACGGGATGGAGCATTGCACAAGTTTGTATCGGCTTGATTTTAGGAAGTGCCGAGCGACTAAATATTTCTGGAGTCATTATAGCAGAAATTCTGATTTGTGCGATCGGCTTAATCCTGATTTATGCCAGAAACCGCACAGCTTTTACCCTGTCGCAATTGCCGATTCCTCGAATCAAGCAACCTCTGGGCCAATCCGAATATCTAATTATTGGTGCCGCCGCTTTTGCAGGATTTGTGCTGTGGGAAACTATAGCAACCAAACCCACAACCAATTATGACTCATTGTGGTTTCACCTGCCTGCGATCGCCCGATGGTATCAAACCCATTCATTTACATTATTAGATGCGGCCGGAAATTGGATTTTTGAACAAGAGCAAGCACGAGTATATCCCTACAATTGGCACGTTTTATCTGTTTTATGTTTAATTCCATTCAAAGAAGATTTTCTCACAGCTTTTCCCCTGCTAATTGCGTGGGTACTTGAGGGAATTGCCGTTTATCTATTGAGCGTAAAATTTGGAGCAACCCGAATTCACGGTATGGCAGCAGCATCTTTAGTATTGACAGTACCGATGATGCTCAACCAAGTTAACACCATTCAGCCAGACTTACCGCTAGCTGCAATATTTACAGTAGGTTTGTATCTGGGTTTATCCTATCATAGCAGCCGAGCTCAATCCGAACTATCCCTGTTTTTGGCAGCCGTCGGAATGCTAGCCGGAATTAAAATCACCGCCCTAGTCTATGCTGCCTCACTTTTAGGAGGATTAGCAATATTAGAAATTAAAAGATTCGTCCTTAATAAAAATTCCACACCAGCTAATTTTAGAATTCGCCACTTTATCAAACCAATCTTGCTGTGCGGCATAGCTTGTTGCTTATTTTTAGGAGGTTTTTGGTATGCGAGAAACTTGCTGCACATCAATTATCCTGTCGGCGAGGCCAGCGGTTTTAAAGTTCCCTTACAGCCTGTTCCCTTACCGTCTCCCGTACCTGCGCCAACACCTCCGGTACAGCAGCCAACACCTACCCTACCTGCGCCGCCCGCTTCGCCACTTTTCAAGATTTGGCAAAGCACTTTAGCAGCTCAATTTAATCCCAGCAATATTTCCCACTGGCAAACTCTCGGCTTACAAATTATCATTAGATTGCAACTGCCATTTCTGGCGATCGCACTTCAGGTATTGGCAGCGCCTCTGGCTTTGAGCGAAGGTAAAACCAGAATAATTAATCAAAATAATATTATTTTAATTGTACTTCTCGCCAGCACAGGAATTCTGTATCTAATTACACCTTACACGTCGGGTACAGCGGGAGAGTCGATAGGTCAAATCAGCCCTTTACTCGGTTTTAATCTCAGATACGGCTTTCCCTTTTTAAGCTTGCTGGGCATAGCAGCCGCAGCTACAGCAACTAAGTTAAAAACTCAAAATCAAGTTGTTGTCGCAGTTGTTTTAGTTAGCAGTATTTCGGGCATTATTAGCAGCACGATTTTTGACATTATTAAAAATGCTTCTTTTACTGGGAACAGTATTGTTTGGGGGGGCTGGTTGATTGACAGGCTTAAATCTAATTTCGGGGAAGCTATCAATATTGCGATCGAAATATTAGCTCCCAGTTTTCAATATTTAGCAAGATATTCGTTAGTTTATCTGGGATTGCTGCTGGGTTGGATTATATTTAAGCACCATCGTACTTTAATTTCGTTAAGAAATATACTTGCCCGCCTGAAAAAGTCGAGTTACATAATGATAATTTGTATCTGTATAGCATTGATGGTAAGTGCTAGTTGGGTGGCCAGGGAAAAGCGAGATATTGCTCGCGCCGAACTGTACCGCGGTATTTACGAGTATATTGATAAAAATACAGTACCAGATGAAAGAATAGGCTTCTTTTTAAGTTCCCGCAGCTACCTGTTTTACGGGAAAAATTTGGACAGACAAGTTTTATATGTGCCGTTTAGAGCCGATCGACTTTCGGCATGGATTGACAACCTCCGGCAAAATAAAATTAGGACTGTGGGATTCGGGCCCCTGACTCAGGCAGACGCAGCTACCAGAAAAGCTCTATCTTGGCTGACAAGTGCCGAGGGTCCGCTGCAACCAGTTTTCGGAAAAGATTTTAATACAGAGTGGGTGTTGTATCGCTTGAAAAATTAAAATATATCAGCTATACTTAGGACTTACGAACGGGTGTTCACAAACCGGGTTTTTCAACCCAAATACTTGCTTAGAACCCTCAATATAGGTTAAAAAATCCGGTTTCTTTGTGGGCGAGTGCGTAACCCCTAATCATGAACCAAGCTAAAACTCTATTTTCAATTATTGTTCCGACTTACAATCGCCCCGATAAATTATCGGCGTGTCTCCAGTCTTTTGTGGAACTGGAATATCCGCGCGATAAATTTCAAGTCATTGTCGTCAACGACAGCACCGAAATATCTGTAGAAACTACAATTTCCCCTTTTCTTCATCAGCTAAATCTCACACTTCTGACACAACCCAACTCAGGCCCCGCAACGGCGCGAAATACTGGAGCTTTTGCCGCCACAGGCAAATTTTTAGTGTTTACAGACGATGATTGTACTGTGGCGGCAGATTGGCTGCAAAATCTGGAAAATCGATTTGTGGAAACACCAGACTGCTTAATCGGAGGTCGAACTGTAAACGCGCTGCCTGATAACATCTATTCTACTGCCAGCCAGCAACTGATCGATTACCTTTACAGTTACTATAATGCGATTGGCGATCGCGCAGAATTTTTCACTTCTAACAATTTCGCCTTGGACGCTGAGACTTTCCAAAAAATCGGCGGCTTTGACACGACTTTTTCTCTAGCGGCTGGGGAAGACCGGGAATTTTGCTCTCGCTGGCTCAATTCCGGCTACAGCGCGGTCTACGCTCCCGAAGTTACAGTCTATCACTCCCACGCGCTAACTCTACGCAAATTTTGGCAACAGCAATTCAATTATGGTAGAGGTGCTTTTTTGTTTCAGCAAATTATCTCGAAACGAGCGGCTAATCGGAAACTACAACATCCGTCATTTTATCTGAATTTGCTAACTTATCCATTGTTCCATACACCGGGCATTCAAAAGCTATTAATTGCAGCATTGTTTTTACTTTCTCAGGTGGGGATTGCTGCGGGATTGTTTTGGGAGAAAAACAATTTTGTTGAGGAATAGAGTTTGATTTTTGAACCGCAGAGAACGCAGAGAACGCAGAGAGAGAAGTAAGAGTTAGTACGTGCGTCAGGTTTGAGCAGTCAATTATTGATAGAATAATTCGCGGACGGGGAACCCTACAACTACAACTCACAGTCAACAGCCAACACTCAACAATCACGGACGGTGCAACCGGAATCGATATCAGATATTAGCAAGGTGCGCCGCACGCACGCTTGGATTAAATAAATCCGTGTTCTGCTAAGAATTCTGGTGTAATTGTTCCCAAACTGTTGATTGCGGGAATTTCCTCCCAAGGTTCTGGATGCGATTTTGAGCCGCTGCGGAGAAATTTGGCGACATATTTGCCGAGAATATCTGCTTCTAAATTAACTAAACTTCCTGGTTGCAAATAGCTGAGGTTTGTCTCGGAAAAACTGTGGGGAATTACGGCAATTTCAAACCAATTACCGTCAGCATCGCAATCGGCCACGGTTAAGCTGATGCCGTTGACGGCGATGCTGCCCTTGGAAACAATGTAAGGCGCGATTTGGCGTTGCCATCCCGAATTGGCGGATGGTGGGGCAGTAAACCGCATCTCCCAAGCGTTGGCGGTTTGGGTTGATGCCGCTAAAGTGCCGATCGCATCTACGTGTCCCGTCACGAAATGCCCCCCCAATTTGCTACCGGCGCGCAGGGAGGTTTCTAAGTTGACCCAAGCATCGGGGAATCCTCCCAAAGTAGTGCGGCGCAGGGTTTCTGGGGAAGCGACGGCGACAAAACCTTGTGGCAGAACTTCCACAACCGTCAAACAGACTCCATCCACCGCTACGCTGTCCCCAATCGCTAAATCTTGTAAAATTAGGTAGGAGTGGGTGGAGGTACAGGAAATTTGGAAATAATCGTTGCCTAGCGATTTCAGCTTTCCGAGAGATTGAATTAGTCCTGTAAACATAAGTATTTTTCCGTAGTCGATCGCTTATTTACATCAAACCACACGCACAAACCAGACGCAGCAGCTTTTGCCGTCCCCCTCGACCCCGACCTGAGTCCATCTCAAATCTCAAATCTCCAATCGACAGTCCACGATTCGTTGCAGATTCAGGCGAAGATCGAGTCATACTGGATTTAGGTCATATTTATGTCCAACTTCTCTATTGCCTTACAGTTTCTTAATTCTATGAGGCCGATCGAATGATTGAAATGAAAGTCGCTGGAATTGCCTTAGATGC
This sequence comes from Microcoleus vaginatus BM001213989, assembly GCA_036700245.1. GTDB lineage: Bacteria > Cyanobacteriota > Cyanobacteriia > Cyanobacteriales > Microcoleaceae > Microcoleus. The sequence goes on from JAUBOM010000145.1 coordinate 10,463, forward strand.
AGCCACGCGCAGTCCTATTGTCCTATTGAGAGACGCTACTGAGCGACGCGCTTTGCCTATTTATATCGGTCAGGAGCAGGCAAAGGCTATTATTAGTTCTCTGGAAGGCCACAAGCCTCCTCGACCTTTAACTCACGATTTGATGGTCAATTTTTTAGAAGCCTGGAATCTTACCTTGGAGCGCATAGTTATTCACTCGCTGCAAGATAACACGTTCTATGCCGTGCTGATCGTCCGTCAAGGAGAAGTTAAAAAAGAGATCGATGCCCGACCCAGCGACGCGATCGCGCTAGCCCTGCGCACGAATAGCCCCATCTGGGTGATGGAAGAAGTCGTCGCCGATGCTTCCATACCGGTCGATCGAGACGCTGATGAAGCCGAACGCCGGGCCTTCCGGGAATTTATCTCAAACCTCCGTCCAGAGGATTTGATCAAGAGAAGCGGCTTTAGCCCGGGCGAAACATCCTAACATTTATGCGCTATCGACGGTTTGGCAAAACTAACTTGCACCTGTCCGTATTTTCCTTGGGAACCATGCGCTGTTTGGCTTCTGAGGAAACTGCCTGTCAGACTGTACAACAGGCCCTGTCTCAGGGAATCAATCACCTGGAAACGGCGGCGGGTTACGGTTGCAGCGAGGAATATCTCGGTGCGGCCCTGTCGGCTGGTTTGTCTGTCCATCGATCGCGCTTCCACGTCACTACGAAAATTTGCCCAACCATCGATGCAGCAGCAATGGAACGCTACATCGACTCATCCCTCAAACGCCTGAATTTAGACTATATTGACTGTCTGGCAATTCACGGTTTGAATACTTGGGAACATTTGGCGATTGTGCGATCGCCCACAGGCTGCATGGAATCTGTCCGCCGCGCCCTGGCTGACGGTCGCATTCGGCACGTCGGCTTTTCGACTCACGGGCCTCTGGATCTGATTTTGGCTGCAATCAATACCGATTTGTTTGAATTTGTCAATCTGCATTATTACTATTTTTTTCAGCGCAACGCCCCGGCAATTGAACTCGCCAAGCACAAAGATATGGGCGTTTTCATCATTTCCCCGGCCGATAAAGGAGGGCAACTCTACACGCCCCCGGAAACTCTCGCACAATTGTGCTCGCCTTTCTCGCCTTTAGAGTTGAACTATCGGTTTTTACTCAGCGATACTAGGATTGGGACTCTGAGTGTGGGGGCTGCAAATGCGACGGAATTAGAGCAACCTCTGAAATATGCCGATAGCGACTGGACCCTCACTAAGGCCGAACTCGCTGCGTTCGATCGGCTAGAATCGGTGATTGCAGCGAGTTTGAAAACAGACAAATGCAGCCAGTGCTATGCCTGTTTGCCTTGCCCGGAAAACATCAACATTCCCGAAGTATTGCGGCTTCGCAATCTCGCCGTCGGATGCGACATGATTGACTTTGGCAAATACCGCTATGCAATGTTTGAAAATGCCGGACACTGGTTTCCTGGCAGCAAAGGCAACCGCTGCACCGATTGCGGCGAATGTTTGCCCAGGTGTCCGGAAAAGTTAGACATCCCAACTTTGCTCAAAGATACTCACCAGCGACTCAGCGGTAAAGCAGGTAGGCGGTTGTGGGATTGAAAAAAAGGTGAAGCAGGGAAAAGGTCGATCGAGTGTATTACAAAAATTCATTCAATTTATCGTCAAACATGGTAATCTATAGACATCTATTTGGCTTTCTTCTAACTCCTGGGGCAACCAAATCCCCAAGCCAGAAACCCTTATGCACCTTGTAGAAAAGTATATTATTGACAAAAACCACTCTCTTTTTAAAGAGGCAGAAAGCTTATGCTTTCTCTCGAACAATCTTTTCAACTACGCTAACTATATCATCCGTAAAAAACTATTTAAAACCGGAGAATCTCTCAACTACAACGCTATCCAAAAGCAATGTCAGGGAACCGCAAACTATACAGCTTTACCCGCCCAAGTCTCTCAGCAAGTATTGTTGAGATTGCATGAGAGCCGGCAAGCTTTTTTTGCAGGCAACCAAGAATACAAACAACATCCAGATAAATTTAAGTCGGCGCCCAGAATTCCCAAGTACAAACACAAAACTCTCAGGCGCAACGCAGTCACCTATACATTCCAAGCAGTCAGTAAATCTGCCTTGAAAAAAGGTTTAATACACCTGTCCCAAACGCAGATTGTCTTGGCAACACACGTTGAAGAAGTATGTCAAGTACGAATTGTCCCTGGGATCTACCGCTACAAAATACAAATTGTCTACTTCAAGCCTGTTTCCCTTGAGAGGAGGGTCACGCGAACTATTGCAGGGATTGATATAGGCTTAAACAATCTTGCCACTTTGGCGGAGAATCAGCCGGGATTTAAACCATTAATTATTAACGGGAAACCTCTCAAATCAATCAATGTTTACTATCATAAAAATAATGCGAGTCTGCAATTTAAATGGCAGCCGGAAATCAAGACATCTCATCGTTTAAGAAGGAGGTTAACCCACAAACGCAACTTTAAGATAGATAATTACTTGCACAGCGCGAGTCGCTCCATTATCAATCATCGGGCAGCTAACTCGATAGAGACACTGGTGATTGGCAAAAATGACTGCGGTCAAACAGGGAGAAATTTGGGAAAGAAAACGAATCAAAACATGGTGTCAAGACCCAATGCCAAGTTTATTGAAATGTTGACTTATAAAGCCCAATTAGTCGGAATTAATGTCGTGCTAGTAACAGAAGAGTACACATCTAAGTGTTATTTTCTGGATAACGAACCTTTATGCAAACAAGATTATTATCATAGCAGGGGAATTAAGAGGCGACTGTTTCGGAACCGAAACGGGACTTTGATTAATGCAGATGTGAATGGTTCGTTAAATATCATCGGAAAAGAATTCCCCAACGCTTTTGTAGAGGGGATACAGGGGGTAGTAGTCCTCCGGTAAGGATTACTCCTTACAAAACGGCTTGGTAGACAGGTGTCTATATTTGTCTGTAAAGCTTATAACTATCTAAGTGTTGCAATAATTAGGCTAAACTTTGGTTGAACTGAATTTACGATAAAGTCGAGCAAAAAACTACTTAGCTTGGGGACTATCGGTCGGATCATCCCGATTTGGCAAAAAGCGTTTTTGAGGAGTGCGAGCATCCTGCACAGCAAAGCCTATATCTCGCTTCGTGCTCTCCGGTTCGCAATCCTGTGAAAGCACTCCTTGCGATGCTCGCAACAAACTTTAAATAGGAGCTGACAGTAGATGTAAAACAACTAAATAAGACAATATTATAGAACAGCGAGAAATTGATTTCTTTGAGAATACCCCAGTCATTTTCTTGCTTTGTTGGGCTCGGCGAGAGAGAACCATTTTATGATGAGTGATTAACCGAACTCGATATAAAACCTAAAATGGTTCGACTGAGCGCTCACACCGAAGTCAAAAATCAAAAATCAAAAATCAAAAATTGATTGCCTTCCAGATTAATTTATCGCGTGTCATCTACAAGGGATTCAGCATCTACTACTATGGCTCATACTCAGTTAAACGACAGCCAGCAAAATTGTCTGCAGCAAACTAAAGTTGCGACTTCCGAAAGAAGATTGAAAGCAGCTTTCAGGCCGTGCACTTACAACTTATCTATTACCAGAAAACAGCTAATCGGACTCCTGGCTTTACAAACAATGTTGCCAGTCGGACTAACGGGAGCAGCACTTTGGCTAACATCGGCACTTGGCAGCAGTCAACTGCAAAATCAAGCTAAATCTGATCTGAGCGTTAGTGAAATTAACTATGATCTCAAACTCGATCGCGCCGCCGAGCGTTTGCAAAACTCCTCTGATAGCAATACGATCGCCCAAACAGCCTTAGCTTACAACAGCGGTAATAAAATATCAGATTTGCAAAAACCTGTCAAGCAAATTCTGGAAAATCAAGTCAAAACAGGGTCCATAGACAGTGCTGCCTTAGTTGTAAAAAACGGGCAGATTGTGGCTAGCGTCAACTCCAACCATTCGGGAAAAAGTTTTAACCTGGAAAAAATAGTCGATCGAGTATTCGCTGCAAAAAAGCCAATTACCGCCAGCGAAATCATTGCCAACTCAGAAGTTCAGGAACAGTTGGCATCTTTGCCGCCCGCATCGGGCTCACGCCCCGTTCTCGTCCGCTATGCAGCAATTCCCATAAAAGATCCAAAAAATCAGACAGTGATTGCTGCCTTAGTGTTAGGAAAAATTATCAGCCAAACCTCGGTAGTTGCTAGCAGCGAAACCCTCAATTTACAGGGCGGCGGATATAGGGCTATCTACGCACCGCTGGCTGACGGCAAATTTGTTTTGGCAAGTTCGCAAACATTTACAACAAACCAACAGTTACCAGATTTGCTGGCAGAAAAATCGCTGCTGAAATCTGCACTCGCCGCCGGCGGCAAATTAGTCGCCGCAGACGTACAAACAGGCAGTCAAACTCATGCAGTAGCTGCCCAATCCCTGAACAATTTAGCCGGAAAACCCGCAGCAATTTTAGTGCGGGGCATCCCCAAAACCTCGATCGAAACTTGGTGGGGCAACAACTGGCTGCTGCTGGCACTGTCTGGGGCTGCCTTTGTCCCCTTCGCCTTGGCAGTTGCAGTCACCCGCCGGATTGCCAAACCCACAAACTCAGATTTATCAACAGCAGAGGGGAATTGGCCGTCTAACTCCACCGCCGAACCGCAGCAGCGATCCCGGAAGTTAGATCTAATTTCTGACAATTTAAATTTCAGAGAATTCCCCGATTTATTCCCAAAAAAATCGAGTTTAGACGGCCAATTAGCGGTAGATTTTCGATATAAAAAATTTGCCGGCGATCGGGCGATCGCAAATTTCCCAATCCCGCTAACTTTCCCACCCTCAGAATTGCCCGCACACGGCGTCTCAACGCAGTCGCCGACGCTACATACAGAACTAGAAAAAAGCGAGCTCGCCTTAAATCAAGTGCAGGAAGCTTGGCAAGACTTAAATCGCCTCAACTTGGAAGTGCAGCGAGAAATACTCAAACACCAAAACACTCAAAAAGCCCTGGAAAAAAGCGAAGCACTGCTGCAGGCGATTTTAGACTACTCAACAGCAATGATTTACATCAAAGATGTTGACGGAAAATACCTGCTCACAAACCGCCATTTTGACAATTTGTTCCACTTGACAAAAGAGCAAATAACAGGCAAAGCCGACAGCGATATTTTTCCCCAAGACAAAGCAGCAGCCCTGCGAGAAAATGACCTGAAAGTTCTCGAATCCTCCTTGCCCCTAACCATAGAAGAAGTCATCCCTCAAGACGATGGCCCGCACACTTATATTTCTCTCAAATTTCCCCTCTGCAACGAAGAAGGCACAGCTTATGCAGTCGGTACAATTTCTACAGACGTGAGCGATCGCAAACTGGCCGAGATCGCTCTAGAAAAAGCCAAAGCAGAACTAGAAATAGAAGTCGCACAGCGCACTCTATTCCTCCAACAAACCAACGAACTCTTGCAGTTTGAACTCGCCGCCAAAGTCCGCGGCGCGATCGCCGTCAGACAAATGACAGCTCAGGTAGCCCGACACGCCAGAACAGTTGACGGCATTCTCGGCGCCTCCCTCGACCTAATTTTTCTAATCGATCGATCGGGAAGGTACACTTATGTCAGCCGCACCGCCGCTCAAGCTGCCGGCATGGACTCCAGAGAAATGGTTAGCAAAACCTGGCAGGAATTAGGCTGGTCGCCAGACATTATGCAGCGGGTTCACGAAGAATGCGACACCATATTTGCCACAGCCGAACCCAAGAAAGGCGAAGTAATCGTTCCCACGGCAAGCTGGGGAACCCGCGACTACGAGTACATTCTCAGCCCGCTTTGTGCCACAGACGGCAGCGTCGAAGCGGTGGTGGCGACACTGCGGGATATCACCGAACGCAAAGACGCGGAGGAAGCGTGGCAGTTGGCCAAAGAAGCTGCAGAAGTCGCTAACCGCGCCAAGAGTGCTTTTCTGGCAAACATGAGCCACGAGTTGCGCACTCCCCTGAACGCGATTATCGGCTACAGCGATATGCTGGTGGAAGATGCCGAAGAGTTAGGCAACTTAGAGGTAGTCTCGGATTTAGACAAAATTCGGACTGCTGGCAAACACTTGCTGCGGCTGATAGACGACATTCTCGACATCTCCAAAATAGAAGCTGACAAGATGGATATTTACCTCGAAAGCTTTGATGTCGGCGGCTTAATCGAGGAGGTGGCAACAACCATCAAACCGCTAATGGATAAAAACCGCAATACTTTGCAACTATTGAGTTCTGACAATGTGGGCGCTATGCACGGGGATTTGATGAAAGTGCGGCAGGTAATTTTGAATTTGCTCAGCAATGCTGCTAAATTTTCTGCTAATGGGGCGATCGTACTTTCTGTCGAAAGAATTACAAGTGAAAAATTAAAAAATAAATATCAACCGAGAGTTGCTCAAATGTTAATTTTGGACTCAGACTTTTTAATTTTCCGAGTGACAGACACGGGCATCGGCATGACGCAAGAGCAGCAAGAGCGGCTGTTCCAACCTTTCACTCAAGCCGACAGTTCAACTACTCGCAAGTACGGCGGTACTGGTTTGGGACTGACTATCAGCCAGCGTTTCTGTCAGATGATGGGCGGCGATATTGAAGTTACTAGCGAGTTAGATTGCGGTTCTACTTTTACTGCTTTTATGCCTGCTTCATTGTTTAAGCGATCGGAATTTTAACAGTGAAGCAGCAATAAGAGCAATAAGAGTCGGCGGTTGAAACCGATCCTAGACAAACTTTCGTTTGTTTGCGTGGGATTAAGAATAAGATAATAAGAGTCGGCGGTTGCAACCGATCCTAGACAAACTTTCGTCTCCATAAGCGCTAGCGCGCTGGCTTCGCCCACGCGGACTCAAAAAGAAGGGGGTATTAAAGCCGGATTTGGTATCATATCGTTTCCGGTTGCATCACAATAATAAAATCGAGTCAACAGTTAACACTCAACCATTGAGTTTTTCCACCCCTCCTTCTACAGTCAACAGTCAACA
>JAUBOM010000146.1:0-17492 GCA_036700245.1 Microcoleus vaginatus BM001213989
GGGTCCTGAGTCTGCGAAGGAATGAATCCGGGGGCTTGTATCCTGGATGCTTTCGCTCAACTCTCAACTCTCAACTCTCAACTCTCAACTCTCAACAATAATTCCGGTGCAACCGGAATTGATATTATTTCCCTAGGGAAGCGGCACGGTGCGGTGTCCTCGATATCCCTAGGGAAGCGGCACGGTGTCCTCTAATCGCGGATTTCCAGGTAGTACAGGCGGCAGAGGGCAATCAGTTCTTGTTGGAAGCGATCGCGCAGATTCTGGGGCGAGACAATCACGCAGTCTTTGCCGTACCGAAACACCTCTCGAATCAACCAAAAGGGATTAGAGACGCGCCGCAGGACTTGGCGGATATCTCCCACAACTTCATTGCTGATATCTCTTGCCCTCGGTTCGTAGGCTTTCACCATGCCGCGGTAAAAGTGCAAGTACACTTCTAAAAAATCTAAGCCTTCCGCGCGCCACTGTCCGTCCGTTTTCATGATGGACTGAATGCGATCGAACCGCAGACAGCGATTGTGGATGAGTTCGGGATAATCGGGATTTTTGATGTCATCAGTCTCTTCGCACCAAATTTCTAGGTAAAAGCGCTTTTCTTCAAAGGAAATCTCGGCATAGCGCACTGTATATGCCAAATTCTCTCCTTTTGGATTGCGGTAGAGGACAAGAAAGGGTTGTCCATTGTTGATGTATTCTTCGGCTTGAATGCGCCACGCTGCGGTGGGCTGGATGGCTTGTTGGAGGAGGGACTGGCGCAGGGGGGCTGCGAGGTTTCCCCGACTTACAAGCAGTTGTGAGAGCGATCGCGCACCTTCAACATAGCCTGAGTCGATCAGCAGTCTGATGCCTTGTTGTAAGGCTGCGACTTCGGTGGAGTTGAGGGTGAAGGGTTCGCCCACATCGATTTTTTGTTGGGCGATCGCCACCAGCAACCCAGATACACTGGGGGATTTGCCCCAAAAGATACCGAGGCGAAGGGCGATCGCCTCTAGCTGTTCCTTGGTTTCCGGCGGCACTGAAAGGGTGAGTGCTTCTTTTTTTCGCGACATTTTCCAATTTATACTTGCACTTGTCTAAATACGTGCTATATTGATTTGACTGTAAATAGTAATAGCCTGCACACCCAGAAAGTACAATCATTGCACTTACAGAAGTTGTTGGCAACTCAAAAGCTTGTCCCAAGCAGGAAATTTTACATGAGGAATCGATCGTGTCAAACCAGCGCCGACTTTTGAACCGTCCTCCCAAAACCTTAGAAGAACGGTATTTCAGCGAAATTCGACCCCAGCTTTACAAACGTTACGCAGCCCATCACCAGTACAACGTCAGGGAAGGGACAACCCTTGCAGAACATCTTGACTCGGCCTGTCAGTTCATGTTGACAGTCAGCCGCATCGGGGGAGTCCCCGAAGACAAGCGACCTGTACTGCTTGCAGCAACGGCCGTTCACGACCTCAACAAATTAGATTCCCAAGAACGGAATGTCAAAACTTTAGCCAGAAATCGAACTTTCTTGGAAGAACAGCTAGAAAAAGCTTGCGTACTCAGCTTTGTTGTCACAGAAGATGACTTTGAATTAGCCAGAAAGTTGATAGAACGTCACTCAGGTCACAACCGCAGCGATGCGGCGATATTTTTACCCGAAGAGCCCGCGATCGATCGCTGGGCCGCAATGTTAATAGGGGCGGATTTATTCGATTTAGGAATTCCCGAATCCGAACGTTTTCGGAAAGTTCAAACAGAATTAACCGTTGCCTTTAATCGTCCCAGTAAACTTTTCCGAGTGCGGGTATCTGAAGACAGAGGCTACATCACAGCTTTGTTACTTGGGGCTTGCGAAGAAGTTTTGCAAAAATACGGGTTGACGACCTTAGCAATTTTTCCAGATGGAGAACTGTTTGAAGGAGAAAACTTACCAACTGTTGATTTAACAGCGGAGATAGCTGCTTGTTGGCAAGGGGAAATTGACCGAGTTTTTGGTAATAATATCGAACGGTTGGTACGGGCGACCAAAGATGGGATTAAAATTGCTCAATCAGCCATCCAGCAAAATGTTGAGGAAGTGCTGCTAAATGTGCAGGCTTTATTGGAAAAGAAAAAAGCGGGATTCAAGGCAGATAAAATCAATAAAGATATTGCCAAGTGGGGCGCTGCTGCGGGCGCAAGTGCCGTGGATAGCGCAGCAGCATTTGGTTTGCTGCCCGTTGGCAATGCAGAAGAATTTGCGATCGCCGAAGGATTGAAAACTGCTTATCTCAGCTATCGAGAAGCAGGAATTAATCCGAAAGAAGTTTGGGACAAAATTGCAGCTTGTGTTGGCATTTCACAACAGCAAAGAGCAGCACTTGAACCATTTAACGGACAATACGGGCGACCTTTATTTGCAGCCAAAGCCGCTCAAAAAGGATTAGAGGGCATTCTCGAAGCACTGCGCGAATCTTTCCAACTGAGAAAAGAAAGCACGCACAAACCAGAAGCATCTGAGGCTTCAGAAGAAATAGTCGCAGCAGTTGCCAAAACTTTGAGTTTGCCGATCGCAATTCGATGGAACGGAATTGACGAACTGAATGCTTATGTAGAAGCAAATCCTCGAAAACGCTGTTCTCTTGGGTCTACTTTCAGCGAAACAGACAACTTAGTTTCTGGCAATATGCCCCCAGGCACAAAAGTTCAAGTTTTCTCAAATCGCTTACCGGGTGGAAGCAGTGCAGAACCAAAAAGGCAAGCAGACTCAATGGCAGCCTTGGCTTATCAGTTAATGGCTATCGGGGCAAATTTTCCGGCTGCTAATAAAAAAGACCCCATCTATTTGCACCTAGCATTACCGAAAGGTTCTTCTCCAGAATTACTGAGAATTTGGCGAGAACATTTAAAACAACTAGCCGCTACAAATGCGGAAGGCGGTACAGTAACAGTTGACGAGTTTAAGCTGTACAAAGACAACATTCTAGAATTTAAAGCTAACAAAGTTGTAGGAATTGCCTTTCCCAAACGTCCAGAATTGATCCATGCAACTGTTACCGAAGCCATAGTTCGGGGAGATGCTAATGCTTCTGTTGCTTTGCTCAAGTCACTGCGACTAGCTTTAGAACTATCTTTGTCTTTAGAATTTGGCTTTCCCTTCATCCTCAGCAGCAACTTAGAAGTAGAAATATCATCAGATATTTACGGGCGAGTAGAGGGAATTCCGGCTGCACTCCAAACTTTGCTAGAAAGCGGACAATACAGCCGTCAAGAAGCCAAGAAAATTCTCAAGCGGCTGCGCTGTATCGGCCAACTAGCGATCGCAGTTGCCAGCATTCAGAAAGCCGATGATTGTTTGTACGATTTAGCCCGTGCAGCAGCACAACCTTTTGACCTTTATTATGTGCTGCTGCGTTGGACTTTGCGAGAACAAGATGAACCTAATCTGAGTGTAATTTGGAGTCGCATTCGCGAGCCGTTGAATAGTTTACTGGAGAGTCTTATGCCCAATGAAAATGCACTTTTAACCCAATATCTCAAAGAAGCTGCTCAAATTGCTGCCACCGCTAAAATTTGGGGAAGTTCTTTTAAGCGCACAGCCCAAGCCGAACCTTTTACAGCTTTTACTTCCGCCATCCGTTCCCAAAAAGCTCATTTAGATTTGGATGTAATTTTTGCTGCTTTAGTACAGCAATATCATACTCGCCTTGATCGCATTCGCGAACATGGAGTCGGCAACACTAAGTACGAGCAAATCAAAGCATACTATGGGGTTTTGCAAAAGCTGTACAAAGAGGTTTACAACGAGCGCGCTGATAAGCTTTTGACAGATCAAAAAACTTTAGAAGCAGCTTATCTATTTTTCTTAGAAGATGCTCGTCGTTCGCTCAAAATTGAGTCAGAAAATGATTCTATCGACACCAACAAATCTGTCTAATTAAGAGGTTTCCATGTCAATTAACAAACTGAATCCTGTTCTTGCTACCACTTACGAAAATTTTCCCAAAGGGCGCATTGTCAGTTTAGTTGTTCTCAGGACAACCCATTCTGAAACCATTTTTCGCACCGAAGGTTCTGGGGAACCAATGTGCAGCGAGTTTGTGCCTGCTGGTTTAGAAGATAAAAAGACAATCGTGCAACGTTTGGTGATGACTAAGCGCAAACAGGTAGCACCAGAAAGGCGGCGAGGGCGCGAATTCTTAAGGGCGCACGAACTTCTTTATACAAGTCCGAAAGAAGGAGCTCTTTGTTCGCTAAACACCAATGCACCTTGCGAAATGTGCGTCGATTGTTTTCTGTACGGTTTTGCTGCTGGAGGCGGCGGCGCTCAAAAAAGCCGAGTTTGGACTGAAGATGCTTTTAGTATTTTGACGACTGCTCAAGCTGTAGGCGATCGCACAATCAATGCTATCTACGAAAATGGCACAATGCGCGATGAAAAGGGCAAAGCATCAACCGCTTTAAATACCAGCGAATATATCAAACCAGGAGTCCATTTTATTGATGTCGTCACCCTCAAAGATGTCACGGCTGACGAGTTGCGCTATGTCATCGGCAACATTCTGTTAACAAGTCGCTACGGCGCTGTTTCCAGCCGAGTTGGACGGATGGAAAACCAAATATTAGGAGTATTTGGCAGCATTGCAGAACTTCCTAGTTCTCTCGAATTGGTACAAGCTACTTATGATGCTTTGCCAAAGCCGTTAGAGCATCCTTTCGATACTGATGATTTGAGTGCAGCCATCAAACAAGTCATTTCAAATTGGAGTAACAGGCGCGGAGTTTCGATGCAGCTTTCTGAAGATGAATTAACAAGTTTAATTGAAGACGTAGACCGCCACTGGTCTGAAGCAGAACGCGATAACTTTCTCAAGCGATTGGATAAATCCTACCAGCCTTTCCGTCTGCCTCCTGCTGAGAAAAAGGGCAAAAGCAAAAGTAAAAAGACACCTGTAGAAACAGAGAGTTAATCTATGTCAAAACTTCCGTTTGAAAAGGCAAAAATAGTCGAGATGTGGTGTGCAGAACCAGTCTTTTTTGCCTCTAGGGAGTTGTCTGATACCTATTACACTGAAGGTGCGATCGGGAACTATGCCCTTGCCTATGCTTTTGGCTGGGTACGTTCCCCCTATCGCCTTCAAGGTGAGGCAACTGGACGACCAACCTACAAAGAAGATTTAGAACCAATAGCACAAGCTTGTTATGTATTGCCAGCTTCACCACTCAACGGCAGAGTAACATTCAGATTTGAGCGGTTTAATGCACTTTCTGACGCTTATTGGTACGCGATGACTAATAACCGCGTCGCTACAGCCCGGGAAGATTTACCAATTCAAAGACAAGGAAAAAAACCGAGTTCATTTAGAGCAAGTAATTTTCCTCAAACCGGACGGTTGCGGATGATTGAACGCGGCAACAAATTTCAGACTTTGGTATTGGGAAATTGCGAATTACCCGATTACATTCGGTTGGGTAAATTCATGAGTAAAGTTAAGGTGAATGTTTTATCTGAACTTGAAATAGCTCTTTTGCCTACTGGCGATTATCAAAGTCAGGCTTATTTAAGTGTAGCTGATTTACCGCCCAATTTAGAGCTTTTGTCATTTGATTTAATTTCCATGCCGCCAGCACCTTTGTTGAAAAACCTTTCTTTCCGAGGTGCAGCTTGGCAGATTGGTGAAATGATTGTTCCCGCAAATTTATATTTTTGTTGTGGAGGGAGACAAAATGGCTAAGGAAAAGTTAGTTACAAAGCTAGAACCTCGAAGTATTTCAGCTTGTGCATCGCTGCCAAATGAGTTGGCATTTATGAAAAATGCACTACAGCATCAAGTTGATGTATTTGAACAGTCTCGAAACGCTGATATTGTTCTCGATTTGTCTCCAACTGGTACGGGAAAAACTCAAGCTGCACTAGCAGTGCTAAAGCACAATCCAACTCAAAGTGCTGTCTATATTGCGCCAACTAATGCTTTAGTCGAGCAACAGCGGGAAGCTGCCGAAAAGTTTGTTCGCGAAGCTGGTTTGCGTCACGTTGTGAAAGCTGCTTCTGCTAGAGAAGTTAGGGAATGGCCTAATGATAAAGTTGGCAAGCGTCCGGGTGAGAAGCTGTACAATGTACTGCGAAATCCGGCTACAGTTTTCTCGGACGTAGGGGCAGATAGACCAATTATTTTGGTGACAAATCCTGACATTTTTTACTATGCGACTTTTTTTGCCTACAACAAGAACGATCGCACGAACATCGCCAGTGCTTTTTACCAAAAGTTTGGTACTGTGATTTTTGATGAATTTCATTTATATGACGCAAAACAGTTAGTTAGTTTGCTGTTTTATCTAGCTTATTCATACGTTTTCGGCTTTTTTAAATACGGGCGGCGAGTAGTGTTGCTGACAGCAACACCGGAACCTGCTTGTGAGTTAGCATTGAAAAATTTAGAGTTCAAGGGTGTCAGAATAGCCTGGATTAATGAAGAAACAAGCAATTCTCATCTTTTACCGTCGCAAACAGCAGTTAATCTTGAATTGCGATCGCAACCTGCAAGGGACGAGTGGTTGCTAGAATTAGCAGAGGAAGTTGTCAACCGTTTTCGAGAAAAGCCCGATCGCAACGGTGCGGTAATTCTCGATTCTAAAGACCACATCAATCGTTTGGCAGATTTGCTGTATGCAAGAGGTTTGGGCGGTAAATTCGGACGGATTACGGGTTCCACTCCCAAGGGCGATCGCAAATTAGCAGCCCAACGCCCGATTATTCTAGCAACTAGCACTGTAGATGTCGGGTTTAACTTTGAAAGAAATCCTGCACCGACGCGGCAAAATCTAGATTGGTTGATTTTTTCCAGTCGCGATCGCTTCTCTTTTTGGCAGCGATTGGGACGAGTTGGACGGGTATTGGGCAAGACTGAAACTAATATTGATTCAGAGGCGATCGCCTATTTACCAGATCAGGCTTGGGAACAAGGTTTATCCACCCTAGATTCTACAGGAGGACGCGCCGCACTCAACCAAATTCTTGACAGCATTCCCTGTCTTGACAAACCCTTCTTAGACATTTATTGGCGTTCTGAAGCCTTCCTAGAAATTGCCCGTCCTCTGTTAGAACTCGAAGAAAAATTTGAGAATTTACCCGATAGCGAATTAATAGCGCAACTTTTCAATACTCTGAAAGAAACACTCGGAGGAAATCGCGACTGGGACTATTACCGCGGCCGAATGCGGACTCTCCGCGGGGCGGAAGGTATTGTCCAAGTCTCTGCGAAAAAACTCACTCTCAAAAGTCAGTGGAAATACATCAAGGGCGGTCAAGCTTTTGTCAGAAAGTTTTTAGAAGTTCATTATCCCTTTGAAGTTGAGGAACTAAAAGCACAAAGAGCTAGCATAGAAGAATTTGAAAAGTTGTTTCAAGAAGATGCTGATGCTGGCAAAGAGTTAAAAGAGTTTGCTGAGATTTGGACGGCTAGCTATGCACCGCTATTTCAATTCCGTTCCAGCTTGTTTGAAAGTCTCCCCATCCGCGATCCTCAAGGTTTATTGCTCGATAGTTCCGAAGAAACAATTTTAGACCCTCTCCATCTTTTGCGTTATTACGAATTTGCTGAAGATGGCGAATTTGTTGAGGTAACAGCACGCGCTCAAGCGACCTATACATTGAATTTTAGGTTGCGGTATCGCGACAGTTGGCAAGAGTTTGTCAACAAAGAACTCAACAAGTTAACTGCTTTTCCCAATTGTCGGATTGAACGACGGCTGGAAAATGCGATCGCACCAACTCCTCTTCTCAAAGTCCTGGAAAAACACTTGCTACCGGGGGTAATAGTTTGCGGAGTCAAAAATGCTGCTGCTATTTTCCAACTCCGAAAGCAAGGAATTGTGTCATATCCGATGGTCATTGCTTGTGACGATGCTGAAAAAGACCATTACAGATTTTTACCCGGATTAGCAGGAATCTTAGCTATGGCAATGAAAAGCAAGCAGCTACGTCTTCCAGATGACGAGCCTTTCATAATTTAGAAAATCAACACAACCAACCATTAACCAATTATGCCACATAGCCTAGTCCTCAACATCCTTCCCCTGGCCCCAATTCCCCCCGGATACCTCACCGGAAGACACCTGCACGCCCTCTTTCTCACCCTTGTGAGCTCCGTTGACAAAAAACTCGGCGATTACCTCCACGATGCTGCCGCTGATAAAGCTTTTACTCTCAGCCCTTTGCAAACTAAAAAATGCCCATTCAAAAAACACCATTCCCTGCAATGGGAACACACAGAATCGATTCCAGCACACTCTCTCTGTTGGTGGCGGATTACTCTCCTTGATGACACTTTATTTGGCAAGTTAACGAATCTTTGGCTGAATCTCAATCCCTCGAAGCCGTGGCACCTTGGTCCGGCAGATTTGCTGATTGCGAATATCCTCGGCACTCCTCAATTAGATCAACCTTGGGCTAATGCTTGTACTTACTCTCAAATTTACGAACAAGCTTCGGAAACTAACCGCTTAATTGCCTTCAGTTTTGCGACTCCTACTACTTTTAGGCAAGGGAAATTCGATTCGGTGATTCCTACTAGAGATTGCGTTTTTAATAGTCTCCTCAGTCGGTGGAATAAGTACAGCCCGATCGCCATTCCCGATCTTTCCTTCGATGCACTTTTTTCGACCTTTGTCAATATCCGAAGTGAAAAGTTGACTAACTATGAAAGCAATTTTGTCGGCATGGTTGGGGAGGTTAGTTATCGGATTTTGGGAGATGTGGAGCCTTTAGCGATCAAGCAAGTTAATGCTTTGGCTGATTTTGCTGTTTACTGCGGGGTGGGGAGGAAAACTCCGATGGGGATGGGAATGACTAGGCGAATAGTTGTTAAAAAGTAACCGAATGCAGCAAAGCGATTTAACGGGTTTTAACTGGTTCCTAGGCTCTGCCTGGGAACCGATATCCAGAGGCTCTGCCTCGCTTAGGCTGAGCCTAGGAACCAATACCCAGAGGCTCTGCCTCGCTTGCTCGCGGAGGAAAATTGGAGGCACAGCCTCCGGATCTGTGTTACCAGGCAGAGCCTGGGAACGAGGATAATCTGTTATAAACCCTGGAAATTATGAATGATTTTGATTACATTTTTATTGCCTCGCTTAACCAGTATTCCTATTGCGCTCACCGCTGCTTGCGGATGTTTTGTGCGGGGGAATTTGCGGATAATGAGTATACCATTGAAGGAACGAGTTTGCACGATCGCGTTCACAGGATGGGCGAGATTAACCAGGACGAAACTTTGCAAATTCGCGCGATTTGGCTGAAATCCGAGCGCTATAAACTGATCGGAAAATCGGATTTAATTGAGTCGGCTGAGGGCGAACTTTATCCGGTGGAATATAAGCGGGGAGGGAAGGGGGAATGGGATAATGATCAGTTGCAAGTTTGCGCTCAAGGGCTTTGTTTGGAGGAGATGACGGGGAAAACTATTGCTACTGGATATGTGTATTACGCGCGATCGCACCAGCGCCAATTAGTGGAGATTTCTGAGGTGTTGAGACAAGAGACGATCGCCACTATCAACGCTATCCAATTTTTGCTGCAAACTGGCAAAATGCCTCCAGCCTCTTATAGCAAACGCTGTCTAGGTTGCAGCCTTTATGAGCAATGTTTGCCGCAAGCTGCACAGGAAGTCCTGCGGTATCAAGAAGCAAGTTAACCTGCAAATAGGACAATTGACAATGGGAACAGTTTATATTACTCAAGAAGATGCTTTTATCGGCAAAGTAGACGAACGTCTTACGGTTAAAGCTGACAAAAAAAATCTGTTGGACGTGCCATTAATCAAAATTGATGGGGTTGTTGCTTTGGGACGGACCACAGTTTCGCCTGCTGTGGTTGTGGAACTTTTGGAACGTCACATTCCTTTGAGTTTTTTGACAGTAAACGGACGTTATTTGGGGAGGTTAGAACCGGAAATGACGAAAAATATTTTTGTGCGAAAAGCTCAGTGGCAAGCGGCTGGGGAATCGGAAAAATCGGTACATTTAGTGAGAGGGTTTGTTCGGGGAAAGCTCAAGAATTACCGCAATACTTTGTTAGAATGTCAGCGCAAATATTCTCCCCAGGATTTGGAAAAACCGATCGCACAATTGAAACAAGTCATCGCGTCTATTGAGAAAACTTCGAGTATTAATTCTCTGCGAGGATTGGAGGGGGCGGGTAGTGCGACTTATTTTGGCTGCTTCAATCGGCTGATTCGGGTGCGGGAATTTAGCTTTGAAGTTCGGCGCCGCCGTCCGCCTACTGACGCGGTAAATTCTCTGTTAAGTTTGGGATATTCTCTGCTGCAGCACGATGTTCAAAGTGCGGTGAATATTGTGGGGTTCGATCCGTATTTGGGATATTTGCATTTTGAGCGCTATGGCCGTCCTTCCTTAGCACTGGATTTGATGGAAGAGTTTCGACCTTTGGTAGTTGATGCTGTAGTGTTGACGGCGATAAATTTGCAGAAAGTTTCCCCTAAGGATTTTACGGCAGAACCGTTGAGCGGGGCGGTTTCTTTAACAAAAGAAGGGCTGCACAATTTTTTGCGACTTTACGAGCAAAAGAAACAGTCAAAGTTCAAGCATCCAGTGATGGGAAAGTTGTGTACTTATCAAGAAGCGTTTGAAATTCAAGGGCGGCTGATGGCTAAGTATTTAATTGGTTCCCAGGCTAACTGGTTCCTAGGCTCTGCCTGGGAACCGATATCCAGAGGCTCTGCCTCGCTTGCTCACGGAGGAAAATTGGAGGCACAGCCTCCGGATATGTGTTACCAGGCAGAGCCTGGGAACGAGGAGAATCCTATGGGCAGTGGATGCAGTACAGTGTGTTTGAGTGTGCTGATTTGACAGAGACTCAGTACGCTAAATTACGATCGCGCCTGAACAAGGTCATCAAACCGAAGGAAGACAGTATTTTGTTTTTCCGGCTGTGCGCCTGCTGTCAGGGTAAGATTGAACGTATTGGTGGGGTAGAGCCTGTCGATCGCACAATATTTTTTGCTTAGTTTCCGTGAATGGATAGGTGTAAAAATCGGGGTATCAAATTTTTCGGCTCAAACTCATGTTCCGCAAGAGTTTGATGCCCCTCGTCTGAAAAAAACATTCACGGAAAGTATGTAAGCTTTACAGGATAATGTTTTGGAGTGAGTAGGGAAATTTGGGTATTGGCAAGTCGCAGGCTGGAATGGTACTTTTGTTTGAGATTCACGGAACTGCACCTTGAAAACCAAATACAGCAAGGCTTCTGGAACGGGCAGCCGGACAAAACCTAAAACCCTATCAGGGATTGAAACTGAATGCAATCAATGTACCCTTTGAGCGATCGCCCTGTCACGCCGGAAAAAACCTATTTCCCCATCTAGGGATTGAAACGCCAAAACTACAAAATTATTGGCTCAAAAATAGACTTCTTTTCTCTCTTTTTATCTCCTCCCATAACCTCAAGCAATCGATCGACTACCCGCCTCCAAGTAAAATTTTGGGCCACAAAACCCGGGCCCGCAACCCTAGCTTTCGCAGCGATTCCAGGCTGTTCGATCGCTAGCCGCATCAAATCAGTCAAATGTTCCCACTCAGGAGCTAAGATAAATAAAGTTTCCCCCTGGCTCGCCACAGCCATAAATTTACTTTCAATTTGCAGTGCAAAGTTCGATCGCGTAAAATCATCCGTAGGGCCGCCCTCGGTGCAAATAACCGGCAAACCGCAAGCTGCAGCTTCCAACACCGGCAGATTAAAACCTTCTGCTAAATACGGAGAAACATAAGCATCTGCTGCTTGGTAAAACTCAGCTATTTGAGCAAAAGATAGCTGCCCGCCAGTATAAATTAATCTTGGTAAAACTCTCGCTCTTTCCCCATCGTTGAGTACAACTCGGCAGGCTTCGGCAATCTCGTGTCTCGACGGATAAAGCAGTTCTGAACCTTTTAAAACTAATCTCGCATGGGGATATTTGTCAACTACCGCAGCGAAGGCTTTTAATAAAGGGCGAATACCTTTGCGATCCGTTTGCCCTCCGATGTTTAAAAATATAAAATAGTTTGACCAGCCCAAGCTTTCGCGCAGCGATTGACGCCGATCGCCCGAGACAGGATAATAAATTTTAGGATCGATTCCCAAAGGTACCACCGCAATGCGATCGGCCTCAACACCGCTGCGAATTAACCCCGCTTTTGACCACGCCGACGGTGTAATAATTTTCGTTTCAGAATTAACCCCAGTTTCTGCGATCGACTTAACCCCCATCGCCTGCAATACTGTACTGGTAACAATCCCCCATTCTGTCGCTGCAAATACCCAAGTTGCCGCGCTGCTGGATGCCGAGAAGTCCCAGGGGCAGTACATTCGCAGCGTAACATCCGCTGACTGATTTACCGCAGGGCTGTTAATGCTGCGGAGTAAAGTTTCATTTGGGCGATCGAACAAACTAAATTTCGTCTCCCAAGCTGCGTCTATATAGGGCATATCGCGGTGGAAAAGTTCAATTTGTCCTCGCGGGCGATCGAGCATTTCCAGCAGTTGAAATTGATTGGCTACGCAATAGGAATGATAAATAAAACGCCAGCCTTCAACAATAATCTGCAATTCAAAACTCCCGTCCAAAAAATTATTGTTGACTGTTGACTGTTGACTGTTGACTGTTGACTGATGACTAATGACTGTTAACTCGGAGTCGAAAAACTGAATGATCGTTGAGTATTGACTGTTGATTCGATTTGACAATTCCGATGCTAGCAGAGTTGATATCATATCAATTTCGGTAACACGGGAATGATGGGGAGTGGGGAGTGATCCGTGGGGGAATGTGGAATTATTGACCGAGACTCGATCGTATTCATCCCACCGGAAACGAGATCGCAGACTCGGGTTTGACTATTAAACTTACAGCCCCTCTAGCCCCCGCCGAGAGAGTAGGACAAGAGTCCGATCTTTCCTCCACCCCTACTCCCCTTAGAAAGGGGGATAGGAGGGGGATCTAGAGTCAGGTAAAAACGAGATTTATCAACGCTTTCAGGCGATTGTTGACAGCAATTGGCAGTGCCGTTTTCCTACAATTAATCGGGCGATAGTTACATCAGGTGCGATCGCTCCGGGCGCGCGAATCCTCGCCCGTGCTACGATTATTTTCCGGTAGGGAAACGGCACTGTGCCGTTTCCAGAGTTGCTATCATCTCCAGGAGTGCAACCGGAATTGATATTATTTGTTATTGGTTACTAGCTGGCGGCTGCCAATTCCCCATTACTAATTGCCAATGCCCAATTGCCAATTCCCAATTACTAATTCCCAATTACTAATTACCAATTCCTTACTTTATCACTTGCCAATCCATAATCCGCCACACTCCCTCTTGGCGGATCAAATCGTAGCGCACACGCAGGTTTTCGTTGCGCGAAGAAACCGGCTGATCGCGATCGAACACTTCGGCTTTTTCGGCTACTTGGGCATCTACTTGGGCGCGATCGGGATTAGTCGGATTTGTGGTAATTCCATTAACTTGCAGCTTGTGTACATAACGCTGGTGAGCGTTGTTTCGCTGTTGAGCTTCTGCCATTAATTGCCAGCGAGACAAAGCCGGTTCTGTGAGAACTTGCTTTAATTCTTCCACAGCGTGGTTAGGGCCCAAAGCCGCTGCTTTCGCCGACAGCCAGCTTTGAACTAAGTCTCTTGCTGCTTCCTCAGTCATTGCTCCCGACGCCGCAGCGCTGGGCTCTGGGGCCGCGGAAACAGCGGGGATTTCTATCGGCGGTGCTTCCAGCCCGACGAGGGGCTCTGGATCTTTTGGCGAGAGGGCTTGTATCGCGCTCGCCAACAGACTGAGTATTAACCACAGAAATAACAGGCTCACAACACCTGCTACTAGAAACAGAGCCAGCCTGTTTCGAGGCATGGACTTGACTTTGGTGGAAATTTGTGCAGCCTGGGTGCGGGTTCGATCGACCAAATTGCCTGTTAGCCCCTTGCCGCTTGCTCCGCTGCGCCCTGAATTTTTGCGTCTGCGCTGTGTGGAAGTCGAGTCGGCGGTCTGTCGGGCCGTAGCTGTCGGCCCTGAGACGGCGGCAGCAGGTCTCGGCACGGCCGCCGTTGCCGGGGATTTCGGCCCTGAGGCTGCCGTGGAGGCGCCGGTTGGTACGGGGGTCAAAGTGACGGTACTGGCTCCCTGCTTGCCCGATGGTGGGGGTACTGGTGCGGGCGATCGGCCTGCTGTCGGTTGCAGCCGCGCGGAGGGCTTGCCGGAGCGGGGCTGCACCACCACCCATTCGTTGGCGGTTTCTGCCTCAAGCGGCAAAGCTTCTAGGTAAGCTTGTACTTTCGGGTCGGCAAAGTAATCTTTTAGGGATACTGACTGGTTGGCCAAGTCGCGGAAGTGGGGAAACACTTCCTCTTGTAGCCAGTGTTCGGCGTACAAGCACAGTCCGGGCAACAAATCGGGAGAATCTTGGGAATGTTCGCGAATGAATGCCAGGGGTTCTTTTTCCGAGCTGAGTTCGAGGGCTCTGCTGGCTTCTTCTGTCTGGCCCAGCAGCAGGGAACAAACGGCTTTTTCCAGGTGAACGTCTTGGCGGCGACCTAGCTGCATCAGCATCAGCTTGGCGCGACGGATCATCGATGGCTGTCTGGCGGCAAATCCTTGGGCTAACAGGGTGTACACCGAGAGGTAAGTGGCAACTGCGGAGGGGCGGCCGGCTTCGGCTTCAAATAAAGCCTGCTGCTCGCTGCTGGTTAGGTGTTTCCGCATTTGCTGCACGAAGCGGAGGAAGTCTTCTATTCCTAAACCCGAGCGATCGTCTCCCGATCCGTCGATGCCACCGCGTTCTTGAAGCATTTCTCGCAGGATTTGCAGTCCCTTGCGACGCTCAGCGACTTTTTCTTCGGGGAGGGATAGTAACTCTAAAATGTTGTACGGACGCAGTTTGTATAGGTCGGCTTGCATTTCACCCCTCACGCTTGGAAATAGGCTTTCGCGCAGCAGCAGTTCTTGGCCTGCTTCTAATGATTTTGCAGCATTTTCGTACTGACCTTGCTGCCACTGTTCGCGGCCGAGTTCTAGACAGGCAAGGCTGACGGTTAAAACTATATCTGGCCGCACGAGCTGGGGGTCGCCGAAACGACCTTCGGCGATCGCGATGCTGCCATTGTTGAGATACGGGCGACCAAGCTTCTGTACGAGTTCGTATTCCCCCAGTTCTTGCAGTACGAGCAGGGCTCCTACGAATTGGTTGTCATCAATTTCAATACTTGGAGTGTGGGGGTCGGGAACAGCCTCTAAAGCCTTGGGCTCTGCAGCAGCGGTTTCTCCTGCGTCTTGCAAAACTGTGGCCGTGCCTGCTGAGGCTTTCGACCTCTGGTGCTTGGCCTCGAGTGCGGCTTCCGACTCTCGATCGTAAGTTTTGGCTAAAAAACTGGCATCATAAGCTTTGCGCCCGTCTGAGTCTGACAGAACGGCGCAGGCTTCATCGAGCAGCTGTTTGCGGGCGACGATCGCAACTTCGGAATACTCCCTGCGCGGAAGCTGTAAAGTTCGATCGCGGTGAGCCTGCTGCAACTGTTCGGCAGTAGCTTGAATCGGTAGACCCAAAATCCGGTAGTAATCTAGTGGAATTAACACTCGTCCACTTCCCCAAAGCGCTAGCAACTGAATTAGCCTATCTTAAGTGAGATACTCCCGCAAACCAAATCAAAAATTCTGGTGTTGGCTTCCAACGCCCCAATTCACCGTATCTTGGACTGGCCGTAGAGATACTCTGATTTTTTTTCCTCTACAGCGTTTTACAGTGAGGAAAATGCCTTGCCCCACTGCCCGTCAGCTAAAGGAGTGGTTTGACTCTTGAGCATTTTCGGGTTTGAGAGTAAGGGAATTATATCATTCGTTGGCATCGGGTTTAGATGGGAGTTGGTTCTCCGAGTCCGGGCAATCCGCCCCCCTGCCTACTCATTTTAACAATTGGTGAACTGCTGCACAGAAAAGGTTCGATCTTTTTCTGCTGCGGTAGTGTCCCATCTGGGTTTAAATTTAGATGTCTAGGAAGCCGATCGTCGGGTATTAATTATTTATGGTTCAGGAACGGACTTTACCAGTTTTTGACGCGCAAAGCGTAAACATTTCTCGGGATGAGGGCTTGATGCTCTACGAGGATATGGTCTTGGGGCGCTACTTTGAGGACAAGTGTGCTGAGATGTACTACCGGGGCAAAATGTTTGGTTTTGTCCACTTGTACAACGGTCAGGAAGCTGTGTCTACAGGCGTGATCCGATCGATGCGCCGGGATGACACCGATTACGTTAGCAGCACCTACCGCGATCACGTTCACGCTTTGAGCGCGGGCGTCCCGGCGCGGGAGGTAATGGCGGAGTTGTTCGGGAAGGAAACAGGTTGCTCGAAGGGCCGCGGCGGTTCGATGCATATGTTTTCTGCCGAACACCGACTCTTGGGGGGCTATGCTTTTGTGGCTGAGGGAATTCCTGTAGCTACGGGGGCGGCTTTTCAATCGAAGTACCGACGCGAGGCTTTGGGCGATGAGAGTTCTGATGGGGTGACTGCTTGTTTTTTTGGCGATGGTGCTGCAAATAACGGGCAGTTTTTTGAGTGTTTGAATATGGCGGCTTTGTGGAAGTTGCCGATTATTTATGTCGTGGAAAACAACAAATGGGCGATCGGGATGGCCCACGAGCGAGCTACTTCCGATCCGCTGATTTACAAGAAGGCTCATGCTTTTGGCATGGCTGGTTTTGAGGTTGACGGGATGGATGTTTTGGCGGTGCGGGAAGTGGCGAAAGAAGCTGTAGCGCGGGCGCGAGCCGGCGAGGGACCGACTTTGATCGAGGCTTTGACTTATCGCTTTCGCGGCCATTCTTTGGCCGATCCTGATGAATTGCGTTCTAAGGAAGAGAAGGAATATTGGTTCTCCCGCGATCCGATTAAGAAGTTGGCTGCTGATTTGATCGATCGAACTTTGGCAACTGCTGAAGAATTAAAAGAGATCGATAATAAGATTCAAGCAGTAATTGATGATGCGGTAGATTTTGCTGAGAAAAGCCCCGAGCCCGATCCTAGCGAATTGTATCGGTTTATCTATGCTGAAGATGAGTAGTTAGTTCGCGAGCACAAACTAGAATTGTAGGGTGCGCCCATCAGCACCTTACAATTCTAGTTCGCGATCGCACGGGTGGTCAGAAAATTGTGAGGCCCTCGGGCAAAGAAATCGTCGATGTAGTAGTAGTAGGAGAAACTGGGCCAACGGGGAACATAAAAATTTGCCGCTCCCGACGTGAAAGATAAAGTGAGGGGCAAAAGTTCCCAAGAAATTAAGCATATTTGGAGGAATTAGGCATTGATACTCTTGACAAAAAAACTAGAATTCAAGACATTACTTCGGAACAAAAACAAGAAAATCAAAACAAGGCTATAAAAAGAATAGTGGTAGAATGTCTAATTAGATTATTGAATATTTTTATAGTAAGCTGTTCGACATCTAAATTGCATTAACTAAGTTACCTTTATTTTGTATTTTT
>JAUBOM010000147.1:0-17486 GCA_036700245.1 Microcoleus vaginatus BM001213989
TTTTATATTCCTGTTTGTAGCGGATTAATTCTTGAGGAGATGGATAATCTTGTTTGAGCATTTTTATGACGATCGCTCGCTCGTCTTGGACGCTGATGCCCCGATACACTAGAGAATTAGAACTTTCGTAAATTTTGCTTTCGATAGCAATACCCGGTAGAGCAACCATAGAGCTTCTCTGGATGAGTACGGTGGGAGATACCTTAAACTATAGAACCCATTGAAGATTTTTTCGCCAGATCGGTTGAGCAGCCGATCGCCCCGCCAAAGCTCTTTTTAGCTGTGATGCCGATGCAGCCGATATCGACGTACAATCAACCGCCGATGCTGAGTTTGATTCGTAAGGGAGCTGGCATCTGTTACTCTCTGTTGACTAACCTCGTTTTATCTTATGTTTTTTAAGTGGAGCTACTTAAAAAGTTGCCTCCTGTAACCCAAGAGGGAGTAAAAACGAGTCAATGTGAACGATTGAGGTTAGGCGGCGAAAGCAGTCAACACCCTTGAGCGGCACCAACAAGACAGCATCGGCACCTTAAAGCGCGTATCGACGCTGCTGTTCCGCTCAAGGGTGTTGAGCGTAAGACATTTTTGGCAAGATGGCGTAGTTGTTGAGGGTTCCGTTTTCGTTGCTGGTATACATCGTTTGTTCTTCCTTTGCTTTCTTATGTAAATCAATGTAACAAAGTGTTAAGTGATATAACAGTGACTTGACACAAACTCATGAGTGATGTTACTAACCGACGATTGACAAGTGTGAAGATTGCAGGGGAGTCACTTGCCGAACCGCTGTCCCCACCACTGCCAACATTCTTTGTTAAATGGCGATCGCCACTTATAAATAAGCTCTGACTCTAATTGCAGCCGCTGTTTGCGCTTAGCTGGCGCTCCGTACCAAAATGCTATAGCCACACTCACATCCAGGAAGTAGCGGCGGTGCAGTTCGATGTACTTGGCAATATAGCTATAGCCTTTCTCAGTAACATGAGGTGTTCTCGCGGGTATAGGGCATAGGGCATAGGGCATAGGCATAGGACTCGCCCCCATACCTCACGACGCTTGAGAACCGCTATATGACAATCGTGGCTCATCCATCTTTGTTTGGGAGTGCGGTCTGTTTCTCCTAAATACAGCAGCAATGGAAGCACATTATCTATAACGAAGTAGAGCCAAGTCTGAAACTTGATTTTTAATTCAAGTTATAGTATATAACTTGAATATTAAATCAATTAACTTGTTGTTAAAAACGCTAAAAAATAGCTAATTGTTGTGGAGCGTTAAAGTCAGACAAGTGCCGTATAAAGTCAGGCAAGTGCTGTACGAAAACAGGTATAATGCAGGCTTTTGCAGGGACTGCATTCTCTCTGACTGTATCGGAAAATGTCCGGCTTTCCGCCTGCATTTCTCGGTCAACTTGCTGCTTTTTTGTGCTGTTCATGCCTTGACCTGTTGGGACTGGTTATGGCTGTTCTCGATCGGTAGCAAGCAATGTTTTTGCGATCGCAAACCTGACTTTTACGTGCAGACAAAAATAATGCATCCTTATGAATGGGGAATCCTAGGTGTTAAGTAACTTGATTTTTACCCGATCTTCGGCTGTGCCGATTGCTCGCATTGCTCCTGCTGTTGTGGCGGCTTTTCTGGCAGGACAGGCATCAATTGCTCCCGTCACACCTGGGTAGCGAGCTCACGGCTTGAGCGACAGCTCGATCGCCCACGACGGAGTTGATAGAATCAAACAGGCTCACGGCTACCAATCTCGCGCCGTAGCTTCAGCTATTGAGGAGGATGCTGACGTAGCTGTAGCTGTAATGGTTGTAGGGGTCTAGATGGGGATATACCATTCGCCTGATGAAGCTGTAGCGGTTTCAACCCCTAGACTGGAGAATATAACAAAGCTGGCAAACTACCAGAAAAGCAACGCATTAAACCAACGAAACTACCTATGACAATTGGCAAGCTCGAAGTCACCATCAAAATTAACGAACTCCCTACCAACGTAGAGACTAACAAAGACAACTGGAAAACCTTTCAGCTTGACTGTGAGGGTCGGGTAGTGTCCGTTACTGTTAAGCCCAAAATATGGAAGAAGCTTGAGGATGCTGCTACCAACTATCCCCAGTGGGTGGCTGCTATCGGTGGCAAGATGGGTGAATCAACCTCTAACGGCTTTGTGCTATCAGACCCAAATATCCAAGTGTTTGAGAAAAAACCGAAGGAACCTAAACCTGAAGCCCCGCAGTGAGAGAGGTTTGAGTAGCAATTGTGCAGAAACTTGCGAACTTGGGCCAAAGCCTCGCTTAGCAGGCGCAGAAATAGCGAAGGTGACACCAGCCGTAAAGTAGCACTTCAAACCATTGCTGTCATTGGAAGCATAAGATTGCCGAAACGGCAAATATATGCTTCCCAGCGACTCTGGCAAATATATGCTTCCAATTTTTTTCTACGACGCTAAGAGCGCAATCGCCCTGGCAGCAAGTGTCTTTGTTTCTCGATTTCTCGATAATAGGTGCAGAAAATTTAGCTCATCAACGGCTGAAGAACCCCTAGAGGAAGCCACGAAAGGGATAGAGGTTTTGCGATCGCCCTGGATTTCGGCAGCCTTATGCTTCTCTTTTAGGAGGGAGGCAAGCTTATGCTTCCAGGTCTCACTGGTACAGGATGTTGACTTGACGAAAAAATGAGTATTTCAGCTACTGTCATGGCAAGCTTATGCTTCCAATCCCGGCAATATTATGGGTACATTGACACAATGGTTTGAACTGCTACTAGGCCCAGAATTTTCAGCTTCGCTATTTCTGGGCCTAAAAATAGAGAACTTCTCGCTTGACAATAAACCGTCCAGACGGTATACTAAATTCAAACGATAAAAAACCGTCTGGACGGTACTTAACCTACTTAGTTTTTGAGAAATCAAGGAGGTGAGTTTATGTACTATACTGACTGGACGGTAAACAATGCCGTTCCTCGATCGACTGATCCTATGACTCCTTCTAAATCGGGTAAATCGCGCTCTCTCACTCGTGAAACGCTGCTTGGCGCTGCGACTCAAGTCATTTTGGAGAAAGGCGTAGAGGCCTTGACACTAGATGCCGTCGCACGCCAAGCAGGCGTGAGCAAAGGCGGCTTGCTCTACCATTTCCCCAACAAAAATGCATTGGTCGTGGGTCTAGGTGAACAACTAATCCAGGAATTTGAAGCAGCACTGCAAACAGAATTCGATCGGGATGATGCACCCGGAACACCCGGACAGTGGGTAAGAGCCTATATTCGCTCGACGCTGCGGATGAGTGGGAAAACCTTAGCCTTAGTTGCCCGATTGACCTCACTGGTTGTCGAGATGCCGCCGGAACTGCTCAAAGCTGCTGAAGCATATGAGCAGCGTTGTCGTCAGCGCCTCGATGCGGATGGACTTGACCCGACTCAAGCCACGATCATTCAGTTGGCGATCGACGGTTTATGGTTTTCGGAAGTGTTTCAACTGAGTGCATTAGATGAAACCCGTCAAACTCAGGTGGTGGAACGGTTGCTGGCAATGACGCGATCGCCGAAATGAATTGATTGAATCCAACAACTTATATTTGGCAATGACAACCCAAGGCTGCTCATCCAGTTTGCCCTGGAAATTTTCTCATCGTTTCATACTCTTTCACACTCATTCAAGGAGATCACTATGCAAACTGATCGGAGACAAAATGCAACGGCAAAATCGGTAACGGTGATAGACACGGACATTGTGAAGCTAAAACAGTCAGACTTTGCGATCGCATCTCATTACCTTGCAGCCGCATTCAGCCAAGATCCGTTGATGGCGCACTTTTTGCCCGAAGACGAAGGTGTAAAGCAAACGGCTCTCAAGCACTTCAGTCAGGCGTTGCTCAACTATGCCCAAATCTACAGCCACATCTACACTACTGCTGATTATCCAAAGGGTGTGGCAATTTGGTTCCCTCCAGACGCTTCCCAAGTTACGTTGCCACAGCTATGGCAAATTGCGACATCGGGGTTGATTACAGTTCCGTTCTATATGCGTTGGAATCGAATTGCTGACTTCGTTTCATTTATTAGCATAGGGATTCAATTCCATGAAAAGCTTTCGCCTGAACCGCACTGGTATTTAGCAATGTTGGGAGTATCGCCAGAATACCAGGGTCAAGGAATCGGCGGAAAGCTGATTCAACCTGTGCTGCAAGCCGCCGATCGCACCAAGACCCCTTGCTATTTGGAAACGTCTACGGCTGTGGCTGTCCGATTCTACCAGCGACATGGTTTTGAAATTGTCGATCGAGGACTGTTTGCAAATCGCGAGTATTGGGCGATGAAACGCAATCCTCAAGGTTGACTTTATAGCAGCGATTTTAATGGAGCAACCATCGCTTTCAAGTCCACCTTCCTCGTGATTTACAAAATGATAACAGCAGTAACGCTCTGAATAACCACAACCGTAGCTTTGGAGTCGTTCCATCATGTCGATCGTCCAATATCTAACCAAAGCATTGACGGTTTGGGGGATTGGGTTCTTTCCCTACTTTGAGGTCTATGCCGCCGTTACCGCAGGAATGGCAATGGGATTAGATGCCATTTCATCTGTTGTATGGGGTGTGTGGGGTAACTTTACCCCAATTCCATTATTGTTATGGGGCTACGGTCGCCTGATGCGAATTCCCCAACTGCGAGCCTGGTTATCGCGACTGGAGCGACAGGGCGGACGCAAAGTAAAAAATGCCTTCGATCGCTATGGTGCCTGGTTTCTGATTCTGATGACTCCGATCTTAGGCAGTTGGACGATCGCCGTTGTTGGACCCATCACAGGAATTCACCCTAAACAAATTCTATTGTTTTCTTTGATCGGTATCACGCTCTATGGAGTGGTTACAGCAGGGGCTATCGCATCAGGCATGAATTGGTTTAGCCATCGCTAATTTCCCCATTCAAAGTTTGTTTCTAGTTAATTCATTGTTTTTTGTCAGATAGCGACAGCCTGGCTCAATTCGTCCTGCAAATGTTTTGTTCCTATTCAATTCAAGGAGATTTGTCATGCAAATTCAATCGATTGCAACCTCGAACGATCGCTTTAGCAATCCCTTTGACTGGTATGCCGAAATGCGCCAGGAATCGCCTGTTTACTACGATGCTGAACAACAAAGCTGGATGGTGTTTCGCTACAACGATGTGAAAACGGTCTTTGCTAACTGGCAACTGTTTTCCTCAAAAGTGCCGCACCCACCAGAGCAAACAGACTTTACCCAGAGTCTCAATTTCACTGATCCGCCCAAGCATCGATCGCTGCGTTCTCTGGTAGCAAAAGTATTCACCGCTCGGCGTGTGGAAGAACTCGCGCCGCGCATTACACAAATTACTCATGAACTGATCGACCAGGTTCAAACTCAACACCGCATGGATTTTGTGCACGATCTGGCAATACCGCTGCCCGTAATTGTGATCGCCGAAATTCTCGGTGTTCCGGTTGCCGATCGCGCTGACTTCAAACCCTGGTCAGATGGAATCGTTGTCCTTGACCCAGCCGCATTGAAAGCAATGGCAGACTACTTTCGGCATTTGCTAGAAGAGCGGCGCAAGCAACCTGGAAAGGATTTGATCAGCGATTTGATTGCCGCTCACGAAGCGGGCGAAACCCTGACAGCACAAGAACTAGTCGATTTCTGCATTGTGCTACTCGTGGGCGGTAATGAGACGACAACAAACCTATTGGGCAACGCGATTCTTTGCTTCCACGAATATCCAGCAGCATATGAGCGGCTGAAGCGAGAACCCAACCTGTTGCCTTTGACGATCGAGGAAGTGTTGCGCTATCGCTCATCAATTCAGGGAATTGAACGGTTTACCAAAGTCGAAACGCAACTGGGTGGACAGACGATTCCAGCAGGACAGATGGTAACGGTCTGGATGGGATCAGCGAACCGCGATGCTGCCCAGTTCGATCGCGCTGAAGAATTTGTGGTCGATCGTGACCCGAATCCGCACGTCGCCTTTGGCAATGGGATTCACTTCTGCCTGGGTGCGCCACTGGCTCGACTGGAAGCTGCGATCGTGCTGCGGGCGGTGCTAGAGCGGCTGCCCAATCTGCGAATCGATCCTGCTGCAACGCTAGAATTCATCCCCACAACGACTGTGCATGGACTCACATCGCTACCTGTGTTGTTCTAGCTTCGCTGCCTACTCGATTGACAACAATTTCAATGAGCAGGCGGAGTGAACTGTGGGAAGTGGAAGGGGTGCAGCAGTAAGCATTTGCTGTTGCACTCCTTTCAACCACCGTCAGTGATTAGTTTCAAAGAGTTTGAATACCCAGTTGAGGAAAACAATGCACTCAACAATTTGGCAGAACTCAACAACGGCAACGAAGTCGGGTCAGAAAGTCTCCCAATACGTCGCCTTTTTGCATTGCTGTATTACAGGTCAACCTCAGCAAACGTTGACGCTTGAGCAGCAAACCCAATTAGAGAAGTTCATTTCCCGTTGAATTTGAGGATTAAGCGATGAAGCACCCACTCCAAAATGTAAATTTTTGCCTGCTTTGGCTAGGACAATCCTTGATTCTCTGTGCGGCGCAGTTCTGGCTAGTTGCTTTGACCTGGCTCGTGCTGCAAAAAACCGGATCGGGAACGGCGATCGGGACAGTCCTAATCGCTGCGGCTGTTCCTCGCGCCTTACTGACTCTGGTGGGTGGAGCGCTGAGCGATCGCTTGCCGCCCGATCGGGTTGCAACGGTTGCTGCCGCTGTCAATACGCTCCTCGTTGCCAGTGTAGCTGCGTTGCTGTGGCTTAACATTTTTCAGATTCACTACCTGATTCTGATTGCTGGCATTTTTGGTATCTCAGATGCTTTTCTCTATCCTGCCACCTTGACCACATTACCCAAACTGGTTGATAAGTCGCTGTTAGTGCAGGCGAATTCGCTCATGCAGGGTGGAGAGCAGATTACCAACGTGATTGGTCCTGCGGCGGCGGGGATTGTCATAGGAGCCTTTGGACTCCCGATCGCCTTTACACTCAACGTTGTTCTGTTCGCGGTTGGTGGGCTATTTCTGTTGTCAATTCGTCAACCTACAGGAAAATCAAAAGCGATCGCGCCTTCTGTCTCGCAGCTTTTGGGCGAAATCATGGAGGGAGTGCGCTACGCCTGGAAGAATTCGGCAATTCGGATCAGTCTACTGATTGTTGCCATGCTCAATCTCGCCACTCTGGGACCACTGGTAGTTGGCGTTGCCAAACTGGTGGAACTGCGCTTTGGTGGCAGTGCAACGACCTACGGCTATCTGCAAGCGGCATTTGGCGTTGGTGCATTTATCGGTGTCCTGGCAACCAGCTCCATTAAATCCGTGAAGAATCCTGGACTGTCGCTGGTGCTACTGGCGTATGGGTTGGGCATTGGCACCGTCGGCTTGGGGTTTGTGCAGCAGCAGTGGATGGCGTATGGCGTGATTGTGTTGATGGGGCTGGGTGGCGGCTTTGTCGGCGTAATTGCTGTCTCTTGGCTTCAAGAGCAGACCGGTGCTGCAATGCAGGGGCGAATGATGGGCTTGCTGACGTTTACCTCAGTAGCGCTTGATCCCTTCTCGCAAGCGATTTCAGGATTCTTGATGGACATCGACTTGACGCTGATGTTTGTGGTTGCCGGAGCCACCATGTTGCTCACTGCGATCGTCACTTCGTTCAATCGTGTCATTAAATCAACTACTTAGCAAACAGTGCTTTGATTGCGGCAGGCGTCATTACACGACGGCGCAAAGGCACGGCGCAGCTTAACCGCCTCTGGAAAGAATCTCTGAACGAAATGTTCCCCGGGTTGCTCGATACAGTTCTAAAGTCGAGAAAAGCGACCGCAAAAAACTTGGTTTAAACCACCGTGTAAACAGCGACATTCATGCGTTGAGAAAGCAATTTAAAATTGGGTTCGCTTACGGTTTCAAGTCCTAGGCAGGAAAATTTGAGTTTGCCCGTCTATCAGTTTATAGAAATGGTGGCCGTTGCTGATTTACGGTATGAAAAACTTTTCGCTTGAAGTTACAAAACTCCCCCTATTTGGCTTATAGCAATTGGGAAATCTTGAATTCATACCTGTATTCAGCAACGCCATCTTCGAGATGGCTACCTAAGTCAATTCCGTCGATTAATTCCATCACCATGCACCACAATTCGATATTTCCCACCGTTTCGGGAAATACTTCGTCAACTCGGACGACGTGGGGATGGCTGCACTTGGCTAAAGATAAAGCTTCGTTGACAAATTTGGTTTGGAATTCGCGGAAGTTTGGTTTACCTTGAACGTTGGCATTTAGGGTTTTGATGGCGACTACTTTACCTTATTTGCGGTTTTGGGCGCAGTAGGTGACACCGAATCCGCCACCGCCCAGGATTTGTTCGATTAGGTATTTGCCTTGGTGCAGTTGTTGTCCGGGGGGCCAGTACCTCATGATGGGTATGTGAGGATGTAGAGAGGATGGTTTTGATTATAGCTGAGATGGGGGGAATTTTGTTGAGTATTGTCTTGTTTCTACAGTCTTCTCGATCGCCACTAGCCCCCCTTAATAAGGGGAGAAAAAGAGTTTGTAAGGTGCCCCGGTGCGGAAATTCTAAATTTTTGAGAAATAACGCACACCGGGGCACCCTACGATTTAACGTGACGGTTTATGGTTGAATGAAAATACCGATCGCATTATGAACTCTCGCAGCAGTTGACGGAGGTCGATCGAGCAAACTACCTCCCAAATACAAACTCGTCGAACTTCCCCCATCCAAATTTAAAGCCTCCACAGCACCCATTTGCTGCAATATCTGCGCCAGTTCTGCGAAATTTGGCCCCGCCCCGCCCGCGCGATTGTGCACCGCTACAATCAGCAAATTCCCCGCAGCAGTTCGCCCGATCGCACTTCTAATTGCTGTCTGTCGAACATACGCATCGCTAAACCCTTCCGCCTTAGCATCCAGCACAACTCGACTGTTTTGTACCAACACTGGCCCGCCGCTGAGAATATAGGGGAAACGGTTAAAATCAGCAGGAATAGTGTTAGTTTCCAGACGCAATAAAGTGCCGGGAGTGAATTGAGGGGCGATCGACAAATCCGAACGCAAAGCCAAAATATAACCGTTAGCTGGAATGGGAAAAGTTGTTGTTCCCGCCGTACCTCCGGGGGATTGGCTGACAACTCGTGAAGCGAAGCTATCCCGTAGGGAATCGCCCCCAACAGTCACAACTATTTCATTGGCAGACAACGGAGTATAACTTGTCCCCCAATCAGAATTGTAGCGACCGATTCCCGATTGCACGTAGGCACTATTGAGATGAGAAACAGGCAAAAATTGATTTGCCGGAGTTATCAAAGTTTCTTGCAAAGTCAAACGATCGATCGCAAATTCTCCCCCATCGTTCCAGGCGATCGCCCCCCGGTTCAATATCGGCCCGGAAAGCCATTTATTGTCGCGCCGAATAGCCCCTAAAGCTAAGCGATTAATTCGATTGAAAAAACCTGCATTAATCGCCGCAGCCGCTCCCGAAACTTCTGCTGTTTGCAATAAAGGTGCAGTCCCTTGCTCAGCAGGCGGATTGCTGAGAATTGGTCGAATTTTCACACCAGCTTGACGCGGATTAACTTCTAACCAAACTACCGGAAAACGCGCGGTTCCTAAATTCTGATACTGCTGCTGCCACCGCACACCGGGAGCCCAAAGAATGTTTTTTTCTACTAACGAATCTGGCCGAATGTCGATCGCTAATCGATTGGGATTTCCCTCGCTGAAAACTTGCGGCCGCCAACCTAAAGGAATCGTCACTTTGACTCGGGTTCGATCGCCGTCAGGTTCGACTTTTAGTGATAGCAATTGTTTGCTGGTTTGAAAAGTGTCCTGAAGTAAGGCGGGATCGACTTTGGCATCGATCGCGATCGACCATTCTTGACCGATAATCTGCTGTAAAGGCCGCCTTTGCAGCGGGAGAGCCGGTTTGGTCGGGTCGTCTGGTGTTTCGAGGTTTGGCGCAGTGCGGAGGCCTGGCAGTGGGATAGCGGGCTTTGTGGGGTCGTCCGGGGGATTGGGCGCGGGTGTCGGCGACGGGCTTGGTTTATCGACAAAGTTAACTTGCCAAGGGGCCGGGCGATCGAGATCTACAACAATGCGATCGCCCCATTCTCTTTCTGCTTGCCGAATTCCAGCCACATTTGCTACGGGAGACGTGATTCTCAGAACATTACCATCTGCGGATATCTGCCAACCCGCAAGGGACGCAAAATCGGTAACATCTAAGTAACGATACGTGCCTGTTGCGCGCGCTGCTAAGCTTTGAGCGCCGATTAAAGATACCGAAAACCACTGCACCGGTTGTTTGGTACTGTCGGCGCTGCTAAGCAAATCCACTCCCGCACTTTGCATCAATCCAACGTCAGCAATCCAAGTTCGGAAATCCGCAGAAGTGCTGTTTGCCGGCTGCTGAGTCCAACTTAGGGGGAGAATGCGACCGTTTAGAGACACTTGGCTGCCTTGTCTAATTCTCAAAGATGGCGGTACAGATTGAGCTAAAAACCTGTATTCCGACAGGGGTTGAAACCCTTGTCTCATAGCTGAAGTTTTCTCAAGAGGACTATCTGTCAATATTTCAGTCGGTTTTAACCGACTTTCGCTATCAGCCAGGGAATTCATTCCCTGGCGGGCTCTCGAAGCATCAATCAACCCAGCCCTCTCCCCCTCTTGTGCTCTTCCGGGTTGATTCCACACTAAAGACGGGGCGATCGCCAGTACGGGTAAAATCCAGACTGACAATATTCGACGCCAATACAACAAATTACGTTTCACAGTTTACAACTCACAATTTCAGTCCTAAACGCATGGGGATCTAGAAACCCGGAATATCCGTATGTTTTTTCTTACTAAACCCTATATTTTTGCCGATGACTACGATCGGCATGAAGCTCTAGATCGGGTCTAGGTTAGTCGATGGCGCTAATTGCGCTAAAGACCTATTACGAACTGCTCACCCCGGAATAGAAATCACAAACCCCGAACCCTCCCCGAGGGAGGAATTCACTGTTAATGTACCTCCATGTTTTTCCACAACTATTTGGTGGGCGATCGACAACCCTAATCCGGTTCCTTGACCCACAGGCTTGGTGGTGAATAAGTGGTTAAAGATGTTTTCCTTGACGGAGTCCGACATCCCCACTCCGTTATCCTTAATCCGAATCAAAACCTGATTTTTGGATTCGCTCAGCACAGTTTGAACCGTGATTTGATTAGGTCGGGCTTTAATTTCACTAAAACAGCGCCCCTTATTCGACTCCTCCAGAGCGTCAATGGCATTAGCCAGTATATTCATAAATACCTGGTTTAACTGTCCGGGAAAGCATTTCACTAGGGGCAAGTTACCATACTCTTTCACAATTTCAATCGCAGGGCGGAACTCGCTCGCTTTTAAACGGTGCTTGAGAATTAGCAGAGTGCTGTCAATTCCATCATGAATGTTGAAAGAAACTGGTCGATCGCTATCTGCCCTCGAAAACGTTCTCAAACTTGTACTGATATTGCGGATGCGATCGACTCCCTCCTTCATCGAGCCAATCAATTTCGGCAAATCTTCTCGCAAATACTCCAAGTCCATATGCTCAATTTCTGCTTCAATTTCCACTCCCGGATCGGGAAATTTTTCTTGATACAAATCAATCAAATTAAATAAATCCCCCACATATTCTTGAGCCGGTTGCAAGTTGCCGACGATAAAGCCTACGGGATTGTTAATTTCGTGGGCTACTCCTGCGACTAAATTTCCGAGAGCAGACATCTTCTCATTCTGTACCAGTTGCAGTTGCATCTGCTTGAGATTGTTGATATACTGCTCTAGTTTTTGGGCATCCTCCTGAGATTGTTGATAAAGCTGTTGAGATTCCTGATACAAGCGGGCGTTTTCCAGCGAGATCGCAGCTTGCGAGCAGAGGATGTTGAGGAGGGCGACGCGATCGCGAGTGAATGCCCCCGTTGTCAGATTATTTTCCAAATACAGAATTGCCATCAGTTTGCCTTGATGGAGAATCGGAGTACATAGGATGCTCTTAGGTTCCTGCTGCATCATATAGGGGTCAGAAGCAAATATTAATTCTGCCTTGACATCATCGAAAACTAGGGTTTTGTGGGTGCGTTTGACGTAATTAATCACATTCTGGGGAATTGATTGGCTCTCCTCGAACGCAATAGTTTCTTGCAGAAGACAGCCTTGGCGCTCGCTACAGTGGACAGCGATTTTCAAGTTCTCCTCTTCTTTCAAAATCAATACTCCTGTTTGAGCTCCTGCATTCTGAATCGCCACGTCCATCAGGGTAGTGAGCAATTGTTCAAACTTTATTTCGCTAGACAGAGCTTGATAAGCTTTGATAACTGTTGGTAAATCTATTACTGTGCTACTCGTAGTCCCAGTAATAGTTTGGTTTCTGGTAGAAGATAAGGTATCATTGGAAGTGGTTCCTGCCTCGAACAAACGACCTTGATTCTGTTGCAAAATAGGAGCAAGCAATTGAGGATAGCATTGTTCTAAGCTATCAATCTTCGCTTTAGCCCCCCAACGAGAGTAGGAATAGTAGGCATCAATTAGATAAAGTTGAGCCAGTTTTTCTTTCCCCCACTGTAAATAAAATTTTGCAGCCAGCTCGTTTGCTAAAGCTTCTTCATTGAGGTATTTGTTTTCTTTAGCGAGAGCGATCGCCTTATCGTACATCTCGATCGCTTCTAATTTTTGGTCTAAAACCCGATTCCGTTCGGCCTCTACTAGATAGAATTTGTGCAGATGATTCATGGGGGCATGATGCGCCCATTTCTGCATTTTTTCTTGATTAGCTTGTACGCGAACGAGAATTTCCTGTTGTTCTGACTCTGGAGTATCCGAGTACACCGCCAACCGCACTAGAGAATCATAAAAATAGAAAATGGCAACAGTTATTTGCCCTGAAGCTGCGCTCAAATAACTTTCTGTTTGAGCGATACTTTTCAACGCTTCCGGGTATTTTTCAAATACATAACAAAGGATAAGTTTGTGCAAGTGTAAGTAATGAATTGCTAGGTAATTATTGGTTTGCTGGTACAGTTGCAGCATTGTCTCTTCGTCGTAGGCTTCCCCCTTTAACTGGCATGGATTTGGGTTTCTTCCCATCAAGTTTAAGACGGCTTGCCACCCAATATCCTGAAAGTGAAGCGATGTTTCTTGCTTAATTTTAAAAATTGCATCCCGGTAGGTTGCTATCTCTCGTTCAACGAAGGTCAGTTGCTTGCCAACGAAATACGAGCAGTAGCTGTAGATCACGATTGCATAGCCAGCATATTCTAACTCCCCAGTTTCCAGACCGCTAGAGAAAGCTAACAGCAAAGGTTCTAAAATATTTCTGAGGTGTTCTTTCCAATGTTGAACGCCAGCAGGCACCATGTGGAGAGTCTTGGTGGCGATGTCTTGAGCATTCAATTTTGAGAGTAGACGTAAAGCTAATTGACCGAACTGATAGCCTGAATCTATATCCCCTATAACCCCACAAAGAAGAAGACTATATACGGCATAAGAAAACGGAGACACAGAAGCATTGCCATATTGAACGGATAAATCAATCTGTTTGCACACTACTAAAGGCACCAGTGGCGGAACTGCAAAGTAGCAAGGAGAAAATATGCTTGACAGAATTCTGATAGTTGCTAGTTGATGAGGATCGGTCATCTGAGGAAGATCGATTAACTCCTCAATTCGCGTTCCGCTCAAAATTGACGCTGTTTCTCCCAAAGCCTGCCCAATATCAGATGGGTTTGGCGAGTCGGGAAACTCTACCCCCAACTGGGTTAAGACTTGCAGCCCCATATTCAGCGCTTCGTGTAACTTGTTCTGCCCCATATAAGCTTGCATCTGAACTTCGTACACCTTCACTTTATCCAGTAGAGATATAGCTCGTTGCAATACTAAATTCGCCAATCTCTGCATCTGGTCAAAATCGCCGTTCAGATATGCCACTTCTGCTGCTTCCTCATGCAGCGCCAAAGTGATTTGATACTGACTCTCCCAGCTATTAGTTGTCAGTAATTCCCTTCCCGCGTTGAAATATTCAGTAGCAGCAGCGTAGGCTGTTGAAGCTTTAGCTTTCTTTCCAGCAAACAGATTCAACCGTGCTAATTGCTCGCGTTCTACTTCCTGGGTGATTAGCTCAACTCCCACATTCAAGTGGTTGACAATATCAAATATTCTTTCTTCTCGTTCAACTTCTGGCGTATTCTCTAACAGCAGTTGACCGATTTTTAAGTGCGTCGATCGCTTTTGCTCTTCGAGAATCAGGGAATAGGCTGCTTGTTGAACGCGATCGTGTAAAAACTTATATTTGGGTAATTGCTCATGGGTAATTGGTAATTGGTCAGATTCCTTCCCATTACCGATTACCGACTTGCTATTCCCCTCTGCTTGATAAAACTTATAAACTTCGCTAATGGGTAAAATTAGCCCTTCTTGTAGTGCCTTCCATAAAGCGGCTGCGGTTTCTACTGGCGAATTTTCATTAACAATTGCTAAGATCGCCAAATCGAACTGATTGCCAATACAAGCAGCTAACTTTAAAACTTCCTGTGTCCGGATTGGCAACTTTCGCAACTGAAGTGCCATGAATTCTACTACATCATCTGTTAGTGCCAAGGTTCGCACTCTGGCAATATCGCACTGCCAATACCGAGCTTCAAAATTAAATTCAATTAGCCCATCTTCATGCAAAGATTTGAGGAATTGTGTGCTGAAAAATGGATTGCCTTGGGTTTTTTGATAAACGAGTTCTGTCAAAGGCAGAGCCAACGCCGTAGAACAAGCTAGAGTATCGGAAACTAAACAATTTAGGTCTGCTTTAGCGAGGGGAGCTAAGGTAATAGTATTCACCTTTGCTTCAGTATTTTGAATCTCTGCTAACGTCAGCATCAATGGATGTGCTGGAAAAACTTCGTTATCCCGATAAGCTCCAATTAAAAAGATATAGCGGTTATCAGTAGCACTCATCAGCAGTTGAATTAATTTTAAGGATGCTGAGTCTGCCCATTGCAAATCGTCCAAGAAAATCACTAAAGAATGTTCTTTTGTTGTGAAGACTTGAATGAATTTTTCAAACAACATATTGAAGCGATTTTGAGCGGCACTGCCCGAAATTTCTGGGACGGGCGGTTGCTGTCCGATAATACGTTCTAGTTCGGGAATGACTTCAACGATCGCTTGAGCGCTATCGCCCAAAGCTGCCAAAATTTTCAATTTCCATTCTTCAAGTTTAGCATCTGTTTCCGATAGCAATTGTCCCATTAAATCGCGAAAAGCTTGGACAAATGCTGAAAAGGGAAGGTTGCGTTGGAATTGGTCGAATTTGCCTTTAATAAAGTATCCTCGCTGTCTCACAATTGGTTTGTGAACTTCGCTGACAACAGCGGTTTTGCCAATGCCTGAGAAACCCGCAACGAGCATCATTTCGGCGCTTCCGGCACTCACGCGCTCAAAGGCCGCTAGCAGGGAGAATACTTCGCTTTCCCGACCGTACAACTTTTCTGGGATGATAAAGCGATCGCACAAATCTCGCGTTCCCAATTTAAAGCAAGCAATTTTACCTGTCTCTTCCCATGCGTGCAAACAAGTTTCCAAATCAAACTTGAGTCCGATCGCACTTTGATAGCGATTTTCAGCATTCTTCGCCATCAGTTTGCTAACAATTTCAGACAGCACCAGTGGAACGCTTTTGTTGAGGTGATGGACTGGGATAGGCTGCTTGGCTAGGTGACAGTGTACTAACTCTATCGGATCGTCGGTTTGGAAAGGCAACTGTCTCGCCAGCAGTTCGTAGAATGTGACTCCCAGAGAGTAGAAATCCGTGCGGTAATCAATGCCTCGGTTCATTCGCCCAGTTTGTTCGGGAGATATGTAAGGTAAGGTGCCTTCAAGGACGTTGGGATTTTGTATTTCTTGGGTTTGGCGCGGCAACAGAGAAGCGATGCTGAAGTCAATCAGCTTGACTTGTTTGGTAGTGGGGTTAATTAGAATGTTGGCGGGTTTGAGGTCTTTATGAATGACGTGGTGGCGATAAAGTCCGTCGAGCGAGTGGGCAATTTGAATTGCAATAGGAAGAAACTCGTTAATAGGCAACCCTTCTAAGGGTTCCTTGCTATCGGATGCTAGAAGATCGAGATAGCTACTTAAGGAAATTCCCCCAAAGTCTTCCATCACCAGAGCATAGTGATTCTGGTAATTCTCCAGGCTGTATGCCTTAACACTGCCGGGGATCTCTAAGTTTTTAGCAATGACGTACTGGTTGCGAAAGTTAACCAGTTCGTTGAAGCGGGGAAAGTCATTTCGCAGCACTTTGATCGCGACGGGCTGCCCATTTGAACACCGAAGACCGCGATACACTAAAGTTCTCGTACCTACGTATATTTGCTCGTTAATGTGATATCCTAGTAAAAGATTTGTTATGGTAGCCATATCTACGTATTCCTACTGCTTCTGTCAAGCCTAAAGTTTGTTATATTTGATATCTACT
This sequence comes from Microcoleus vaginatus BM001213989, assembly GCA_036700245.1. GTDB lineage: Bacteria > Cyanobacteriota > Cyanobacteriia > Cyanobacteriales > Microcoleaceae > Microcoleus. The sequence continues at coordinate 16,527 of JAUBOM010000147.1, forward strand.
ATTGTGCCTCTCTCTGCGGTTCTATTCATTAATTTCATTTTTCTTAACATATTTTGGAGAACAAATTATGAAAGAGCGATTTTAAAAAGCAGACTGAATATTTTATGTAAGAGCTGTTGATACTTCTGTTGACACTAAGTATAAAATGACTCCGCTCACGCTGATTGAACGACAGCAGTTCATTGAAGAGGAAGTTAAGAAGCTCATTAATAGGCGTGGCATGATTATGGGAGGATTTTTGACACTCTGGACGCTCAATAAACTCAGATTCTTGATTCCAAGAGGCGATTTGCTGATACAGGATTTCTCCAGCCTCAGTAGAGGTCGTCTATCCACAAGCATTTAGGGTGTTACTCCAAATTCCCCTATGCCCTAGGCTACGCATACTCTCAGGATAGGATATTTCTAGGGGCTTTACGATCGCGATCCCAAACACACTGTCCGTCACGCTTTATTAACAGCACTAAACTGTTGTTGTTTGCGGTAATTTTTAAATTATATAACTATATAACTAACATTAATTAGATGAGTTACAAGAAATTTATGATAACATGAATCTGATAAATATAGGGCAATTAATTTTAATATTTTAATTAAAAATTAACTTTTGACTGAATTCCCCCGTGTCCCTTGCATCGAGCCGACTAAAGTCTCGCTCGTTTTCCGCTGACCTTCTTTTATAAAAAATAGAAATGAAATGTCCCAAATGCCAATCCAGTCAAACCCGTAAGAACGGCCACCGTTGAGCTAAACCAAATTACCAATGCCAAGTTGGTGGGTGTCAGTCGATTTGAAATTTGAGATGTGAGAGCTACTCAACAGATGAATCTGGGAGATTGAACAAGAGTCTAAAATTTTTGCTTCTCCAGGACTTCCGTCAGAAAGCAAGTATCCGTTGTTGGGTGCGGTCAATCGATTTTAGATTTTAGATTTTAGATTTTAGATTGACCCCACGGATAA
>JAUBOM010000148.1:0-17391 GCA_036700245.1 Microcoleus vaginatus BM001213989
AAAGGTCAGGTTCTTCTAAGAAGTAATGCCTGCCAGCAATAAGCGCGAGTTGCATCCTTCACACAGGGGTGCAACTTCTTGTGAGAAAAAACAACACTACAATTGTTACTGAGGGCTACAAAAATCTTTATATTTTAACCCTTCTATTTCCTCTTATTCCCTCTTATTTCCTAATATCTCCTACTTGTCCCTAATATTTCCTAATATTTCCTCCAAATTTCACAAAATTTAATTAAGTTAAATTAACTTTCGCTGCTTTTAAATTGATTTTTTGTACTCCGACACCTCCTCAATCCTCCTAGTTAGTGTGCTAGTCGCATAGCAAGCCATGTCAAATAGACGTTATAGGGGGGTAAAAATGAGCAATTTATGGTTTTTATGGTTTTTGCAAGAGTGCCAGAGGAATTGTTGGGAGTTGAAGTTAGCGATCGTTCACTTTCGACAGCCAAGGCTCGAAAGTTTGACAGAGGCAGTTTGGACTTTGATAGAACTGTGCTTCTGCCAGTCGCTCTTGAAGCCAGGAGCGAGCCAGTTGGTGTACAGGGCAGCCGCCTTTACGATGGAGCCGAGCATCGCACGACGCATTCGAGTTGGTGCTGTTGAGTATCGGCGGCGGATGCCTGACGCGATCGCGCCCAGCTATTCTGTTTGCAATTTTGCAGCCAGTAAAGATGTCGATGCTCGCTGTGACGATCGTTCGTCCGATAGCTAGCCTAACGCGATCGCCTTGACACCTAGGATTCCCCATTCATAAGGGTGCATTATTTTTTATCTGCACGTAAAAGTCAGGTTTGTGATCGCAAAAACATTGCTTGCTACCAAAACTAAACAGCCATAACCAGTCCCAACAGGTTATGGCACGAACAGCACAAAAAAGCAGTAATTTGGCAGAAAATTGCAGGCATTTGCAGGGTATTTTCAGGTAAATACAGGTAAAATGCAGCCCCTGCAAATACCTGTATTTACCTGATTTTGTACTGCAAACACCTGATTTTATACTGCAAATGCCTGACTTTAGCGCACACAAAAATTAGCTAATTTTTTTGGTGGTAGCTTCTCTCAAGCCGATCGCCTGGTTCCTTCGGCAATCCGCTTGAACCGGGTAAATTCGGTTTCGCCAACAACCGCATAAACATCGGTTGCTGTAAGAAAAGCCAGCGTCTCACGCCTCGCTCAACTCTCTCTCGATGGCGGAGGCCGCGGCCGGTGACTGGTAGCTGATCGATCGCCGGCTACCGCACCCTATTGAACCAGCGCTTTGAACGCTACCCGTTCAGATTCGGTTAACCCAGAGTTCCAAACTTTCTGACGATCGGCAGCACCAGAATCGCAAACCTCTTTGAGCGAAATCAAAACATCTTTTGCTGTCTCCGCGTCATTGCTTGCGAGCGCTGACTGAACAATCTCAACCAAATCGACCTCATTGTCAGTCAGCGCTCGAAGAGCGGTAAATGCTTGGTAAGTCTCAGTTCCAACTAATTCTACTAACTCAGATTCAGCAATATCCTTGGCAACTAACGATCTTTGAATATCTCCAGCAATCGCGCGCCCAACAGCCGGGGATTGAAACCCGATCGCCGCCATAATGCGCTGAGCATATTCTTGCAGCAGCAATAATCTTGACTGTGACGACCCAGTTGACAACGTAGATGACGACTCTAATGTTGACCCATTTCCTTGCTGTGTATGGCTTGTGCTGACGTTGGCGTCGGAGTCTCCAGACTTTTCTATAAATACATCAGCGGTTGACGACTCTGATTGAAAATTCATTTTTTGCACTAACTCTTCAGTTGATGTATTTTTTTCTAAATTTTTTGAGAGTAAGTCATCAAGGTCAGCACAACCCATATCCTGTATAGGTTTAAGGTTGACATTGAGGTTGACATCGTGCTGACGCTCGTCGTCATTCAAAGTTTGATCGAGAGGCAGAATCGCGCTGTCGGCAGCAGTCCGAAACCGAATACCAGTAATGTACCGAGCGTCTCCTTTCCGAATTTTCGCAACATCCCGCCAGCCTAAAACGCTTTGGCATAGTTCCACCAAGTTTGCGGAAAATTTGTTTTTGCTCAACGGAATGCTGTTGCCTTGGCGACAGGTGAGATTGTAGCCACCAAATAAGGTCGATTTAGTCGGGTCATAGTCGCCGTCTTTCCATTCATCCTTGTCACTGCCGATCGCTGTTTCCGCTCCGGTCTCGTGAATGATATGGTCATTAATCCAAGATGCCAGCGGGTCAGCCTGAATCCGATCCTCCCAAAAAGTCAAGTTTAGCCCCGTAGATTCTGGCGATAAGATTCGCTCAATCTCAGCAACCGGAATCGACAGCAAATATTGAGTAAATGCACTCAACTCTGGCTCTAGTTGTTTTTGCAAGTAAACGTTGGGTTTGCTCGGGTGGTGTCGGAACTCCTCTTGAATAATTCGCCGCTTCAACCAAGAAATACCACTAGCAGGGAAACACGGCTGGTTGGCAGTGATAAGCGCCAGACCGTTGAAGTGGAAATTAATTGGATCTTTGTACAGTTTCCGCCCACTAATTTGACCGCCGCCCGTTAATGACCGAAAATTTGAGAGGTTCCCCATATACTTTTCTTGGTCGTCAAAAAGCGCTAGCCTTTTAGTTTGGAGTTCGGCAATGCGATCGGCTTTGCTCAAATCCTCCAAATTACCGATCCAAGTATTGCGTTCGCCAAGCACCATCGTTAATAGTTGGCTAAAAACGCCTTTCCCCGTACCGCCCGGTCCTGTCAACATCAGAAATTTTTGCAAATTTGCCATTCCGCGCAGACTGGCGGCGGCAAACGCTAGCAAAATTTCCTTTTTCGGGTTGTTTCCCTCAGTAGCTTCGTCTAGCCAACTGGCGATCGAACCCCATCCATTAATATTCACGGCGCTACCTCTGAACTGCCGAGGGAGCGACCAAGTTAGCCTGAACCCAGGGGCGTGATCTTGAAAATGACTGCTTTCAATGAAGAGAACGCCGTCCTCAAAAGGCAGCAGCTCGTTAGACGGACGCTCCGTCCACTCAAGACAAAATAAAATGCGCTTCATCGTCCCCAAAACATTGGAGACATAGGAATTGTTTGGGTAAATTCCCCGGTTACGGCACATTGTTTCGATCGCGCACAGGACGTAATTATCGCCAACCGCCGTCCAAACTCCCTTATGTTTGAGTTCGTAGCTCATCCAAGATTGGTGTTGGTCAGAGTAGAGAAGCCGTTCCCGCAAGTCTTGGGCAAACCACCCTCCAATAATTTGCGGCAGTGGCGGCTTATCAGATTTCTTGCTGCCGTCGGAGTCGCCTCGCGCCAGATTTTGCTGATGATCTTTATCTTGTACTGCGCGCGAATGCAATTCTTCCTCGATACGCCGGATGAATTCTTCCACGCTCATCTCAATCAAAATTTCCTTGATGTCGCCTTTTTCTGGGATGTCTGGAAATATAGAAACTGGGTCAATCAGGATGCAAGGGAATTGTAGGCGCGAGCACACAGCCTTGATTTTATTGGCTTTGGCACGGCCGGTGTCGTCGTTGTCGTACAGATAAGGCAGCGCTCGACAATTGAGCCTTTGAAGTTCCTTGACTACTGCTTTGATTTGCTCCTCAGTCCAGTTTGAACCTTGCAACGTGGTGGCGGCAATGCCGTGGGATCTGGCAAGTTCGACATTGGGCTCCCCTTCAACCATCAACGGAACAACAGGTTCGTTGATGGGTGCATTGTCAAGAATCCCTAACACTTCGTCGATCCGATAGGCATTCCAGATTGCTTTGCCTTTCTCCCACTTAAGCAACCCGTCGTCAATATGACTTTGACGGTAGGTTTTCCGGTATCCCTTGGCGCTGGTTTCGTCCGCCCATTCGGCTCTGTATACGGTTTTGTCGTCGCCGTAGGAGTAGGCAATCTGCCAGACATCCTCCCGATTTATTCCCGGTGTCTTTTTGAGAATTTCTTTTTTGACGATCGGCCACAGTGTATCTGATATTGGCTCGCGCTCTGGGACTGTGCCATTTTTAACGGGGGCAAGTTTTAAGCCGATCGGAACGGGTGGAACTGAGACAGGTTTTAATTTGCTAGCTTTTTTTGTGGGACGGCGACCACTAACTTGTTGCTGAAAATCATTCTGGGTTTCTAGCACGTAAATCCCTTGCCCATCTACTGTCTCCTTGATCTTTTTCCATCCTGTCGGTGCAGTACCTGTGCGCCCGCACATCACAACCGAACTGTCTGGCGATACTTTGCACCAATCTGATTTACCGCAGAGAGGGCATGGGTTGGCTTCGCTGACTTTAATGAACTCGGAAGATTCTTGTGTATACATTACGCGGCACCCCCGATCGCTTCAAAGGTGGGTGCAGAAAATCCACGGTCAACTGTCGTATTTTGCGGGGAATGGGAGAAAATTGAGTTGTAGTCTGGGGTTGAAGATATTTTAATGCTATGGGTAGTGTCAGAGTTCTGAATCCGCTCGATCGTACCGCTACAGCTAGCCAGCAAGCTAGCATCAATCATCACAGCGCCAGTCGAGGGCGTGTTTCGTGAGACAAAATATGTCATGATATTTGTAAGACCGCTCCTTATTGCGGTGATTTCCTAACTTTGTTGTAAAAACCCGCCAAGATTTTTTCTAAGCAAAGTTAGGGTGTATTAAAAATTGTAAAAAAGCGCTGGAACAGTTACGCGACAGCGCTTTTTCGCTGTGTACGTGAAAATTAGATTCGTTTTTTTCATTTTCTGCTAATAACTCGCAATGTTTTTCTGCGTGCTTGATATAAAGTTTCAAGGCTTCGTTAATAAACCGAAAACGAGATTGAGAAAGGTATTTGGCATACGTGTCGCAATTAGCGACAACTTCTGGCTCTAACCAAACTCCGATCTGTACTTTATTATGATCGTAAAGCATACAGTTTATCCCAATAACGGATCAGCAACTGAATTTATTATAATGCCTGAAATCCATATGCGATCAAAGGTACGATCGCACATGCTTCCCAAAAATCAAGTTTGACCGCTTCTGACCGATTGTGACCGACTCACAAAAATAATAAAGTTGTATTAAGCCAGATGTTATGTGTTGTGACCCACAAAAGACAGGGTAGGAGAGCGAGTTTTCGGCGTTACCACTTTACGCAAAAACGTATTTTTCACGCAATAAAAGAGAGTGTGAAACTATCAAGAGCCGATCGCCCCTGAATTCCCTACACCCGCGCTCGATCGGTAAACGCTCCTCTGTACCAACCATTCCCACATCTGGGAATTTAGCCTCTTCTCAAAAATCGTCACCTCTTCGCGATCGCCCCAGTCTCTAGCTCGGTTCGGTTGGTGGCAAGCCGGCGCGAAAAATCTGTTCGGCTGTTAACTTCAATTCTGGGAACGCCAGAGATTCAACTCGGTCATCTCCCCGAAACTGGCTGATTTGATACTCGCCGTCAACCAACTGGTAAACCGAGAGAGTGGGTTGTTTCGGATTGCCAACGAACCGCCGGCCACCCAAAGCAGCATAGTCAACAACCCAATATTCCGGGATACCCAATTTTTCATAATCGGCAAACTTGAAATGGTAATCATCCTGCCAATTAGTGCTAACGACCTCTACAGCCAGCCGTACAGAAGACCCCATCGTGATGATGGATTCCCTATCCCAGCGCGGTTCGTTTGCGAGAGCCACTTGGTCTAAGACAATTACGTCGGGCTGATAACCTGCCTCATCACGAATGGGTTTAAGTAGACAGTCACCGGGGATAAAGTAAGGCAATTTCAGTCGCCTGATTTCTGCACTGATTTCATCCCTGGTAAAACCTGTAACACGGGAATGGGGGCCAGTTCCTAAAGGCATTTCGACAATTACTCCTTTGTGTAGCTCGTAGCGGCGGACTGAGTTCTCTGGATACCAGGCCGCGAACTCGTCAAATGTGACTGTCTTGGTTTGGGTTTGGATCATGGTTGTCTGTTTCCTTTGCTAGACATTTGTTAGATAGTCGCTAGATATCAACTAGCACTTTTACCTGCCTTGCCCCGTTTTGCTTTCGCCGCTATTGCTGGCTTTGTTTCTGTTGGCTGCGGGTCAGGGGGCGGCGGTTCGGATGGGCGATCGGCGCTATAGGGGAGCATTCCATATTCGGCTACATATTTTTTTACAAAATCTGTTACTACTTCGCTCATATTCCTTCCCTGTCTTGCACATACGGCTTTAAATTCATTTCTAAGCAACTCAGGCATAAATATTCGCAGCGAAATATAGTCTCCGGCTACTGCTACACCGTTGAGCGACGGTCGGAATTCCTCAATCAAAGCGGACTCGATTTTAGGTAGCAACCTCGGCTCGGTGCATTCCAACCAAGCAATGTGAACATTGGTGATTGTTTTTAGCAGGTTGTAACGGTGGTGGGCAGCCCATCGCTGTTGCAGGTTTTCTGCCCGACCAATGTATAAGACGCGAGTTCCTTCCAGAACGAAGTAGATGGCTGGGCAGTTTGGCAAACTGCGACGGTCTGCTAGTGGCAGCGATGGCAGTTTCAGTGGGTTAATTTCAGCGACATTCATAATGTATTAGTTTTCTTTTGGTTGCCCCGCTTGGCTTTGGTCGCTGGCGGGTATTTCGTTTCGGCTTCCGTCGGCGAGTCAACTACGGGGTCGCTCAGGTTGAGACTTTTTTGGCGAGTTTCGTAAGCCTGCCTAATAACCATTTCTATAAGATTTGATAACGTGCGACTTTCTGAATGCGCCCAATTTTCTAGACCGTCCTTAAGGTCTGGCTCACAAGTGAACGTAACCTTAGCTTTTTTAGTAACTCCCATAAGCTCCGAAGATATTGGATATCTCCAGTAAACATCAGAAGTTATTTGCATAGGGTATTTGCAGAAAGCTTCATAGATTATTTGAGAGCTTCGGAAGCTTTCTGATATTATACACCCATAGACGCCAAAGAGCCAGCAGCAAGCATAAAACGGCTACACGTACATCCCTGCGAGGTTGCTCAAAAACTGGCTCTAAAATCGTCTCAAACTCTTACCCCATAAGGGAAAACTGAACAATGACAACTTCATATAGACCCGCCACTTATGGCGAAATTCAGCCACATCGCGCCGTCGTGCGTCCTGTGTTGGCTGTTGACCCCGGCAATCGTTTTACAAAATGGATTGACTGTCAGACAGTGCGATCGATACCGTCTTACGTCAAGGAATTGGCGGACTGGGAAGAAGGGGGCAATGATGCGAACTCCTACGAAATTGAGTTTTCTGGCCGCCGTTACGAAAGTCGGACGCTTGGCACAGCTCATGGGCGGCGCTCCGGCTTTCGAGTCGGGTAAAGCTGATCTAGCGCATCTCCTAGTCCTCCCCGCGCTTGCCTCGGACTCCCCGCAGCGAATCGAAAAATTGGTGATTCCCACTCCCGACAGTCGCAACCAGCAAACGATCGCCAAACTGAAGGAACTCGAAACCACGATCGAATTCAGCATTAACGGCCACGACTGCCTAACAACAATCCGATCAGTGGTGGCTGTTGATGAGTGTCGCGGTGCGTATAACCTCGCACTTGGTCGCCAGATGTGGAGGTATCCGCAGAACCCCAACGGCATCTTAGACATCGGCGGTGGAACTGCGATCGCCCGTTTGTTTGCACCTGGGGGCGCGTTGTTACGGGATGCGGATATTGTCTTGCCCGGAACTTCTTACCTAGCCCAAAGGTTGGCGGCAGCCATTCTCCCGAAGGTGGGCAACACCGCCGACGCCGGAATGTTGATGGACGCGATTGCCAGGGGCAACCTCTGTTATGGATCTACTGAAATTGATTTTAGTCGGGAGTTTGTAGCAGTTCGGGACGCTTGGGTATCTGACATCAGAGCCAAGCTCAAAGCCAATTGGGCTCCGTATCTGCCGTCTCTCGGTGAACTGGTAGTAATCGGCGGTTCTGCCAGCTTGCTACAGCCAATGTGTGAGGCATCAAAGGGCCGCTTCAAAGTCGCACCTCGACCCCAATTTTTCAATCTCTACGGATTAAACAAGGAGCAAAATTAATGGCACAAACCCGCGCCGTTCTGCCTGCAAGATTTGTACCACTGGCTGATGAGTTACTCGCCACCACTGGGGCAAACGACTACAGTACCCTGATCGGAATTCTCTTGAGCCGCTACGGTAAGCACCTCCTGAATACTTGGGAGATTGCCAATTGCCCGCAGGTGGCAGCAGTACAGCAGCCTTACGCCGAATTGTCGGTCGAACAACCCGAAACGTTTACACCGATGGAGTTTTGAGCATGATTACCGATGAAGATTTAGTCCCTTTTGAGTTTGCCGATTTTTTTGATGATGAAGATAGCGATGATGGCGACGACGCTCCCAGCTCCCAGACAATTTCGCCGGATTACATCAAGCGCCATATCTCGCGCATCCCGCACTATGGCGATGATTCTCGGTATCGGCTGGCTTCTCATCTCGATATGTTCGAGCATTTGAATCCCAACGGCTCTCTCACACCGGAACAGCGGGAAGCTGTGGACAATTTTGCGATCGGCTATCAAGCTCTACCAGAGGTTGAATCCGAAGGCGGCGAGATGGATTTTCCTGAGTGCCAGTATGTCGCCGTCGGGCTTGACTTGGGAAGTGCGATCGAACTCGGCGACAGTTGGCGACGGGGCGAATGGTTGCCCTCTGTCGGTCATCCTGCTGCCTTACGAGTAACTAACAGACTGAACAAAATGCAAAACCGACGGGACGCTCTGGACAAGTAACCCGCCGGCCTCGTAAATCATCCCCTAGCTTGCGCTGGGGGAATCTTATCTAAGGAGATTGTAATGCAATTTCGAGTAGCCCAAACAAGCGGCGCTGCACACGTAGCCCGTGAATTCGATTATCACTCTGGGCCCCTTACGCCGGAGCTGGTGAACGAAGCAGCCAGAAAAGCAAAAATACTAGACCTACAGAAACAACTGCGAACTGCCTACAATCGGCACGATGCCAAGATTCGCGCTAATAAAGTCGAGCTTGAAAGGCTAACTTTAGAAGCCATTGAGAGCGGATTGACTGACAAAGCACAAATTGATAAGTACGTCGGGAAGGCGATTTTCGCTGGCGCGAAACATGACAAACATATCGCCACACTTAGCCACGAATTGCAGCAACAGTTGAATTTAGTTAAGGTTGAGGGCGCGTCAGAAGTAACCCTTGCAAACGCCAACTTTCGGCAGCGCTTATTACTCATAAAAGCCAATCACACAGCAAAAGGGCAGATTCAGCAAAGCAGCTTTCAGCAATCCCTTAAGGCAATCCAAGCTAGTCCCCAGCAGGCGATCGCCATGCAGCAAAAACGATCGGCTTTTAACGCTTACATCAATGCGAAAGATTATGACCCGATACCCCCTGTGCCAAGCGGTTCGGCTGGTGGCAACAGTCCGATCACAAGCAACAACGGCAAAGGCTTTTTAGGCGGACTGTTCGACTTCTTCAGTGGCAAGAAATAGCACCATCTAGCGGCGGGTCAAAACGACCCGCTTTTTTCTTATGTACCAAGATTTTGACGCTTCAGAATTTGATTATCTGAGTACAGCAACTCCCCAACAATTTGAGCAGCAAAACCAAACCCAGACACCCTCCGTCAGCAACATCGAACGATTCTGGAACTTGACCGGGAACTGGGGCGAATTCGGCAGTTACCGGGGGCGCGGGACTGTCTGCATCGCTTATTGTGCGGGCAATTCCGGCTCTGATTCCGGCTGCTGTGATTCTTATCCCCGCCGCTGGCTTGGGTTTGGCTGTGTACACTTTGACCGCTGATGGCTCTGCATCGCTTCGATCTCAATTAATTTTAATTGCCGTGGCAACTGCCTTGTTATCCGCTAATTGGGATGCCTGGTTAGCTTGGGTAATTGCTAACAGTCAATTGCTACTTTTTACGGCTGCTCTGTTGATTGCCTGCGGTTGCTTTGTCGTTACCCAAATTTGGAGCAAACTACACAATGCTAACTAACAAAAATCAAGCGATTGTCTCAGGGCTTTTAGGGCTAGGTATCGCAGGCTTTGCGGGTGCTGTAGCTTTGCCATTCAATGATCAAATCGAGTACAGAATCGGCAACAGAATAGAATCTAGACCCGCTTGGCTTGTACCGCCGAAAGCAGAATTTAGGGCGATCGAGCGTGGGTATGGTGGTATCAAAATCTTGCTTGCTCTGTTGGCAACTGGTGGCATGGTGGCGACAATGTTGATAGCGAGAAAAGAAGGGGAACAGGAGCCAATTCGACAAAGGATTAAGCAATATCAGAATAAGGCTTATGAGTTCGGTTTTGCCGCCGAATCTGCGTACCAGATGGCCACCACGCAAACAAGATACAAAAAGTTAGCCGAAGCGGATGAGGTAGCCTTCGAGGGTGAGATTGAGCAAGCTTATCTAGAGTCGCTTGGAGTTGACCCCAGTGCGAAGCCGCCGATGTTGACGGGGACGGCGACTCTAGACAGCGTGGCCAATCCCAGTGACAAGGTGGAATCTTCGACAGCACCGGCGATCGAACCTGATCAGACAAGTGACCCAAAAATGCCGGACTTGACCTGGTATCCCTCGGTGCTTATTCATGGTGTACCGGGTTCCGGCAAAACGTTTTTTGTGGAGCAAGAAGTCAAGCGGCGGCTAGCAGAGGGGCATCAGGTTGTTGTACTTGACCCCCATGCAGCGTATGGGCAGTGGGAAGGGTGCGAGATTGTTGGAACGGGGATGGATTATGAAGCTATTGATGCCAAGTTGAGGTGGTTTAGAAAGCAAGTTAAAGACCGTTACAAGGAAAGAAATTCTCAACCCAATCCTACATTCAAACCTTTAACCATCGTGGGTGAGGAATTCACTAACTGGGAGTGCAACTGTGAAGAAAGCGACGAACATTATCGCACTTGCAACACTGATATTAGAAAGGTGGAATGCTACAGCATCATTGTAAGTCACCTAACAACTCAAGCGGGCTTGGGCGGTGGGAAAGGACTAGCCAAGATGAAAACAGGAATGATTGAAGTAGAACTGGTAGGCATTTTTAACCCAGTTACGAAGCGGGCAACCCCTAAGTTTGAGGCATGGGTAAAACTACCGGGACAGAAGCAATCAGAGCGGACTTTGGTTAAACTGACTAAACATCCTTTAACTCCAAAAGATGCACCAGTTGATGACGTTTCCGACGCTCAAAACAACACTCCCGGCAATCCATCTGAGAAGGATTGCACCCTGCCAGAGCAAGATGCCGGAAACCTCCCAAACCCTTACGGGAAGGGGACGCCAGGGACGCCCCATGCGGAAACTACTTCCGACTCGGAAGCCCTAAAAGAGAGCTTAAAAGGCTTTTTAGCTGAAGTGCTAGCCGAAAACCTTCCGCCCATCTTTGCTGATGATTTTCCACTTAAAAAGCATGAACGGCGGGTGCAATTAGCCAAGCTGGTAATTGCCAAAAATCTAGGCAAACAGAAAACAATTTTCTTACTCTGGGGTGTGACAGATGGCGGCAGAAATCATCAGCGGTATGTAGATGGGAGAGCAATGCTAGAAAGATTAATGGGAGGGGATGAAGATGCCAACTAATACTTACCTAATCTTAGTCCGCCCGGTGTGGGCTTCTGCCTTCTTTCTCTCCCACAATGCCAAGTCGATCGAACTCAGAAAAGGCAATTTCGGAACATCTCTAAAACCGGGTGATGTAATTGCAATCTATGCCACCTTGCCAGTAGGTAAACTGATAGGAAGAGTCAGAGTTATTAAACGCGAATCATTGACTATCGATCGACTGTGGCAGGCATCGCAGCAAGGGAGACTGGCAAAAGTATCACACGCCCAATTTGATGCTTACTATGCGAGTCAGGTTTTCGGTGTTGGTGTTTGGGTGAGCGCTGCTGAACTCTTACCAAGTCCGATCGCACTTTGCCGACTTCGCCAGAACTGGGGCCATCGCTGGCAGCCACCGCAGCAGATTCAACAATTAACCGACGATCAGATAGAGATGGCACGCTCACATCGGTCGCTGAACATCGACAACATAAACGAGCGCTACGTTGTTAGAGAAGATTCGGCAGCGTGCATGACCAATCTCTGGTAACTAATGACTAATAACCAATAACCAATATCCAATAACCAAAAAGATGCCGCGAACATTTGTTTTTCTACCGAGTTTTTCTCTGCCTTGTTTACCGTGATGGCGCGTGGAAAATTTACAACACGCCGGACGTGGACGGCGGCTGGGTTGGAAATGACGGAGGGAAAGAGAAAGCCATCCACGCTGCTGATACAATTTGCAAAAACCGCGCTGATCGCGCTGATCGTGGCAAGCAACCCTAAGCCGCTATACTTCAGGTAATTGGGGAAAAAGGATGAAAGCCATTTCCAATTACCAATTACCGATTACCCATCGTGTAAAAAACCTCTGACATTTCGGTCGGAGGTGTTTTTGTTTGGGCGATCGGGCTTCTAATCTTCCGCCGCTTCCAAAAATTTCCTCAGCGTCGGTATTGTCCTTTTGGGCCACTTTGTATCAGGAGGTAGCAGTTCTTTTAGAAAGTTTACAATTTCGCCCGTTTGGTCGGCCCGCTCCGGGGACTCGATCGCAGAATCTGGATTCTGTTCGGCAGCATCCAGCCGTTGTTGCAGTTCTGCTAGTTGGGCTTGGAGTTGCTGGCGATCGGCCCGCTCCGTCTCAAGTTGCGATCGCACTCCCCTCAGTTCGCTCTCAAGACCTTCATTCTCCCCTTGTAATTGACTAAAAATTTCCTCCCATCGCTCGTTCCCATCCTTAGTCTCTGCCAGTTCCTGCCTGAGTGATTCATCGCCACCACCATCACTCAGGCGCTCAACTTTTCCAGGCGTTCCTCGAGCGCGGAGAACTTCTCTGCAAACAATGGTTCTGTCTGACGTTGGACAATTTCTGTAATACGCGCCTCTAACGAGCTGTCTGACAAGCTTTGTCTTACGTCAGACGGCTGTTGTCTAACTTCTGCGGGTGCGGGTAAGACAACGGAGCCATCAGACAGCGCCTCGATGCCCGCCCGCATAATGTCGATCAAAGTCTTGGAGCGATCGCACCCGTGCTTAGTATTTGCCGCCGGATAACGCTCCTTCCCTAAATTGTCGATCGCCTCCAACACTTCATCTGGACAGCGAAAAGTTAACGATGTTGACGCCATTGTCTTACCTCGGTCATATATGTATGACGCCATTGTATAACAGCCGTCACCGTTTGTATGACGTATAAGCAAAATCTGTTATACGCTTGTTTGTCATACACCCCCCTTATGTCTAACAAATTGGTCTTACAAACGCTGGACTTAAGTCTTACTTAAGGGCGATTAAGTAAGGCTTAGTTGTAAGACAAACCCAGACGCCACACACTACACCGAACCTAGAAAAATGAATAACCTCGACCCACCCTGATAGAAACCGCTAGCGAGCAAATCACTCATGCTAAGAGTGTAAGACGCATAACTTCACATAGTCTTACACTTGGCAAGAGATTTGTCTTATTTATGTCTGACAATGTTGTCTTACTAGATTGAGAAAGATATCATACAAACTGTCATAGTGTAAGACATACAGATAAGACAAAGCACCAGGCTTACCAAGAAACTAATGCTGTCGCGAGTCCAGGTCAAACGTATAAAATCGGATATCCCAGCCTGCAACTTTAATCGCAACTCCCGCCTTCATTGCAGGTGAGCTTAGTCTGGCGCTCGGCGGCGGAGTAACTCACGGGCGTGAATCAGCTCTCTTTCTCGACGGATTCTCTCGTTCTTAGCGGTCATTTTCAGTACCACGCCTCCGTTCTGACACGGCGGCCGGGCCCTCCTAGCCGGCGAAACGATTCCGGCGATTCTGTTGGAGGCCGAAAATTCTCGTTGCAGCGCCGGGCCAAACTTGGGAAACTAAAACACAGAGCCGCTTAGACACCACAGCATCCGTCCAAGCTCAGCCCACCGTTCGCTTAAAAAGGGGTGGGGTAATTAACAAAGACGCTTGCCTGCAGAACAACAGCAACGATGATCTCGAAGCCCTTATCCGCTCTGCTAGCCCTGCTGGTCACAGAAGCGAATTGATTCCTGTCACCATTACCCCGCTCGATGGCCAAAGGATATCTCTCTTTTGGAGTGGAACAGGAACGGGAGATTGATCAGGCTGTGACTGAAGATTATGCCCAGACGATGCGAGATGGCGAGTGGAAAGCTGGCTCGATATTGATTTTTTCTGAAAACTACAAAATCATTGATGGCTACTACCGTTTAGCAGCAGTTGCGAGCGTCAGGGGTAGCAGTGGAATTCTATCTAGTCCGGGGAGTGCCTAGCAATCTCTAATCCCAGTTGCCCCATCCGTTTCTGGATGGGGCTTCATTTTTACCCGCTAAGCCATCGTAAACTTGGATTATCAATAACAAAAAACCATGAAAGCAGAATTTTCGGAAGCGTTGCCCTCGAAGAGGATTGCCCGCCTGGAAGCTTCCCTTGATGCCAGAATTGAAAGACATTTCGACATTCTCGACACCGATCCAGACGTGCTCAAACAACTTTTAGCTGACAAACGCTCCGAGAATACACGACGTGCCTATGAGCGCGATGTCAATGACTTTTTAAAAACTATGACGGGGATGCACGCTGTGCCTGATAACGTTTTGGAGTTTTTGCACCTCGAAGAGCGTCAGGCCGTGTCGGTGGTGTTGAACTACAAAGCTAAGCTGATTGACAAGGGGTTGAAGGAGGCCACGGTCAATCGGCGGCTGGCGGCTGTCAAGTCGTTGGTGGAAATGGGCCGTAAACTCGGTGTGTGCCATTACAGTTTGGAGGATATCAAGGGGGAGAAAATTGTCGGCTACCGCGATACAACGGGCGTTGATACTAAGACTTTTGAGCGAATTTTGCAGCAGTGCGATCTGGCAACGAAAGCTGGGAAGCGTGATTATGCTTTGTTGCGCTTGCTGTGGGGCAATGCTTTGCGACGAAATGAAATCAGTCAGTTGAGTGTTTGTGACTTTGACCCGATCGGTAAGACTTTGCGGATTCTTGGCAAGGGACGCGGTACGCAAGCTGAGATGATCGATTTGGGTGGTGCGACAGTGCAGGCGATCGCCGATTGGTTGGAAGGAAGGGGAAGTTTCTCGCACGATAGTCCGCTTTTTATAGCACTTGACTCGGCCCACAGCGGACACAGACTTAGCGGCGACGGTATCTGCAAGATGGTTGTCCGCCACAGCGAAAAGGCTGGTATTAAAAAGCAGATGTCCCCTCACCGCATCAGACACTCAGCTATCACGGCGGCGCTGGATGCAACAGACGGGGATGTGCGAAAAGTTCAGAAGTTAAGCAGGCACAGGAATTTGAATACCCTGATGGTGTACGACGATAATCGCGGCCGCGACCAAGGGGCCGTTACCGACTTACTGGATGGGATGTTTTGAGCCAAGAAAAATCCCCCAACTTTCGAGTAATTGAGGGATTTTGGTTTTGGCAATTGTCGCCAAGTGCGATCGTACTTGCCGACAGTCAACAGAATATCGGTTGCTCTTTCCGCTCAAATAATTAGGTTTTAGATTCAGATTTTAGATTTTTGACAGTGCAGTTGCCGTGCAAACCGCGCAAAAACGGGAATCAACGTGTGTCAAGTTTCAATCCCTAATAAGGCTTTAGGTTTTTTTGCGACGGTTTGCAGTAACGCAGTAAGTAACGAAGGAGTTTCAATCCCTGATAGGGTTTTAAGTGTTTGTGGCTTAACGCCATAGAAATTATCTCAGCACATCTCCGGGATGAACCGGGGTATAGATTCCTAATTCCTTTTTGGGGTTTACCCTTCAATCATCTCCAAAATTGCCTCAATGTCTGCGAGTGTTGCCGTTGATTTCTTACGCTTGGCTTTCAGCCTGTTTAACAAGTCAGCAGCCTCTGGTAACTCAATTTCAGGGGGTGGGGTGTGGTACAGCTCAATCCTCATATCACTTACTAAATTCTGAAGTCGCTTACATTCACTCTTTAATCGCTTCACCTCATCAATCGAACCACTTGTGTCACGCAATTGACACTGTTTCTTCTCTACTTCGGAATCATCACTGTTATCCGCTGTGTCACGCGGTTCATTTTTTTTTGTCAAGTTGTCGGGCATACTCTAGAGTAGCGTTAGCTAGGGCGATCGGAACTCGAATGGTGCGAGTTGAACCACTCTGCCAAGCTGCTTTAAAACAGGAATCTTTGATTGAGTCTTTGTGTCCTTTAGGGTTTGGCATAACAAGTGAATCCGTTGTGTCAAGCGTTTCATTTACCATAACAGTAGCGCTAAGTAGTTTCAAGCGCGTGACACACGGCTTTTTATTGTTGCCAATAGTTAGGAGGGTGGCGGCTATTTTTCCGACGCTCTTCTAATTTTTTTTCGCTTCTGTGCTTTATTGCGATCGCATCCCTATTTAGGGCTTGCTGAATAATCGATCGCACATCAAGAATAAGAGCGATCGATATATTCAAGCTCGATTAAAGATAAGTTTTTTCGGCATTGATTCCACCCAGTTATAATTGTAGATTATCTTCAACCCAAAAACAGGTGTTCTTTTTCCAAATAGACATAAAAACACACAAAAAACCTGGCGCCACCAGGTAGTAAGGTTCATGACCAAAAAAGTAATTGCAATAACTGTACCAGATGTATTATCAAGTTTTGCCATCACAAGGGTTGAGACCGAATCTTCGTTTTCCTTGCCCAAATTTGCCCTCGATCGCATTTCTAATTCTTTCATCTTCTAAAGCTTGCTTCTTTTTTGATTTACTCACATTTGCTCTTGGCCTTCCTAGGGGCGGTCCACTGAGCCTAATTCCTTTTTCTTTACACCATGCTCGGTTTTCCCTTGTACGGTAAATCCGATCTGCATGAACGGACTCTGGATAATATCCTGTGAACCTATGATATGCTTCTACTTGGGCTTTTAAATCCCCTGATTCGTTAAAATTATCCCAGCTCATCCGGTCTAAAAATACATATCCTTCAAAGCAGCTCGCTGATAGTTTGGCTCCAAACTCTACGCTTTTCCCGGCTTTTCCTCTGACAATAGGACGAATATGGGGTTGAATTAAACTTACTATTCTATCCTCAATACTCTGTTTATCGTTGTCAAATAACCACTGTTGTTGGCGAGCGACTTCTGTGAGGACTAGCAAAGTTTTATATTGCTTTTTATTCAGACCTTCTAGGGTCGCACCTGAATCAATTAGCTGTTCAATATGAGCTAAGTTTCTTTTGAGATATTGCAGTTGTTTTTTAATTGCCTGTCTTCTTTTGTTGTAGGGGGGTCGTCTTTGTTTCGCTACTGCTAAGTAGTCTTTTCTAGCTAGATTACGGTAGGTTCTTGGTTTTTTATTGGTTTGACCTTTGAGCTGTTTATACAGGATATCTATAATTTTTTCG
>JAUBOM010000345.1:0-1719 GCA_036700245.1 Microcoleus vaginatus BM001213989
GAGTCGGAATCGGTGTGGGGGTCGGAATCGGCGTGGGAGTCGGAATCGGCGTGGGGGTCGGAATCGGCGTGGGAGTCGGAATCGGCGTGGCAATATTAACAGTAAAACTGCCTAAATTGCTAGCTACAAATTGATTGCCCAAAGTATTTTTTACTTGCGATGCTTGCAAATTAACAGCGTAACTGTCATTATCTGTCTCCTCCCAACTTCCCCCAGGCGGGGTCAGCAAATAAGTTGCCGTGCGAGTCGTACTGTTACTATTAGTATCGACGCCGATAAACGTAACAGGAATAGCACCACCTGACCAAATTACTACTAAGTCAGAATTATCTAAACTGCTAACATCTATTCCACTACTATCACTGAAAGTAACTGTCAATATCTGACTTGTACCACCCGAATCAGCAATATTAGAAATGGCACCCAAGCTAGCAGAAGGTGGGGTGATATTAGCAGCATTACGAATCAGTTGAGTTGCAGCGGTGTTGTTATTACTGGCAGTATCATTCGCAACAGCCGCAAGTACATCAACTATCACAGCGCCATCAGCATTCGGTGTGACAGTAAAATTATAAGTCGTGCCGCTACCTGTAAAACCGCTAACCGTACCGTTAGTAACATTAATGTCACTTGGAATAAATCCAGTCACATTTTCACTAAAAGTTGCTGTGACTAAAAATGGTGCATTTATTGTTGTCGGTGATGCGGAGGTTAAGGCAACATTTGGCGGTGTAACATCCGCAGTACGAACCAGTTGAGTTGCTGCGGTATTATTATTAGTCACAGTATCCGTAGCAACAGTCGCAAGCACATCAACTGTCACAGGGCCATCAGCATTCGGTGTGACATCAAAGCTGTAGGTTTTGGCATCAAGTGTGACAAAGTTACCGACTGTCGCATTGCTGACGGTAATATCAGTATTATCAAACCCGGTGACATCTTCACTGAATGTTGCTGTGACGCTAAATGCGGAGTTGACTGTTGTTGCTGAATTTGAGGTTAAGGTAACTGTTGGTGCGGTAAAATCAGCGGTACGAACCAGTTGAGTTGCTGCGGTATTATTATTAGTCGCAGTATCCGTAGCTTCAGTCGCAAGTACATCAACTGTCACAGGGCCATCAGCGCTGGGAGTGACATCAAAGGTGTAGGTTTTGGCATCAAGTGTGACAAAGTTACCGACTGTCGCATTGGTGACGGTAATATCAGTATTATCAAACCCGGTGACATCTTCACTGAATATTGCTGTGACGCTAAATAAACCATTTACTGTTGTTGCTGATGGGGATGTTAAGGCAACTGTTGGTGCAGTCAAATCAGCGGTACGAGTTAACCCAGCAGCCGCCGTATTGTTATTATCGGCAGTATCAGTGGCTTTAGCCGCAATTACATCAACGGTGACATTACCATCAGCGCTGGGAGTGACATCAAAGGTGTAAGTTTTGGCGTCAAGTGTGACAAAGTTAGCGACTGTCGCATTGGTGACGGTAATATCAGTATTATCAAACCCGGTGACATCTTCACTGAATGTTGCTGTAACGCTAAATGCGGAGTTGACTGTTGTTGCTGATGCGGATGTTAAGGTAACAGTTGGCGCGGTAAAATCAGCGGTACGAGTTAACCCAGTGGCCGCCGTATTGTTATTACCTGCAGTATCAGTGGCTTTAGCCGCAAGTACATCAACGGTGACATTACCCTCAGCGCTGGGAGTGACATCAAAGG
>JAUBOM010000346.1:0-1717 GCA_036700245.1 Microcoleus vaginatus BM001213989
CAACTGGCTCTGTCGCGGGTACTTACCTTGTGATTAATGATGGTACTGCTGGTTTTCAGGCGAGTAACGATTTAGCGATCCTCTTAACCAGACATACCGGGACGTTACCCCCTCTGGGCGATATTACCGTTAGCAGTTTCTTTATCTAACCATAACCTCAAGGATTGGCGCTGCATAATAGAAGCAGGCGTTGCTGATTCACGGTATGAATCACCTTTTCCCTTGAAGTTACAAAACTCACCCTCAAGCGGGCTTATAGCTATTGGGAAATCTTGAATTCATACCTCTATTCAGCAACGCCTAGAAGCATGACCAGTCAATCCCAATCGGAAAAGTAGCGAAGAAACCGGGTTTTTCGAGAAAGTCCGACAGGGAATTTTACGATTTCCCTAAAACTATGCTACAAGGACACCTCGAGTTTGAGGATTGTTGTATGAAAGTAGATTACCCAGAAAGAATAGATTTAACAGCTCTTGAGTTAAAAATAATTTGGTCGGAGCGCGGTGAACTATAACTCGCCCGACCAAAAATTCAGGCACCGAGAGTGGTTAAAAGCTGGGTAGAGCCAAAGGCTTACAGATGTAGCGGAACGTTGAGGGACACTACCGGATTACGGTACATAGATGGTTAAAACAAGATAGTGTTGGCGGTCTGGCCGACCAGCTAAAAATGGGGCAATCAACTGGTAGACTACGAGCAATTACCAGAGACGTAATAGCTGCCAGAGGAAAGAAATTAAGTGAGGAATCCTGTGAATTTAAAACTTATAAATAAATGGCGGCATCTGCAGAATAAAAATCTCAAATATCAGCTAAATATCAAAGATTACACAAACAAGTAGACTCTCGAATGAAAGCTAAATTAAAAGTCCCAAGACCTGGGAGCATCAAAAAAGATAATTTGCCAGATTATAGAGTTTAAAAAAAAAACTAAAAAAATTAGTTTAAGTCGCTTAGTGGTTGGTGTCTATATGTCCAAAACCCGCAAAAAGTAAACTAAAATATTGGTTTCAAGATGAAACTAGAATTGGGTTGAAAACGATTGAAAGAAAAAGAATTACAGCTTTTGGAGTTAAACTAATAGGTAAAGTTCAATAGAATTTTAAAGCTTATTATTTCTAGGGCGTAGTTGAGCCACAAACAGGAGAATTTTTTTGGTTATAGTTTTCACATTTTTCTGGGTATGTGTTTTCAAATATTCTTAGCTCAAATAGCCGAAAAATATCCCGATAATTTAAATGTTATATAGCCTTTCTCAGTAACATGAGGTGCTCTCGCGGGCATAGGGCATAGGGCATAGGGCATAGGCATAGGACTCGCCCCCATACCTCACGACGCTTGAGAACCGCTATACCAGAGGATAATGGTAAGTTTCATCATAGTAGTAGGCTAACAATTCCTTCTGAATATTTTACTTATTTTTCAACCACCATACAGCCCAGAATTGAATCCAATGGAGAGAGTGTGGTTGCACATAAAACAAGAACTGAGTTGGAAAATTTATGAAAATTTAGATGGTGTTAAAGAAAAGTTGGCGCTTTTATTGAGGAATTTTCCTGCCTAATAAATAGCATTTATAACCGGATGGGATTATATTTTATCAGCCCTGGCTACTGTTGCATAACTTTGGAGAATTACTATTAGCCTCGCAATCGCCCAACCAAACCGTATCTTTTTCTCTAGCAATAATCGTAAATGCGGGCAATTTAGGATCGATC
>JAUBOM010000149.1:0-17374 GCA_036700245.1 Microcoleus vaginatus BM001213989
CCTACAGTTGAAAATTTGGTTCTCATTTTTAATTTCCCAGAGTGACAAAAGAGGGGTATCAACAACCTAAATGCTGTTTCAAAAACGCCAATGTGCGATCGCCCGCTAATTCTGCAGCTTCTTTGCGATAGGCAGAACTACCCACACGACTAAACCCGTGGTTTACTCCTTCATAGCGATAGATTGTTACCAGGGGGTTGTCTTTCAGTCCTTGCTGAATGGTCGCTTGAGCGCTTGGTGACACATACTCGTCATTCTCACTCATATGCAATATCAGCGGTTTCTGAATCTTTGTCGCCTCGGCTAAATTCTTGTCAATGTCAATACCGTAGTAACTGACATTGGCATCTGCATCAGTACGTGTTGCCATGAAATATGCCAGTTTGCCGCCCAAACAAAAGCCCACACTGCCGACCTTACCTGTGCTGCTGGGATACTGCCGCAGAAAAGACAGGGTTGCCTTCAGGTCTTCTACGCCGCCATCCAAATCAAACGCTCCGAGTAGCTCAAAGGCTTTAGTCCAGTGTTTCTCATCATCAGGATCGAGTTGCACACCGGGTTCTAGTCGCCAATATAAATCTGGCACGATCACCAAATAGCCTGCCTTAGCAAAATTATCGGCAATCTGCCGCATATTCTTATTGACCCCAAGCACTTCTTGAATCAGTACAATTCCTGCACGAGGCTGGCTACTGGGTGCTGCTAGATAGGCGCTAAAACTGCCCCCAAGCAAGGCTGGAATGGTTACACTTTGAGTTGTCATGGTGTCTTTCCTTTTTAACAATTTGCTGTTTAGACTTTGACCAAATCAAACAGCGTTGCTGAATGTAAGTATGAAGCGATCGCCAGCGCCATCAGCATGGTTGAAATGGAAACCAGGAAGATAAAGCAACTGCGGCATGATTGTGCTCTCGTTAGTACAAGTTTTCATTACTGGGGGTCGGAAATCACAATTTGACAACTCCCAGAAGTGAGCTATTCCTCAAGCGAATTCTGAACCCTCTTTTAGGGAGAGGTGTACTTATTAGTGCATTCATCTGTTGTCAAGCCAGTGGCTAAACCTTGCACTGATTAGGCAGGGAGGGGTTGCAGCCGTGAGGTGAGAAATTGACGTATGTAGTTTGCGATCGTCTCCCCATCTTCTTCCAAAGCAAAATGTCCGGTATCGAGTAAATGAAACTCAACGTCATTCAGATCGCGCTTGTAGGGATAAGCGCCTTCGGCAGGGAATATGTAGTCGTTTTTGCCCCAAACAATCAGGGCGGGAGGTTGATATTTGCGGAAATACTCTTGCCATTGCGGATATAACGGTGGATTTGTGCCATAGCTATAAAACAGCGCGAGTTGAATCTCAACATTTCCTGGGCGATCGAGGAAGAGTTGATCCATATTCCAGGTATCAGGACTGATTGCTTCAGGATTGCGGACACCATGGGTGTACTGCCACTTTGTCGTTTCTAGTGTGAAAAAGGGTCTGAGTTTGTCAGCATTCTCAGGCGAACGCTCTTGCCAGTAAGCCTTGATCGGGTCCCAAAATTCACGCAGACCTTCCTCGTAGGCATTCCCGTTTTGCACAATCAGTGCTTCCACTCGCTCTGGATATTTAGCCGCAATTCGATAGCCAATCGGAGCACCATAATCCATCACGTAAAGGCTATATTGTTTGAGATTTACCGCTGTAATAAATTTCTCCACGATCTCAGCTAGGCGATCGAACGTGTAGTCAAACTCATCTACGGTTGGCATGGAACTGTTGCCGTAGCCAGGATAATCGAGTGCAACCAAATGGAAGCGATCGGCAAGTGCACTCATCAGATTACGGAACATATGAGATGAGGTCGGGAAGCCGTGCAGTAGCAGAATAGTTGGATTACTGCGGGAACCAGCTTCTCGATAAAAGATATCTAAACCATCGATCGCGATCGTGCGATATGTAGTCATGGAATGGCTCCTTGTTTATAGAGGTGAACTTGTGGCGTTTGCCAGACATCCTCTTGCTGAAGATGCGGTGGTATTGCTACTACGCTTTGAGCTATCAAGATTTAGAGAAGGTGATGGCACAATAGTGTGTTTATCCAAGTTAGAACACAGTCCACAGTTGCCTTAGCAGAGGCTCTGTGGGGAGCGCTTTGCTATCGCCACCGAAGACATCCACGTTGTAGAACTCTGAGAAATAGGTGTTCCGTTGTCCTCATTTTTCAACATTCATTGGATTCAGAACACTCAAGTTTACTAAGTTAAGCTACAAGTTAGAGACGGCTTAAAAGCGCTTATTGAAGATTTGCACCAGGTCAACAATTGGGCTGCATAACACCCGCTCTCTTGATTCAATTTTTCGTACAAACTTGCTGCCTCAAGATCCGGTTATTTTTATACACCTCTAAAGTTCCAGACTGCGGGTTATCCAACGTACCATCCCACACCCAGTATTCATAATTTCCCTTCCGAAACTTATACACTCGAACACCTTCTGTCGCTTGGCTGATTCCTCTGCCCAAACTTAAATTACCGTTGGGACTGGTCGAGCGATAGAGCAGTTCACCGTCCGTATTATTCTGCCAAATATTGATGTTGTAGCCACCCTGGCATTTCGTACTCAGGATGATGCCAGCCGTAGAATCAGCAGAGACAGGTAAGGAAAAGTTAGCTAAGATACTGATTGGCAGAGCAAGGAGTAACGCGGTTATTTTCAGCAGTCTTTTCATGGTTTTCCAGAGTATTGTAAAACTAATTAGACTGAAATCGTTCACATCGATTTGCTTCGACATTAATGCCGGATTGACCAGTGAGGCGACTCTAGCTAAACTCAAATTACCATTAGGATTTGTCGAGCCATAGAGTAAGCTGCTATGGCTTTGGCTTCTGAGATAATTCCCTCAATGTCATCCGTCGTGTTAGACTTCGGCAGCTTGACGGAAACGTTTTTCAGTATTCGTATATTCCGGTACCCAGCCTTCAGTCGTCGTGAAGTAGCGCACAGCTTTAATCCGTTGCGATGGCGTTAGCTCAAACCAGTGTTCAGTGTTCGCTGGGACGTTGATGTAATCCTCTGCTTGCACTGTCAACTCGACCTGAGTGCCATCAGGACGCACAAAGCCAAATACCCCATCACCAGCAATGATGTAGCGGACTTCCGGGTTAGTGTGGTAGTGAGTTACGTCAAACTTATACCATTTCTCCAAAAGTATGCTACAATAAGACTCAAGCGGGTAAGGATGATTATATGTATGAAAGTAAATTACCAAGAAAGAATTGAGGACACTGTGACCGAATTAAAAATAATTATGTCACAGCAACGAACTGTAACTAACAGACAAAAAGTTCAGGCACTTTATTTGTTAAAATCTGGTTTGAGCCAGAGCATTACAGATGTAGCTGAACTTGTAGGAGTACATAGGATCACCGTACAAAAATGGTTAAAACAATATAGTGAGGGAGGTTTGCCATCATTATTAAAGCTGGGTCAATCGACTGGCAGACCGCGAGCAATCTCCTCAGAAATAATAGCAGGAATCTCGACAAAACTTAATTCAGAATCCTGCGAATTTAAGAGCTATAAAGAAATTGCGAAATGGGTGGAAGAGAACTATCAAGTATCCGTCAAATATCAAACTTTACACAAGCAAATACGCTACCGAATGAAAGCCAAGTTAAAAGTTCCAAGGCGTTTGAGTAATAAAAAAGATCCGGCGGCAGCAATCGAGTTTAAAAAAAACTAGAAAAATTGCTGAAAGTAGCGTGCTGGTTGGATTCTATAGATCCAAATCCCGCAAAAAAGGGTCTCAAATATTGGTGTCAAGATGAAACTAGGATTGGCTTAAAAACGATTGAAAGAAAAAAGATAACAGCCTGTGGAGTTAAACCAATAGGTAAAGTTCAATGGAATTTTAAAGCTTACTATTTATACGGGGCGGTTGCCCCTCAAACCGGAGAAAATTTCTGGTTAGAGTTTTCACATCTTGATGGTCAATGTTTTCAAATATTCCTAAATAACCTAGCAGCAGAATATCCGGAGCATTTTAATGTTGTGCAACTAGATAATGGTAAGTTTCATCATAGTAGTCAGCTCAAAATTCCCGATAATATTTTACTGGTTTTTCAGCCACCTTACAGTCCCGAATTAAATCCAATTGAGAGAGTATGGCAATACATAAAACAAGAACTGAGTTGGGAACTGTATGACAACTTAGATGAAATAAAAGAAAAAGTTCGCAGTTTTCTTGAAGAATTTTCAACTGAAACAATTGCATCGATTGCGGGATGGGATTATATTCGATCGGCTATAGCTACTGTAGCATAAATTTGGAGAAATGGTATTAGCCAGGAGAGTGCTGAGGTTTGGAACCTCTGGATGCAGCACAATTAAGTCACGAGACTGATAGCCTGCTGTTTGCTTGAGTTGTTCAAAGTAGCCATCAAGCGCTTCGAGAACCTGTGCTTTCTCCTCATCGCTGAGGGCATCTTTTGCTAGTAGATTTTGAAGGTCTGGATTGTCTCCAATCGACCAGCGCTTTAGCTGAACATTTAAGGGAGCCAGTTCCCGCGCAATATCATCTACCTGAGTGTAAGTTGTACCATCAACAAGTTTGAGAATTGCCATAATACATCTCCAGAATGGAATTGATTGGCTGAAAGAGTCGTCCGTAAAGTCTCCGGGGAAAATTGGACTTGTTCCGGTACCAACTCAATGGATTGTGGAACGCTCAACTGTAGTTGGGCTAAATGACCGAACGGCGAAACGAACGGTGGGGAACTCTCGGAGCAGGAGAGAAATTGACTAAAGGAAAGCGCAGTAAGTTCGTTTTACAGCGACTGCATTGGCAGGGACTCCACATCGAGAAGTCAGCAAGATGTACCCAGTAGGAAGTCAATCCAAAGCGATCGCAGCGACTACACCAAAGCCTGAAATCCAGCGTTTCTGATTTGACACACCAAGACCAAAATACACATAGGCAGCTAACAGAGCGAGTCCAGCAGCCAGGTTAATGAGCATGAGTGTAAGGTAATCGATAAACATTAGATCTCCTGCAAATGTCCAGTTTTTTCTTGATTAGATAAAAACTGAAGCCAAGATGCCTGTCGCCTTGCTTTTTGCACCGATTTCGGCTCCAGCAATACTCTTTCACAACAGCATCTATTTCACATTCTGACGACGACTTTGCTCCTGGAAGTAGTTGCGCCAACTTTCGGGTAAAGCTTCAAGTTGAGCAGCTTGGTGAAGTAACTCTGGATTGTTCTGCTCATGGGTATACAGTTGAGTGATATCAGCAACCGTGATGTTGTTGTCATCTCGGCTCACCAACTCTAGAGTGTCTCCGGCTCCGACTTCGCCCTCTTGCAAAACACGGAAGTAAAATCCGGTTCGACGACTCGCGAGAAATCGTTTAACCATATCCGGCCGTCCAAACCGAATCCCCAGTTTGTAGCAGGGTAGTCGAGGTTGTGTGACCATCAGTTTTACAGTGCCGATGTGAAAGCGATCGCCAATGTTCACTTCCTCTTCTCTCAGTCCAGTAATCGTGAAATTTTCGCCAAAGATACCTAGTGGCAGTTCTGTGTCAGGCAATTCACTTCGCCAGTAATCGTAATGCTCGAACGGATAGACATAGACGGCTTTGTCTACTCCTCCATGAACGGTGAGATCGGCCTGTCCATCACCGTCTAAATTGAGCGATCGCACCATCACCCGTTCGCTGACTGGCTCTTTGAAAATTCCAGTTGTAACTGTTTTCCCTTTCCAAGTTACTTCACGCGGAAGTCCGACGTTGACACAGATGAGTTTCATCTTTAGCTCCAAAGTTTTGGATTGCATTCAATTACGGCAGCCAACATGGGAGATCGAAAAAATGAATGAGTTGCTTATCGGAGTGCTTGATTGACTAAAGGTGCAATGACCGTGATGTTTTTGACCAACTCATTGGAGAGAGAGAACCGCTGTTTTAAGTAATCAGGATCGTTGTAACTCAGCCATACCTTACCGTCAGCCGCTTCCCATGCCAGTATTTTCAGGGGTAAATCCAGAGCGATCGTCGGTTGTGCCACCATGAGCGGTGTTCCGGCTTCAGGGTTGCCAAACAGCAATAGCTGTGTCGGACGCAGGCTGAGTCCAACTTTTTTGGCTTCAGCTCGTTGATCAATGCGGGCAAAAATCGTGATGCCTTTTGCCTGAAGGATAGCTTCTAAGCGATCGATGGTTTCGATTACTGAATATGGGCTGGGCTGACTGATGATGCCGTTAATTGCATTCATAGCAGCGAACTCCTCAATGGTTTTGGTGATGGGTATTTTTAAGGCACTTCAAATCTGTGCCATACCGCCATCGACAAACAGCTCGATGCCGTTGACAAAGCTGCTGTCGTCACAAGCGAGAAAGACAACAGCTTTGGCAATCTCATCGGGCGTCCCTACTCGTCCTAGTGGGATATTGTTGGCTTGGGTTGCTACGAAATCCTGCACTTGTTCCTCACTCAGTCCCATGAGATTGTAACCGGGAGTGGGCACGACACCAGGGCTAATAGCATTAACTCGGATATGGCGTTCTTTGAGATCGAGGGTCCAATTACGGGCAAACGAGCGCACAGCGGCTTTGGTTGCGCTATAAACGCTGAAGGCTGGGGTACCCATAGTAGTAGTAGTCGAGGCGTTTAGAATGATGGAAGCGCCCTCTGGCAACAGAGGCAGTGCCTTCTGCACGGTGAACAGCAGTCCTTTGACATTAGTGTTGAACGTTTTGTCAAAGTGTTCTTCGGTGATGGCTCCGAGTGGGGCGAGTTCCCCACCGCCAGCATTGGCGAAGATCACATCAAGGTGTCCTTGCTTTTGCTCAATCGTGGCGAACAGGCGATCGAGGTCTGCCAGATTTGAGACATCGCTCTGAATACCCATGACGTTTTCACTAATCTCTTTCACAGCAGCATCAAGTTCAGTTTGGCGACGACCCGTGATGAAGACATAGGCACCTTCGGCGACAAAGCGCTTGGCAGTAGCAAGACCGATGCCGCTGGTACCGCCGGTGACAAGAGCGATTTTTCCTTCTAGTTTTTTCATGATCGTGAGTCCTTTGATTGTTGAGGGGTGAAACAGTCGTCTGCAGTGGGTTGCTTTCAACACGAGAACTTACTCTCGATAGGCAGCGTTTTTCACTCATGTGAGATACCGGAGAAGAACAGATTGTCTCCCACCAAAATGATTTCCTGAGATATCTCTGTTCCCACGCAGACTTTAATCGATAGCGGAGTCTGGAGGCAGAATGGTCAAACCGTATTGGGGAGCCAGGGCGATAGCCTTTTGGATATCAGCATCCGTGATAGGGGGGCGGTGCAGTTGGATCATCAGCCGGAGTGCCAAAAAGAAGGATTCATCTTCGCGGCTGTGGGGGGTGAGCGAGTCTGAGGATAAACGATCATCTTCATTAGCGAATAAGTTCCATTCGTATCCTTGCTCACGGTCTTAAAGGTATACAGATCGCCCAACACCTAGTAAGATGTCCCCTGACTTGGCTGTAACAAAACACCGTTCTGGTTCATTGGCTTTGCAAACATGACTATTTCTCCACAATGTGAGGTTTACTGAACCTGGGTTGAGCAGTGGCGTGTCAGGTTTTGTGTGACATAGCACCGATGACAACGAGCGTAGACGTTGGAATGCTGATTAATTTCCTTTAAGAAAATCCAGCAGCGCAGAGTTGACCCGATCGGCATGAGTCCAATTGATGGCATGGGGACCGCCGGGTATCACCACCAGACGGCTATCTTTGATTAGCTGCGGTAGTCTCGCTGCGGTAGACTCAAATGGAAGAATGCGATCGGCATCCCCGTGAACGATCAGGGTTGGCACATCAATGCGTGGCAGATCATCGCGGAAGTCGGTCAGCCAGGATGGCACACAGTCCAGAGTCCCCTTGGCGGAAGCTGCTGCCGCGACATTCCAGCTCATCTGGATGGCTTCGTTGCTAATGCGATCGCCCAGAAACACATCCACGTTGAAGAAGTCTTTCAAAAATGCGGACAGATACGCTGGACGATCGTCTACGATACTTTTCATAATTCCGTCGAAGACACTGCGATCGACCCCTTCGGGATTATCGTCTGTCTTCAGCAGGAAGGGTGGCACCGGAGCCATTAATACGGCTTTACTGACACGATCCGAGCCGTACTTGCCCAGGTAGCGCGTCACTTCGCCTGTCCCCATCGAGAAGCCAACCAGCACGACATCACGCAGGTCAAGTTTTGCGATCAGCGTATTCAGATCCTCCGCGAAGGTATCGTAGTCATAGCCAAACGACGGCTGGCTGGAATTGCCAAAGCCTCTGCGATCGTAAGTGATGACCCGATAGCCCTTGTCCAGCAAAACCGCCACCTGTTTCTCCCAGGAATGACCGCTCAGAGGAAACCCATGAATTAGCACAATGGGTTGACCCACTCCAAAATCTTCGTAGTAGATATCAATGCTTGCAGAGTTTTCTTTACCGACAGTAACGTAGGGCATTAGAGTCTCCTTTTTTTTAGTTGGTTTGTTGTTTCAAGCTTCCGGCTCAGATAAAAAAGGCGTTCATTCCGTCAACATCAGAGAGGAATGTCTCGATCACGCCGAGCTTGCTGTCTTCGAGCTGATATCGCATCATGTACACGGTAGATCTCCGGGCGCACCCAGAGTCTCGTCACCAATTTCGGCAGTAATGCGCTCATACAGCGCCATGTCCGGTGTCTCAGTTTCATCCAGCGTCCCCACTGCTTCGATCAGCCGAGCAAAGGCACTGGGCGCAGCAACGACCAACCCGCGAGCTGGTTTATCGCTGAGCACGGCGACCACATGAGGTGTGCCAGGAGAAATCAGGAAGCTTTCACCAGCGCTCAGCACAACCTTGTTCTCACCCGCCCAAACCGTGAACTCCCCCGACAGCACATAAAGTTGTTCGGAATAGCGCGTGTGGCGATGGGGGGGTGTTTGTGTGCCAGGTGGGAAGTAGCCTTCGATCAGATCGTACTGACCCCCAGTCGTGGTGTGATCGGCAACAATGTTGAGGCGAGAGCCAAAAAGCCAGAGAGATTGTGTCATGAGATTGCTCCTATTGATCAATGATTTGTGTAAGGAACTATCAAGCCCCCCAACTTAGATAGAAATACGTCTTTGAGGAAGTGAGTTCATCGTCACTATCGCTATGATCCTGCTCAGAAATTTACTTTTCTGTATGCTTGGTGTCAGAAGCCCTTCCCTTGTCTACGAGCCAGCGAGTTAGTTTGCAATTGCTGAAGGTACTTGCTGTGAAAGGCAACCTGCAGCTTTGATTAAATCGGCTGCCTTCTCACCAATCATGATCGTCGGTGCGTTCGTATTGCCTGTAGTGATCGTTGGCATGATGGAGGCATCAACGACACGCAACCCCTCAACCCCATGTACTCGGAGTTCAGGATCGACCACCGCCATTGGGTCAGTGCCCATTTTGCAAGTGCCGACAGGATGCCACACCGTACTGCAAGTTTCTCGGACGTAAGCTTCAAGTGCTGCATCGCTCTGCTTGTCGGCACCCGGAGCAATTTCTTTGCCACGAAACTCATCAAAGGCACTGGCATGGAACAAGCGACGAAGTAATTTAATCCCTGCCACTAGCTTTTGCACATCAGCTTCGCTTTGGAGGTAGTTCATTTGAAACATCGGCGCGTCTTTGGGATCAGGGGAACGTAAACTGACACTGCCAATGTTTTGGGGATGAGTCAAACAAACGAAACTTGTGAATCCTAAACCAGAGTGGGCATAACCAGGCGGTGCTAACACAACGGGACCGAAGAGAAACTGCAAATCTGGTGCAGCATCCAGATTACCCTGGGTATGCAAAAACAAGCCAGCTTCAGCGATACTACTGGTGCTTGCCGCGTGTAAATCCTGAGTCGCCTCGTGTGTTACGGACACGACAGGATGGTCTTGGAGGTTTTGACCAACACCCGGCAAATCAGCCACTACCGCAATTCCCAGCGCTTGCAGGTGTTCTGCCTCCCCAATGCCGGAAAGCAGCAGCAGCTTGGGGGAATCGAACGCGCCAGCACTTAAGATCACCTCCTGGTTGACCCGAACCTGGTGCAGCGTGCTTTCGTGCAAATATTCGACCCCAACGGTACGGGTACCCTTAAACAACAAGCGAGTGACCAACGCTCCTGTCATTACAGTCAAATTGGGACGATCGAGAATGGGCACAAGGAAGGCAGCAGCGGTACTATGTCGCTTACCATCCTTGATGGTTAACTGATAAAGTTCTGCGCCTTCTTGCTGCATCCCATTAGCATCAGGATTATGGTCATAGCCTAATGCTACGGCTGCGTCTACAAAGCGTTGAGATACCTCAGCAGGCGCAATGTGATCGGTCACGCTCAACTCTCCATCGACCCCGTGAAATTGAGATGCGCCTCGTGAGGAGTGTTCCGATTTCTTGAAGTAGGGCAAAACATCTTGGTAACTCCAACCGGGATTTCCTAATGACTGCCAGTGGTCATAATCGTGAGGATTGCCCCGCAGATAAA
Organism: Microcoleus vaginatus BM001213989; assembly: GCA_036700245.1. Classification (GTDB taxonomy): domain Bacteria; phylum Cyanobacteriota; class Cyanobacteriia; order Cyanobacteriales; family Microcoleaceae; genus Microcoleus. Next base: position 10,515 of record JAUBOM010000149.1, read on the forward strand.
TCATGATATTAATCGAACTGCTGCCTCCCAGGACTTTGCCACGGGGACAAAAGATTTTGCGATTATTGAGGTAGGGTTCTGGTTCAGAGAAATAGGCCCAGTCCACCTCAGAGCCTAGTAGGCTGAGGCATTCTGCCGGGATGTAAATCTCTGATTTTGTATCCGGGTTGCCCGCTTCCAGAAGTAACACAGTTTTGTCACTGTCTTCTGTCAGACGGTTGGCGACTACGCATCCTGCCGAACCTGCACCAATCACAATGTAGTCATATTGAGTCATGACATGATCCTTCTCGGTTGTCTGTAATGGCTTTTATGTCGTCAGGAATGAACGGGAATTGATTGGTTTAACTCTTATGAATTCAACAGAGTAGCCACCAGGCAAAGTTAACCAGTTCAGATGTAATCTAAGCGAGTTTGGTTGCATTTGAGGTAGGCATAACAATGTCTGTTAAGTGAGTAATGTTTACAAGTATCGTGATGGCGCATACAGATGAATCGGCATCAGGTTGGTGTTCATCTGAGGGGTAATTATTCTGTCTTTTGAAAGTCCAGCCAAGTACAAGGATGCAGTTGCTTATGGAGATTTGGCAGAGTTAGCGAAATGCTTGGAGTTTGAATTGGCGACGTTGGTTACGTTTTATTCTTCTCCTGTTATTGCGCGATATATCCGCCATCAACCGTGAGCGAATGTCCAGTGACAAAACTAGAAGCGTCTGAACAGAGCCATAGCACAGCGTTTACCACTTCCTGGGGCGTACCAATCCGACCCATTGGCAATGTCGTTTTGAAATACTCCATCAATTCTGTATTTGTTTGGACAGTGCGATCGAGCATCTCGGTTTGTATCAGTCCTGGACTGACGGCATTCACCCGAATTCCTTGCTTGGCATATTCTAATGCCACCGATTTTGTTAGCCCTTCCACAGCGTGTTTGCTAGCCACGTAAATTGGCACCCCTACTGCTCCAACCAAGCCCAGACCCGAAGTGGTATTGACGATCGCCCCACCGCCATTTTTCAACATGGCTGGAATTTCATGTTTCAAGGACAACCATACGCCTTTAACATTGATATCCATGATGCGATCGTAGGTAGCTTCTGTTTGCTCTGGTAAAGGTGTGGTTTCTTGATCCACTCCAGCATTGTTGAAGGCAATGTCGAGCCGTCCGTAGCGTGCCATCGTTTTCTCAATCAGAGCTTGCACATCGGCTTCTTTAGAAACATCTGTCGCCACAAAAAAGGCATCCCCACCGATCGCTTGAATTTGGCGAATGGTTTCTTCGCCTTCAGCTTGGCGACGACCTGCAACAACGACGTTTGCTTCAGCTTGAGCCAGGGCGATCGCGGCTGCCTTGCCAATCCCTGATGTTCCACCTGTAACGACTGCGACTTTTCCAGAAAACGTGGTCACTGTTAATCTCCTGTTTGTATAAAAGTGAATGGTTTACGTGTAAATGCCAACCAAAGTAGGGATTCAAGCCTGCTTCAAATATTTCTCGAACCATCTCAAAGCAGTTGTACTTGCAATCTTGAAGCCCTCTCCCTGGAAGCCGTCAAAGTGTCCGCCCTTCAAGATTGTGAGAGACTTAGGCTCCATCGCCCGCGCATGGACATCGGCGGTTAAGTCGGCAGGTGAAAGAAAGTCTTTCTCGCCCGTAATCAGGCATAACGGGGTGGGAAAGATCGCCTCAAGGTGAGGAACCGGTTCGTAATAGAGACAGTGTTCAATCGATTCAAAGGAGATCCGATTCTCCCATCTTCCTTCGCTCGCGCTTTTGGTCGATTCAACCCAAGTGAACGCATCGGCTGTCGCCAGGAAGGAGGGTTGACCGGGCGGGGCAACCAACGGGAGGTAGCTCACCTCTCCAGTTTGATACCGTTTGATTCTGTCAAGTGAAACTATCTTCGTGAGTTCTTCGAGTTCAAGTGGGGAGGCCACACGGCGGGAGATCAGAAACGCATTTACCGTAGGCATCTGTGCCACGATCGCTTTCACGCGCCGATCAAATGCGGCCAGATGCAGCGCGTGACCCCCGCTATAGGAGAAGCCCCACAGACCAATGCGCTCCGGATCAACTTCGCTTTGTAGTTGAGTCCAGGTGATGGCATTGCGGAAGTCCTCTTGCTGCTCGGTAGGAAGCATTTGTCCACGGGGCTCTCCTTCACTGGCACCCTGGTAGCGATAATCGAACAGCGAGACAGCGAAACCGGCTTGAGAGAAGAACTCAGCGAACTGCGGCAGCCCCATCTCTTTGGTTAAGCCAATTCCGTGAGCCATAACAATGGCCGGGCAGCGATCGCCGGATGCGATTTTATCTGGAGTGTAAAACGTGACGGAACACTTTAAACCTTTACTTTCAAAACAGGTTTTTCTTTGCATAGCTGCTTACCTTTTCATTTCTGGAATAGCTGCGGAAGAAACGGACTAAAACTTAGTGCTTTACTATCAAAGATTGCCTGTATTCTGGTTTGGCTAGAATCGAAGTTTTTTAGCCTTACCGAAGGTATTAAAAGAGAAAGATAGAAGCTCTTGGAAGCACCTCCGTGACTATTGCACGACAACAATTTGTGCGTAATTAACATGACCACAGCCCAACAAGCCTACTTCAAATAGTAACTAAATTCCACTTAAAGTTATCTTTATAGAACCAGGAATTAGATATCATTAAACTATTCTCATCGAAATATTATTTAGACTTGAAAACCAAGGGAATTAATTAGTTGCCGTGATAATAGCTGCCATTAATTCCTCAATGTTCCAACGACTGATATATCTGATCCCATTAATAAACAGTGCTGGGGCAGCCGTTACTCCATTGTTTAATCCACTTTCGATATCTTGATTGATGCGATTGATATGTACTTTACTGGATATATCTTGCAGAAATTGAGGGATATCAAGTCCTAGATGATTGGCATACTCCACAAGATGATCGTTTCCTAACTCTTGTTGATGGGTAAACAAAATATCATGCATCTGCCAAAACTGACCTTGGGCGGCGGCTGATGCGGCCGCTTCGGCTGCGCGTTGGGCATAAGGATGTATTTGCGGCTGTGGAAAGTGGCGAAATACAAAGCACAAGTCGTTGAGCTGTTGCTGGATCGCCTTGATTAATTGGTGAGCTTCGCCACAAATGGGACATTGATAGTCACCATACTCAACGAGTGCCACTGAAGCGCTCACCAATCCCTGAATATGATCTTGTTCAGAAATTGGCACAAGCAATCGATTATAATCACCGAGGCTCATTGGCACCTCTTAGGAAAGGAGTGCAGCAGGTAGAGACAGATGATTACTATAAAACATCTTTCTTTCAAATTTCGGTAAATCAATACCTCTGTGTTATCTGTTGCATACTCTCAATTTAGAGAGTTAAGTCGATTTTGTCGCTGAGAAAAATATCAGAAGATAAGCTGACAAATTATGCAGATGATAACCTGACAAATTTGACAGGTATGACGCTATAAGCTAACAATGCCCCGCCTTAATGCAACGATTACGGCTTGAGTGCGATCCTCCACGCCCAGCTTACTTAAAATATGATTGATATGAAAGCTGACAGTCCGTTCAGTAATATGTAGAGTCTTGCTAATCACTTGGGTACTCTTGCCCGTTGTAATTAGTTGAAGTACCTCTAACTCGCGATCGCTCAATTCTGGACTTGTCATGCGTTCCAGAAGTTTGGCACCGACGCGGGGTGGAATGTGCTTCTGTCCTTTTTGAACTGCACGAATCGCAGATAGCAATTCTTCTGGCTCAGCATCTTTGAGTAAATATCCTTTGGCACCTGCCCGTAATCCCTGATAAATGTCTTCATCGCCCTCGTAAGTCGTCAATACGATAATCCGAGCAGCAGGAAACTCGGTGCAGATGGCAGTAATCGCAGCGACTCCATCCATCTGGGGCATTCGCAAGTCCATCAAAGTTGCATCTGGCTGTTCTTGACGAAAGACAGCGAGTGCCTCCTGACCATTTCCAGCTTGTCCAACAACAAAGATATCGGGTGCTTCTTCTAGCATCGCGACCAAGCCCTGACGCACAACCGGGTGATCGTCTACAACCAGAACACGGATGGCATTAGGTTGACTCATGATGGTTTTTCCTGCTGATTTACGGACACCGCAATTTCTGTTCCTTGTCCAAGGGTACTCTGGATCTGGAGTTGTGCCCCAATGCGATCGGCACGTTCTGACATCCCTAATAAACCAAAGCCATTGTGACTAGAAGAACGATCAATGATAAATCCCTGTCCATTATCTTTGATTCGTAATATGCACTGCGCCGACTGATATATCAGTTCAACGCGAATTTCAGTTGCTCTGGCGTACTTCAGTGCATTAGTCAAGGCTTCCTGTCCAATCCTGAGCAGATTATTCTCCACTTCAGAGGGTAGTGGACAGGGAATACCGATGGCTTCACACACGATAGTCGTACCAGTGGATGATTCTAGCTGGCTTGTTAGTTGCTTGAAAGCGCTGAGCAGATCGTTATTTTCCAATAAGTATGGACGGCGCAGCGCCTCTACAGAGCGGCGTGCCTCTGCGAGTCCAGTTCGGGCTAGGTTTTGTACTTGAGCCAGGTAAGCCTGGGCTTTTTCTGGATCTACCGTTATCTTGCTAGCAGCAGACCTAGCGTGAATAATAATGCCTGTGAAAGACTGTGCCAGCGTATCGTGGATTTCTCGCGCCATACGGTTGCGTTCTTCCAGAATTGAGGAGGCTTCGGCGCGTTTTTGGTCGCTAATGTCTGTGATTAGACTGTAGAATCCTCTCACTTGAGCATTGCAATCAAAATCGGGGATTAGGGTAGCACTGATAGACTTTTTACCCAGTGAGGAGGGAATTTCTGCTTCCAAGGTTACAGTTTGCCCTTCAAATGCTTGATAGATATACGGCTCAACAATTTGATACACGGTCTGACCCAGCAGTTCATGAACATACTTGCCCAGAATCTCATCTCGACTACGGTTAAACCAAACCTCATAGGTGTGATTGATAAATTGATAGCGTTGATTGGCATCCACATAGCTAACCAAAGCCGGTAGAGCGTCGGTGATCAGTCGTAATTCCTGTTCGCGATGGCGTAGTTCTGCTTCGTTTTTCTGTAAAGCTGTCGTTCGTTCTACTACCTGTTGTTCTAGGGTACGGTTGTAATTGGCTAAGAGGTGTTCTGCTTGTTTACGCTCTGTAATGTCTTGAAAAGCTGCGATCGCATAAGCTACGTTGCCCTGTTCATCAAATATTGGAGTTCCCCACACCTCAACTGGAATGATTTTGTCATTTTGGTGAATTTCCACATCGTCAACCGTGGTGCGTTCGCCGCTCAATGCCCGAACGATTGGTAGTTTCTCAGTTGGATAGTTTTGATCTGTTCCCGCCAGATAGACTTGATAAACCTCTGGGATTTTATCCGGTGTCGCAGCAGGAACAACACCTTTGCCCATTAGCTGAATTCCCTGTTGATTGACGTAGTAAACGCGGCCCTCTGCATCCAATACTCCAATGCCTACCGGAACCGCTTCTAGAAATTGAGTCATCTTACTTTCGCTGTTACGTAGCTTTGAGTAGAGTCTGGCATTTTCAATGGCGATCGCTGCCTGGGATGATAACAGGTGTAAAATCTGCGATTGCTCTGGTGTAAATGCTCCAGCCACTAATTTGTTTTCTAGATACAATACGCCAACCAGCTTACTTTGATTTAGCAGCGGTAAGCAGAGCAGTGATTGCGTTTGGTTGTGCTGAATGTATGGCTCATTGATAAAATTACCTTCACGAGTCGCATCATTTAAAAGAACAGATTCCTGAGTTCGGATCACATACTGAATAATGGATTCGGGTAAGCAATTTACCACTGAAATTGATTGCAGTACTTGTGTAGCACAGACATTCGCACTATCATTGAGTTCACAGGCAGCTTCAATCACCCATTGTCCTGAATTTTCTAAAATCAGAAATCCTGTTTGTGCGCCAGCATTTTCGATTAAGATCTGCATTAAGGAACAGAGCAACTTATCTAGTTCAATTTCACTCGAAATCGCTTGAGATGCTTTCATCACCGTCGCCAAATCAAAAGCGATATGTGAGGTGTTCGAGGTGGTGCTAGCAGTGGTGCGAATTGGTGTGTCAGCTAAACTCGATGACTGAGGAAAGAACTGTGGATAACGAGTTTGCAAGTCTTTGACTTTTGCTACTGCTCCCCAGTGTTCATAGCAGTAGTGAGCTTCTTTCATGTAGGTTTGGGCAAACTTTTCTCTACCACGAAATAGGTAAAATTTGGCAGCTAATTCATAGGCTAATGCTTCTTCTTGAAGATACTCGTTGTCTCTGGCCCCTTGAATCGCTTGTTCGTAGAACTCTTCTGCCTCAAGTAACTGCCCCAAAACTCGTGCTTTCTCTGCCTCAACTAGATGATATTTATGCAAATGATTCATGGACGCATAATGTGACCATTGCTTCATTTTTTCTTGGCTCAGAGCAACTCTTTTGAGTATTTTTGCCTGCACTTGAGCGCTGCTTTCAGGATAGGTTGCAAGTATTGAAAGAGAGTTATAGAAGTAGTACAAAGGAAAAAAAGGTGACCCTGTGACGCGGTTTAAATAACGTTCTGCTATGGTTGAGTTCTCGACTGCCTGAGCATAATCACAAAATAAATAGCATAGTAAAAGCTTGTTTAAGTAGACGTCAAAGATTAAGACTTCATCATTTGCTGCTTCATGTAGTGGCAATCCATTCTCCTCATTATAGGATTCGCCAACTAGACGGGTTGTATTGACCGAGCATCCGATCAAATTTAAGACAGACTGCCGATATATAGCCTTTATCAGAAAGATGAGGTATCATGTTACTGACACTCACTCGTGA
>JAUBOM010000014.1:0-50610 GCA_036700245.1 Microcoleus vaginatus BM001213989
GGCATAGGGCATAGGGCATAGGGCATAGGGCATAGGACTCGCCCCCATACCTCACGACGCTTGAGAACTGTTATAGCTGCAGTTTATTGAGCATAAATGAGTAAGTTGATAATTTTTAGTTAACTCGTTGGTAATCCGAAGACTTCAGAGCATGAGCCAAAAAGCGTTCTGTGTAGTACAAAGCCAGTTGATTGCTCGGGCCATTAAAAACTACATCAAAGGCGTGTTCAGCCCAAGGAATTTCGAGCAAAATAGCCCGATCGCCCGTGGCTCGCAATCGTTGGTAGAGCGATCGACCAAACTTAACCTGAACGATATGGTCGCGACCTGGATAGACCAGTAGAGAAGGGGGAAGATTCGGTTTAATATAATTTATGGGAGAAGCCCGACGGTAAAGCTCGTTGAGTTCGTCTGGCGTTCCTCCCAAAAAGGCACGCAAGACGGCTCGCACATTTATGACATCAGGAAAAGGTGGCTCCTTGTATCCCCGAATCAGGTCATTTGGCCCGTAATAGTTGACCACTGCTCGAACTGGAAGCACACTAGAATCATAAGCAGTTAGCATTGCTAAATGGGCACCTGCAGACCTTCCCATCAGAGCAATTCGATCGAGATCGATTTCCCAATCACCAGCATGAGTTTTGATATAGGAAAGAGCGGCTTGTACGTCTTCAAGCTGAGCAGGAAAGCGATATTTGGGAGCGTGGCGGTAATCAATTGCAACGACACAATAGCCTTGGGCGGCCATATAGCGGCTGAATTCTTCATTGGAATCGGCATTGCCTCTCTGCCACGCTCCGCCGTAGAGTGTGATAATTGCCGGATATTTGCCAATTTGCATCGGCCGATAAAGGTTTAGTTGCAGTGAAACTCCGTCAGGGCTGGCAAATACAATAGCCCGATCGATCCTAACGTCTCTGATGGGAATTCCTCGGAAGGCATCTGCGAGGATAAACGGTTGAGGGCGTAGCTGGGCGCGATGGGCGACAGGAACGGCTGCTAAATAGTTTTCCCCTAGAACAGCTTGCACTTGGGTAGCTATGGCTGCATTGGCTGCTGGGAACTGAATCAGGGGAAGCAGGCCCAGGATTAGGGCCAACAGGTTACAAATCAGTAAAATAATGTAGACTTTGCCTTGATGCTGTCTGAGCAAATTCAGCAGAAGGGCGATCGTATTGATACCGACCAACCAAGGACTGATTTCGGGTGCTCCCACCGCCAAAGGGTACAGGAACAGCGTGGGTGCTGGTACGATGACCCAGAGACTGAGAAATAGCCCGATCGCACTCAGGAACCAAGAAATAAAGGGCGAGACTAAGAATGCTGCTAATAAAGGTAACTTTTTGCGGTTCTTCTTGCGGATCATCGGATTTTCGCAGCCTAATTTTTAATCAGTTTAAATTAATCTGGCGGTTTTTATTGGTAAGTCGATCGCCTCTGGCATTTTACCAAACCAGCCGCTTCATTGACTCCGACATCCTGCGGCGATCGAAAATGCTTTGCATCGTTGGGTGGCTTTACAAGTTAACCCAAAGCAGGGGAACTGGATCGCTTCTGAAACAACATAATCCAGAGAATTCATAATTACTATTTTTTTGGGCCTCCGCAAACACCTCTTCTGTGATTGCACGAAAATTTACTCCCGCTAGTTGGGTCACTTGAGTTTTTTCTTTATAGTTACGATAAAAATCTGTAGGGGTGATATGAATGACAACACCATTACACGCAAATTCCCAGTGGTTGTTGTATGACCGATGTTGCCGGGCCATTGTTCGCTGCGCTCTACTACCTGGACGAAAAGTTTCTCCAGCGAATAAATTGAATTTACTATATCTATGACGCTTAAATTTTAGGCTTGTATTTGTATTTTGGTTTTGTTTGATGTAGTCTTTGATCTTAGCTGCTGTTCCCTGAGAAGACAAATTTTGCCAATCATATTTGAGATGGACTTTGAGGAGCGTGTCAGGATCTTTAGGTTCCATACCGAAAATAATTAGCCGTCTTGAAAAGTTTTTTAGAAAATCTCTTAACACAATTTCTGATGGGATGACAGCAGGTCTTTCAACTTCTGTATTGTTCAGCAAAGGCTGGAATCTTTTAATTAAGCCTTTTTCTGCTTCACCCAAGTTTTCTTCATTCCATGCTTGCCAAGCCAGTCTAACAGGAAACTCTTGGTCAATTTCTTCTAACTTATGGATGCGGTGATGATTTCTCCATCTTGCCACCAAATTCTTAGCTTTCCCTATATAAAGAACTCTATTATTTGCATCTATCGCAAAATATATAGCTGCACATTCAGGTAACTGCTTGCGTTCAGATAAAGGAATTGAGGGTAACTCCAAAGGATTAAGCATACTGGACTTTTGATGATTCTTAGCTAAGCACTAATTATAAATTAATAATAAACTATTGCCAATATTTTTTTTTGTGTCGAGTGCTACTCGTTTTCCTTTGTAAGGAACCTTCTCAGTGCTTGCTTTACAGATTTTTGAAATTTATGGAAACCTCTAATCGGGACGCAATTAAATTGTAGACAAAGTGTATTTCTCAGGTAAAATCGAGTCTAATCCTTTAATTGCTGAGGCATAGTCTCATGGTTATTCCCAAACTCAGTGAAACAACGATCGAGCATAACACCTCTGCCCAATCCCTCAAGCGGGGTGAAGCTTACTATTTAGCTGGCAATGTTACTAGGGCAGTTCGGCGTGGCAATATGGTGCAAGCAGTAGTGGAGGGTTCCGAAGTAGAACCCTACCGTGTTACCCTGCCCTTTGATGATGCTGGATTAGGATCTACATTATTCTGCACTTGTCCTTACGAGAACGGTGGGTGGTGTAAACACATTGTGGCGACGTTGTTATTGTGTCTGCGGCAACCAGAAATAATTGAGCAGGGCCCGACACTGGAACAATTGCTCGATCGCCTCAACGATGTACAAACCCAGCAATTAATACAGCATTTAGTAAAAAAAGAACCATCACTCATTGATGATATCGAACGATACATTAACTTAAGTGCTATTCCTGCACCTTCAAACCAACCAACCAAAGCACCGCGCCACACCTCCATCGATCCTGCTCCTTTTCGACACCAAGTACGACGAATTTTGCGAGAGGCTGTGAGGTATTTGGAGGATGGATGGGAGGAAGACCCGATTACAGAAGAACTTTTAGATGTAATTCAGCGAGCCCAGGAATTCAGCGAACAGGGGGATGGCAACAACGCCTTAGTAATTTTAGAAGCCATCACCACAGCCTGCGTTGAAGATTGGAATGATGTAGAAGAGTTTGGCGCTGACAATTCTGAGATAGCTAACGCTTTGGATGAAGCTTGGACAGAAGCCATTTTGACGGCTCAACTAACTGCTGAAGAAGAGATCGATCTCCAGGTGATGTTAGAAGCTTGGCAAGATGAATGGGATTGTGATTTCAGTATGAGCTTGGAAGCTTTACGCCAAGGTTGGGATGACCCCCTACTCCAACAGGTACTTGAAGGAAACATTACTGGGTCAGGAGTTTGGGCTGGTGACGCACCAGACTGTGCTCGCGACTTAGCATTGATTCGCTTGCAAATCCTCGATCGCCAGGAACGCGATCGAGAATACTTATACTTAGCCCAAGCAGAAGGTTGTACTCAACAATACTTGACGATGTTAACTCGTTTGGGGAGAGTAGAAGAAGCAGTGGAAGCTGCTGCTACTGAGATGCAATCAGCGGAAGAGGCTTTTGCTCTGGTTCAAACTTTAAAGCAACAGGGAGCCTTAGAACAAGCTCTGAAAATTTGTCAAGCTGGGTTAAGTTTGTCAGGTCATTGCCATTACCAACTGGCAACATCGATGAGTGAGTTGGCTGTTGAGTTGGGCGAAGACGAACTTGCGTTAAATGCTAGAATCCAGATATTTAAAATCCAACCGTCTTTTAGCGATTATAGTTTAGTGAAGGAGTTAGCCAGAGATAGTTGGTCAACTTTGAAACCAGATTTGTTAGCAACTCTGAAAAGTAATGAAAGTTGGAATTTTACTGAGGCGAAGGTTGATATTTTTCTGGATGAGGGAATGATTGAAGATGCGATCGCCCTTGCTGATGGCTTGAGTTATTACGACTCAGCACTGATTCACCGAGTAATGGGGGCTGCTATCAGCCACAGCCCCGATTGGGTAATCGCCAATGCTTGTCGGCGTGCTGCATCGATTATGGATCAAGGGAAATCAAACGAGTACGATCTTGCGATTAAGTGGTTGGAAAAAGCCCGCGCTGCCTATTTACACACTGGGCAAAATCTTCAGTGGTCTGCTTATCGTTCTCAACTGATGCAATTACACAGTCGGAAGCGGAAGTTGATGGAAATGCTCAAAAGTCCCGATTTAGATTGAGCCTTAAGTTTACCGTAAACCCAAGTGAAAGCGACCCAACCCAGGATCGAATAAACCTTACTTAATTTTTGCTTTCACGGCCCTAGACTCCACTGTGAATCCTGGAATATCTTGCAGTTCTGTTTCGCTCAAACTGTACTGTTCGCAAACCAAACTCAAACGAGTTCCGGTACTTTTAACAGCGTTGACAGAGTGAGTCAAATCTCCTTGAAAATAGATCAGCGAGTTGGCTTGCGGCTTAATCTGCCCGACTTGCTGTTTGTTGCGCCGCAGTATCAATTCTCCCCCTTGCAAGTTCGGCGGTACTTGCACGTACAAAACGCTGACGGATGCGGGAGGTTCAACTGTTTTGCAGTACGATCGCAAAGATCGATCGATATGCGGATCGACGCGGGAACCTTCACCCAGCAACAAAGGGTTGAGGTAAAAAGCATTGCATTCAGGCTGTAAGGCTTGGTCTAGATAGGGTTTGAACAAAGGGAACCGCCGTTCTACTTCGGCGATTCCCGCACGTTGAAACACCACGGAAAACCCTTTTGTGCCAATGAAATCGCGATTGAGGTTGTTGATTGCTAGATAAGGGGAGGCTAGAATTGCTCCTCGCAAGTCGTTGAGGTAGTCGATCGAGAAAGCGTTAGGATGTTGGCTATAGTATTTCAAGGCACTCAAAAATCATCAAAGTTTAAGGTAACAGCAGATAGAAATGCAGCAATCGCTCAGACTTGGGATTGCTTCGTTCCTCGCGGAGGACATAATAATTTTGATTTCAGTCCGCGTACTTAAGTCAAAGGTTTTTCTTAGCTGCGGGCGATCGCCCGGAAGTGTCGCAACCGCAACTGCCAAATATTACTATACAGGCGATCGACCGTTAGTGCGCTCGACCGATGGCAAAACTCAGACCAACAAATCCTTTAACCCGCTATAAGTAAGGGGGAGGCGCACCCTAAGAGGGGATGTGATCCGTCGGCACCCAGAGGTTTTTGATTTATTAATGAACTAAAAACTTGTTAACTTTTTAATTTCAACCTCAAAACTCACAAATCCAAATTAAAAACTATTTTTAGTATTAGCTAGCGTGACCAAATTTCTGTCGAACAGGAATCTTGATCACAAACTCTGTTCCCTCACCCAGAATAGAGAAACAATCCAGCTTTCCCCCATGTTTTTCAGTAACAATTTGATAGCTAATCGACATCCCCATTCCCGTTCCTTTGCCAATCGGTTTAGTTGTGAAGAAAGGATCGAAAATGCGCTGCTTAATCTCTTTCGATATACCCGAACCGTTATCGACGATCGCAATCTCCACCCACTCGGCCTCGATTGCAGAGGTTCGGATGGTAATTTGACTGGGATTTTCTTTAATTTCCTGGTACTTCCGCCGCGCATTATTCTCTTCCAAGGCATCAATAGCATTGGAGAGAATATTCATAAACACTTGATTGAGCGGGCCTGCATAGCACTCCACCAGCGGTAGAGAAGCGTAATTTTTAATCACCTGAATTTCCGGTCTTTCCGAGCGAGCTTTGAGGCGGTGCTGCAAAATCATCAGAGTGCTGTCGATCCCTTCATGGAGGTTTACTGCTTTAATATCAACTTCATCCATGCGGGAAAAGTTGCGAAGCGACAGCACAATTTGGCGAATGCGATCGGCTCCCATTTTCATGGATGCCAGTAATTTTGGTAAGTCTTGTTGCAAAAATACCAAGTCAACAGCATCGGCTTCGGCTTCAATTTCAGAAACTGGATTGGGATAATGTTTTTGATAAAGTCCAATCAAGCTTAGTAGGTTCTGAGTATATTCATCGGTGTGAGTAAGATTGCCGTAAATGAAGTTGACAGGGTTGTTAATTTCGTGGGCAACTCCGGCTACCAGTTGACCGAGGCTCGCCATTTTTTCAGTCTGTACTAATTGAGCTTGATTACGATGCACATCCTGTAGGGTTTGCTCTAGCCCCTTTGTTGCTTGTTCGCTTTGCTGACGTTTGAGTCTGGTTTGTACGAGAAGCCAGGAACCGATCGCAATTAATCCTGTGAGTCCAACAAAAAGGAGTAGCAGTTGATTGCCGATTGCTTGCGATCGCTTAGTTAGAACCTCTGTTGGAACGTGAGCAACCAGTTTCCAGGAGTAGGATTTGGCATTTACTTGAGCAGGACTAGAACCGAAAGCATGAGCCGAACCCATACTTGAGTACGCTCCTAAAATGTCTAGCAATGGATAAATAGTCGCGAAGGTGTATAGCCCCTCATTGGTATGAAATTGCCCAGTTTGTCGATCGCGGATCTGCTGCCATGTTGCAGGAAAAGACTTAGCAAGCGTGCGATCGCGGCGATCGTCATACATAAAGCCCCACTCCTCTTCCGGCTTTTTACCTTTCAGCCAATATCCTTCAGAATTTAGCAGCAGTACGGTTCCAGAAGATAGCGAGTTCTTTTGGGATAAGTCTTGGAGAAACGCTTCAGCCAGATAATTGAGTACAACTATTCCTCGCTTACGCCCTTGAGCATCAAATACAGGGGTTCCAAAGCGAATCATGGGTTTCAGAGGTTGCTCTATCTTGCCGAAGTCGATATTTAAGTCCAGAGGTGAGATGAACACCTCACCTGCTTGCAACCCAAAAGTATCTTTGAACCAGTAGCGCTTAGACTGATTTTGCAATTTTTTATCGGCTACGATACTAGGTTGTCCTCTATTAAAATTGACCCTCACTACTTCCTGTCCAGCCAGATCCAAAAACCGAATCTGATCGTATTGCTGTTTTTGTTGAGACACAACCAGGTACTCTTCTGCCAGGGCCGAGCGAAACTCCCTCAGAATGTCTTGGTTACTTGCCAGATCGAGAATTACCCGCAGTTCATGCTGTTGCGCCAATATCATCAAGTCAGCCCGAATTGAGCTAAAACGGTTGGCAAATAATGCTGTTTTCACCTCTACTTCACGACGTTCTGAGCTGGCAATTTCGCTCTGAACCAGATTAGTCTGAATTTGATAAAAGGTGATAAATCCTGTGCCGACTACTGCCGTCAAGGGTAGAAAAAGAGTGAGAAATTGTTTTGCTGTAATGCTGAGATAGTTGTGGAAATCCGGCTGATTTTTGGGATTCCAGAATCTGAGAGACTTCAGCATAAAATTAATTTCTTAACAGGATATTTGTTAAACTTTGAGCGATGCTACTTTGAAGCATTGAACACTGGTTACTTCTAGTTTCTAGTAGAGGTCCCTATAAATGCTAGGGTTGAACAGAATTGATGCGATCTTGGTCTCACGGCTTAATTGAGCAGCAGTAGATATCTAGCTTAATTCAAATCATAGCTTTTTGTCCACTCCCATGATTTGTTATACAGCCATAGCTTAATAATTATTTATGCTTTGCGATCGCCAATAACTTCTATGGATTTACCAATGAAGCTAACCCTTTCTGCTTGCCTAATCAGAGCATAGAGATTTGCTTTATTTCCCTTCAGCGCTATCTAGAGCTAGAGCATCGACAATGTACCTAACGGTACTTAAACAAATTTCAAGCCCAAATAGAGCCTCGGACTAACTTTATAAGCGGAGAATACGTCCCAATTTTCATTCAGCCACTCGACAAACCTAAAAGATATTGCTGTCCGAAATGCGGCGTTGCTGAGTTAGAGTATGAATAGGAGGAATAATTTATGCAATGCCCAGAATGTAAATCAACGCATATCCGTAAAAACGGCAAGAAGAAAGGAAAACAGAATCACATTTGTGTCCAATGTGGTCGTCAATTCATTAATCAGTATGAACCCGATCGAGGTTATAGCGAGAGCATCAAACGTGATTGCCTAAAAATGTACGTCAATGGTATGGGTTTACGGGCGATAGAACGAGTTAAGGGAGTTCATCATACCACGGTAATAAATTGGGTAAAACAAGTCGGAAAACTGTTACCAGAGGTTTATGACCCTGAAGTCATTCCAGAAGTTGGTGAGCTCGATGAATTACAAACTTATGTAAAAAAAAACAGACAAAATCTGGTTGTGGACAGCGGTTGACCACTTTCAACCAGGAATTTTAGGATGGGTATTAGGGGATCGTGCGTGCTAAGACATTTGAACCATTATGGAACCAAGTAAGTGCATGGAAATGCTACTTTTATGTAACTGATGGATGGTCTGTATATCCCATGTTTATTTCTGATGAGGATCAGATTATCAGTAAGACTTATATGACACGAGTAGAAGGAAAAAATACAAGACTAAGACATTATTTAGCCAGACTACATCGGAAGACTCTTTGTTATTCTAAGTGTGAGAAAATGCTCAAGCATTCTATTAAGTTATTAATACATTACTTGAAATTTCACGATATTCCCATTCCTGGGGCATTCATACCTTGATTCAGCAACGCCTTATTTTAACTTGTGGAATTGCAGGGGCGATCGCGTAAATTGCGATCGCATCCGGCCTCTGTTTTATCACCGATTTCTTGAGTTTGCTAGCTGGAAAACCGATGGGTGTTGGCGCTGTGTAGGAAACATCTTGCTAAAAAAAGCAAGCCGTGCATTAGGTCAAACTGCTGGGAGGGCGATCGGCAATATCTAACGGGCGACAAAACGTTAATAAAGTTTACACAGAGAGGGCTATAAAAAAATACCAGCAGTCGCATCATTTACTAAGTAATTATTCAGATAAAATTAATATTCCACAGGGTGGAGAAAAGCAAAGCTGACAGCTATAATTAAAGAGTAAGTAAAAAAAAACAACTTGCTGAAACGATATGGCAACAACATTGTACGAGAAAATGGGCGGAGAGTCAGCCATTAAAGAGATGGTGGATGATTTTTACCGCGATGTTTTGGCGGACGAGATAGTGAGCCACTTCTTCGAGCATACAGATATGGAAAAGCAGCGCCGCCATCAAACTGCTTTTATCTCTTATGCCCTCGGCGGCCCCAAGCAATACTCAGGCCGTTCAATGGAGAAAGCACACACAGGTTTGAATTTACAGCCTGAACACTTTGATGCGATTGTGAAGCACTTGACCGATGCCATAATTGCCCACGGCGCCTCCCAAGAGGATCTCGATGAAGCGCTAGGTAAGATCGCGACTTTGAAAGAGGCTATTTTGTACAAGTAATATCTACAGTCCCGGACGCATGGGTACCTTCATAACCGAGTTTTTTTTTCCGAAAATACTGCATAAAGATTTTTAATCGCGGTAAAAAACTACGGTGATGAAGGTATTGATGCGTAAGTTTTTATCTAGTGAATGCAGCATCGTTGTTGAACATCAATTTCTCATGAAAACACCCAAACAGGTTCTGACAGAGTGGGTAGCAGCATACAATGCACGAGATCTATATATCCTCGCCGCCCTCTACCACGAAGATGCGACGAACATCCAGGTAGCATTTGGCGATCCCGTTCATGGGCGCTCCGTTATGCTTGAGAGTTTTATCTCATTGTTTCAGGCGTTTCCAGACAACTGCACCCATATTGAGAATCTGTTTGAAGACGGCGAGTGGGCGATTTTGGAGTGGAGTTACACGGGTACATTTCTCGGGGAATTTGCTGGTTTTACTCCGACTGGCAAGAGTTTTACTCTGCGTGGGTGCGAGTTCTTCCACGTTGTAGATAGTAAAATTCAATTTCAGCGTGGATACTTCGACAAGTTAACCTGGTTCACTCAAATCGGTCTACCAATTACTTCGGAAAGTGACGGCGCAGCATAACAATCCTGTTGCAGCTAAGGTGCAGAGTCTTTGCGCTTGGCTTAGATTCAATCGCCACTCAACAGGGTCGTTTGACTAGCATTGAGAATATTATTTTCTATCGGTAAGTAGATATCGCTTTGAGCGCGTTACTACTCCCCGATTGCTCGCAGATGATAGAACTTAATATTAGTCGTACATTTTGTAATTTTGCCGATCGACTTTTCCAGCGCCCTTGAAGCTGTTTTAAACCTCCGGCGGCAAGTCCACGCTGTAGAGAATTTTGCCTTCAAGGTTGTGCAGCGCCACAGTCATCACCTGACTATCGCCATTAATTTTAACCGTACCAAAGAACTGAAAACCTTTTGTAGGAGGTAGATTTTCTACTTCTGGCGGCGACAAACTTTGGAACTTAACAAGGGGACCAAAAGTATTGTCAAGCTTATTTGGTCCGTAAGTTCCAGCGTGAAGCGGCCCGGCAACAAACTCCCAAAACGGTTTAAAATCAGTGAATTGAGCTTGACCGGGATCGTAGTAGTGCGCGGCAGCATAATGCACGTCAGCGGTCAGCCAAACGATATTTTGGATATTGTTTTGCTGGATAAAGCGCAACAATTGGGCAAGTTCGAGTTCGCGTCCTAAAGCAGGGCCATCTCCATTGGCGAGGTTCTCAAATTTGCCGCTGTTTTTGCCATCTTCAATCACCAATCCGACTGGCATATCGCTAGCAATTACTTTCCACCTTGCCTTTGAATTCTGCAATTTGTTCTTTAACCAGCTAACTTGGGCATTACCCAAAAACGCTGTTTCTTCACTTGCTGCTGTCTGACGGTTGGTAGTGTTTATTCCTCGGTAGCTGCGCATATCCAGCATAAAAATTTCCAGGGAAGAACCGTAATTGAAGGAACGGTAAATCCGTTCTGGGTCGTTGGCATCGAAGCGCATCGGCGTATACTCCATAAATGCTTGCTTGCCTCGCGCTGCCAGTAAAGAACTGCTTTTGACTTTGTAGCGGTCATCGCTCATTAGCATCTCGCCGGGATACCAGTTGTTTGTAGTTTCGTGGTCATCCCACTGAACTAGCTGAGGCACTTCGGCGTTGAAGCGCCGGATGTTATTGTCTAGCAGGTTGTAGATGTAATTTCCGCGAAACTCTGTTAAGGTTTCAGCTACTTTTGACTTTTCTTCTGTTGTGATGTTTTTCCAGATGCTACCGTCGTCAAGTTTTACCTCAGATGCGATCGGATTATCTGCATAGATGTAATCGCCAGAATGGATGAAGAAGTCTGGCTTAAGCTGCCTGATAGTTTCATAGATTTTCATGCCGCCCCATTCAGAATTGATACCCCAACCCTGTCCGGCGGTGTCTCCCGACCAGGCAAAAAAGATGTCGCGCTTGCTGTTTGGAGGTGTGCGGAAACTCCCCGTTACGGGGACGCTGTAGATGTTTGGATCGGCTAAATTCTGGAAGCTGACTCGGTAGAATATTTGCCGGTCGGCTGGTAGGTCAATCAGGTTAATACGCGCAGTGTAATCGCTAGTTTCCAACGCTGCAGGGCCGATGATGCGCTGCACGTTGCCGAAGGAGTCGGCGGTGTCATATTCGACTATCATCCGGGAGGAGCGATCGCACCGACTCCAAATCACCGCACTGTTGCCGGTAATATCACCGCTAGCAACACCGTATGGAATGCTGGGGCGCATCCGATCCGAGGTGATAATTGCCGGTGCAGAAGATTGTGCTAACCCAGATTTCGATCGCAGGTTGGCGACAACAATACCGCTACCTGCAATTGCCGAACCGAGTAGAAAATGGCGGCGGCTGAGTTGGTCTGGTTTTTTACGTTTCATGGCTACCCTCCTCTTTAAAAATACCGAGACTGTACTTGGGCTAATTTGTGATGTACGCAACAATCAGCAAATTCACCGCTGTTCCTGAGACGCCCCGAACTGTGAGGAGGAAAACAACTCCCACAGACAAAGGCAGGTTTTCTATCAAGTTTTAGTGTCCCCAAAATAAAGGTAGTAGGCGATCGATGAAAAAGCAACCATCTCGACCACCAAAGCACGATATTAACCATTTGTCTTCGCTTTTTTCTCTGCTAGTGCTTTCGCTAAACCAGCAGCAGCTTCAAAAGTATCATATAAACCTTGACTAGCTACTTTGTTGTGAACATCCAATGGGATTAAACCTGATTCATTCAATAATTAGGCTACCACGAAATTTAGTAGCAACTGTCGATCGGAGTGAGATAACTCTTTGAGGAGGGGTAAAATTTCGGTAAGAGCCATAAGTTAAAGGTTTAATAAACTTAGGTAACATCTATTTGAGATTCTTTAGCTCTCACCTTTACAATACTCCCAGGCGATCGGGTTAATCAGGCGGTGGATCGGACGGATCGGAGATATTGGGGTTTTGCTGCATGAGATTGATCGTTGTAGTTCAGCCTTTTGCCAGATGACAACCCTTAACTCCTGAAAGCAAAATCGATAATATTTTGAGTCAGAGTGTATGCCACAATACTTCGGAAAACTCCAAACTACTGAACAGCCTTGGTCAACGATCGGCTCAGTACAATCTATAAGTAAGAGCGATCGCACAATTCACTTTAATTGCGGCGAAACTTCCCTAAACATCAGCATCCTCGCGCCCAATTTAATCCGAGTGCGAATGTCCCCGACAGGTGAATTTAACAGCCAATCGCACTCAATAGCCCTCGCTGACGAAGAGTGGGAAACTATACCATTTGAAGTGCGAGAAACCGACGAAAAAATAGAAATTGAAACAGCGCAAATATTGATTTCTGTCAAGCGAGATCGCGCTGCAATCGAATGCTTTGACAAATCGGGAAAACCCTTTGCTAGCGACTGCGATCGCAGTATGGGATGGCGCGCAGGTGCAACCGCGGGCTGGAAGCGCATCGAAGCAGACGAGCACTTCTACGGTTTCGGCGAACGCACCGGCTTTCTCGACAAACTCTCCGAAGTCAAGACAAACTGGACAACAGACTCCCTCGACTACAATTCCCTCACCGATGAAATGTACCAGGCGATCGCATTTTACATCGCCCTGAGTCCCGATCGCGCTTACGGCATTTTCTTCAACACTACATTTTGGAGTCAATTCGATATCGGCGCCGAACAACCCGGTGTTTTGCGGATGGAAACCAGAGGCCCGGAACTCGACTACTACATCATTTACGGCCCGGAACCCGCCCAAATTATCGCCACCTACACGCAGTTAACCGGCCGGATGCCGCTTCCGCCAAAATGGGCGCTGGGATACCACCAATGCCGCTGGAGTTACGAATCCGAGGACGTTGTGCGCGAGTTGGCCAAGGAATTTCGCGATCGGGCGATTCCCTGCGATGTCATCCACCTCGACATCGACTATATGCGCGGCTACCGGGTTTTTACCTGGAGCCCGAAGCGTTTCCCCGATCCGGCGAAACTGATCGCAGACTTGAAAGCAGCGGGCTTTAAGGTTGTCACGATTGTCGATCCCGGTGTCAAGTACGAACCGGAAGCAGATTATGAAATATTCGATCGGGGTGTGGAGAATGACTATTTCGTTCGCACCGCAGAGGGAAAGCTATTCCACGGTTACGTTTGGCCGGACAAAGCGGTGTTTCCCGACTTCCTGCGGCCGGAGGTGCGCCAGTGGTGGGGCGAATTGCACAAAACTCTGACAGATATTGGGATTGCGGGGATTTGGAACGACATGAACGAACCTGCGATCGCAGAACGGCCTTTTGGTGACGGCGGCGAACACATCAGCTTTCCCCTGGATGCACCGCAAGGCCCGGAATCCGATCGCGCTACCCACGCCCAAACGCACAATTTGTATGGGTTGATGATGGCGAAAGCTTGTGCTGAGGGGTTGCAAAAATTGCGATCGGGCGATCGATCTTTTGTGCTGACGCGATCGGGTTTTGCGGGCGTTCAGTGTTACTCGTCGGTGTGGATGGGCGACAATCAATCGCAGTGGGAACACTTAGAAATGTCGCTACCAATGCTTTGCAATATGGGGCTTTCCGGGGTGGCGTTTGTCGGTTGCGACATCGGCGGTTTTGCGGGGAATGCAACGGCTGAATTGTTCGCGCGGTGGATGCAGGTGGGGATGCTGTATCCCTTGATGCGCGGTCATTCGGCGATGAGTACGGCGCAGCACGAACCCTGGGTTTTTGGCGATCGCACTGAGAAGATTTGCCGCGAATACATCAATTTGCGCTATCAGTTGTTGCCTTATATTTACACGTTGTTTTGGGAAGCTGCGACGGCGGGAACGCCGATTTTGCGACCGCTACTGTATCACTTTCCGCGCGATCGGGCAACTTATCACCTTTACGATCAAGTATTACTCGGCCCGTCGCTGATGGCTGCACCTGTTTACCGCCCGGGAGTTGAACACCGCGCTGTGTATTTGCCGGAGGGGGCTTGGTACGATTGGTGGACGGGTGAATGCTATCACGGCCCGATGCACATTTTAGCTTATGCACCTTTGGAGAGAATGCCGCTTTACGTGCGGGGCGGGGGCATAATTGCGATCGCACCTGTGAGGCAATTTGTCAGCGAAGAACCGCTTGAGTCATTAAAAATGCGAATTTGGCCCGGAAGCGGTGAATGGACGCTTTATGAGGACGACGGACACAGTTTTGAACATGAAAAAGGTGTCTGGGCTACGACTAATTACAATGTGTATTTGGAAGGGGAAAAAGTCATCGTTGAAATTGCCGCGCGCGAGGGTCAATTTTTGATATCAGAACGCGAAGTTATTGTGGAAGTTGTTGGCGTTGGCGAACAGCGATTTACAGATGATGGTACGGTGCGGCGTTTGACATTTGGATAGTTTGATATTTCTGAGATATTGCACCCTTTTTAATAAGGTTTTTCTGGGCGGGCAGGATGTCCACCCCACAAGAAATTCATTCTTTGTGGAACAGGCATCTTGCCTGTTCTTGAGAATGGTTTTTCTGGGCGGGCAGGATGCCCACCCCACAAGAACTTCATTCTTTGTGGAACAGGCATCTTGCCTGTTCTTGAGAATGGTGGAATATCTGAGATATTTGCCACTTTCCCACTCACCCGCCGGGAGTTAAAACCCCCGTCTCACAACTCAAGTCCACTTCAGTGGACTGAAGAAACAGGCTAGCAGGCTTGATGTAAATCCTCTACATATTGAGCCGCACTTTTATTTAAACGAAGCTAACAGACTCAAATTGTAAATATTAACCAAAAGTCCTCTTTAGAGGACTTTAGCTATGAGGCAGGGATTTAAATCCCTGGCGGCCTAATTGTTAGCGAACTATATTACTTGACAACTACTGTTATAATACAGCAGGTGTATATGAACAAATTAAATTAGATTATTGCGATTCAATTATGCAACCGATCCAAATTACCACATTCCAAGCTTTGTGGCGCAGCTTGGGCCTGATAATCAAAGCCGCACCAATAGAACTCCGCAATTTAATATTACTCAACATTATTCGCGGTGGCGCCCCCTCTGCCGTCCTATTTTTAGATAAATTAATCATTGATGAAATATCTCGGTTGCTATCGCAAACCCAAACAGCACCGCCCTTTGCTTTGATGCTTTCCCACCCAATATTGCTGTGGAGTATTGGCGGAGTCTTAAGTCTCAAGTTAGTCGGCGACTCCCTGGAAACAATGAGCTCTTTTGCAGCGACATCTTTGCGCGATCGCGTTCAAGGCTTTGTCGAAGGAAAAGTCCTCGAAAAAGTCGCCAATTTCGACGATATTGCCCTGTTTGAAAACCCCGACCTATTAAATATTGTAGAACTCGCAAAAACCGGAGTATCCAAAATACAGCAACTAGCATTTACCCTCAGCATGACCATCACGGGAATTTTTATATTTATTCCATCTATTAGCCTTGCTGCTACCATAGCTTGGTGGGTGCCAGTCCTGATGTTGATTTCATCATCTCCCTCAATTTACATCAAAAGAAAATATAGCAGAATCATCTGGAGAGTACAAAAAAAGCAAGCTAAAATCACCCGCGAGATGAACTTATCCGCTAGAGTATTGACGGGGGAAGAATACGCTAAAGAATTGCGTTTGTTTGGATTGCAGGAACTTTGGCTCAAACGCTGGCAGGGTCAGTTTTTGCAGTTTTTTAGCGAGATGCAACGCATCCGAAAAAAAGGAGCAATTGTTGTACTTTTCTGGTCAGTGTTTAGTAGAATAGGAGTAGCGTTGCCATTTGTTTATGTGGTAATGGGAGCATTGGGAGGGCGCTATACTTTGGGGGATGTGGCGCTTTATTCGGGTTTGATTGTCCAGGTGGAGCAAAGTTTGCAATTATTGATTGGCAATTATACTAATTTGTACGATATTTCCCTCGGCGTTAGTCCGATTTTTCAACTTTTGGAACTCAAACCAGAATTGCAGTCTCCGCTTGGAGGTGTGGCGTCTCGCCTGCCGCTTTTAGAAGATAGCAGCAAAGATTCTGGTTTGACGAAAGATAAAGTTGGCATCGAGATTAAGCATTTATCTTTCTGCTATCCCGGTAGCAATAAAAGCACGGTTGAAGATATCAACTTAACGATTAATCAGGGTGAAATGCTAGTGCTTGTTGGTGAAAATGGCGCGGGTAAAACAACCCTTGGCAAACTCCTCGGCCGCCTGTACGACCCGACAAGTGGTACGATCGCCTGGAACGGCAAAGATTTGCGATCGTACTCTCTAGCATACGTGCGATCGCGCATCGCCGTCGTTATGCAAGATTACGCCCGTTTCCCCTCCACAGTCCGCGAAAACGTCGGTTTCGGCGACTTGCTTTCACTCTCAGATGACACCGCAATTAATGAAGCTATTTCCGAAGCAGGAATAAGCGCCAAAGTCAATAGTCTTGCCGCAGGTTTAGAGACACCGTTGGGGAAACAATTAGAAGACGGCATAGACTTATCGGGGGGACAGTGGCAAAGAATTGCGATCGCCCGCGCCTTAATGCGGCTTTCTACAGCCTCCGTCCTAATTTTTGACGAACCAACCGCCGCCCTAGACCCCAAGACAGAACACGAAATTTACAGCATCTTCCGCCAAATAGCCGCCGGGAAAACAACCATAGTCATCAGTCACAGATTGGGATTAGCAAAAATAGCCGATCGTATCGCCGTCATGGAAAACGGTAAAATAGCAGAAATAGGAACTCACGACGAATTGATAGCATCAAACGGGATTTACTGCTCAATGTTCACCCGTCAAGCTAGCAGCTATATTTAGTCATTAGTCATTAGTCATTAGTCATTAGTCATTAGTCATTAGTCATTTGTCATTAGTCATTAGTCATTAGTCAACAGTCAACAGTCAACCGTCAACTGTTGACTGTCAACCGTCAACTGTTGACTATCTCCCCGTCAGCGTATCCGCATGAGGATCTGGCAAAGCTTGCTGCACTTCCAAAAGCGACAAAGCATCTCCAGTCAACGGTTGGCTAATCAAATTTTTTTTTAGCCCATCCCCGCGGCGATCGCGCTCTTGCAGCTTCAGCAATTCCTCTTGATAAACAGCAACAATTCGCCCTAAACTCAGCACCAAATCATCCCAATTATCATCTCCCACCAACTTCTCAGAAATTCCCTCAAATAACTCTCCCGCTTGTTTTTTTTGAACATAAGCTTTCAAAAGCTTTCCCGACTTTTGCACAACCGCCTGATAAATGTCCCCATCAGACCACCACAGCCCCTGTTGACTCAGTAGCCAAGTCAAAATATACTCGCGAGCGTGTTGCTCCTTCACCCAGGCCGCGAGATACTGCAAATCTTCCATAGTTACAGTCTCCTAAATTTTCCTCAAAATGTCCGCTTGTTTGTATCTATCGTTACTGCGATCGACATAATACCTGCCTTATCATCACCTGCCCGTGTCATTAATATCCCTTAAATCTTAAAAAAACCCTACTGATTTACCAAACAGCAATTCTGAGAATATAAAAATAAACCTAAACCTCCTAGGTCTATTGTCCAATACTTTTAGTCCACCGGAAAGCGCTACACCCCGCCTCGCTTTCCTCTCTCGCAAACCTATCCTCAAGCGGGAACAACCAGCGGGTTATTAGCATGACAAAGCAAAATTTTGGTTTAATCGGTCTAGCAGTGATGGGTGAGAACCTCGCGCTCAACGTCGAAAGCAGAGGCTTCTCCGTGGCTGTATACAACCGCACAGCAGCCAAAACCGACGACTTCATGGCCCTACGCGCCCCCGGCAAGAACATTGTAGGCACCAAGACTCTGACAGAATTCGTCGATGCCCTAGAAACCCCGCGCCGAATCTTAGTCATGGTGCAAGCTGGGAAACCCGTAGATGCAGTCATCGACCAGCTCAAACCCATGCTGTCACCGGGCGACATGATTATTGACGGCGGCAACTCGCTCTACGACGACACCGAACGCCGCACCAAAGATTTAGAATCGATGGGACTGGGATTTGTCGGCATGGGCATCAGCGGTGGCGAAGAAGGCGCGCTGAATGGTGCTAGCTTGATGCCCGGTGGCACGCAAACAGCTTACGGCCTACTAGAGCCAATTCTCACCAAAATTGCGGCTCAAGTAGATGACGGCCCCTGCGTCACATTCATCGGCCCTGGGGGTGCAGGCCACTACGTGAAGATGGTTCACAACGGCATTGAGTACGGGGATATGCAGCTCATTGCGGAAGCCTACGATTTGCTAAAAAACGTTGGTGGATTGAACGGCCAGCAGTTGCAGGAAGTTTTTGCCGAATGGAATACCACAGACGAACTCAACTCGTTTTTGATTGAAATTACGGCTAATATTTTCAAGTTCAACGACCCGGAAACTAAGCAACCCTTAGTTGAGGTAATTATGGACGCAGCGGGTCAGAAAGGCACGGGCCGCTGGACTGTAATGAGTGCTTTGGAATTGGGCGTGAGCATTCCGACAATTATTGCTGCTGTGAATGCGAGAATCATGTCTTCTTATAAGGCAGAGCGCGTCAAAGCTTCCCAAGAACTGACGGGGCCTAGCGCCAAGTACGAAGGCGATACTAAAGAGTTTGTCAACAAAGTCCGGGATGCGCTTTACTGCTCGAAGATTTGCTCCTACGCGCAAGGCATGGCGCTGTTGAGCGCGGCCTCGAAGTCGTACAACTATGACTTGAGTTTGAGCGAAATTTCCCGAATTTGGAAGGGTGGCTGTATCATTCGGGCTGGATTTTTGGACAAGATTAAAACAGCTTTCAAGGACGATCCCGCGCTGCCAAATTTGCTGTTAGCACCGGAGTTCAAACAGAGCATTCTCGATCGCCAATCAGCTTGGCGGGAGGTATTGGCTACTGCTAGCACCCTGGGGATCGCAGTGCCAGCCTTTAGCGCGTCGCTGGACTATTTTGATAGCTACCGGCGCGAAAGATTGCCGCAAAACCTCACGCAAGCTCAGCGTGATTATTTTGGGGCTCACACCTACGAACGCACCGACAAACCGCGCGGCGAATTCTTCCATTCAGAGTGGACGCAAGTTGCTGAAGAGTCGCTGCAAACCGGTACTACCGACTAATTAATTTTTGTAGGGTGCGTTTCGGCGCACCTTACAGATAGACAATCAGATTACTGCCAACTAATCTTTTTCCTGAACCCACACCGATACAGAACCGCCTTGACAGCGAAACTCGCCCCAACCCGACTCGTTAGTAGTAACAGGTTCCTGAATATGCCCTGTTAAATCCACAAACTTAGCACGAGGTTTACCAACTTCCATCCACTTGAAACCCTCCGGGCCGTCGCTCATAATTACTGCCATTGCTTGTGGATGTGTCCCATCGCCCAATCTCGTCCAGCCAATTGTATTCCAATGATCGAAATAGTCATATTGAGGGCCGTAGGCGAAGTGTTGGCGAGCATGGAGAAACTTGTCAATTAGCGATCGGTGAGAGGGCATAAAAATCTTATACCGATTGCCATCACGCGCCCAATCTTCATATTCTGCACCGTAATAATCGCCGTAGAAAACGCAGGGATAACCTTCTTTCCGCAATAAAATAATCGCATAAGCAAGAGGTTTAAACCAGGGTTCTACAACTGATTCAAGTGCTTGCAGCGGTTGAGAGTCGTGGTTTTCGACAAACGTTACTGCATGAGTCGGTCGCTGCTGCATCATTGTACCGTCTAAGATGCGCCGCATATCGTAGTTACCACCCTGTTTGCTTGCGTAATGAAAGTTGTAATGCAGCGGCACGTCAAAAACTGACATTTTGTCCTTAACTGAATCGACATACCAGTGCAGGATATCGATATTTGGTGCCCAATACTCACCGACAACAAACAAATCTTTGCCGACATATCGCTCCAATTCATCCAACCATTGCGGAAAAAACCAAGACGATATGTGCTTGATGGCATCTAAACGGAAACCGTCGGCACCTGTTGTGTCGAGATACCACTTACCCCAGCGTGTAATTTCATCTCGTACCCATCGATCCTGGAAATCTATATCGCACCCCATTAAATAGGCAAAATTGCCATTTTCTAGGGCAACATAGTCATCAAAAATTCTCCCTTCTATTAAATACACTGTACCGCGATCGTCTTTATTGTACTCGTTGTAATCTACTGCGTCAAAATGCCACCAGTGCCATTCAAATTGGGAATATTTACCTTGGCGTCCGGGAAAGTTAAAATTGGTGTAGCTTTTGAGTTCTTGCAACCCACCTTTGGGATTTAGCCGATTGTGGTGAGGATAAGGAGTTGCCTTAAATATCTCTGCTGCATCTGCACCCATTTTGTGGTTGATAACTACATCGGCATAGATTTGGATCTTAGATTTGTGCAGGGTTGCGATCGCATCCAAATATTGCTGCTTAGTACCATATTTGGTGCGTAGTGAACCTTTTTGGTCGAATTCTCCCAAATCAAATAAGTCGTAAACCCCATATCCAACGTCGCTTTTCCCGCCACTTCCTTTGTAAGCTGGGGGCAGCCACAGTGCCGTAAAACCCGCATCCGCCAATTCTTTCGCTTGGTTTTTTACCTCATCCCACAGGGTTCCTCGATCGTCCATGTACCAGTGGAAATATTGCATCATCGTGCCATTGACATCTGCCATTTTTCACCCTTGCCTTGAGATAATACTGATAATTTAAGCCTATCTTAGGCTACAGCCTTGACAATTGTCACTGTATGAATCGCAGTAATTTTTGCTAAAACTCAGGTTTGGGTGTGATTAAACTTTTGTTGCAGTTCTCTAATCTAAAATCCCTTGACGTTTGTTTTCGAGATAGCTTTTAATATATTCGTCGTTAAAGAGCGATCGCCTGACTGTTTGAATAATACTTGAATTTAAGTACACACAAAAAGCCCAAGTCCAAGTATTGTTCAAGTTCAGCGCCAACATTACCGGGAATCAAAACTATTCAACCAGCACTCGATCCCCACCTATCAACCGTTTGCTGCAAACCCTCTCGGTAGCTGGGATAGCGTGGAGTCCACCCAAACTGCTTGCGGAATGAGTCGCCCCCAACGGTAGTAGAAAGGTTTAACAAATCCACTTGTTGAGGGGTGACAACTAATACGAGTGCCACAGGTGTTAGCCACATGGGGATGCGCGCAGGAGGTTTTCTACCCAGCGTCAAGGCAAATCGATCGATAAAATCAGCAAAAGACACCGGCACACCATCAACAACATTAAAAATTGCATCTTTCGGTTGCTGTTGGGCTACCTGTACCAAGGCCATCGCGGCATCCTCAAAGTGCAGCCAGTTTCCCAGATTGCTGTCAGGCCCAGCAAAATAGGGACGACCGAGTTTGAACGATTTTATATAGAGTTTGAGGTCTTCCGATTGAGGGCCGTACAGGTATCCCAGCCGCAATACACAAGCCGGAATCTGGCTGTTTCTGACCAGGTTTTCCGTGGCGATCGCCATTTTGAAAATTGGGTCACCACCAGGTATACTCAGCGGTGTGCTTTCTGTCGCATTCCTCGTATTGCCATAGAGAAAAGTGTAGCTGGTGTGAATTAGCAACTTGATATCTGTGTCTTTTACCGCTGCCAGCAGTGCACCAGTTGTTGCCGAAAGAATTTTATAAAATCCTTTCCAATCTTGCCCATCGCTTAGCAGCGTATTTGCCCGTTGCGGGGTCAGGTTCACCACCACATCTGCATTGGCGGCCAGAATCGCATCCCTGAGTTCAACAGCATTCGATGGGTCAGTTTCTACCGCAATTCCGCCGTGGGAACGCACGGTTGCTGCACCATTTTTGTCCTGCGTCAATCCCGTTACTTTGTGTCCCTGCGCTACAAACTGCCGGACGGTTTCTTGTCCGAGTTCAGTATCTGCGCCTGTAATGATAATGCTCAGCTTTGTGTCTGTCATGTATTTTGATAACGTGTCTTCTATATGCTTACTATTTCTGACCGCAGTGGCGCGACCCTCTATTGATATAAAAAGTAGTTATTTTAGAGATCAGTTGCTGGTAATTTTTCTACAGAATACCCAGATGCCCGACTTATTAAATAAGTCGGGCATCTAAAAGAAGAGGATTTTATTTTTATTTTCTCAGTAATTAAGCTCGCAATGTGCTTGAGTTCTTGGTAGATAACTATACTCAGCAAATCTGGTACAATCCTAACTAATCCTTTAAAAACAATGTAATTTTATGAAACCTTTTATAGTAAGAGCCGCTGCCGTTTTAGGTGTTATTGCGACATCGGTATTGGATACAGTGAAAGAAGAAGAGGAAAAAAAGCGTTTATTAGACAGTGGTATTCTGGAAGTGGATGAAATGACGGGAAAAGAGTTTGAAAGTTTTCTATATTTTCATTTTAGGAACTGTGGATATAATGTTACTTTAACTCAAGATAGTCAAGATTATGGGGCGGATTTAATTTTATACAAAGATGGATCAAAAACTGTGGTTCAAGCGAAAAGAAGCAAAAATCCAGTGGGTATTAAAGCTGTTCAAGAAGTAGCAGGAGCCGTCAGACATTACAAAGGAAATAAAGGAAGAGTCATCACCAACAACAGGTTTACATAAAACGCTTACAAACTTGCTAAATCTAACGAAGTAGAGTTATGGGATCGAAAAAAACTCATCGAATTCATCCTGATAGCTAAGAACTGTAACTAAATTATTGAATCATGCTGCTTGATTGAAGAGAAAAACTCTTTGTTATTCTAAATCAGAAGAAATGATCGAACATTCAATTCGTTTACTAATATCACGCTTCTCAAATCCGAGGACGTTTCCCTTCCATCTTCAAGTAATTATTTAGATACCCTGATTTTAACGCTATTCGACCTGTCTCCGTCAGCGGTGATAGTCGAATCATACTTCAATTCAGCAACGCCCAAAAGTAATGTTCGCAGGTAGTTTGGTGAAAAAGGAGGGATGTGCAGTTTCGCGCCGAGACTGCACTCCATTATGCACTCGCCACTATCAGCCGATCGCTCAAGCAAGCGCTATTACGCACAATCCCAACGAAAAGTTAGAATATCTTTGTGTTCCGGGCATTGGGTAATATGTCCGCAACCGACATCGCCAAACATATAGGGCAAATTATCTTCCGAATCAATCTGAAACACAAGCTCCATTCGACGGTGACATTGGGGACAATTAGGATATGCTATATTTTGAACCCAGTAGGGATAACCAGCTAGTTTATCACCTGGCATGGCAATACATACTTCTTCGACTGCGGGGACCGAATCCATTGGTAAATCTTCAAGGACTAATCCAACTAATGGACATTCAATTCTGATCGTATCGTCAGAAAAATTGTAATTCCAAATCAACCCCAAGTCGTCAAACTCCTCGGGATCGGGGTAGTCGTTGAGTTGCGTCCATCCCACGATCGCTTTCGCCGGAAAGGAAGGATAATCTACAGTTGGCGCGGATTGGGCGGAATCGCTCGGCTGTACGATGCGAACCAGTTTATTATTTTTAAAAGGCAGATAGCTGTCGCAGTCGGTACAATAAAACATTTGCAACAGTCCGCTGCCAAATTTACCCGATAATTCCTCTGGCAATCGATCGAGGTTCAATTGCAAAAATAGCGGCATGAGTGCCTGACATTCGCTGCAGCGGGGATAGGGTTCATGTTCTGCCAGCCAAGGCATCCCAGAAAACTTCGAGGCTGTAGCTTCCCCGTCTCCCTCTTCTACAAGGGGTTTCCAAGTCGATCGCTTTTGAGCATCCCGCCAGGGAACCAGTCGTTCTAGGATTTCTTCTGGTTCCATATAAATTCATCTGGCTTGCTAAACAATATCATCTTAAGATCTGGTCGTCGTTTTTATTGCATTGCTATTAAAATGGCTCTTTTCCACTTAGCGGGGCCTTCACCCCGTCAGAAGAATTTCTCTACAGCAGGACGCAAATTTTATTCTAGCGTCCAGGCTGTTTTGTACAGGCTGTAGAGTTGTCAGTAGGTTTTTGGCCGGATGTTACAGTTCTGGCGATCGCCTCTAATTTTCCATCATCTTTAACCTCACTGATGAATCATGCTACAAATTTCTAACACTGTGTTCATAGACGATCGCGAAATCGAGATTAGTGCGATTCGCTCTCAAGGCGCGGGGGGGCAAAATGTAAATAAGGTGGCGAGTGCGATTCACTTGCGCTTTGATATCCCCGCTTCCTCATTGCCCGATCGCTACAAGCAGCGTTTGTTGCAAATCAACGACCAGCGCATCACCTCCGAAGGTGTGATTGTCATCAAAGCCCAGGAACACCGCAGCCAGGAACAAAACCGGGAGGAGGCTTTGAGACGGCTGCAAGAACTGATTAAAAGTGCGATCGTCATACCGAAAAGGCGCAAACCAAGCAAAGCAACTCGTAGTTCCCAGCGCAAGCGTCTCGACAGCAAAACCAAGCGAGGGCAGATTAAAGCTCTGAGAGCGAAAATTACGGATTGAGCGATGAAAGGTCGATCGGGCTTTTTGACTTTTTACTTGTCAGTCAGGATTTGGTGGGCCTAAGTCGTCAGGTAAATCGTTAAGCGTTTTTCCCAGAGCTTTGCAAAGAGCTTTCATTTGAACAATGGTCAGTTCGGGTTCGTCTAGTCCTCGTTCCCATTTGCTAATGGCTTGCTGACTTAAAGTTTTTGTGCGGCTTTTGTCGGGAATTTTTTTTGCTAAGGCGGATTGCGATAAACCAACAGCCTCCCGCAAGATTTGCAGTGCTGGTATATCTTTGGACTCTTGAGTTTGTTTCTTTCTGGGCATATCATAGCAAATTCACAACCAAAGTTGTTGACAAATTGAGAAAATACAACTCTGGTTGTTTAAGATAGAGACAACAAAAAGGCGGCTCCTTCAGCCGGACGGTGGAAACGCTTTGGTTTAGCGAGCTGCCTTATTTGTAGTTTCTACCCATTATGCCTGCAGCCTTAGTATTTTCCGGGCTTGGGTGCATGAATTAAGCCCTTTTTCTCAACGCCGAGGAGGTGGTGCTATGTAAAAGGTCGATCGACCTGACAGCCTGACTCAAAATTGTATCAAATGTCAACACCATGATTTAGCTGTGCTTGTTAGTTGTCCTTCGATGAGGGCGATCGACTTGGTAAGTCATCGGGAATTTTGGTTACGTCTAATCCTAAAACCTCAAACATAGTTTTTAGAGAAACCTGATACAGGTTAGCCATAGCAAGTATGTTTTCAGCATTAGGTAGAGCCTTGCCTAATTCCCAGTCAGCTTGTCTTCGCTCGGAAATTCCGATTTTTTCTTTGACTTGAGGGCGTGTTAGTCCAGCTTGTTCTCTGAGTAGTCTCAATGGAGACTTCTCCTTTTCTTGTAAATCTTCTTCTATCATGGGACGAAATATTCATGATGTAAACGTCTTGACAAAGACTTGGATAAGACGTAAACTTCATGTTGGTAGGTCATCGGGAATTTTGGCTACGTCTAGTCCCATACATCTAGCAAGTGTTTTTAGTGGTACCCCTAGCTCGCGCGCCAGAGCAATAGCCCGATCGAAGCGAGGAATTGATTCTCCTCGTTCCCAATCGCCAATAATGCGAATTCCTACCCCCATTCGACGACTAAGTTCGGGTTGGGTCAAATTTGCACTTTCTCTCAGGTTTTTCAAGGTTATGGTTTCTTGATCTTTAGCTTCCATTAATTGTAGCAGTTAATTGCTAGCAGAATAGTGCTTGACAAATTTGGTATCTGGCACTAAACTGCTAGTAGATAGGCAAAACAAAGGCAACCCGGCGAGCCTCCAAAGTCAAAATGCAGGTTTGAAGAACCGCCTTATTTTTAGTGTCTATCAATTGTGCTTGCATACCCAAGTGTTTTTTTGAGGCGGCGCATACCTCAAGCTCCTTTCCCTCAACGCCGAGGAGGTGATGCCATTTAAAAGGTCGATCGAACTTACAGCCTGACTCAAAATTGTATCAGCAGTAATTTTTTAACTGTTGGTTTGGTTTGATTGCTTCTTCGGGCCAAAGCTATCTGGAAGTTCATCTATTTTTTCTATTTGTAGTTCTCGGCAAATTGCTTTCAACTGTTCGAGAGAAAATTTGGGCTCAGTTGCTCCAGATATCCATCTGTGATAGGTGGCGCGGGGAATCCCACATTTAAAAGCGAACTCATCTTGTGATAAGTCGGTTTTGTGGATTCTTAGGGCTTCCAATGGTGAATTGCCCTCCTGTCTTCGTTCTTTTCTTGATGACATTGGATCGTAAAATCTCATATTGAGATGTCATACTTGACAAAAATAAATTGACATCTCATAATGAGACAAAGGTGACATGACAAAGGGCGGCGAGCGCGAGCCTCGTTTCGTCAAAATGCAGGTTTGAAGAACCGCCTGATTTTTCGTGTCTATCAATTGTGCTTGCATACCCAAGCGTATGTTCCGGGCAAGGGCGCATACCTCAAGCCTCTTTTTTCTCAACGCCGAGAAGGAGGTGCTATGTAAAAGGTCGATCGACCTCACAGGAGTGCCCAGCTCAAGATTGTATCAAAGATCCAGACCAAAACATCTACTTTGCGATCGCACAACTTCCGTGGTATCGTGCCATTTCTCGAACCATTCCAGATCATGCCCACATCCATTGACAACTTCTACCTAGGCGATGTCGCCTCCAACTTTCACTTTGCAGGTCCGCTGCTAGACTTTGAAGAAGAAATTCAGAATCAATCTCCCTTTCACGATTTAGACTACCTGACAGGCGAAATTAAAAGGGGATTCCTAGACTACGTGCGTCAAGGAATCATGCTGGACGCCATCCGAAAACTGCGATTGTACAAAGACAAATTCAAAACTTTTAAAAGTTACTGCGAACAAGCTTTAGGCAGGCAGTATTTTTACTGCACGCAAATCATCAAATCTGCGAGCATTTGCCTGCGCTTAATTAAAGCAGGATTTGAGATTTTGCCGAGCTGCGTTGCTCAAGTTGTCCCTTTGTTCAAACACGCAATCACCGACCAATACGGCGACTGTCCTTTACAGGAAAAGTGGCAAGAAGTGGTGGATGTCATACCCAAAGAAAGGATTACCGCAGTAACTATTGCCGAAACAGTTGACAACAATCCCAACCTCCGGCTCAAACAAATTCGGATAAAAACCGACACTTACGCCCTTTTAACGAAAAAAGCAGCCGCTGCCGGACTGTCAATTTCGGAATTTTTGGCAAGGTTGGTTGAGGAATACAATCCCAGAAACTTAGAGCCGCCAGCGGAACATACTCCCGAACAAGAGGAGATTTTAGACCAATTAGACGCGGAGTTTA
The DNA here is from genome assembly GCA_036700245.1 of Microcoleus vaginatus BM001213989. Classification (GTDB taxonomy): domain Bacteria; phylum Cyanobacteriota; class Cyanobacteriia; order Cyanobacteriales; family Microcoleaceae; genus Microcoleus. The sequence continues at coordinate 27,757 of JAUBOM010000014.1, forward strand.
AGAAGCCCGCAACGGGACAGGCTTCAAATTCTGCCCAAGGCAAAGTTAAGTCTAAAGGTTTTGGATTGAAAGTTGGGCCGAAAGGTGGTAAAACAGAAGTTAAAGCTAAAAGTTTGAAAGGGGAAGTTCAGGCGAAAAGTTCGGAAGGTGCAGTTAAGTTGAAAAATCGGCAAACAGAAATCCAAGCCGAGAAACAGTCGAATTCATTTAATCAGAAAAATCATGAAGTCATCAGCTCAAAATCCAATCATGCGCCAACTGAAATTAATGGAGGTTCAACTGAACGAAATTCAGTGCCACCTTATTAAAGCTACTGTTTTGAATTGGTGGCAAATAGTTTTGCCTGACGGTCAGAAAATTGCGATCGAGCACGCGGGCGGCGGACACTGGATTTTTCGGGCTAACGGGCTTGAGAAATCTCATCCTGAAGTGCGGCTAGCAGTGTTAAGGGCGATCGCCCAAGGCTGTCGCAGGTAAGTTATCAGTGGGTTTTTCCGTTTAAATCTGTTAGCATCGGAATTATTCCTATCTCTCTTCTCTGCATCTGCGTTAATCAGCGTGAATCCCTTGTCATCTGCGGCCCGACAAATTCTCTTTTTTTAACCGCAGATGAGGGCAGATAAACACAGATTAACGCAGATGGATTATATCAATTTAATGAAGCAATTTCTCAATTGTCTCTACTAACGTTTCAGGATCGACAGGCTTGGAAAGATGCTTTTGAAATCCGGCTGCTAGTGCTTGCTGTTGATTTGTCTCACCTGCATAGGCTGTCAGGGCGATCGCGGGAATCTGTCCTCCCTCCTCTGTCGAGAGTTGTCTGATTTGACAAATCAACTTATAGCCATCGAATTTTGGCATCCCAATATCAGCAATCAAAACATCTGGCTTAAATTTAGTAAGTTTTTGTAGCGCATCTGTTGCTGAAGATACAGAGATCACGGTGGCTCCCGCTTCCTCCAAAATACATTGAACTAACTCTAAATTGTCTATTTCGTCATCGACGGCCAGGATACATAATCTAGCCAAGGGTGAAGTGTGAGCATTGACTGATAGATTGTCCTTCTGCTCGCTGTTTGCATCATTGCTTCGGGCTAATAAGGGAAGCGTGACAGTAAATGTTGCTCCCTGTCCTTCTCCAAAACTTTCGGCTTTGACAGTTCCACCATGTAGCTCAACGACGTGACGCACGATCGCTAATCCCAGCCCTAACCCACCAAATGTTCTCGTAATACTGCTATCGGCTTGTCGAAATGTGTCAAAGACATAGGGAATAAATTCTGGCTTAATCCCTTTCCCTGTATCCCTGACTTGAATTTGAGCGTAGGAATCAATCGTTTTTAGCTCAACTTCAACTCGACCTCCAGTTGGGGTGAACTTAAGGGCATTGGTGAGCAAATTCCAGACAACCTGTTGCAATCGCGTAGCATCTCCTAACACATCGCCCACATAGGGTTCTAGCTGAGTTTGAATTTGAATGTTTTTCGCTTCTGCGGCTAAACTAACTGTTTCGATCGCAGCTTTAAGAGTTGTTTTCAAATTAATAGGAGTAGAGTTCAAACTCAGCTTGCCTTGCAGAATGCGAGAAATATCCAGCAAGTCCTCAATCAGTTGAACTTGCAACTCGGCGTTGCGTTCAATTGTTTCGAGGGCTACCGCTGTCTTGCCAGAATCCAGGGTTCCCCTTCGCAGCAGCCGAGTCCAACCCAGAATCGGATTCAACGGAGTTCGCAATTCGTGCGACAAGACAGCTAAGAACTCATCTTTAATTCGGTTAGCTGCTTCGGATTGTGCCCGTGCTTGCCGTTCTGACTCGTAGAGCCGTGCTCGGTCGATCGACTGCGCCGACTGCTGTGCAAGTGCCAAAACGAAACCGCGATCGCTCTCGGAAAGTCGGGGAACGGTCGAAAAACTCAGCGATAGCCCACCCACGGCTTGTCCTTCAATCAGTAATGGCACTGAAATCCACGCTTTTGAACCAACCTTGGCATAAACTTCAGCTAAATCAGGATAACGGGCAATTCGGTTTTCGATAGTTTCTAGCCAAACAGGTTGCCCACTTCGCACGGCTTCTGCCAGAGGATAGCGTGCATTAATCGAAAAACTGCGCTGAAATTCTCCTACGTGCTCGTACCCGATCGCTTGAATAATCTCGAGTTCGCTTGCATCCTGGTTTAATACCGCAACCAAACCACAACTTGCCCCCAGTGCGGACATTCCCTGTTCAATAATGACCTGAGCCACTTGAGCCGAGGTTAGCGATTCAGACAAAGCTGTCATCACCGCCAGCAGTCGAGCCGTCCGGTTAGCAGCGAGTTCGGCGGCTAATTTCGCTTGTTGTGTTTCATTATAGAGACGAGCGTTATCAATGGCGATCGCTGCTCGCTGAGCCAAATCTTCAGCCAAGGGAATGTCTTCCAGGCGATAGCGGCGATCGGATTCAGTAAACACAAAGGTAATGCTACCCAACACGCGCCCGCGTGCCTGTAGCGGTGCAATGATGCAGGACTTTAACCCAACTCCACGTAAGATTTCCAGGTATTCAGCATTTGAGACAGCGGCGACTAACTGTTCATCTGTAATCTCAATCGCAATTTCAACCTGTCCTGTTTGTATTACTTTAGCAATGCCATACCCATCATCGAGATGTCTGGGAAAGCGTTGAGCCAACTCCCAGCCAAACTTCACTTTTTCGGGATCTGAATGAGCAACTGCAACCCGATCGATTGTGCGATCGTCATTCAGGAGATCGACACTACACCAATCTGCAAAATAAGGAACTGCCAGCTTTGCAACGCTTTGGAGAGTTTGTTCATACTCTAGTGAAGAGGAAAGGACAGCACTCACTTGGGCTAAAAATGCTGATTTTTGTTGAGAACTCTCTGCTACAGCACGGGCGGCCTGTTCTTGAACAAGCTGTACTCGTTCGTCTTCGGTTTGCTTGCGTTCAGTAATGTCGCTGAAAGCAGCAATGATATTGATAATTCGTCCCTCTGCGTCAAACAAAGGGGAAGCATTGATCGAGAGAATTCTGCGAGTTCCATCGGCATGGCTAATGCCATGTTCAATACCATAGACAGGCTCACCTGTTTGCATCACCCTCGCAAACGGCAGTTCCTCTTCTGGGAAAGGATGACCCTCCACGGTTGTAATGAACCAGGAGGGATCGTTATAGCCTAGCTCCACAATGTCGCTGCGAGTCAATCTTAAAATCCTCTCTGCTGCCCTATTTGCGGCTATAATCTGTCCGGTAGAATCTAGAATGGTGATACCATCAGGAATAGTTTGGAAGATGCTGGATAATTGCGCTTCACCCTCGCGCAGAGCAGTTTCTGCGTGCTGGCGTTGTGTAATATCGTGCATCACGACAACTGCACCCTGTTTTTCGCCGTTTGCGGCAATTATTGCCTGTCCAGTTGCTAACAGCATTCGCGCAGTTCCCTGCTGCGGAACAATCATCATTTCCACATCACGAACGTTGTGTCCTTGCAATGCCTGAAACAGGGGAATATCCTCTGTATTCATGGGTGTTTTGCCGTCGGGCAAATACAAGTTATAATACTGGGCCCATTGCTCCGGTGGAACTGGCTGCTGAGGTACTCCATGAAACTCTTTAGCTGCTTGGTTAAATACCGTCAATATGCCCTCGGCATCGCAAGCTACAATGCCAGCTTGAACGTTGTTTAGAATTGCCTTCAAAAAGTCCTGTTTTTTCTGAAGAGTGACTTCCACCTGCTGGCACTTGGCGATTTCGGCTTTCAATTGTCGATCGACTTGAAATGTTTGAGTGGTGTCTTGGAAGTAAATCAGTAAGCCATCTTCACTCTTGATGAGGCGAATTCTCAACCACTTGTTGAGTGAGGGGTAGTGTTCTTCAAACTCTATTTCTGTTTGCGTTGCGATCGCTTGATGACAATACTTATATAGCTCAGAGGTAAGATCGACGGAAAATACTGTCCTTATATTTTTGCCGATTAGGTGTTGCCGCTTCGTGTTTAAAAGCTGCTCTGCTTTATAGTTGACATAGGTGCACTGCCACTCTGAATTAATAGAAATGAAGGCCTCAGCCATGTGATCTACTATCACCGCAAATCGTGCTTCGAGTGCTTGGCAGTCCGTACATAGCTCTTGAGGAAAATTTACAGTAAGCTCTTCTCGATGATTCAAGGAGTTTGTACGTTCTACATTCATTGCGGTTCGTCCTGCCTATTTACCTATTATGCCAGCTATTGTTAGGGAATCAAGATACACAGGACTTACGCAGAGATCCCCCTAGCCCCCGTAAAAAAGGGACTTTGACTGTTCCCCCCCCCCTAAAAAAGGGGGGCGCCAGGGCGATCGAGGTTTTAGGCTTTTGGTGCGTAAGTCCTAATATATAGTAGGCCCAAAACCTCAGCCATTCAGTTTTTAAGCAAACGGGCGCTCGCAACTCATGGCAGAGCACGGCTAAAAATTCGTCTTTAATCCGTTTCGTGGCTTCTGCTTGGGATCGTGCAAGGCGGCTTCTAACAGTTGTTCTCTTTCTTGTTCTGCTTGCTTGCCCTTTGTTCGCGGATGGGGATGGTGCCTAGAAGCATCAAGCTAGCGTGTCTTGAACACCGAACTCATGCAAACTACACAACTGCTGAGCAACAGCCTCGACAAAACGTGGCGACTGTACTAAATCTCTGCCCCAGACATATTCTGTCATTCCTAATTGAGAATGCCAAATCTACAAGTTTGGTTGTAGAAACAACAAAACCCGCTTTGTGGACGGGTTTTAGGTATGGACACAACTGAACTCGAACCGCTGACCCCTACCATGTCAACGTAGTGCTCTAACCAACTCGGCTATGCGTCCCCCGATCGCTTATCCACCGTTAAAAATTTGGTTAGCGGTCAAATTCAACTCGGGAAACACCGCTGATTCAATCCTTTCCTCTCCCCGAAACAGCTTAATTTGATACTCACCATCTACTAACTGATAAACCGATAAAGTAGGCTGTTTCGGATAACCAATATAACGGCTACCCGCTAAACCCAAATAATCTACAATCCAATATTCAGGAATGCTTAATGCTTCATAATCAATCATTTTATGTGCACAATCATCGCGCCAGTTTGTGCTGACAACTTCAATAACTAATTTAACCGAATTTCCCTGAGTAATAACTGATTCTCTTTCCCATCGAGGCTCATTGGCTTCTACGGCTTGTTTATCTAATACAATCACATCGGGATCGTAGCCAGAGTTATCGTTAAATTTAATTGTACATTCCTTCGGAATAAAGTAAAGAAGTTGTAATCGCCTGATTTCTACACCCAATTCGATCGCATGAAAACCCGCGATCGCTGAATGTTTGCCAGTTGAATTTGGCATTTCAACCATAACGGAGTTATGTAATTCATAGCGTCCGTTTTCGGGTTTCCATTCCAGAAAATCCTCAAAACTCATTAACTTGGATATTGCTTGAGTCATGGTAAAGTCTCCAATGCTCTAATATCATTTGATTCTGATTCAGTAGGGTGCGTCAGATTTTTAAGTGAATTATCTAACTAATAGGTTAATTGTCTAGCGAAAGACCAGACTCTCGGTAGGACGGCAAACCTAAAACCCTTGATTTATAAATGATGGAAATTCATGGACACAACTGGACTCGAACCAGTGACCCCTACGATGTCAACGTAGTGCTCTAACCAACTGAGCTATGCGTCCTCACGAATTCCTAATGTAGCAGAACATACGATCGCCTGTCAAGCATAAATATGAGATTTTTTAAGCCCGCACTCTTGACATCGCCCCTAATGCCCAATCCCCCGCCAAATCTTCACAGTGCGATCGCCCGCACCGCTAGCCAAACTCCGCCCATCAGCACTAAACGCCACCGACAAAACCTCCCCCCCGTGGCCGGTCAGAATTTCCAGCAAACCCCCCGTACCCGCATCCCACAAATAAATCGTGCCATCCCGACTCCCCGTCGCCAAAACCCGACCATCGGGACTGAACGCCACACACAAAACATCCCCAGAATTGTCCCTCATACTCCGCAACAGCGTCCCTCGCCCCTGGGCATCCACCCCCCACAGCTTCGCCGTACCATCCCGACTCCCCGTCGCCAAAATCAATCCTTCTCCTACTCCCCCCTTTACCAAGGGGGGGCTCGCAGCAAAAACGATCGCCCGCACCCAATCTCCGTGCTCGGCCAGAGTACAAATCGATCGATTATTTTGCCAATCCCACAACTGCACAGTCTTGTCCCGACTCCCACTCGCCAGAAACTCCCCCCCAGCACTAAAAGCCACCGCCTCCACCCCGCCAGCGTGACCAGTCAAAGCCGACATCCGCCTTCCCTTATTCAAATTCCACAACTGCACAGTTTTGTCCCGACAGCCGCTAGCCAAAACCTTGCCATCCCGACTAAACGCCACAGCAGCAACCCTGTCAGAATGACCAGCCAAAGCGTACCACCACTTACCCTTATTCAAATCCCAAATATGAATCATTTTGTCCCGGCCGCCACTAGCCAAAGTCGCGCCATCAGGACTAAACGCCACACAAGTCACCCAGTCAGAATGACCCGTAAGAGTGTACCACCGCTTACCCGCATCCAACTTCCACATCTCAATCGTCTTGTCCTCACTGCCGCTAGCTAAAGTCGCGCCATCAGGGCTGAAAGCTACCGAGGTGACAGCATTAGAATGCCCTACCAGAGTATGAACACACCTCCAAGTAGGCGCGCGTGCGGGTACAACCCGCTGCATCTGCGGCACAGGTATAATTGTGCCTGCAACCGTTGGCGGCACTGCATTCTGCACCACGGGCGTCCTCTGCGGCACGGGAATTGCCCTTGGCGCCGGAGTCGGAACCTGCGCCGCCGACTGCTGCGGCTGCACATCTTTCAATACCTCAGCTACAGATTTGTAGCGGCGACTGAGACTTGGTTCGATCATTTTGTCGAGGATGCGACTTAATTTCGGATCGATTGGAACTTTCAAAAAGTCTCGCCAAACCCAAGCATCTTGATTGAGATCGAACAAATCAAAAGGAGATATTTGAGTCAGCAAATAAATGCAAGTTACTCCCAAACTATACAAATCACTGGCATAAACCGCTTGACCTCTAATTTGTTCGGGCGCGACGAATTCGGGAGAACCGATGACTGTACCGGTTTCTCTCAAACCCTCCACAAGTTTTGCAGCGCCAAAATCAACTAAAACTAATTCCCCGGTTAATGTTGGGTAAGTATAAATGATCGGAGTTTGAGAAATGCGACGCCGGATAATATTGGGCGGTTTAATATCTCGGTGAATTACACTGCGATCGTGCACGAACTGCAATACTGGCAATAAATCCTTCAGCAGACTGAGAATCTGACTTTCGCTGAAAGGCCCAGTCCGCGCCAACTCTTCCTGTAAATTCTGACCTTCTATAAATTCCTGTACCAAATACTGATAGCGTTCCTGCTGAAAGTGTGCCAGCAGTTCGGGAATTTGCGGGTGTTTCCCCAACTCGTCCAGCCGCACCGCTTCTCTGTTGAATAATTCTGCTGCTTTTTCGCTGCTGCTGGTACCTTGGGATAGAGGGAAAAACTGTTTAATTGCACAGCGCGGTTTTGAGGGTTTGTCTTGGTCTATTGCTAAAAAAGTGCGGCCGAAACCGCCGCGGCCGAGGGGTTTGATGGCGCGGTAACGCTCTCTCAGCAACAGTTTGGAGCCGCAATTCAGGCAGAATTGGGTACGATCGGCATTTTGCGGGTTTTGACAGGCGGGGTTTAGGCAGTAACTCATAACTGAAGCGAGAAGGAATCAGCAGCATATGTCTATAATACTGAGGCAAAAGACCGATCGACTCTCGCGTTAGAATTATAGTCCTGGACGCACGGGCGACCAGAAACCGGGTTTTTCACCAAAATATTTGCTTCAAACTTTCAATCTCGGTTCAAAAACTCGGTTTCTTTGTTCGGGTGCCTAAGTCCTCAATTAGAAACTAAATGACTGGAGTCATGACTACAAACTGGTTAGCAGTCATGACTTTAGTCCTCATAATTTAAGATGTCGCTTTCACTTCCAGAGCATACTCTTTAAACCTTTCCAAGTCAGCCATAAGAGTCGATTCAACTACTCGCGCTAGAAATGAATTGTCCATCAATTTTGCCAGCCAGGCGGGAACTCCATAAGCTACCGTCAGTTTGACAATGCTGCTGTTTTTGCGATCGTAAAATCTGATCGCACCCCGATTTGGCAAACCGTCTACTGATTCCCACTGAATTATCTGATTCGGCACTACTTTGAGAATCCGAGAAAGCCAGCTAAATTCTAACCCGCCAGTTGCGAGTTTCCAGCGCGACAATTCCGGGTTGTCTTCGAGAATGCGAACTGATTCGATCCACTTCATCCAGCGCGGCATTTGCTCTAAGTCTGACCAGAGTTGCCACGCTAATTCGATGGGAATTGCTACTTCTATTTGGACGCTGTGTTCTAACCAATCAGTCATGCGATTTTAGATTTTAGATTTTAGATTTTAGATTGTGGATTTCTCGTTACTAGGCTCTGCCTGGTAACGCATTTCTAGAGGCTCTGCCTCGCGTTTTCTGTCTAAATACTGGAGGCAGAGCCTCCAGATAGGCATTCCCAGGCAGAGTCTGGGAACGAGAGAAAACGATAGAAGACTAATGACTAATGAGTGTAAGCTTCGAGAATTGCCTTAGCCGCTTGATGACCTGAAAGTGTCGCTCCTTCCATACTATCAATGTAGTCTTGCTGAGTGTAACTTCCTGCTAGAAAGAAATTGGCGATCGGAGTTTTTTGAGCAGGGCGGAAAACATCCATTCCCGGTGCTTCGCGATACAAAGATTGAGCGAGCTTAACTACACTGTACCAAGTCATGTTTAATTCCCGCGCTGACGGAAATAAATCCTGAACTTGCTTGAGTACGTGTTGGGCGATCGCCTCATTGCTTTGTTTAATAAACGGATCTCCCGGTGTCAGCACCAACTGCAGCAGCGAACCTTGTCCTTCTTGATAATAATCCTTGGGACTTGTCAGTGCCAAATCTGCAAAACAAGAAAAATCTGCATCTGCTGAATATAGCAAATTATCGATTCCTACAGCGTGGCTTAACTGTTTGCGCTTGGCTTCGTCTTCCAGTTCCGTTACCCAACCGTCGAACCGCAATTGTACTGTAGCAACTGGCACCGCATCTAACTTATAAATGTTGTCAAATTCCGACCATTTCCGCCAAGCTGGGGGCAATATTTTCTGAATTCCTGGCACGTCGCAGGCGAAAACGTAAGCGTCTGCGGTAATCTTTTCTTCTGTTTCGCCGTTAGCTACTACCAAGCCTGTCACGCTGGTTTCTTCGCCTTCTTCAAACTGAATTTCTCGGACTCGGCGCCGCGTGTAAATTTTTGCTCCTTTCTTTTCCAAATATTCCACAATTGGTTTGTGCAAATATTCGTTGGGAGAACCAGCTAGCATCCGCATGACAGAGGCTTCGGTTTTTGATGCAAAGAATTGGAATATTGTCAACATACACCGGGCAGAAATATTTTCAGTGTCGATAAAACCCAGTGCGTAGGCGATCGGATTCCACATTCTTTTGAGCGAGTTTTGGTTGCCACCTTGACGGCGGAACCAGTCAGCAAAGCTAACTTTATCCAAATCGCGGATAGTTTTCATTGCCCCGTCAAAGTCTATCAAACCTCGGACAATGGGGCTAGTTCCCAGGGCGATCGAATTTTGAATTTTGTCTTGTACGGATAGCTGGGATGTAGTAAAAAATGCCTTCAATCCGTGAAACGGAGCACCGACGGGAAAGCGAAAATCCAAAGAACCAGTTTCGCCGCCTCGATTAATAAAAGTGTGGACGTGTTCTTTGAGGAGCAAATCGTCAAAAGCTCCCACTTTTTTCATCAGGGCAAATAAGTTATAATAGCAGCCGAAGAAGACGTGCAAACCCATTTCAACGTGATTGCCGTCGGGATCTACCCAACTGCCGACTTTGCCGCCGACAAAGGGGCGGGATTCAAAAATTTCTACTTCGTGGCCTGCATCCACTAAATCGACTGCTGTGGTCATTCCAGCCAGTCCCGCACCTGCGATCGCAACCCGCATTTTACCTATCCTTTACAGTATTTTTACCAATTGTAACAAAATTTATAATTTCCGAAACATTCAAAGTTCATAAATGCCGATCGACACTTGTATAGCCCTCTGAATTCTTGCTAGGACATCGGCACTAATGTGACCGTAAGGGCCTTGTTCTAGGAATGTCTGCCGCAAAGCAGAAACGTTTTCACATACAGCTAGAGAATCAGCTTGCAATCCTCCCTCACCTGCAGGAATCAAGACACGAGTAGGATTTTCTACTCCTGCAAGGTTACTTGTGAAAGGAACAACAATTACAGAATCTGTCAACTCATTGCGGATATCGGGAGAAACCACAACTACAGGTCTTTTTTTGGTATCTCCTAACTGACGCAAAGCTCTTGAAAGGTAAATCTCACCTTGGCGGGGATAAGTTTTCGCTGTTGAGTTAGAGTCCATCACTGATCCATGCTTCTTCTATCTGTTCCTCTACAAAATTAAACCACTCTTCTTCATCCTCAATATCTTCTTGGCTGCGGTTTTGATAAAACTTCCGCAACTTATCTTCTATTTGCTTAGCGTACCATAGACGGAGGGCTTGTTCGATCGCCTCCGTCCAATCATCAGTAAGCTGGTCTATTTTATCCGCGAATTCAGCATCAAGGGCGACTAACACTTCTCGCTTTTGAGTAGAATTTGACACAATCATTCTCCTGAATAATTTAAAAACTACGGTGCGCTGCGGCGCACCTTACAAATTACTTTTACCTCTTCCTTCTCACAACAGTCAACAGTCATTAGTCATTAGTCATCAGTCATTAGTCATCAGTCATTAGTCATTAGTCAACAGTCAACTAACTTTAAAACATCGGCATCAACTGAAGCGGGCCAATTCCCAACTCTTTAGCAGACACCCAGCGCACCTCAAACAAAGCGACCATATCCTTAAACTGAGGCTGACCGCGAGAAGCACCCATCAAGCCTTTAGCAATTACCAAACCGCACCAACCGTTGGTAAATTTACAGCGACGCTCCCACTTTTCGCGAGCTTCCTGATGAACCGGATCGTTTTCATTAAACTCGCCAAACAAATACAGGTCCCCATTTTTAGTTTGCAAAATACCCAAGTCGTATTGCTCATCCTCAAAAGGATTTTCGCCCGGATTAAAACCAATTGCCTTCACCCCTCCAGCTTCTTTCAAATCCTGAATCATAGTTTTCGCCTTCGGATGAGAAGTTTGGATCATCACAACCGGCAAACCATCTCCAGCGGTATTAATATCAATTTCTGCCGCTTGGTGAAACTGGACACTTTGGCGCAGGAATTCTACGGTTTGCCAAGGTACGGCACCGAGACTCAAAAATGAATTTTGCGGCACCAAATCGTCCCGCAGCAGTGGCATTTCAAATTCATCATCATCCTCATCGTCATCATCATCCTCATCACCGAGCATCTGTAATAATTCGTCGGACACCTCGGGCATTGTCGAAACTTTAACGGATACCTGTTGAATCTCTCCGTCAGACTGCGGAACAGGGATGCGGTAGCGACTGTTGAGATTGGGAAACGTCTCTGCTCCCAATTTCCGGCGGCTGTTGCGGAAAAAGCGGTGAAATGCTTCGAGAGCAACTAACATCGTGAGGGCTTCTTCTTCGTAAAGAATCGATCGCAATCCTTCTAAAGGATGCAGGTTGCCAAAATTTGGTTCAATTTCCGATGGAGGTAAATCGGCTAAATCAATTTCTTCTTCGTCGTCCTCATCAATATCGGCGGCACTTTCAAAGGTGAGAAACAAACAGTCTTGCCCTAAAAAAGCCTGTTCTAAATCTTCAAAAGATTCATCGTTGACGACTCGTTCTCGAAACCGCTTCAAGGATTCTAGAGAGCGGTACAGTAAAACTCCGTAATCCATTCTGCCTTGTCCCAATACGGACACGTAGAGGCTGGCGACATCCCACTGATTGATTTCAATAGATATAATTTGGTGTTCGCTCAAAGTCCGCCACGGAGCATCGTGCCAAATGTGAGCAGCTTTTTCGATTAAAACTTCAGCATACTGAGGGGGCAATTCAGGAGGTCTGTTGATCGCCACCTCTTCCATGCCGCGAAATATTTCGTCAATTAGGGGCAATTCCGGCACGTAGTCAATGGAAATGCCTAAATCTTGAAGTACGCCCCGCAGATAAAATTGAATTTCTCGGTTTTTGACTACTATTTTTTGGGGGCGGACTGCGGGAGCCGGACTTTGGGGATGTTCCATTGCCCGTAGCAGCGCCCGGACGATCGCCTCTGGGCCGGCATCTGGGCCTACCATGTCCATAGCCCTTACGACGCCTTCAGAGCCGTCCACCCAGAGAATGCACTCGCCACCGGCTTCTGGATCGTCGTCCTCTAGCATCATGTGCGAGTCAGCATTAGATAAGGGTCGGCGGTCGCCCTCCCACACGCTGGGAATTTGAGGTAAGTTTTGTAACCGACGAAGAGTAGAGCGATTCAGCGCTGCCATAGAGTAAGCCCGTTGGGTGAAGCATTGTTGCGGTGCCGGTAGCCGGTCAACCGCTGCTTCTCAATCATAAACCCTATAGGGGGAGAGGACATCAAGCTTGGGAACGAGGCGCTACGGGAATTAAAAATTAGAAGGTAAAAATTCTGCCTTCAGCATCTAGCCCAAGGTCTTCTGGCGAATGCCTGTACAATGGAGGCATAAGATTAAACTCTTAGCATTAGACAATCTCAGGAGTTCGGCAAATTATGACTCAAGCCACTTCACAAAAGCGTGGAATTCAAATGACGGACTCTGCTGTCCGTCAAGTTTTAGCTCTGAGAGAGAAACAAGGTAAAGACCTCTGCTTGCGGGTAGGGGTGCGCCAGGGCGGCTGCTCTGGTATGTCTTACGTGATGGATTTCGCAGACCCCAGCACTGTGAAATCCGACGATGAAGTGTTCGACTACGACGGTTTTCAGGTAGTTTGCGATCGCAAGAGCATTCTTTATCTCTACGGTTTAGTTCTCGACTTCAGCGATGCTATGATCGGGGGCGGCTTTCAGTTTACTAACCCCAATGCAACTCAAACTTGCGGCTGTGGCAGTTCCTTTTCTACATAAATCGGAAAATAGGGCATTGGGGATTGGTAATTGCTAATTGCTGAGAAGGCCTCGGACTGCCTTGCTGCGTCCGGCACCCAGTGCTCTTTCCCATCTAAAATCTCAAATCCCAAATCTAAAATCGAATGACCCCTGAAGAATTGTTTAAAGACGGTTTCGATCGCTACCAAGCTGGCGAAGCCCCGGCTAATCTGATCCCCGTGTTTAAAGAAGTGTGCGAGAAAGCTCCCAAAAATGGCAATGCCTGGGCTAGCCTTGCCTGGCTCTACCTTTTAGAAAATAAACCCGCATCGGCTCAAAAGGCAGCAAAAACCGCCGTTAAATTGAACCCTCACGACCCCCAAGCTCGCATCAACCTAGCAGTAGCAATCCTCGATCTCAAAGAAAAAGGAGTGCGCCCCCACGTAGAAGTGGCTCAGCAACTGCTGATGGCTTCCGAAGAGTTGCTCGACGAAGTTAAAAAAAATTTTGAAGAAGGATTAAGCAGAAAACCGGACTGGAAGAGTCTCGCCCGGGTTAAACAGTGGCTTCTGGAGCCGTAACTGCGCAAACAACTCGATCGCGGGGCGGGGAGCGACGAAATTGGATTTGCGGTTTATTACGACATCGTAATAAATCAATAAATAACTTTATGGAAAACTCAGGAAGTCAGTGCTAGTATTTGAAAACTTAGACGATTGACAAACCCGCTTAGCGGTTTTCAGATTTTACTACGATAACTATCTAGGAGTTGTAAAAACATGAGCACTGACAGCCACGTTAACATCAAACCAGCAACCCGCAACCACAAAGGTTTCTTTATTCAGCCAGCTTCTTATAAGTTGATGAGCATCGATAAATCGGGCTGGGCATTGATTTGCATGGACAAAGCAGTTTGTCACTATGTAGATCCGGATGATTTGCAATTGCCAAATAAATCAGGAATGTCTGAAGGTTAATTCTAAAGTTTTGAGAGACTTTAAGATGCTTTATTTGAGTAGCTGCCCTCCATGGAGGGCAGCATCTTTTTTTGGTCAGAAAAAGTCCGGCAACGCGCAGTGAATCGGGATTTAACGGATAGAAGGGATTAAGGAAGAATTACCAATTCCCGATTACCAATTACCAATTACCAATTACCAATTCCCTAATTGTTAGATTTTAAGGCAAAAAGCATCTCAAGCTGAGCAGTTGTCGGTTCTGTAGAAGCTGTGGCTACGCTAATTCCTCGGAGAGAATTGAGCAATTCAGCGACGGGCGGCGAAACTAAATTTGGCTGTACTGCGAGCAAATATTGGTTAGCCCAAGACATGGTTTTTTCCATATCTATGTAAAAGTAACCTTGGTTGACTGGCCCTAAAGAAGTGGCGATCGCCTGAAAACTCGGACTGCTGCTTAAAGGCTGGGGCGGCGTCGAAGTAATCACATCGACTAAAGGGCCACCGAAAGCTACAAACACAGAATTTTCATTCAGCCAACCGTGCCCGAATAAAGTACCTTGCTGGGGTATTTGCCACTCGGTAACTTCTTTGCCTTGAACTTGTCTGGGGGCGACGCTGACTGTAGGATTGCTTTTGGCGATCGCATCGAGTTTTTTCAGGGTTGCTTCTGCAGCAGGGCGATCGCTGGTTTCAAAAATCATCGCCGCCCCCATCCCCAACTGAGACAAAATACCTCGATCCGAACCGATCGCCCCGATCGCAAATTCCCCATTCATCCAACCAAAAACATCTCGATCCGCATCCAAATCCAACCGCTTAAAACTACTCCTCACCTGCTGAACTCCCCTGTCAACCTCCGGGCTATCTTTTGCTTGGGCCGTTGCCTGCGACCAAATTCGATCGATGCCCTTGCCGCCGACTAAAGCAATGGTTTCGCCGGGAAATCTGGGTAACAATTTCGATGCGACTTGTGGATTTTGCTGCACTAATTTAGGGTCTAACTGAGCAATAGTTTTTACCCTCAATCCCGCACTGTCCGCCCCAATTCCCGCTACCATTGACTTGACTTGTTTGAACTGGGAAAACACTGTCCAAGGCAACTGGATGTCTGCGGGCAAATTAGCTTTCAATTGCTCAATTGCAGCAGGATAGTCAGCAATATAAACAGTTGCGATCGGATTCTTGACACCAGCACTCTCTGCAAAAAACTTAGTTGTGCTCTGCTGCGTAGCGAGGGAGGGTTCTCCCTTAAAAGTATCGATCGCCAATTCCAGAGGCTTTCTCAAAGGAGCCATCACTAATTGGTCGTTCAGCAAAGCCACACTGTAGCGCTTGCCGCTTGGCTCTGCAATCTCAGAAATTTTAACTCCTTTATACTCGGTTTCTTGAGTAGTTGCACCAGGCTGAGATTTTAATTTATTCGCAAAATTCCAAGCGCTAATTTTATTTTTGACGCTGACTACAACCAGCAGCTTAGGAGGCTCGGTTTTCGCAGCAGCATCAGGGGGCAACAAAGCGACCATCACCCCCCCCAGCCAAGGCTTTAAGTCCCTGTCAAAGTCGATTTGAGTGCCTGCCAAGCTTTGTTCTTGAAAGGTCTTCAAACCCATGCCGACCAACTTTTGAGCCCCTGGCGTGCCAAATCGCTGCAACTCGGACAAGGCTTCGGGATTGGGGGAGATGAAGGCGGCCATCATTGCTTCGTCGGGTACAACTTTGGCGCTGTCTTGAGGGTTGGATACTTTTTGGCTCAAACCCTGGAAGTAAAAGTAGACCGCAGCGCTACCTGCTGCGACGATGGAGGCAGCAATTAGAAGCTTTGATTTTTTTGCAGGCATGGTTTGTGTTCCTCGCGTCCTTTATCAGTTTAATGAAAATACACTTGGCTTGTGGGGAGGCGATCGAGGCTGCTCTTTATTTTTGTATAATTCAAAACAAGTTTGGACGATCGTCTAAACTACTAAAAATGTGCATTGCGGGTAAAAGATGAAAGTAGCGATCGCGGGAGCAACGGGATTTGTAGGTAGCCGGCTGGTGGAGAAGCTGCAAGCTGCGGGACATCAAGTGGTGGTTTTGAGCAGGGATGCGGCGAGGGCCCTGCGAGTTTTTCCGGCTTCAGCTTATCCGAATTTGGAAGTTGTTGCCTATACTCCGGCGTCGTCTGGTGATTGGCAAAAGTCGATCGCGGGCTGCGATGGTGTTGTAAATTTAGCCGGAGTTCCGATTGCGGAGGAAAGGTGGACCCCGGCGCGCCAGCAAGAAATTCTGGACAGTCGCAGACTGACGACGGCAAAATTGGTGGAGGCGATCGTCAATGCTAATCCTAGACCATCGGTGTTTGTTAGCGCATCGGCGATCGGCTATTACGGAACCAGCGAAACCGCTGAATTTGAAGAAACTAGCCCTGCTGGGGATGATTTTTTAGCAGCAGTTTGCAAAGACTGGGAAGCAGCCGCCCAACCTGCCAAAAATGCGGGAACGCGGCTAGCAATTTTGCGGCTGGGCATAGTTTTGGGAATGGGAGGCGCGTTGGGAAAAATGCTGCCAGCTTTTAAACTATTTGCAGGCGGGCCGCTGGGCACTGGGAAACAGTGGTT
Organism: Microcoleus vaginatus BM001213989; assembly: GCA_036700245.1. Lineage (GTDB taxonomy): Bacteria > Cyanobacteriota > Cyanobacteriia > Cyanobacteriales > Microcoleaceae > Microcoleus. Next base: position 44,442 of record JAUBOM010000014.1, read on the forward strand.
TTCTTGGGTTCATCGCGAGGATGTGGTTGATTTAATTCTGTATGCTTTGCAAAATTCGCAAGTTCAAGGCGTTTTGAATGCGACAGCACCCAATCCGGTGCGGATGAATGAATTGTGTCAAACTTTAGGGGAAGTTTTAAAGCGACCTTCTTGGTTGCCGGTGCCAAGTTTTGCTTTAGAATTGCTGTTGGGAGACGGGGCAAAAGTTGTTTTGGAAGGGCAGAAAGTGTTGCCGAAACAAACTTTAGCTAGCGGTTTTCAATATCAATATCCGACGCTGAAATTAGCACTCGAAGAGATTTTATCGAGAAGTTAGAAGTCGAATCCTCGTTGTCCAAGGAACCGGGTTTCTGCGATAATTTTGGCATCTTCACGCCCGATTTGGTGAATAAACCCGGTTTCTGAGGCTGCGCCAACCATCCAAGAAACCGGGTTTCTGCGATAATTTCCACATCCTGACGCCCGATTTTGCTAAGAAACCCGGTTTCTGAGCCGCCACGCGATCGCCCAACCATCCAAGAAACCGGCTGCCTGGCAGAGCATTTCACTCTTGCTGTGCCTCGCTTTTGCCGAAAGCAGATGAACAATCAAGAAATAGCAACTGCATTTAAAGTTCCAGCAGAACTCCCATTTCTTCAAGCTATCTGCTGGCAAATTGCTGATGTCAAAAAATTGAGTTTCAAGGACCGGAATTGATATAAGGTATAGCTAGGTCGCAGGGAATCGTTGAATCAGCTTCAGAGAAAACCCTTTTAACGTCCTCTCCCTGCACTAGATCGCACTGCTACGAGTCAGGCGACGGATTTGCGGCTTAAATACGGCAAATCCGATCGCCACGATCGCCAAAAACCCTCCGGTGATAGCATAGACTGCACCCATACCTACTGCCTTTGTCAAGGGCCCAGTCACGATCGGAGATAAAAATTGTCCCAGAAACATCGCCGTAGACAAACCTCCCAGCGCACGTCCTCTCACCGCTTCGGGCACAGCGGCACTCAGCCAAACCGTCATGTTAGGCATCAAAATTCCCAGTCCCATCCCGGAAATAGCCAACCCAGTCAATACCTGCGCCCAGTTGGCGGATTGACCGATTAACAGATAGCCGATACCCATCAACCCAAAAATTAAGGGCAGAAACGCGACAAACTCCATGCGCTGTTTGAATTTGCCATAGGTGAGGGATGCGATCGCACTCAATAGGGTACAAAGTGCGATCGCCATCCCACTTTGTGAGGGGGAAGCCTGGACCAAAGTTTCCAAGAAAAAGGGCAATTGAACGGGAATCAGATAAAAGGCAACTTGACTCAGCGTCGTCAACCCATAAACAATCCCCAGAACCCCTACAGGCATGGACTTCGGCAGTGCCTCTGCAGTAGGCGCTTCTACTCCAGGGATACTAGCATCAGTCCGATTTGGTTCTAAAATAAACACCAGGATAAGTGGCACAATCAACCAGGCAAATAGGTAAATCACAAAAGGATAGCGCCAGTTTTGCTGTGCGAGTATTCCCCCAAATGTCAGAAACAGCACGCCGCCCAAGCCCATAAATCCCGCTTGCAATCCCATAAATGCGGCACGGGCGGGGCCACTATAGTAGTCGGCAATTAAGGTGGTGGCTGTCACCATAACGCCTGCTACTGCCAAACCCAGAATCGCACGCCCCGCCAGAATTGCACTCAAGCTATCGAAAAAGAGTCCCGAACTGCCTGCTAACCCATATAACAGGGTGGCGATCAGTAACAAGCGTTTGCGGCCAAAGCGATCGACAATTAACCCCGCAATGGGCGAACCAATCACAATAAATAGGGCGGGCAGGGTGATGATTAGTTTAACTAAAGTGGTGCGAGTATCGACATCGGCGATCGCGCTTTCAAAATGTTGTTTCATTGCCGGCAGCGCGGGAGAAACCGTGGCACCGGCCATCACAGTGAGACTGCTGGCCAACAACAGCGTCATTTTGGTTGCCCAAGATTGTGGATTTTGCTGTGGATGCGATCGGGGATTTGGGGGTGAATGTGACATCAGCTTTACTCGCTATTTCTCATCTCAATCTATCTCAAAATCTCAGTGCAGTTAACTTCATCCCCCATCTGTAATGTATCCAGCCGAATTTAGGCTAAATTTGCCTAAAAATCAAAATTTTTCACGATATCTTGTATTAAGACTTGTAAACGTCAGTATCAATAGACTTCTGTTGTAATTCCTAGGCATTGCGTGCTAAGTCAGGAATTACGATCGTCTTCCGGCTTTCTATGAACAATTTTTGACGATCGCAATCAGTCAGTTTTGAGATATTTTAACAGGCTGATGCAACTACATCACTCAAGATATTCCCCTCGTTCCCAGGCTCTGCCTGGTAACGCATATCCAGAGGCTCTGCCTCGCTCCTTCAAACAAATCATCCGACTCAAAAATCAATCAAATCAACAGGCAACAATCCATCCTGACCCATATAATTTCGATAACTAGAATATCTCCAACAAGCCGGATCGTCAACATAGCCGCGCCTAACAGGATTCCGCTCGTTCCCAGGCAGAGCCTGGTAACGCATATCCAGAGGCTCTGCCTCGCTCCTTCAAACAAATCATCCGACTCAAAAATCAATCAAATCAACAGGCAACAATCCATCCTGACCCATATAATTTCGATAACTAGAATATCTCCAACAAGCCGGATCGTCAACATAGCCGCGCCTAACAGGATTATTGTGGATATACTCCAATTTTTGCAACAGCATTGCCTCATCCAAAATAGCTTGCGGGTGGAACCCTTCTTGCCATAGCTGATATTTTTGGTCTTTTTTGTGTAGCTTTTTATAGAATGCGAGTTGATCGAGGATGTTGGTAACTTGATTTTTTTCAAGCAAGTCAATTATGGAGCGAGCTGTAAATGATTTAAAATTTCTCATTTGCGTTGACAATTCAGAAGAAGTTACGATTAAGTGCAAGTGATTTTCCATCAGGACGTAACCGTGTAAGGCTAAACGCTTCTCCCGTTGCATAAAACTTAAGGAATCTAAGACTATTTGTGCTATTTCTGCTTGACAGAATACAGGAATCCAGTTGATAATTGTAGAGGTGACAAAGTGCGGTTGGTTGTCGGAATATATTACTTTGTATCGGCTTCTTCCCATTGGGGCGATCGAGGATTTGTTGGTGGGTTAGGGCGAGGCGGAGCCTCTGGATATTGGTTACCAGGCAGAGCTTGGGAACTAGGGGAGGAAGGGTTTGTGGGTGGGTTGGGGCGAGGCGGAGCCTCTGGATCTGCGTTCCCAGGCAGAGCCTGGGAACGAGGGATGTGCTGTTTGAATTCTCGCACCATCGTAATAATGGTGTCAAGATAAAAATATTAATACTCCTCTACAAACCGAGGATGAACCCACAGAAATTCGCGGCGTCTGTTCTGTACCCGCACCAAGCCACCAAAACCAGGATCTTTTGCTTTTAGCATGGCGTGTAATTCTCGCAAAATCGAGCCTTGGGCGCGGATGGCGGCTTCGCCCTGTTGCCAATCAGGGGCATCACTTTCGGGAGACAAATTAGTCGCTAAATCGCTTCCTTTCAAGGTAGACTCGATGCTTTTTTGTCCGAGAGAGAGTTCCTCTTCAATGCCTTTGTAGGTGGCTTCATCTAGCATTAGCTTGGTTGCTGAGGCTGCGACAGGTAAGACTAGACTCAGAGTTCCGGTCAAAATTTTGAGATAGGGGGCTGCTTTGGTAAACCATTCGCGCGACACTTCCAATTCATAAACCCCCTTCTTCTTGTCGTTAGGATTTAAGGCTGGAAGGGGCAAACGAGAGTGTTCGCACCAGAGGGTGATTTGATTTTTTTTACTGAGCCATTTGGAGGGATCTAAAAACCCTGTTTTAATGAGCTTAAAACTGAACAAACGCGGGCCTTCTTTCGCTTCATCGGTGAGCATTTGCATTAGCGAGCCAAATTCCTCATCGATTTTGCTGAGAATGATCCGCTGATCCTGAGACAATGACTGAAAGCGTTCTTCACCTCGACGATCGACAATCGCTAAATCTTTGCGGATAATTTTTAGCTCGTCTTTGACAATATTTCGGAACTGCTGAATGCCGATTTCTTGCGATGGGGGTTGAGTAGTCGGCGCGTTATTCAGCAGACAATCAATGTTTTGCCATTCACCACAGCCTGAAATGGGACAGGGATACTCATCACGATTCTTCTTTTTGCTCTCAATTAGTTTCTCTACCTCAAATAGCCCATTTCCAGGCGAATTCATACCGCAAGTCGCAATGCAGGGAACCATCACCTTACATCGCAATCCTTCCCAGAAATTCTCGACTAGCCATTTAATCTCTTCCGTTACATAAGACAAAAACCGTTCTGGATAAGCTGCCCGCACGGTAATTTTTACATCAGTGTTAACATATTCCAGCAATGCCCGACCGTTGTAGTCGTTGTCAAGCATCAAACCCCGTTGCCAATGGATACTTTTTTCGTAATTGCAGCGCCCCAGTGAGTATTTGTGCAAGCGCACAATCAACTGGTAAAACAATCCTTCTGCTACTGCAAGTTGTCCTCGATTGTCCACAATCCGGCAGATTTGCACTTGTTGTCTGTCTCCCGCTTCGGGTTGCTCTCCCCAATTGGGCAATTCCGGGCGTGTATCGCGTACAAGTTGAGCAATCAAGCTGGTATTGCTGGGTTTAGCTGGGTCGAGTACCACCTGGTAGGACAAATCGAAGCGTTCCATCAGCTTGAGAAAGATGGGATGTAGTTCTTGCGGGTAGCCGTCCTCGCCTGGAAACGGGGGATTACTCCATAATTCGCCCAGATGCTCAAAATCTACTAAACCGTTGCGGCGGCGGGTTGTTTCATCATCGAGTACGAAGCTGATTGCCTTTGCTAGCCAATCGGGTTTGAGGATGACGATATCCCGCAGTATTGGATCGTAATGGTAATGGATGATATGCCCCAAGGTATGGGAAATGCGAAGGAAAAGTTCTGCTTGTTCTTTATCGATTCTGTGTTGAGCGCAGATGGCAAGGACATCATTGTAGGGCAAATAGGCTTTGTCGTTTGTCTGCAAGATTTCCCGCACTCGCTGCCAGTTGGCGGGAACGGAACGTCCCATTTCGGGAAGAGATGCGGCGACACTAGCAATCTTTGCTTTTAATTCTGCCAGCCCGGTGCAGGAGTTCTGAAGGTCAGGTTTGCTGTCTACATGGAAGAAGTCAAGCACCGTATCGCTGCCGAATCGATCCTGAATTTCCTGTCTGTCAATGTCGGGTTGTCGCTGTCCGGGGCCGCCGTGGGTGGCGACTACTAGCACCTTGGCATCCGGTGCGCGATGTTTGACCAGGGTAATCCACTCTTTGACAAAGCCCTGCTGGGGGCCTTCCCGTGGCTTCCACACTACCAGATACACCGCTGGAACACTGAAAAACAACTGGTGCGTCGATCGATAAACCGGTTGACCGCCAAAATCCCAACCATTGAGTGATATCTCTGTGCCACTGTCGGGATGGGTGACAACAACTGGCTTAATTTCAATGCCGTGAGTGGTGGGACGACTTTCTAGCCATTCATCCTCGCGCAATGCGCCCAACAGACAACTCTTGCCCACCTCGCCTTCACCGATCAAAATCAGTTTGGCTTCATTCAGAGTGATTTGTGCTTGTGCTTTTGCCCGCAGGTATTGCAAGACGGCTTCAGTGCCTTGCTCATAGGCAGCAGCGAGGTCAGGATTCAGAGGGTTGTTTTTGAGGCCAAGCTGTCGCAGCTTGGTGAGGGATGCGATCGCCTCTGGTAGTTCCCTCAGTTGGTTGCCGGAGAGGTGAAGCAGATGCAACTCGGTGAGGGAGGCGATCGCCTCTGGCAGTTCCCTCAGTTGGTTCCTGGAGAGGTAAAGCAGATGCAACTCGGTGAGGGAGGCGATCGCCTCTGGCAGTTCTCTCAGTTGGTTCCTGGAGAGGTCAAGGTCATGCAACTGAGTGAGGGATGCGAGCGCCTCTGGTAGTTCCGTCAGTTGGTTGTTGCTGAGGTAAAGCACTCGCAACCTGGTGAGGGATGCGAGCGCCTCTGGCACTTCCCTCAGTTGGTTGTTGGAGAGGTTAAGCTCTTGCAACTGGGTGAGGGATGCGATCGCCTCTGGCACTTCCCTCAGTTGGTTGTTGGAGAGGTTAAGCTCTTGCAACTGG
>JAUBOM010000014.1:50710-51048 GCA_036700245.1 Microcoleus vaginatus BM001213989
GTGAGGGATGCGATCGCCTCTGGCAGTTCCCTCAGTTGGTTGTAGGAGAGGTAAAGCTGTCGCAACTGGGTGAGGGATGAGATCGCCTCTGGCAGTTCCGTCAGTTGGTTGTTGCAGAGGTCAAGCTGTTGCAACTGGGTGAGGGAGGCGATCGCCTCTGGCAGTTCCGTCAGTTCCATGTAGCTAAGATCCAGTGTTCTTCCTCCCTGTCGCCGTGCCTTTTCAATGCGGAACTGTACTTTCCAATCGCCCTCATTTCCTAACATTGCCAATTCCTTGTTTGGATTTTTGTATATAAGTACGATCGCCTTTTGAGATGACTCGGGCGATCGCCAGAC
>JAUBOM010000014.1:51148-95958 GCA_036700245.1 Microcoleus vaginatus BM001213989
GTTAAGGCGAGGCAGAGCCTCTGGATATGCGTTACCAGGCAGAGCCTGGGAACGATCTCAGGCCGGTTTCTGATTCCCTGCGCGATCGCCCAAGCATCCTAGAAACCGGGTTTCTGCGATTATTCTGGCATCTTCACGCCCGATTTTGTTAAGAAACCCGGTTTCTGAGCCCTGCGCGATCGTGAGCTTTGAGCAAACTCGCCGGATCTGGTCCAGCGGGGATAATGCAGCCGGGATTCAGCGGGAACAAATTGCCGTAATAATCGCGCTTCACAGCCTCCAAATCGCAAGTACCCGCAACTCCCGGTAACTGGTACAAATCGCGCAGATAAGCTCCCAAATGCTCGTAATCTTGAATGCGGCGCACATTGCATTTGAACAAGCTGTAGTAAACGGCATCAAAACGGAATAGAGTAGTAAAAAGCCGCACGTCTGCTAAAGTCACCCGATCGCCACAAAGGTAACGACTCCTCAAGAGCGATCGATCGATCTCGTCTAAAACAGCAAACAATTCACTGCAAGCCGAGTCATAAGCAGCTTGAGATTGCGCGAAACCGCAGCGATAAACGCCGTTATTCACCGATTGGTAAATCTTCTCATTCCACTCGTCAATTTGCGATCGCAAATCCAGAGGATAAAGATCGATTTGAGGATTGCTAGCAAACTCGTTAAACTCCGAGTTTAGCATCACAATAATTTCCGAACTCTCGTTATTGACGATCGTCTTTTTCGACTCATCCCACAGCACCGGCACTGTACACCGCCCCTGATAGCCCGGTAAAGCCAACTGGTAAAGTTCCGGCATCGTGTTGCAGCCAAAAGTCTCCGACTCCATCACCCACATACCCCCTTCCGAGGGATAGACAATAGACACCGATATCGCATCTTCAAGCCCTTTGAGCGCCCTCGTCACCAGAGTGCGGTGCGCCCAAGGGCATCCCGTACCCACGAAGAGGCGATACCGTCCCGCAGCGGGCCCGTGAGGGTTGTCTGGTGCAGTGCTGACAAAGTTGCGGAAACTGCTGCTGGGGCGAATGTATGCTCCCGTGCGATCGGGCGGCGCTAGTTTTGACATCATTAATTGCCACATTGATGTCCAGACAAATTTGCCTAGCTTGACTGTTACCGATGAAGGAAGCGATTTGTTTTTCACAATGCGATTAAAAGAGCTTTGCTAACATAATCTGCTTATTTTAACTCACAGCCGAAGGAAGAAGGAAGAAGGAAGAAGGAAGAAGGCAAAGTAAGCAATGGTTTCCCTCGTCCCCAGGCTCTGCCTGGGAACGCATATCCCGAGACTCTGCCTCGCTCTGTTCCCTCACCTGGGAAGGACTTTTCTAGGATCTGCCAGAGGCTATTTCAGCATAAGCTCGATCGATCAATCGGCGAGCAACCGTCTGAATTCCCGTATGTTCGTAATAATTGGTAGTCATGTCTAAAAACGCCGCCACATAATCCAATTTGTCATCGGCAACATCAATGTATTGCTTGAGATGGCCTAAAACTATAGCGGGAGTTAAGCCGCGAGACTGTACTAAATTGTTCATCCAACCTTGCGCTGAGGCGAAACTTGCTGTCACAAATCCGAACTTTTGTGAATTATTTGCGCCGGGAATTAGGTTGCTGATATTTTGGAATGTTGAGTTTTGCTGCAAGGTTGAAGGATTCAATCCGCCTAGGGTATTTTGTGCGACTCTAATGAAATCCGGGCCAAGGGGAATTAAACCGTCAGCACAAACTAATGCAGCCATCCGCATCAGAGATTCGCCTTTGTAATGAGATAAATAATTACCAAAGCTTCCCACATTGTCAAGGGAAATATTGTTAAGTTTGCAGTAGGCAATTAGCTCGATCGCCACTTTGACGCACAAGTCGATCGTTTGAGTCGTGTCAGCTTTGGGAGTGAGGCGGTTGAGAAAGGAAAGAAAGCCGATGTTTTCGCCGATTTTATTCGCCATAGCCGTTGCACCTAACGCACTGTCGGCGCTGTCTGCTAACTGGTAAAGCCTGAGTACGCCTTGATATGGCTCGTTGGGGTTAGCATAAAGCTCGATCGCGCGATCGCGAATTTTCCCAACTAATTTGCGCTTTGTTTCCCCTGTCAGCGCTTGAATAGTATTATCAAAACCCGTTAGATTATTCCACTCCCCCGGAACCACAAAATCGAGAGATTTTAACATCATCACAGTCACGCCACCAGACGGCAAATTGTCAACCAGTTCCGCAATAGATTTACTCACAGCAAACTCCTGAATAGCCTGATTTAAAAATGTTCTATCAAATACTCCAACTTCGGGCAAAGGGATTCCAGAAAAGTCTAAATTCTGACGGATGCCAGCGGTTAATAGTTTTGAGTTATAATAATTCCCAAGCAGCGAACTTACATATGACAGTCATCATGGCAAAACTTACACTTCAAGTCCGAACAGATGATAATTTGCTAGATCTGCTTGCCAAGTCAGAGTCTGGGGCTTGGGTTATTGCAGAAGACAGGGTTCAGAGAATTACTCATGTTCAAGTTATAAACTTTGTCGGATCACAGATGATTGAAGGTATATTTGACCGAAGCGCCAGCTATAGAAAAGAGGATAATAGGCTTGTTGTAAAGTTTTTAGACGGGCGTATTGTCAATTGCAATGTTCAGTTTGTTGGACAAAACCCTGTCCGCTATATTTGAGATGTACTAATTCATTACCTCCATGACGCTTAACTAAAATTTATGGATTTCACAGCCACTTTAAATCAGATCGTCGCCCTCAGCATTCAAGATCGGATTCGTCTTGTACAAGCAATCTTGGAAAGTATAGCGGCAGAACAGGTTCACCCCGACCTTACAGAGTTTCAAAAGCAGGAACTCGATCGCCGAATTAATGATTCTGAAGCAAATCCTGAAAATGTGCTGACTTGGGAAGAAGTTAAAGCTTCAGTCAAAGCACGAAAATGAACTATGAATCCAGTGCCGTGGTAAAATCACTATCGCCAAATAGAAACAAATAAAATATGACTGCTGCTGTTAACACAACTCCAGGATTAGCATCGCGCTTAGTAAACGGCGTACTCTCCATCAAACCTTTGGCCGATTTAGCCAAGCACCAAGCGCGGGAAATGATGATTAAAAGAGCCGAAAGAATCGGCGTGCATTGGCGGCAAGATGCCCAAGCACTTTTAGCCCGGAATTGGGATGCAGAATTGTTCAGCGTCCAAAATCCCGATCTTGTTTACCCGAAATATTATCTAACTTCATTTCACGCTTACGAACAAGGTAATATGAGCTGGGAAGCTGCGACAGAAGTAGAAGTGGCCGCCCGTACAGTTCACGCGGGAATTTGGCCGGAAGCAGGTGCAGAAGGCGATGCTAAACTCCGCGCCAGCTATCACGAAATCATCAAATCTCAAATTGCTTCTTCACCGCAGGATATTGTAGATTTGGGATGCAGTGTGGGAATGAGTACCTTTGCCCTTGGGGATGTTTACCCGGAAGCGAAGATGACTGGGGTGGAATTGTCGCCTTATTTTTTAGCAGTTGCTAAATACCGTTCCCAACAGCGAGAATCCCAATCTTTAAATCAAAAATCTCCGACTTGGGTTCACGCTGCTGCTGAATCTACTGGTTTGCCGGCGGCTGCTTTTGATTTAGTTTCTATTTGTTTAGTTTGTCACGAATTGCCGCAGAAAGCTACTAGAGAAGTGTTCCGGGAAGCGAGGCGTTTGCTACGTGTTGGCGGACATTTGACAATTATGGATATGAATCCTCAGTCGGAAGTTTATGCCAAAATGCCTCCTTATATTTTGACTTTGCTCAAGAGTACGGAGCCTTATTTGGATCAGTATTTTGGGTTGGATATCGAGCAAGCTTTAGTTGATTCGGGTTTTGCACAGCCGACAATCACTTGCAATACAGTCCGACATCGCACTATTGTTGCTGAAGCAATAAATAGTCAAGTTTGATGTTTGAAAAATGTGTGCGGTATAATAAAACTTTTAAGTCTATTATACCGCAACTGCGGTACAATTTATAGTTCGGCCGTCGCGCGCAGCTTGATTGCATACAGCCACGTCATGAATTAAGATTTTGCAGATGGAAATAAGTCCTGTTTTACAAACGCAACGGCTCATTTTGAGGCCATTTACTTTAGAAGATGCTCCTATCGTGCAGCGATTGGCCGGGGCGTATGAAGTTGCTGCGACGACACTCAATATGCCGCACCCATATCAGGATGGCATGGCCCAACAGTGGATTTCTGCTCAACGGGCCAAGCATGAAAAGGGAGAAGTCGTCGATTTTGCCATAGTCATTCGAGAAGGAAGACTCTTATGCGGTAGGATCGGACTCGGAATAGACAAGAGGAATAATAATGCCGAACTTGGTTATTGGATCGGTGTGCCTTACTGGGGTCAAGGCTACTGCACGGAAGCAGCAAAAGCAGTTCTATCATACGGTTTCACATCGTTGAATCTCCATCGTATTCACGCTGCTCATCTTAAATGTAACCCTGCTTCAGGCCGTGTGATGCAAAAAATTGGCATGAGTTACGAGGGATGCTCGCGCGAGCACTTTTGCAAATGGGGACAATTCCATGACGATCTGCGATACGGCATATTAGCCAGCGAACTGGATATAAAGGGGTAAAACGACGACCGAACAAGGCGCTGCACCCGACCGCCTACAGCTTTGTTCGTTCCTCATTTCGCTTTCGGTGGCGGGTGAGCTTGTCGTTAGACTGCAGGAATAAGTTTGTAGTAAAAACACTTAATTGCAGGAAATTAGCAAAAGCCCTAGTTCTTCGAGCAGATACACAAAAGTGTATTGAGCAACTGCGCGATCGACTGAAAATTAGTGCTTTAATACAAGAAGGAGATGCACCACCTGAGAACCCGCAGACACTTCTTGAAGAGTTAGATCGATTATTTGGGCAGTTGGAAACTCTTATATCCGCTATTAACCGCACAAATATTTGTGACAAAATTAGGCTGGCTTGCACTCGTGTCGATTCGATTTGTCACTTTTAGGGAAGCTGGACTATCGATGGACGCTAGCGATCGTTTGGTTTGGTTTTATGCTCAAGAAAATCAAATAATGATACTCACAGCCAACCGGAATATGAAGGGTGTTGATTCACTTGAACAGGTGATGCGTGAGGAAAATACAGCAGATTCGTTTCCTGTGTTGACAATTGCAGATATCGATCGCCTTGACGAATTTGACTGCTGAGAGCGATGTGTTGAGCGTCTTGTTGAGATTGTTCTAGACGTTGACAATTATATGGGAGCTGGTCGGTTATTCATTCCGCGATCTCGACATCAATTTACCTAATTCGATCGCAACTGCAGTACAATCAAGCGTTAGACAGCAGTCTGAGCTAGAAAATTTTAAGAAAATCCTCAAAGAAGGACATCATCGTGAACTCGACAGCCCCCTCTGAAAACGTCATCAATTGTTTGCACGTTATTTTGGATGCGACTGCATCGAAAAATTACGAGCTTTTTACCACAGTGGGCGATGCAGGCTACAAAGCGAACATTACACAAGAAATGTTTGACGATGTTAGCGAGCTGCTCGCTTCACGCCTGCAAAAGGGATATTCAATTACTTATTTTGGTGAGATAAAACAAGGTAATAGTCCGATTTATTTGTGGAAGCTGAGTTTTGAAGATGGTGGAGATGAATTTGTGGCACACATGACGATGAATGGAGACAAAGTTGCTGGGATTTTCATCGAATAACATATCTTTCTTGACCGAAAGCATCCAGGATACAAGCCTCCGGGTTCATTCCTTCGCAGACTCAGGACGGAGGAATAAAAAACCTGTATCCGATGAAACTTGCCCCCCGAATTTATCCGTGGGCTCAATGCTTCAATCTCAAATCTCAAATCTCAAATCTCAAATCGATTGACACGGCGTTTTACTGAATCTAACGCCGATCCCCCACAACCGTTAATCGAAACCGATCGGGCGGCACAAAGGTGATTCCCCGGCGCACCGGACGAATTGGCCGATCGAGATTCGATACAAATTCACGGGAAGACAGCACCGTTGCTAAAACCAGCTTCATTTCCAACATCGATAACGCCATCCCGATGCAGCTTCGACTCCCGCCTCCAAACGGTAAAAATTCAGAGGCGGAAAACTTGCGATCTAAAAAGCGATCGGGATTGAACCCGGCGGGATTTTCGTAGGTTTCAGGGCGACGGTGGGCCAAATAGACACAGGGGATTAAAATCGTTCCCGGCTGATATGTATAGCCTTCGAGTTCGATCGTCCGTTTCACCTTGCGCGGCTGCGAAATTAAGGCAATTGGATAAACCCGCAGCGCTTCCTTGCAGACTGCTGTTAAGTAGGGCGACTGCGAAAGCGCGATCGGATCGGGATTCTCGCCCAATTCATCCAATTCCTGTCGCAATCTAGCGAGACATTCGGGAAACTGATGCAGCCAGTAAAACGCCCAAGTCAAGGCCGATCCAGTCGTTTCATGTCCCAACAACAACAGCGTCATCAACTGATCGCGCAATTCTCGATCGCCGATGGATTCGCCGGTGTCGTCCCGGGCCATCATCAACACCGACAGAATATCCGTGCGAGACGAATCGAGAGAATGCGATCGCCTCTCGGCAATTTCCGCATAAATCAGCGAGTCAATCTGCGCCATCTGCTGCAAAAACTGCCCCCACGGGCTCCAAGATCCCAAATTTTGCTGCAACGGTTCAAAGAAAAATTGTATCGAGTACAGCTCAGAGGTAATCGCCTCTAAAAGCTTGCTGAGCAATTGTTTCAGGCGTTCGTAGCGCTCTCCCGGCACTAATCCAAACACGACTTGCAAGATTACTTGCAGCGAAATTTCTGACATTTCTTCGCGGACTGCGATCGCATCTGGGGCTTTCCAGTCGATCGTCTGCTTTTTCGTCAAATCAACAATCAAATGCCCTTGACTGTGCAACTGTTCCCGATGCAGCGCGGGCATTAATAGCTGTCGCTGTCGCAGATGTCGCGGCCCTTCATTCATAATTAGGGATTCATTTCCCACCAGCGGGCGAAATACGTTGGTCACTTTGCCAAACTCAAAGGCATCGGCTAACGTCGTAAATACCGCTTGAATCGCTTCTGGACTGCCCAGAAACACCACGGGGGGCGAAGAGGGCCCCAACACGCGGGCGGTAAATGTATCGCCGTATTTGGCAGAGTACCGATCGAAAAATGCGATCGGGTCCGCTACCAGCGAAAGCGTTTGGAACAAAGCAGGAGAACGAGATCCGGTAGGCAGCGTCATTGAAAAACTGGCGATACACAATATTTCTAGTGTATATCGATCGACCTTGCACCCTGAAATTTATCTGCGATCGATCGACATTGGGTAGAAACCGGGTTTCTGAGCGTAAGTCACACCAGAACTATGAATGGACAAAACACCAGTTGGTAGAAATGTTTGCACCGATATCTCGAAAGTGGCTGAGCAATGCTTAACTCAAGGACTTGATGTTTGTAAACGAGCCTTGATTGACTCAACAGAGATAATTTCAGTTAAGCTAAAGTTACTGGCTGCCGCTCAATTTAGCCGTTGGGCGATCCTATCTACATTGGCTAAATCTCTTTTGTCCATCTTTTTATGATAGGAAAAACAAGATCGTGAGCAATTCTCAGCAAAGCCTGATTAGTCATATCTCTTGGGGACGTATTAAGGTAACCACTGACGGCCAAACTTGTCAATTCAAAGATTGTAAAGTTTGGCCTGGAGGTGCTAAGGAATGGGATTGGAGACTGACAGGTACTCGTCACCAACCAGGTATTCAACCTGCTGATATCGAAGAAATTTTAGAGCAAGGTATAGAATTTATGGTTTTGACACGTGGTATGGAACTCATGCTACATACCTGTCCCGAAACTGAAGAACTGCTGAATCAAAGAGGTATTGAGTATTATATTGGGCGTACCAAATTGGCTGTAGACCTTTTCAACAATTTAATGCAACAAGGTAAGAAGGTCGGGGGAATATTTCACTCAACCTGCTAACGCGGTACCCATGCAGCAAGGAAATTCTCGGGAACCTTCGCTCGGAGAAAGATTAAAACAAGCAGCTAGCAATGGCAATTTGCAGCAGATTCAAGGGGGTGTATCACTCGCCCCCTATGGATTCCTCCCGTGTAGTCGCGTCGATCGTGTAGCCATGTAACTTAAGCTTTTCTTCCCGATCGATCGCAGATTGTACGGCTAGCTTCCCAACCTAACATGACTGTTTTACGCTCTACTCCCCAGCCATAGCCACCGAGTTCTCCAGATTCTCGAATGACTCGGTGACAGGGAATTAGATAGCCGATAGGATTGTTACCGATCGCATTTCCTACAGCTCTAGCAGCAGTTGGGCGAGCTACCAGTTGAGCTATAGTCTGATAGGTCGCGATCGCACCAAATGGCAATTTCAAAAGTGCTCGCCAAACTTGAATCTGAAAGTTAGTGCCTTTGACCAAGAGCGTTAGTGGTTTTTGAGCGCTGAGAGTTTCTGAATTGAAAATCAGGTCGCGCAATGATTGAGTGGCTTGCTCATCACGAATGATTTCAGCGTTTTTCCATGCCAATCGCAGTCTTTGTGCGGCGGTTTGTTCGCCTGTTGTCTCCAAGAAATAAAGATTACAAATACCGCGGGTAGTTGTAGCAATTAGAGATGTGCCAAACGGGGTATCATGAATGCCATAGCGAATTTGTAAACCTGCTCCGCCTGCTTTGAACTCCCCGGGTGACATTGCTTCTAAGTTCACAAATAAATCGTGTAATCGTCCGGGGCTCGATAGTCTCACGTCCAATGTTAGGTCTAGAAGGCTTTTAGTCTGAGTGATTTTTGACTTGGCATATTCAACTGTCAGATATTGCAAAAACCGCTTGGGGCTAATGCCGGCCCATTGAGTAAATAGCCGTTGAAAATGATATTCACTAAGCCCTATGTGCTGGGCCACAGTTGCCAGATTGGGCTGGTTTAGGTGGTGTTGTCGCATAAAGGCGATCGCCCGAGCAATCCGGTGATAATCTTCGCTAGCATAGACAGTCGCATTCTGCATCGAAATCAGGTAGTCTAAGTCAATGGAATTTTGATGTTTCCTCACTTTAGCCATAGACTAGGCTCAAAGCCACCCGTTTCTTGCGGTGAATGCAGCCAACCGATTTTAGATTTTAGATTTTAGATTTTAGATTGAAGAGATTGAAGAGATTGAAGAAAGCGACCTCACCGATAATCTCGGGGGCTTGCGATTTTCGATTTTAGATTTTAGATTTTAGATTGAAGAGATTGAAGAGATTGAAGAAAGCGACCTCATATCGTTTCCGGTTGGATGGGAATGATAAAGTTAAGGTCAATAATTCCATATTCCCCCACGGCTCGCGGACCACCGACCACGGACCACTCCCCATCCAGAACGCTGTAACCGGAATTGATATCACCGACCGCGCAACTGCGTCACCAAGTGAACTAATTCCGGTAAAATTAGCTTTTCCACAGCTAGTTTCACGGCATTGCTAGAACCCGGAAGAGAAAAGACTAACTTGCCTTTATACACGCCTGCAACGGCGCGAGAGGCGATCGCCCTCGAACCAATTTCTTGATAGCTCAAAAACCGAAATATCTCCCCAAATCCCGGTAAAATCCTGTCTAGCAAACTTTCCAGGACATCGTAAGTCGTATCTCGGGGAGCGATGCCCGTCCCGCCGTTAACAATGATTGCATCCACATCTTCACGCTGGGAAAACGTCTGCATTTGCAATGCAATTTTTGCCGCATCATCTTTAACAACAGTGTAAGCTACCACAGAGTGACCGGCATCTTTTAGCAGGTTATTAGTTAACAAGCCACTATTGTCTGTGTCACGCGAGCGCGTGTCGCTAACAGTAATGATAGCGCAATTTACGGTTATTTTAGATAAATCGGGGTGAGGAATTTGCGTCATAGTTTCTTCTTCTAAGTAATCGGCAACCGGCAACGGGCGATCGGCTAATTACCAATTGCCAATTACCAATTACCAACTACCCATTATGCCTTGCTAAATCCTAAGCCGTTTGCTTCCGAGTAGCGTTCCATGAAACGCATAAATCGATCCCATTCTGCGGAACTTTTCATTATATAAAGAGCTTCCAAACCCGCAGGCTGACCGTTGATGAACTTAGCATTAACCTCGCGAGTGAGGAGTTCGCCTTCGTCGTCGATCATGTACATTCCAGTAATGTCTTCGGTACTGGTGCTGCTGAGAGCTTTGGGATTTTCAAAGGTAAACCTGGCAGTGCCTTGCTCTCCGCTTTTAGAACGGGTTAGGCGCACTTCGGGTACAGCATCTTCGTCTATACCCCGAGAGAATTGAATTTTAGCCATAATCTGACAGTGGAACCTTAAGGATTGCTTAATTTCTTAATGTTCAATCATAAAACGATTCGGGTACTCGCAAATCAAGACTTGGGAGAGTGGAAGTGGGCGAGAGTGGGTGAGTGTGGGCCAGAGTGAGGGCATCCCAGACAAGGGTGAGGAGAGATGGGTTGGTTGTTGGTAGCCCAAGTTCTCCTCTCCCTTGTCTCCCAATTCCCTGAGACGATGTAGCGAGAGTTAATTGGCTCGGCCCGGTTTGTGGCTACCAGAGTTTGGTAGATGAGGGCGGATATCTCGCCGCGGGTGATGTCGCGGGCGGGGGAAAGCTTTTGGCGCGCAGGATAGTTGACCGCGATTTTTCCCTCTGTGGCGGTTGCTATCTCGTCGGTGGCAAAACTGGGAATGTGAGTTCGATCGACCTAAACGCTCAAAGAATTGGGATTGCCGCGGCAAACTGCAAGCCGTTTACCAAAGATACGATCGTCTGAGCTCTAGTCAAATTCTGCGCCGGGCGAAACGTGCTGTCTGGATATCCTGTCAAGAACCCAGCTAGATTAGCCCGGGCGATCTCCCGGGCGCCCCAAAATCCGCCGCCTCACGGCGCGGCAACTATTCAAACGCCTTCGCCAGCAAAGCCGCATACTGAGCCCTAGTTAAACTATCGTCAGGTACGATCGAGCGAGATTCCCTGCCCAAAAACCTTAACCGCTTCAGCCAAATCAGTTTCACCCATTAAAATGCAGCGTCTTAGCAAATCGATATCCAGCGTTTCCAATCCTGACAGTTGACTCTGAATTACTTGCTCGTAGCCATCTTCCCGGAGATGATAAAGCCGCAGCGTGCCATCTTCCCAAAACCAGATTTCAGGCACGCCCAAAGCTCGATATTTTGGCAACTTGCTCAGTCCACCGCTAGTATAAACCACCTCGATCGACAAATCGGGAATCAACTTAGGCTCTCCCAAACAAAACGATTTGTCTGCTTGAGTTGAAGCTTCTGGCGTCTTCTCCTGCGTCATTGAACCAGAAGGGTAAAACTTAATACCTTGTTGCAGCAGAAAAGTGGTCACCAAGTAACCAATGATTTCAGAAAAATTTTCGTGTTGGAATCCCGGCATCAGAATCTCGATCGCCCCTGCAAAAAAAGACAACTTTATGCCAGGGGAATCTTCCGAAACCTTCTGGATTAACTTGAATTGCTCCCAAGTGCCGTTGAGCACCACTCGCCCATCGAGAGTTTCCCGATCGAGAACTTGTCTCATTGACCCGCACCATTATCTCTTATCGGCATTATAACGCATTGTGCGATCGCTCCTACAGAATATCCATGCAGCAATTGTAGCTAAGGAATCCGAACAGTTTTTCTCGTTTTATCAAAGCCAGTACGAATCACAATTGTATTATGTCCGGTCACTCGATCGCAATATTTCAGCAAGCTTGGGTTGGTTTACGAGACAGGACTTACCCACGCACACTATATACAGTAATATCGCCTTTTTAACATCAAATAACCAAATGAAGATTGGAAAGCAGCAGGGATGGAAGCTTACGCTTGCTTATAAATCTATAGATAAGAACTCTATTAACTTTTTTAACTTTTCTTGCTCTAGCTCTATTCTTTGTTTTAAATTCACCGCAGGCCAATTGGTATAGGACATCTCAAAATTAAATCTAGGTAGAAGAACTAGCATTTTCCACAACCAAGGTTTAATAGGTTTTTGACTGTAAGGATTTTCTAGGATTATCGTATCTCCAGAAAATGATATAATTACCGCATCTAACTTGGTATCCTGTCTAAATCGTCCATCATGACGCATTTTTACTACATCGCCAAGAAGCATATCCAATCTAAATTCTTCATATATAGGAGCATCTTTCCATCCATAAAAAGCATACCAGAGTTCTCCTGACTGAAAAGCATTGTTGGGCGTGCTCGTTCTTAATGGTAATACTCTATCTCTAGTATCCAAGCCATCCCAGATCTCATCTTGAAAATCTAACCATAGTATAGAGGTTTCGTCTGGACTCATCTGATGTTCTTTTCCTTTGATGGATGCTAATTTATTGATAGCATTTTCAGTTATAGTTTCACCAATTTTAGGTCTGCCTAAAGGAACTGTTCGATGCTGATCCCAAAAATACGATCCTTGATTTGCTTTACCATGGGAATCTTTCTTTCTTAATTTGTTGTAAAAATTTTCTAGCGCTTTAGCTTCATCAGAATTCGATTGCCTAGAATGAACTTCTACAAAAGCTTTTTCTTCTCCTTCAGACAACAAAAAATCAGAGCCAGCTTTGCCCACCGGATTAACAGAAACCCCCGCCCACAACAAATAGCCAAAGGCTCTGATTTCACCTAATGCTCCAGAAGAAGTTGAATAATCATCTACATCAAGAAGTCTACGTTTTAAACTCATAAGCCAGTTTTCATGGTGTTCCAGGATATGTCTCAAGGCTATCTCAGTATTATATATAACTAGATCATCTCTTACGAATTTAGCTCTTGGGTGTAATAGTCTTTTGACTGGATGCCACCTATCTTTGATGGTAGTATTTTCTATTTTTTTTATTTCCAAATCATCGAAATTGAAAAGGTGTTTTAATTTATCGGTCATTTTTTTACCAAACTTAAGAAGTTGTAACAGGTATTTTTTATGAAAAATGTTTTATCCATTATACATCCTCAACTAGCCGCGGAGTGGCATCCCACAAAGAATGGTGGACTCACTCCAGAACAAGTTGCAGCAGGCTCAGCAAAAAAAGCTTGGTGGAAATGTTCTAATGGGTCTGACCACGAATGACCAGCTTCTATTACAGGAAAACCCTCAAGAGTGGCCGCATCACCACACTTTGTATCAAGAATCAAGAAAAGATTCGGCAGTTATTCCCTACGAGGAGATGATTCGCTGGTGTCAACAACGTAGCGACTACACTATTGGCGATTTTGGTTCCGGTGAAGCAAAATTAGGTGAGGCAGTTTCAGATAGACATACAGTTTACAGCTTTGACCATATTGCTATCAATGATAATGCGATCGCCTGCCTCGCCTTAACTCCCAGCCTACTTCACAATACAAGACGCATCCAAAACCACTACAATTTCATTCTGAAAAACCGCACAACTTGTCATTGCTGAAGCTAAGGCAGGAATTTTCCCTTGTTCGAGAGAAAGCCTCGCCTCCGGTATAGAATCAAATTGATTTAGCCAGCCATCATCCTTTATATACTGAAGAGTCAAAGCATTGCGATCGAGCATCCAAAAGTCAACTCCATAGCTATTAATGAAACTTTGCAAGACAGCTCGATCGGGAGTGTATTGAGCACGAATTAAATCGTTAAGTCGCTGCCGATATCTGGTGTAATAGCCTTTCTGATAAGGCACTGCATATTCCTTTGCCACCAGAACCGAACGCTGACTAAATGTTGGCAAATGATCCGTATCGGTCGCGATCGAAGCAATCAGGATATCTTTAGGTTTTTGCTCAAAAAAATTGTACAAAGCCGGCCTTTTACCTTCTACATACCCGACTGTGGGAAATTTTTTGGCAAAGCAGGGATAAAGCACCACGGCGGCAGCAATTATCGCTGTCGTAATTAGTGCAACTAGACTTTTAAAAGGAAATGCTGTTGCGGTTTTTGATGCCCAATGACCGACTCCATCGATAATTAAAGTTAGGGCGATCGCAGTTATCAAAACAACAATAAATCGCAAGCTGTAGGCTGTATAGCGACCTGGTTGATACAGCTTAAAAATGGTAGCGTGAGCAGCAAAAAACATCGCCGAGGATGCTAAAAATAGCTGAAGCAAAAGCCAGATTTGGCGTTGAATCAGATTGGCTAAGGGAAAAGCCGATCGCAAAAACAGCAGTAGCGGAAATAACAATCCGACACAGTGAGTTACAGGCGTAAACAGCGACTTGGGAAACATCCCGCTGCCCCGCCCTGTCAACCAATAATCTACCGCGTTTGGACGAAAAAAAGCATTTCTGCCACCTGCTGCAAATTCGCCCATTTGCTTTGCTTCTGCTGCGGTATAAGTTGGGCCAAATTCAGAGTTATCTAATGCATAGGGCAGCATTACTAAAAAGATTACTCCCAAACCTGTACTGCAAAATAGGTAATTAGTTCGATCGCCCGACAAGCGCAAACCGCCATTTTCCCAGCATAGCAGCCGCAAAACTAAAATTCCAGCAGCAACCAAGGCGTAAGGAGGATAGAATAGTCCGATGAGCGCGATCGCTCCCAAACAAGGCAGCAAGGAACTGCGCGACAAATAATATAAAAAAGCAAGAAATATCGGATAGATGAAAGCTCTTGGCGTTGTGGAAGCCAAATCGTCGGTCATCCACATATGCTGATTTAGCAGCAAAGATGCAATAAATCCAGTCATCGGTACTGGCAGCATTTCTAGGCAAAGACCAAAACAGTAGTAAGTGGAGATTAAGCCGAGAAATAGCGGCAATATTTTGTGAAATAATAGCGGGTTAATGCCAATTGTTGCGGCTAATTTGTAGAGCGTGCTGTATCCTGCGGGGGCGACTGATTGAAAATAATTAGCAATGAAATCGTTGGGGAATAATTGAGGATCGACAAACCGCATCATCCAGAAAACGTGCTGCCTCGCATCGTCTTGCACCATATACTCGGCGCTGAAGGCTTGCTTGAGTCCTAAAATAGCATAAACTGTGGCAAATGTCAAGCTCAGAGCCAACCAAAATATTGTGTGCGACCGGGATGTGCGATCGACTTTAGCAGTCAGAAATTTGTGCAACTGAGCTATTAATACCATTTGAGATTTGAGATTTGAGATTTGAGAACGACTGATTTTCAAAACTAGGATTATATCATGCCCGGTCAATTACCCCTAATAAAAAGTGTTTGCCGTAAGGACTTTAGTCCTCACGACAAACAGCTTTACTTTCAACTTCGCCCTATTTTAGATCATTTTCCAGCCCGCACGCCCGCAATTTTAAGGCGAATCCGATACAGACTTGTACTTCCCGTAATATAAAGCGTTTTGCGATCGCTTTCTCCCCAAGCCAAATTAGTCGCCGTCTCAGGCACAGAAATCTTCCCCAAAAGCTTGCCATCCGGCGATAAAATCCACACTCCCCCCGGGCCGGTGCTGTAAACATTCCCCTCTAAATCAACTTTTAGACCGTCGGGAGTTCCGCCTTGACTGGCGTCTTTTAAATCCGCAAAAAGCCGCTCATTTGTAACAGTTCCGTCCGGTTTCACGTCGAAAACGGCAATGTATTTCGCTTCCGAATTATTCACATAAAGTTTTTGCTCGTCAGGTGAAAAGGCGATGCCATTCGGCAGCACCAAATCCTTAACCAGCAGAGTTAATTTTCCGTCGGAGTCCAGCCTGTAAACACCGTAAAAACCAAATTCTTCCCGATCTTTACTAACACCGTAGGACGGATCGGTAAAATAAATGCTGCCATCGGATTTAACAACCAAATCGTTCGGACTGTTGAGCCGCTTCCCCTCGTATCTATCCGCCAATGTGATAACTTTGCCGTCTTTTTCAGTGCGGGATACGCGGCGATTTTCGTGTTCGGCAGTAAGCAAGCGGTTTTCTTTGTCTAAAGTATTCCCGTTGGCTTTTCCTGAAGGGCTGCGAAACACCTCAACTTGCTGATTTGATGCGAACTTATATATAATATTGGCGGGAATATCGCTGAACAGCAAAAAGCCGTCTGGATGCCAAATCGGGCCTTCTATAAATTGGAAATCCCCAGCTACTTTTTCTAATTTCGCACTGTCATCAAGAATATCTTGCACGGTGTTTTTTTTCTCCCTGTTTTCCGTCTGGGCGATCAACTTTGTTAAGTTACCCCTGAGTTTTTTGCTGGGGTTGCTGACGGCAAAACTTAATACTATCAACAATAAACTAATTGTAGCAATTTTGATTGTCATATTTGCTCGTAACTGAATTACTTCCTTCCCACCATAAGATTACCTATCTCCTTCTTTACTTCTTCCTTTCTTCTTTCTGTGCGACAAGAGCGCGATCGCACCCCGGCGCTAACACGTCTAAAGCGGTTCGTCAACTCACTATTTTGATAAAAAAAAGATAATTCAGAGGAGTATTAAATTCGATAGTACCGTATGTAAAAAAAAAATAAGCTCGAAAATGCGAGCTTAATTATATTTAACTTAAAAGGTTTCACCTGTCAAGTGTTAAGCTGGAACTGACACGAATAGAAGTGCAATACCGATCGCGATCGCACATATACCCATCACAAAAGACCAGAAGCGGTGATAACTGTTAACCACCGTACCGCTATCGCTTTCAAGCTGAATCAAATCCATCCAAGGTGCAACACCCCGGCGGAACCAACCCAAAGCGCTAACATCCATTCCGATCAAACTTTTAACCCGTTTCATGCCAAACAGAAAATTACCAACTGGCCCAAAACGAGAAGCATAGCGCAGATAAATCATTCCCGTTCTGTCTTGCAATTTCAAATCAGAACCGAAGGTATAACCCGCATCGCCGCGACCAATTAATTCGCCTTGCAGTTTCGCAGGTTGGCCCCGCAAAGGACTTGCATAAGGGTCAGACATTAAGGTTAAAACATCCAAAGGTTCGGCTTGTTCGTAATTCGGAAACATCACCAAAGTCTTGAGCAAAATTCCCACGCCCAAAGCGATTAAAGGACAAGCAACCATCATCATCGGATTTACAGCATACAGCGCAATGCCGATCGCCAAACCCACGGCTAAGCCCAGAGTTTCTGCACTGTACAGCAGCAAATCGAACACAAAATTCCCGTACAATCTCCCCTTGCTCAAAAGGTTGCCTTCGCTGACAATCCGGCCCATGTCAAACTCAACATCCAAGCCTAATTGTTCGGCATAAGTGCTCAAAGCGCGAACTCGTTTACCAGTCAGCGGGTGAGTAGAGTTCAACTCCATCCACCAACCCCAGGGATTAAACATATCCCACAAAAACACTCGCCCAATCTTTTCTGGTTCCGAAGAAATCCTGTAAGCAGTGCCAGTAGATGTGGCAGCTTTGGCATCGTAAATGCCTAAAGCGCGAGTTCCTTCTAATAAGCGGCTGGGTTCTGTTGCTGTTTGTCCTTCTTCCAAAATACCGTAAGCAATTTTTACCAAAGCGCGGGATAAAGCATTGGGGTTGCCCGTAGTTTCGGCAGCAAAATGGTCGGCAAAATATTCTCGCGTCCGTGACAAATACAGCAATAAATAAGTGCCAGCGATGTAAAACAAATAAGCCACAGCAGCTACACTACCCGCCGCATCTTTAGCTTTGTTGCCACCACTTCGACCAATCCTTTGAGCTGTAGTGTAAATTAAATAAGTAATCTGCACTAAAGTCGAAGCTAAAGTCATTACTGCAAAGTCCCAGTGGACGATGTGACCGAGTTCGTGGGCGTAAACAGTGGCAATTTCCTCGTCGTCTAAATAGGTGAAAAGACCTTGACTGACGACTAAGCGAGCGCTGTTTGGCAATGAACCGTAAGTAAAAGCAGTAGGGTTTTGGTCGTCGATAATTCCTAAACGCGGCTGCTGGAGTTTTTTCTGCTTGCAAACCTTCTTAATAACTTTCGCTGTTTCGGGACTTAGGCTTTGAATTTCTGCTAGGGAAACCCAGCGAGTATGGTAGAGCCAATTTTGGGTTAAGTCCATCAAGTAAGGCGATAGGAAAAAAGCAGCGATGTTAAAAATTAGAGTTATGGGAAGTGCGATCGACAATCCGACGACTGGATCGGGACTGTTGAAAATCAAAACTGAGGCTAAGGATAGCGCTAACACCATACCAAATAGCATGGTGATCGTAACGCTGGAAGCTAAAACGAGATTTGGGCCAGTTTTCTGTATCAGTTTAACGCCGACTTTGGCGGCTCGCCCTGCCTTGCGTAAAGGGGCCTGAGATGACATAATACTCTCCGAAGGTTATTGACAAATGGCAATGCTCGTGGGATTTTGTCTATACTTCCCTGTTTTAACCTGTAAAGGCGAATAGCTGTAAGGGATCTCAACAAAAATATAGAATTTCCTTGAGGATTGTTAAAACTGAAAACCGCCCCTAAATTTATTTCTGGGGATTCAATTCAAAACTCAAAACCAAAAACCAAAAACTCAAAACCCAAAACTCAAAACTATTTAAAATTTACTGCCATGTCTATTATTGAAATTGCCCAAAAAACGCGCGTATCTGCTAGAAAGTTGGCAGTTTTGTCCGCTGATGCCAAAAATCAAGCTATTGAGGCTATGGCTAAAGCTTTAGAAGCTGCTGCGCCGGATATTGTGGCGGCGAATGCGGCAGACTGCAATGCGGCCCAGGCGGATGGAATTGCGAAACCGCTGTACGATCGCCTCAAGTTGGATGAGAGCAAGTTGAAAAGTGCGATCGCAGGCGTGCGCGACGTTGCGAAACTCCCTGAGCCGATCGGTGTCGTGCAAATCCACCGTGAATTGGATACAGGATTAATTCTGAAGCGCGTCACCTGTCCTTTGGGCGTTTTAGGCATTATTTTTGAAGCGCGCCCAGAAGCTTTAATTCAGATAGTATCCTTGGCAATCAAATCGGGAAATGGCGTCATACTCAAAGGCGGCAAAGAGGCAGTCCGTTCCTGCGAAATATTGACAAAAGTGATACATCAAGCATTAGCAGCAACAGCGGTTAATCCAGAAGTCGTGCAGTTGCTAACCACGCGGGAAGAAACAATCGAACTGCTCAAAATGGATGAATATGTAGATTTGATTATTCCCAGAGGTTCTAATTCCTTCGTGCGGTTCGTGCAGGAAAATACCCGAATTCCCGTGTTAGGACACGCCGACGGTATTTGTCATTTGTACGCAGACAAAGCGGCGGATATTCAGAAAGCAGTAGAGATTTCTGTCGATGCAAAAACTCAGTATCCAGCCGCCTGCAATGCCATTGAAACCTTGTTAGTTCACAGTGCGATCGCCCCCAAATTCCTGCCCGCTGTTGCCGAAGCTTTGCAGCAGAAAAAAGTCGAATTGCGGGGAGACGAAAAAACTTGCGCTATCCTTGAAAATATTGCCGAAGCAAATGAAGCGGATTGGTCTACAGAATACAGCGATTTGATTTTGTCAATCAAAATAGTAGATTCTGTGGAAGAGGCAATTAACCATATCAATACATACGGTTCCAGACATACAGATGTCATTGTTACCGAAGACAGCGAAGCAGCCGAAACTTTTTTAAATGGAGTCGATGCGGCCGGAGTTTATCACAATTGTTCGACTCGATTTGCCGACGGTTTCCGCTACGGTTTCGGGGCTGAAGTGGGGATTAGCACGCAGCAAATGCCGCCTCGCGGGCCTGTCGGTTTAGAGGGGTTGATTACCTATAAGTATCGAGTTGTTGGAGATGGCCATATTGCCGCGAGTTATGTAGGGAAAGAAGCGAAGGGGTTTACTCATCGAGATTTGTAAATCCTCGATAGCCGATCAAACCCGACAATAAAAAAGCCTGTAGGGGCGGGTTTTACCAACAATATTTGATGTTCACTAACAATTTATATAAACCCGCCCCTAGACAGCCGATAATCTAGATTAACCTGATGTTCGATCGAATGCCAAAAATGTAGATTTGGATTTGTCGTTGGGTGGGGGCGGGTTTATTATATTGTTGGTTTCTAACATAGATGGTTGGTAAAATCCGCCCCTACGATATCCTGTAGATACTGAATCTTAACCAAAGTGTCTCTTCTCCTTCATCCATCCCAAAAAAAAGCGTGAAGCGAAGCTATCCCGAAGGGAATCGCCCTCCCTGGCAAACAAACTTAGCTACAATAAGCTATACTGTGCTCGGCGACTCCCCAACTCGAACAATTTTCTGTTGTTTATGTCTAACTCCTCCCTCCTCGCCCCCGGTTCAACTCTCGAAAAACGCTACCGCATCCTCCGCGAATTAGGCCGCGGTGGCTTCGGCCGTACTTACCTCGCCGAAGACATCAACCGCTACAACGAACATTGCGTGCTCAAAGAGTTTTCTCCGGTTGTTCACAGCCCGAAAGCTGCCGAATTGTTCGATCGCGAATCGAGTATGCTTTACAACCTCCAACACCCGCAAATCCCCCGCTTTCGAGAACTCCTGCGAACCGATATTGGCGGCAATCAATCTTTATTTTTAGTGCAAGATTATATCCCGGGTCAAACCTACGAACAAATACTGATATCGCGTCAGCAACAAGGTAAAAATTTTACAGAAGCCGAAGTTACTCAACTGCTATTTCAGCTTTTACCAGTTTTAGAATACATCCACTCAAAAAATTTAATTCACCGCGATATTTCCCCGGATAATATTATTGAGCATGATGCTGACAAACTACCATTTTTAATTGATTTCGGCTCAGTCAAACAAATCGCAGCCAATGCCGTACATCAGTTTAACCGACAATCGGATACGGCGATCGGCAAACAGGGTTATTCGCCCGCGGAACAAATGCGGCAGGGTAAAGTATCTCCGGCTAGCGATTTATATGCTTTAGCAGTCACGGCTTTAGTCTTGCTAACTGGGAAAAAGCCTCAAAAATTGTACGATATTAACGGCAAAACTTGGGATTGGCGATCGCACGTCAGTGTCAGCCCAAATTTAGCCGCGGTATTGGATAAGATGCTAGCAGAACAACCGGGCGATCGCTACCAATCTGCAAAAGCAGTCCGCGAAGCACTCAAAGATCCAAAACGATCTCAAATTAGCAGTATAATTTCCCAAATGGTGACAATGAACTTTGTCGGCCGCCCTTTCAAAAACAGCACTCAAACTGCTACCAGCAATCATACTCCTGTTAACCCAAACCCTCAAATTGTTAAAAATAACAACATTTTCAAGTTAATACCTTGGAAAACCCTAGGGAGTTTAAGTGTCGTTTTGTTGCCGGGAATGTTAGCTTTTAGTGTAGTCAAATCGGGTTTCACGTTGCCCAAGTTGCCGGATTTACCTAAATTTTCTTCGCGCCAGCAACCTCCCGATACATCCTTACAGCAAGCTGAAATAATTCGTCAAGAAAAGATTGGTAAACGGCGCAAAAATCTCAATATTAATCAAGATATCTTCTATCAAAAAGTTGATGAATTATATTACAATAAATATCCAGAATTCCAAGGTCGTATCTTGACAGAAAAGCCAGAAGATGCTGAAATTAGGCGGAAATGGTATGAAGTTGCTGAGGATTTACTGGACAAGTTGGAGAAAGGAGGACTGTTGTGAAATTTAAGATAGAATAAAAGTGATTGGAACCGCAGAGGGCGCTACGCAGGCGCTGACGGAAGAGGAAGAGGGCAAAGAAAGAGAACTTTATCTGGTTTAATACAAATTAGTATAGGCAACGCACTTTTAGTTTATTACAAAATGGATTCTATTCAACTTACAGGAATTCGCTGCTACGGATATACGGGCTATCTGCCGGAAGAGCAAGTTTTGGGGCAGTGGTTTGAAGTGGATGTTACTCTCTGGCTGGATTTATCGCAAGCTGGAAAAAGTGATGATATTCAACATACACTTGATTACCGCAGCGCAATTACTCTGATTCAAAAGCTAGTCAAAGACTCGAAGTTTTTATTAATCGAACGCCTAGCAGATACTATTGCTAAAGCGCTTTTACAACTACCCTTAGTCGAGAAAGTTAAACTACAACTCTCGAAACCTGCTGCCCCCATCCCTGATTTCGGTGGCAGAATTACTCTAGAAATTACTAGAAGTCATTAGTCATTAGTCATTACTCCTTAGTCCTTAATTCTTAGTCATCAGTCTTTAATCTGCATTAGTTTGTCACTAATGACTGAGGACTGATGACTGATGACTATTGACTAATTACCACTTCAGCAAATTAAACTCTTCCATGTCTACTGTATTGCGGTTGCGATAAATCGCCAAAACAATTGCCAAACCTACGGCAGCCTCAGCAGCGGCTACGGTAACGACAAACACCGTAAATACTTGACCTTTAATCTGTACGGGGTCAAGATAATTGGAGAAAGCCATCAAATTAAGATTGACAGCATTCAGCATCAACTCGATCGACATTAACACCCGCACTGCATTTCGGCTAGTAATCAAACCATAAACACCAATGCAGAAAAGTGCGGCGGCTAATAACAGAAAATACTGGAGTTGCAGTTGCATAAATTTTGCGATTTTCTCTCAATCACTATTACTACCAAACAGACAGATAGGTGCGCAGCGCGCACCCTAATATTACTTAGATTCCGGCGGAGAAACATCTCCGGCAGAAACTAATTCGCGAGGTCTTTCTTGCAAACTAAAAGCTGGTGTTTCAGATAGCTTGTTCGACGACAATTGATCGGGCAAGAAATCGCGGCGTGCTAGCACAATTGCTCCTACCATTGCCATCAACAAAAACACTGATGCTAACTCAAAAGGTAGCAAAAAGTCAGTGAAGAAATGTTTGGCGATCGTCACGATCGAACTTTCTGCAGGTGCTCCTGTCGTGGCGACAATAGCCCAAGGACTAGAAACCACCATCGTACCCAACAGTGCAAACAAGCCTACGCAAACTACTGCTGTTGCTACTTGACGCACCCAAGCGTTGGGAATAGTGCGGAAATCTTCTCGCTTGTTCACCAACATAATCGCAAACAAAATCAAGACGTTAACAGCGCCAACATAAATCAACACCTGCGCTGCTGCTACAAAGTCGGCATTCAGCAACAGGTACAAGCCTGCAATGCTGGTAAATACGCCGCACAGCAAAAAAGCTGAGTAAACGATGTTGGAGAACAGCACTACTCCTAATGCTCCTGCAATCATCATTACGGACAGTATGCCAAACGAAACAATTTGAACCCCTTCGGCTAGATTCACAATTTTTAATCCTCTGTTAATTGGGCATTGGGCATTGGGCATTGGCCAAACAGGGCATTGGGCATTGGGCATTGGCCAAACAGGGCATTGGGCATTGGAAATTGGTTATTTGTTATTAGAAAAACTACTAACAAGTAATCATTAACCATTAACCACTAACTACTAACTATGCCCCGTGCCCCATGCCCCATGCCCCATGCCCCATTACCTATTTTTCGATAATTTCCTCTGAAGGGAGACCTGCGCGCCGATCGCTGCTGGGAACATCATGAGGGTTGATCACACCTTTCGGCAAATAAGCAAATTCCCGCAGCGGTGTCACCATCGCGTCATCTGTAACCTTGTAGGGCAAACGTCCGAGGGCCACGTTGTCAAAATTCAATTCGTGGCGCTCGTAAACGCCTAACTCGTATTCTTCTGTCATCGACAAACAATTAGTCGGACAATATTCTACGCAGTTGCCGCAGAAGATACAAACACCGAAATCGATACTGTAGTGCTTGAGTTGTTTCTTCTTACTGTCTTTGTTAAATTCCCAATCCACTACAGGTAAGTTGATCGGACATACCCGAACGCAGACTTCGCAGGAGATGCACTTGTCAAATTCAAAGTGAATTCTGCCCCGAAAACGTTCGGAAGGAATTAATTTTTCGTAAGGATACTGCACCGTAATCGGGCGGCGCCTCATGTGGTCAAAAGTAACAGCTAGACCTTGACCGATATACTTAGCAGCTTGAAAACTTTCTTTGGCGTATTCGCCTACTTGATTGAGGAATTTTAGCATGGTGTTCTCTCTCTGTACTTGAGTTTTTGGTAATTGCTAATTGATAATAGGTAATTGGTTAACAGCTATTTTTTTTACCTGTTGCCATTTACCTATTATGAATTAACCGCCAAAAGCAAAAGGAAAGGCAAGCTTCAAAGCTGCGGTCAATAGCAAATTAACTAAAGCAACGGGCAGCAAAAACTTCCATCCCAAATCTAGCAATTGGTCGATCCGAACTCGCGGCAGAGTCCAGCGGAGCAGAACTGCCAGAAACAGGAAAAAGTAGGCTTTCAGCATGGTCATCGTAATGCCCAGCGTGCCGGTAATTACCTGCAACCAAGGAGTCGTCTCGCTCAATCCCAGGGCATTTGTAATGACTCCGACCGGAATCGGACTTTCCCAGCCGCCGAGGTACAAAACTGCTACTAGCAGGCAAGAAAGGACGAGGTTAACGTAGGAAGCGATGTAGTACAAAGCAAATTTCATGCCCGAGTACTCAGTCTGATATCCTGCTACCAATTCTTCTTCTGCTTCCGGGAGGTCAAAGGGCAACCGTTCGCATTCTGCTAGTGCTGAGATCCAGAAAATCAGGAAACCTGCGGGCTGCCGCCAGATATTCCAGCCGAGAATGCCGTAGCCGGCTTGCTGGTGTACGATGTCGATCGTACTGAGGCTGTTGGACATCATCACAACTGCCAATACTGCCAAAGCTAGGGGAATTTCGTAGCTGATGGATTGAGCGGCTGCTCTGAGTCCGCCGAGGAGGGCGTATTTGTTGTTTGAAGCATAGCCGGACATCAGCAAGCCGATCGGCTGAATGCTAGAAAGAGCAATCCACAGAAATATCGCTGTCCCGATATCGGCGATCAGCATATGCTCTCCGAAGGGCACGATTAAGTAGGAGAGAAAAACTGGAATCACCACAATTACCGGGCCCAGCGTGAACAGCAGGGCGTCAGCTTTTGCCGGTACAATGTCTTCTTTGAATACCAACTTCAGACCGTCGGCAACGGGTGCTAGCGTTCCCAGAGGGCCGATAAATTCCGGGCCTACCCGCTGTTGAGCGGCCGCGGAAATTTTCCGCTCTAGCCAGACACTAGTAAGTACCCCGAATACAGCACCGACAATCATCAGCACCATTGGCAGCGGTAGCCAAAGCACTTTGGCGATCTCCGCCGGCAAGCCCCAATTGATTAGGGCTTCTACGAAACTTCCTTGTAAGTCAATTCCTGGGTTCATTTTTCCAGCTTTTGAGCGCTCAGCATATAATTTTTCACCCGTCCTTCGTAGGAGTAGGCTTGGAAATCGGGGTTTTTGTAAAGAATTTTAAGGCTTTACCGCCTAATAGTATATCGCCCGACAGGCTCTAAGAACGCACAGACAGGGTGAAGTTATAATTATATGAACCCACAGCCTACCTAATGGGTTTGCAACTTATGTATTTTTACTTTGCCGATCGATCGGCTCGATCGATTTTAGATTTTAGATTGAATGAACATGGGATGCCAAACAAAAGGGCCCAGAGTTAACTCTGGGCCCTTTTTAATGCTTTAAAGTAACTTTCAAATGGCTTAAACCATTGATTTTACGTCACTTTCTTTATGGAACTGGGCAGAATCGAACTGCCGTCCAAAGCGGGTATTTACCTTCCGATCGTTCACAGGTTTATCCCTTCTAATCCTCAGGGCGGGAACCATCTTTATCCCAAATGGGGGGATTTTCTAGTGATTGCTTTCCTAGCTAGCCGACTAGAAACGTTTAGCTAGGGCATCCGTTGGGGGTTGTTATGCTACCGTTAACGGAGTTAGGTGGCATACACTCTAAACCGGGCTTAAGAAGTTTTTAGGCTACAGCGACGGCTTTGCGAGCGAAAGGAACGATGTTGTTCGCATTTACTTTTTTGTTTGAGCCGGTATTAGCGAGAGGAGACTCACTCTCGACCTGCATCACGGAGCAGCTTTCGCCACCCTGTCGAAACCATTACAGCCCCTCGTGTGTTCTTTAATCATAGACAATATTTCGTGTTGCGTCAACTAGATTTTCGATTTTCGATTTTGGATTTTCGATTTTGGCACAAAGCTGAGTCAAGAATATTTACCTCTTGCACCATTTTCTTGAACAGGCTTCCCTAGCCTGTTCCACAAGAGTTGAGTTTTCCTGTGGGGTGGGCCGAAGAGCCCGCCCAGGTTTATTGACAAGGGTGCAGGATGTCACCGCTGCCAAGTTTAATGCAAGTTGTCGTCCCAGACGCCGATATAAATCCGATCGCGCTCATTGCGTTCGATCGTGCCTTCGAGCGAACCCTTCTTAAACGTAAACTGATTAGTCCGGCCCTGCTGCACGTCGCCCAAGCCTTGCAAAATCTCCCGACTGGCGCCGCCGACCATCCCGTTTAACGCGGTTCGCACTACCAAATCGTCCACCGACCGGGCAAAAGAACCCTCTGTTTGTACTAGCTGGCCCGAATCGCGATCGTAAATGTAGCCGAGAGTAATCCGATTTGGCAATATTTCGTAAAGTGCGGTGCGAGTATTTGGCCAATAGCCCCGGGCTTCAGAGTCAGTGGGGTCTCCCAATTCCGATAAAATCTGACTTTCCGGCGTACCAACCGCATACCCAGGGATTGTGGGACTCTTCTGATAATTGGT
The DNA here is from genome assembly GCA_036700245.1 of Microcoleus vaginatus BM001213989. Classification (GTDB taxonomy): domain Bacteria; phylum Cyanobacteriota; class Cyanobacteriia; order Cyanobacteriales; family Microcoleaceae; genus Microcoleus. Next base: position 77,729 of record JAUBOM010000014.1, read on the forward strand.
TCCCGGTTGTTCGCTGGGTGCGGGCGATCGATCGGGCGGCAACTCTTTGTCAACAAGTTTTTCCGTCGGCTGTTCTAGAGGCGGTGCCCCCGCGTCCGCCCTTGTTGGGGCTGGTGTTGGGGTTGGGGCCGGTGTTGGGGTCGGAGTTTCAGCAGCAGGCGGCGGAGTTTCTCTGCGAGTCGGCGCTGGCGTTGGTGTGGGCGCGGGAATTGGTGCGGGGCTTGAGCGCGCGTCTGGATCTGCTGGGGCCGAAGTGCGATCGTCCTGGGCCACCGGTGCGGGTTCCGAAGACGGCCGGTTGAGGAAAACCCTAGCAATCCCGACCAAACCTGCAACAATAAGTGCGATCGCCGCGAACCCCAAAATCAACCAAACCTTGCGGTTGCCGGACCCAGAAGACACCACAGCAGGGGCTGTTCTGGAACCCCCAGGCGACTGAGGCCCGTGTCCCGGAATCACCGCCACCGTCGGCCCGGTGCTCGGCGACGCTGCACCATGAGGCTGCCCGTGCAGCAGCGACAACCACTCATCGACGCTAGCAGGGCGATTTTGAGCTTCTACGGTCATCCCCCGCATCACCGCAGAACTGACAGCCGCACTTAGCTGAGGCTGCAAGTCGCGGGGTGAAGGCATCGGCTGGCTGGTGCGTAAAATTGCAGCCACCGGCACCTGTGCTGTCAGTAAAGTGTAAAGCGTCGCGGCCAGACCGTAAACATCTGTTGCGGGCGTATATTTCCCTTGGGCAAAATACTGTTCAGGGGGCGCGTAGCCGTCGGACACCATATTAGTGTGACTTTGGGTTGCACCGGGAGTAAACTCGCGGGCTATGCCAAAATCAATCAGCACGACTTCGTGAGTACCTTGGCGCAAAATAATGTTTTGCGGCTTGACATCTCGATGCAGCAAACCCTTTTGATGAACTACTTTTAAAGCAGCCCCTATTTGAGTGATGTAGAGAATTGCGAGATTTTCTGGCAGGGGATTATTTGAACCGACTACATCGCCCAAATTCTGACCGGCTATGTAGTCCATTACCATGTAAGGCTGCCCGTCTTCGACAAAGAAATCGCTGACGCGGACAATATTCGGATGGACGCAGGAAGCCAACCGCCTCGCTTCGTCTTGAAATTTGCGATCGAACTCAGCAAAATTAGGTTGCTGCCGCAGAGATTCGTTGAGGGTTTTAATGACTACAGGCTGTCCTAAATAGCGGTGATTTGCCCTGAAAGTTATTCCAAAGCCGCCTCTTCCCAATTCTTGTTCGAGGGTGTACTTTCCACCCTGTAAAGTTTTGCCGATTAGCGCATCCATATATTCAGGCGATCGCGTACCAGATAATATGGCTGATTATTGCACGTATGGTCGGCCCTCCTCACCAGTCCTAAGGGCGATCGATCTACCCCTGTATTAGTTAACCTATTAGAAACACTACTCATAATGCGTCCACATCCGCAAAATTTTTACCGTATTCTCGGACTCAATCACCTCGTACACCAGACGATGCTGAATGTTGATTCGCCGTGAATATGCACCTTCCAAATCTCCCACCAATTTCTCATAGGGTGGCGGATTCTGAAACGGATTAGTTTGAATGATGTCGAGTAACTCTTGCGCTTTGTCTCGTAAATTGCTAGAAGCGAGCTTTTTGGCATCTTTCTGTGCCTGTTTGGTATATACCAGATTCCAACTCACCACTCCAACTCCCTAGCGCAATCCTCGATCGGCGTTGCCATTCCTTCCCGAATCGATTCCCGCATCCCTGGCACTGATAGAAGATACAGTGTCTCCTGCACAGATGCCCAGTCAGATTCTGATAATAACACTGCATTGCTAGTCTGTCCTGCAATCACGATCGGTTGGTGCGACTGACTCACCGAATCGATCAACTGCTGCAACTGCTTTTGGGCTTCATTGATTGGAATCATAATCTTCCACTTTTCTAAATACGCTTTTCTCGATGATGCTGGGTGGCTGTAGACACTCCCTTAATTATGAGCGATCGTTCCCTTCCTGACTTCTATTGCTTTAGTCGTTTTACAAATAGCCTTCAAATTACGTCCAAACCTGCACCCTAAGCAGGCTAACGGCAAAACGCAGCGGTGGCAAGCAACCTTCGCAATATACCCAGATTTTTCATCAGTCCGCTCCCAGCGAATGGTTAGACCGCTTACTCTTGATGTTCACGAATTTCTTGACCGAAGAATGTGCGAACCTTAGCCTCAAAGTCAGGGTCATTTTTAGATAAATTTACAACTTTATAATCACCTAGCTTTTCATCGAAGTCGTAGCTTGCTGAAGAAGGATAGTCTGAACCAACAATCTTAAGTGCTTCAATTAAGTCAACAATTGCAAGTTTGAATACTTTCTGTTTTCGGGTATGATCTGAACAAAAAAATATCGAATCTAGTTCATTAAGTTCACCGAAAGATGGCACAAAGATATAGCTATGAATGAATTGGTTACAAATATCTTTAAGCTTAATAGACTCGCTTAACGTATCTTGAAGATTATAAAGTTCATCGAGCCGGTCTCGATTAAATCACGTCACAGGTAGCCCCCTAGTCTTGAAAGACTGAAGCGGTATTTTTGCCTCAACTACATAGTCTGATAACTTTTTGGCTTCAATGAGTTTTCGTATTGAGTAGAACGCAAAAAATATCTCTTTCTCAAACAGAAAAAAAGACCGCTCTGACCATCGCTTTTGATGAATGCGCCTAGACAACTTTAAGGCTGTCTTCAATAGATCGTCTTTCCAGTCACCTGACTCCCAAATCATATCCTACTCCGTTTCTTGTTGAGCTAGTTCCGAGATTAAAACTTCCATCATATAGAATTTATCTGCGCGGCTAAGCCTTTGTAACGTTGAGATTAGTTCTGATGAAACCATGCAAAGCACTCCGGTAAGTCAGGTCTGCTTCTCTCTCATAGAATTAGACCGCAACTGCTGTATAACACTCTCATTGAAATATCATACCGCCCGATCGCCAAAGTTATGTTTCTAAGTTGAGTAGAGCGTACTGCAACTTCAACATTATACTTTAGACCTTCTGGAGAATGACAGTATTCACATAAATAGCTCGCTCTTTCTCGAACCGCCTGTCTCGTCGGATCACTGATTGACATCTTGAGCCGCCATCATTGCATTGATATGGGTAAAGATGCGATCTAATTCCCCAATGGCGTCGAGTTCGGCTGCCTCTTCTGCCATTAGTTGGTCTGCCTTCTTCTTCTCTAACAAATTTTCCATGCGCTGTTGCAGCGATTCACTAAATTTGAACAACTTCCACCGATCGACTTTTTCAAGGCAAATTTCATGGATTAACGAGGAGGGTTTGTAGAGAATTGAAACCATTGTAGGCTCCCAGCTTCGGGTTTTAGGTAGTGACTAGATTATAGCTTTTATTCAATCTGGCAGATTCAATGCTCCAACCGAGAACCTTCATATTACCGCCAAAACCAGTGACTTAAACAGCCAAGCGGCGTTACGGTTCAAGTCGGATGATATTCATCCCTGCTTATTTGCCATCGCCATATCTTGCCTTCTTCAGGATCGTCCACCTCTGCAATGAACTTCATTCCCACTTTTTGCAACACCCTATTCGAGGCATTTTTTTCTGCTAAAGTGTGGGCGATGACTGCTTTAACCTCCTCGTGAGCGAAAGCATAATCAATCATTCCCTGTGCCACCTCAGTTGCAAATCCGCGATTCCAATATTCGGAAGCAATTTCATAACCTATCTCTATAGTCCCCGACTCATCAGGTGAGCCTGTGAAACCTCCGTTGCCGACCAGCAATTCATTTTTTGGGTGAATAAAGAAGTAGCTGCGCCAGTCAGTTGGAGGCGGATTGGATTCGCAAGATTCGTCAGCAGGGAGGGAAAATGCTTCCGGGAAATGAGGCCAGCTATTAGGGACTACGACATTTAAAATTGCTGCAAGCTCGCTTTTATTGCGCAATAAAGCTTCTACGTGAACCCGTTCGACGGGAGGAGTTGAAGATTGTTAGTCTTAATCATTTTTCTACCTTGTTAACCTATGTGTCAACCGATAGCCCAAACTATATAACGTTTCGGTTGAACGGCTACAAAAAACATCAGCAATGCACCAGGGACTCTAGGCAGTCATTTCCAAGCGGTTTGTTATGCCCTTTCGCCATGCCAGTCTTTCCGAAGAATAGCCCATAACTTCACGTCTTCAAACACTCCCCACTTTCGTACTCGTTGACGTAGTACCCCTTCTTCTGTAAACCCATTTTTCTGTAATACTTTACCTGAGCCTGGATTTCTAACCATATGGTAAGCGTACAGCCGATTGAGCTCTAAATCTTCAAATCCGAAGCGGAGCATTGGTTTTAATGCTTCGCTCATGTACCCTTGCCCCCACAGCTCAACTGCCAACCAAAAACTTAATTCTGCTTGAGAATGTTCTCTCTCAATATCTCGAATTTCAATAATTCCGCAAAACACTTTTTCAGATTTGCGCTCAATTACAAATGCAACAGAATGTTCTAGCTCAAACTCTGAAATTTTTCTTGATACATATCGCTGGGCCTCACCATCAGGATATGGATGGGGAATAGAAATCATAGTATTGGCAATCTCTTGAACACTTGCCAAGCACTGAATTGAGGGTATATCCACGTGGGTTAGCGGACGCAGGAGCAATCTATTTGTCTCTAATGTGGATGGGGAAAGCATGAAATGATTTGTCTCGACCAACTCTCACAGCACATCTTAACACCGATCGCAGCACATCTTAACACTGAAACTTTCACCGATACTTTCCGGTGCTGCCCCACTGAGGACTTGCGTCATAACGTTCCACTTGAGCGGCTGCAAATAACCTTTGCATCCACACCAAGAACTCTCGTCTGACCTTGACAGCCTTTAACACAATATTGTTACTACAGTTATACTAATATTGGTGGGTTATACAGGCAAATGCGGGTCACCACGGCAGATCGATCGCTCCCAAAACCAAAGAGGATATACAAATGTCGTTTATCGTTTCAACAATCGCATCACTGGTCTCGCTCGCGGTATTTTTTAGCAGCAAGCAGTTGGTAGACAATCGCAAGATTCAATTAGTGATAAAAGCGATCTCAGGTTCGATCGCAGTGCTGGCAGGGATCAATGCACTTAGTCGATTGATAATCGTGATTCCTGTGGGCAATATCGGGGTCGAATATTTTCAGGGCAAGGTTAGCAATCGCACATTACCCGGAGGCATATATGCAATTAATCCATTTTCAGATATTGTGCAATTTTCGACCAGACTACGCGACATCAAAGAAGAAATTTCCGCAACTTCAAAAGAAGGACTTCCTTTGAACATCGATATCAGTATCCAGTATCGAATCGATCCTGCTAAAGCTGCTAATGTTTACCAAAATATCGGCACAGATGAACGCGAAATTGTAATTTCGCGGTTTCGCGCTATTGCGCGCGAAATTGTGGCTGGCTACCCTGCTGAGGCAGTATATTCCACCAAACGCGAAGAGATTAGCTTACGACTACGCGAAAAGTTACGATTGTATATTACACCACTTGGTTTTGTGGTTGACGAAGCACTTTTGCGAAATGTGAAGATACCTGAAACCTTACAGGAAGCTATTCAGCAACGCCTCAAGGCTGAACAAGAAAATTTACAAATGCAGTTTGTCTTAGCAAAAGAAAAGCAAGAGGCAGAACGCAAGCGGATCGAGGCAAAAGGTAGAGCTGATGCTCAAAAAATCTTAGCTGAAGGTTTAACACCTGCGATTTTGCAACTGCGCACGATCGAAGCCAACGAAAAATTGTCCCTAGCACCTAACTCAAAGCTAGTAATTCTTGGCAATGGACAGAACACGTCATTAATCTTGCCGAGCGATAGCGCTCCAAAGCCCTAATTTCAGTGTCATTAATTGCCGCACTACAATGCACTATCGAAACGCTGTTCTCGGAACCCTGGCGAGTTGGTAAGCGCCGCGACTGTCCACCAATTGATATTGATTTGGCTGCAATCCTAATTGCACAAATTTCTCTGGATATCCCAGCACCAAAATAGAGGGAGAAGTTGGGTTTTTAGATTCCTTAATGTAGTCGATCGCCTTTTGGACAGCTCGGTAGTAAGTCACCGGCCCTTCGGTATAAAAAACCAGACTTGGTTTCCAGAAACCAACCATCAGCAACTCTTCCCCCGGCAGTTTTTGTTGAACCGCAACCTGCGCTAACTGTCTCAGAGGTAACTGGCGGTTGATATCGACCACTTTGTAGGCTGGAGTAAGACCAAAGATGATAAATGCTACTAACCCGATGAAGTTTGCAACCAAAATCCAGCGCTGTTGCCGCTTCCAGAGTAAAAGTGCGATCGCCACCGCTGTAGTTATCCAAATCGCACCGCCGACAATCAGCAATCCCGACTCCTGAATTGCTTGGGGAAAATTGGGCATAGCCGGGTCATCTCCCAGCCAGTTGTAGCTGTAGAAAGTTGCTCCGGCTACAATTAGTAAAAATATCACATTAAAAATGTATGTAACTAACAGCCCTCGCGGTAAAGAATTAGGTTTTTTTTCTAACTTTGCCCGCCTGTTTTCGGGTTCGTTGCCTGCAATAATATCGCTCCACAGCAGCGTTACCAAAATCGCAGCGGCGGGGATTAAAGGCAATACATAACTGGGCAATTTGGTCACGGCGATCGTAAAAAAGCCAAAGATGCAGCCGAACCAAAATAGGGCAAATAAACTCAACTGAGCCGATCGCGGTTGACGGCGCCAGTAACTGCGCTGCCAAAAACGGGTGCGGGCGATCGCCACCGGCAAATAAATCGACCAAGGTGCAAAACCAACTAGCACTACAAAAAAGTAAAAATACCAAGGCGCCGAGTGCTTGTTGACTACTCCAGTAAAACGCTGGAAATTGTGATAGCCAAAAAAGCTGTCAATATAAGTTTGACCGTTGGCTAAAATAACGAAAATGTACCACGGCAGGGCGATCGCCAGAATAATCAAGATTCCAGACACCGGACGCATTTCGCGCCAAAGTTGCCGAAAATTTCCCAAATAAAGCCCGAAGCAGCCAACAATCAGCGCTGGCAATACAATTCCCACAGGCCCCTTAGCCAGAATTGCTAAGGCAATTAGTACATAAAAAGTCAGATACCACTTATTGGGAAATCGGGAAGCGGAAACAGTGGAAAATTCTGCTTGTTCTCTCTGTTCTTCTAGAGTGTAACCGAGAAAAAATGCCAGCAGTGCCGAACACATACAGGCGACTAATAGCATATCTGAAACCCCAGTCCGTCCCCAGGCAATAGTTTGGGGATTTAAAGCTATTAGGGCCGCACCAATCCAGGGAGTAGAAAGAAAGAGTGGGAGACGGGGAGAGGGGGAGAGTGGGAGAGTGGGAGAGTGGGAGAGTGAGGGAGGAAACATAGTTACATTCATCCGTGTATCCGTGTCCCTATCCGTGTCGTGCCCTTCCTCGTTCCTTCTTGCTTCTTCCTCGTTCCTTCTTGCTTCTTCCTTCGAGAGGGTATAGAATCCCAGGCAAGTCAGACCGATCGCACACAAAGCCGACGGAAGACGCACGGCCCATTCGTTAACGCCCAGAGTGCGGTAAGCCACCGCCATCAGCCAGTAAATCAACGGCGGCTTGTCAAACCTGGTTTCGCCGTTGAAATAAGGAGTGATCCAATCCCCTGTCAGCGTCATTTGACGGGCGGCTTCGGCAAACAACGGTTCGGTTTCGTCAACTAAACCGATGTTGCCGAGATTCCACAAGAAACCTACCCAGGCGATCGCGAACAGCCACAACAGCGACAGCAGCTTTGGGGCTAACGGGCGATTCCTAAACTCTGACAAATTTTTAATAACTTCCTTCACGCAAACTTCCTGCGATTTTAGATTTTAAATTTTAGCTCGCCTAGAGAGTCTACCGAAAGATTCGCATTCTCGAAACTCCCAATTCGATCGAATCGGGTCAACCTCACACAGCCACACCATTCTCAACAAGACCGTATCGACCGGGTTTCTCGACCAAAATCTCGGCACCTACTGCTAAGGGTTCAAGGCTGCAAAATTAATTGCCATTCTCTGGCTGTGCTGTTCCAAGCGGGCGAGGCTGTCTCCCCGGCCACGTAAGGCCCCCAGTAGCGGCGAGAACCATCCTGAGCAAAAACAACCAAAATGTCTCCCTGTTGGACTTGTAACTTGCCCTCCGGCAGCGATAGCATCAGTCCCTTGCCGCCGCCTTCCCCCGGCGCAAAATCCCAGTGGGCCGGTTTGCCGTAGGATTTCTCGGCTTGCCGTTTCGACAGCAGCGCCACTCGCACTGGGTGTTCGCTGCGGTTGCTGACGCGCAGACTGCCGGTGGCTTTAGTATTTGCAGGGATTGAGGAAAGCAATTCCTCCTCTGACTCTGGGGGGGTTGGTATTGAGTCGGGTTTGGGCTCGTTGGCGGTGTCTGCCGAAGCTGTCGCGACTGGGGAAACGGCGGGTGTTGGGGGGAGTGCGGTGGCTGGGGAGGGCAAATCGCTCGGCAGATTTGAACCGTTAGAGATAGTGATTTCAAAACGTCCTAGAAACATTCCTGTAATTAGGACGATCGACATTCCAATTACGAGCTGGTAAATTTTAAGTTTCATAAATTTTACGCTTAAAGGATAGACTGCACGCCCAATTAGTCTTAACTATTTTTAATGTAGAACCCGGGGCTGCTGTGCCACAAGATACAGTTACACTTAATTACTTGACCGTTCTCGGCGATAAGTCGGCGATCGTTCAATACCATTTTAGATGTTAAATTTTAGATTTTAGATTGCTACATACTGAGTCCGGTAAGGATTTGGAGTTTGTCTGGAGCGGCATTTTTTTACTCATCGGTATAACTTTTAATACCCGTTAAAAAAAAGAATGCAACCATAGGCAGATGATCCAAACCCCAACAGTCATCAGTCATTCCCAATCTCAAATCTCAAATCTCGAATCTCAAATTGTATAACTTTTATGCAGAATACCCGAATTAACAGATTGATTGATGTTCTGGGCGAGCGATTTCTCGGCTGGGTGAGCAATCCTTGGCGGCGGATTTCCCTTCTGCTAATTAGTCTGCTGTTCGGCACTTTTTTAGGAACAGCTATTTCGACAATCACCGGACAATCTGCTGATTGGGATATTATCGCGGCCGGGTTGGTGGTTTTGTTGACGGAGTTCACTAGCTGGCTGGTTTACGGCGGCCCGCGTCGTGTAGCCCGTTCTTTTTGGGTGGATATGCTCAATGCTCTGAAAGTTGGCGTGACTTACAATTTATTTGTGGAGGCTTTCAAACTAGGCTCTTAAAAACTTTTTGAATCGGCGCGGGTTTAGGATGAAATATTTGTCAGTTGCGGATAGTATTTGTACAAAACCCGCCCCCGCCTAGAGAATTTTTAGGATATGGCTCGATCGACTGTAACCCCTGTTGAGATTTTACACCGGTGGCAAGCGGGCGTAAGCGTTGCCCTCGAAGACGATCGCCCGTTAGCGAAAGCGTTGCGATCCGAAGGAAAGCCCTCGAAGACGATCGCTGGCGACTTCGATCACCTGGCTTTTTGGGAACTTGCCGATGATTTGCGATCGCGTGCTTTTGGCATTAATTCCGACAATGTAGCCGAAGTTGTCCGCTGCAAAACCGATTTATTCTTTTATCTTCTTGACGAACTGCATACTTTGCCGCTAAAATCAACTGTTTTTCTCGAAACTTTGTGGAATCTTTGGCTGCCGCTGGCAATGCAATTATCTACTGAAAAACAAAGTTTAAACCGTCCTTTAATTCAAGGCATTTTAGGAGGGCAAGGAACGGGAAAAACTACTTTATGCCAAGTTTTGAGGCTGATTCTGGGAAAATTGGGATATTCTACTGTCAGCCTTTCTTTAGACGATCTTTACAAGACTTATGCCGATCGCCAACAACTCCAAAAAGCCGACCCGCGTTTAATTTGGCGCGGTCCCCCCGGCACTCACGATATTGATTTGGGAATCGCAGTTTTAGACAAGTTGCGCCGTTCTCAAACTCGCGAATTAGCAGCAGTTGACACTCCCAAATCTGATGCCCTAAAACCGGATACAATTAAAAATATAGAAATTCCCAGGTTTGACAAATCAGCCTGCGGAGGTGCAGGAGATAGAAGTCAACCCGAAATTATTTCCGGTGCGGATATCGTACTTTTTGAAGGTTGGTTTGTCGGCGTGAATCCGGTAGTTGATGCCAAATTAAACGAGTTTTTTGCCGGTGCAACGTTTCCGATTTCCACAGAGGGCGACTGTCGGTTTGCGCGCGATATGAATGCGAAGCTGCACGACTATCTGCCGCTGTGGAACCGATTAGATCGGTTGATGGTTTTGTATCCCCAAGATTATCGCATTTCTCAAGTCTGGCGCAATCAGGCGGAACAGGAAATGATGGCGGCGGGGAAGTCGGGAATGTCAGAAGCCGAAATTAACCGGTTTGTGGAATATTTCTGGAAAGCGCTGCACCCCGAGTTATTTATTAAGTCGATGGTGGAGGGCGATCGGGTGGATTTAGTAATTGAAATTATGAGCGATCGCACTGTCGGCAAAATTTGTCGGGCGATCGACTTAAAATTAAGCGATTAGGGAGAGTTAAAATTAACGCTTTAAGGACACAACATAGTTGTGTCCCTACCGTATTGCAGCCTTTAAGGACACAAGAATGTTGTGCCCCTACTGTATTGCAGCTTATCGTGCACTCAGACAATTCAGGACTTATGCAAAAAGTGGTTTTACGCGCGAATTATAGGGGGTAAGGTTTGCCATAAACACCCTACAATACAGAGGTTGTGCATTGAGGAGGGAGAATCTCTAGATTAAGTGCCGGGAGTACCAAGATCGATCGCTTTCTGCATCAAATCGTCCGTAACTTCGCCCGGTGTACCTGTGGGGTTAAGGTCCTGAGCCATCGAACGAAAAGCATCGGGATTGCCGCTTGTCTCTGCCGGCTTTGCGATCTCTGTAGGAGCGGGAATATCAAATTTAGGTGCAGTTGCAGCGGCGGCAGCTTCGGCGCCGGCACCCGTGCGATCGATATCACTAACGCTGAATTCTTTTGAAGCTTCGTAGTCTGCTGATACATCAACGGTCGGCAACTTTTGTTCTCCAGCTTCCGCGCTTTCAGTTATCTGATCCGCGTCAAAGCTTTGAGTGTCCTTTGGTTCTGTATTTATTTCCGACATAGCCGACTCCTTGCTAGTTTTATTTAACAATTCACTTTCTCAATCCTTACTTAAATTCCAGGCTTTTTCATCTACCCGCAGATGTATCTTTGGCTTCTATCTTAAGGATGATTTCTTCTAGGATGGCGGCTCAACATTACACCAGTTTCCGAAAAAAAGGCAACTTTAGGCAAGCTCCAAACCCATACATACTCAGCCCTTCCCTATTGTTTAATCTCAAATCTCAAATCTCAAATCTCAAATCGTATTACCTCTCGGGGATGGTGACTTGCACTTACAAATCTTGATATTTATATATTCTGGAAACATTTTTAAGGAATTTTATTTATGAACTCACCCGCCGCGACCAATCCTCACTCTCTCTCCAACGAGACTCAAAACATCCTTCAGACAATCAACGGGTTGGGTACAGATGAAAAACTGGCGCTGCTCTACTTTGTTTATGAAAAAATGGGAGATTCAATTACACCAGCCGCTCCCACCGCCGCCGAACCACAATTAGCTCCCATGCTGCTGGATGATTTTTACAAGCTTTCCCATGACCAACAACTGAATATAATGCGAGGTATTGTCAACCGCGACGACACCCCCTATTCTCACGCTTACGGAGCTTTAACTGCTAACAATCAGTTGCTGGTTTGGTATGCTTGGGCTATTGGTATGGGGGAAACAATTGTCGATATCCCCGAAGGATATCAGGCAACTGAGGCTGTTAATGGCGTGTTGGGTCAAATTGAAGGTCTTGAGTTTGAACAGCAAATTTCGGTGCTGCGCGACGTAGCGAATAATATGGGCTACACCGATGTTAAACCAATTGCTACTCAGGACGAAGTAGGGAAAACTTCTAGTCTTTAGATAAGACTCGGCGGTTCAAACCGCTGCATAGAGTCAAACGCAGCCTGCGGCTCGACCCTCGCTTCGCCGAAATTTCTCCGCAGACGGCAGAATAAAGGAGGGATTAAAACCAGATTTTATATAATTAGCGGACATAAATAAACCTCATTATGTCCGCAGCTATGTATACTAAATCCGGTTTTAATACTTGCTTTTTTTATTTGCATGGCTATAGTATGTCATTGCCAGCCATAGCAAAGCAACCGCTATCGCTCGCAGCAATTATATCAATTCCAGCAGTAAGGCCGGAATGATATCAAATCCGCGCTTCCGGAGTCGGGCGTAAAGTCGAATCAAGCTGCAAACAAATAATTCGCGCAATTTTAATTTTTTTGACCCCTCCTTCTACAGTCAACCGTCAACAGTTATTAGTTATCAGTCATCAGTCATCAGTCAACCGTCAACAATGACGGACGGTGCAACCGGAATCGATATTAAGGCTTGCCGTTTCCCTACAGAAGCTCGCGTAGAATCTATATAGAGTCCTATTTTTCATAAATTTTATAAAAAATGTTGGCAGTCAGGATTGGAGTTTTTCAGGGTTAATTTTTCGCGGGAATTCTATCCGAAATGTCGAACCTTTTTTAGGTTGACTATCGACCGTAATTGTGCCGTTCATCATTTTGACTAAAGAGGCACTAATCGCTAGTCCTAAACCGGTGCCTGGATATTGCCGGGTTATGCTTTGGTCGGCTTGATGGAATTTGTCGAAAATGTGGTGCTGTTCGGTTGGACAGATACCGATTCCTGTATCCCGAACGGTGATAATTAGCCGATCGCCATTTAATTCCCGCGCCTCAATGGAAATGCTGCCCCGATGCGTGAATTTAACCGCGTTGGAAATGAGATTGACCAAAACTTGCCGCAGGCGCAACTTGTCATTAACTATAAGCTGATTCTCCAAGCCAACGCCCACAAGCATTGCCACATTCTTGTCGGTGGCTTGATTTGCGAATTCGAGGGCGACATCCATTACTAAATGCCCTAAATCAAATTCTTCAGTTTCTAATTCTGTGCGGCCGTTCTCGATTTTGGAGAGGTCGAGGATATCCTTAATCAGCACTAGCAGGTTTTTGCCGTTACGTAAAATGCGCCCCACCATCTCTGTTTGCTGGTAGGTCAGCAGTTGTTTGTGCTGGCGCAGCAGCAATTGGGAAAAGCCGATAATCCCATTCATGGGAGTTAGCAATTCGTGGGACATGGTGTCCAAAAATTGGGATTTTAACTTTGCTGCTTCTAGCAGTTGCAATTTTTGCTGTTGAATGCACAGGTCCTGATTTTCCAGTTCTTCCTGCTGGCGAATTAGCAGCTCGTTTTGCAACTCTAAAAGCTGTTCCTGCTTTTTTAATTTTTCGATCGCCCGCGCGCTGTTAATCGCGATCGCAGCTTGTTTTCCCATCACCGCCAGCAGTTGCTGAGTTTCCGCGTCAATAGCAGTGCTGTCTTTCCGGTTGCCGATCGCCAACACGCCCAAACGCCCGCTTTCCCCCGACTCGATCGCCGCAGCACAGGCCGCCGCCGGCAGCGGGTCGCCGGACTCGGACCGCCACAGTACAGACTCTCCCGTCGCAAAGGCTTTCCACAGCAGCTTGTTTTGCACGTGCGGGGTTTTGCCCGCAGCAAAGTTTTCCGCGCCCCCGATAGCGGTGAGTTTGAGGCCGGTGCTATCGCTCTCCGGGATCGCAACCAGGCAAAATTCAGCTCCCGCGATCGCCTCCACAGTCGCGTCCGCGATCGCTTGCAACACCTCGCACAAGTTATCCGCGCGCTGGCTCAACACATTTATAAATCGCTCGATCGCCTGCAAATCCCGGTCAGCGTGCATTACCGTCCGGGCTTGGCACAAATTTTCGGCTCTGAAGTTAGCTTCCGAGCGCGCTTGATGGTGCCAAAATTCTGGTTCTGCTTGGGGCGAGGTTTGAGTTTGTTTGATCGTGTCCATATCTATGTAGGTTCCCACCCACTCCAAAACTTCCTGACTGTCGGGGTTAGCCGGCGCTCCTCTGGCCAGGTTCCAGCGGTAAGTGCCCTCTCGCGTCTGCAGACGAAATAGAATTTCGTAACTTTCCGGCGGGAACTCAGAAGTGCGCGATGGCGCCAAAAGACGAGCGCGGTCTTCTGGGTGGACGCGCGCCAGATAGCCGAAACCCAAAGCTGCTGTTGCTGCTACCCCGGTGTACTCTTCCCAGCGCTTACATAAATAAGTCGCCCAGCCGTCGGCATTCGCTTTCCAAACTATGTCAGGAATTGCCGACCATAGGCAATCTTCCTGAGTTTCGCGGTCGCCAACTTGCTGTAGGGGGGATGTTAATTCACATACTTTGTGTAATATTTCCGCGTCGGAAAACTCCGAGCGAAAAGAGTTATTGCCCTGATAGTGAGTCATAACAAGTTTTATCAATAAGCATCGAACTTGAGCCCTAACACCGGTTAAAGACTCGTGCTGCTAGCTTTATTGATTTTGACCACCCAAGTGCATCAAAATTTTTTATACTTTAAATCTATCTGGGTAGTGGTATCTTTACCTCTATCAAGGGGCGGACAATGGCATAATTCAGTTAAACTGTTAAAACATTGAGAGCTTACCTGTCTCGATCCGACTCGTGCAGGCGATCGCCGCAAAATAACTTGAAAATTAACTTGCACTCTTGGCGGCTGCATGAGTATGCTTAAAAATGATGTGCGACCTGTCAAACCCTAAATCAGGACACCTTCTCAAATTGACTCAGTTAGGCTGAGTCAATTGACGATATTTTTAAAGTTTACTGGACTATTGGAAAAAAGATGAGTAAAATTCGCGTTGCTTTGATAGAAGACCACGACCTGACAAGAGTTGGCATCCGCACAGCTTTACAACAGCGTGACACCATAGAAGTTGTCGGCGATGCCGCTAACGCTACAGAGGGATTGAAACTGCTTCAGTCTTCAAAACCTGACGTGGCAATTGTAGACATTGGCTTGCCGGATTTTGACGGCATTGAACTGACACAAAAATTCAAAAAATCGGTGGTACCGGAGTCCGATCCGGATACCAAAATTTTGATTTTGACTTTTCAGGACAATGAAGAAGAAGTTCTGGCAGCTTTTGCCGCCGGAGCTGACTCTTACTGTATGAAAGATATTAGCTTCGATCAGTTGTTGGATGTGGTAAAAGTAACTCACGAAGGTAACTCTTGGATCGATCCGGCGATCGCCCGGATCGTCCTGAAACAAGCTCGCACCAAGGAGTCGGCACCGGAAGAACCGAAGGCTGAGGGCAAAAGAGTCACAATTAAGGCTGCCGAACCCGAGTTCAGTCACATCATTGAGACTTACCCTTTAACCGAGCGGGAATTAGAGGTTTTGGAACTGATCGTGCAGGGTTACAGCAATGCTGCAATCGCCGAAAAACTCTACATTACTGTCGGTACAGTCAAGACTCACGTCCGCAATATTCTCAACAAGCTGTGCGCTGATGACCGCACTCAAGCGGCTGTTCTCGCCCTGCGTTCTGGCTTGGTTGGATGAAGCGTTATCATCACGCAAAATCAAGTTAAAAGTAGGGTGCGCGCTGCGCACCTTACCGCCGCTCATGTAGGGTGCGCAGGGATCGCCCGCAGGCGAATTGTTTTATGTGAAAAAAAGCTATAGTTTAAGCTTGCATCTATCCCAGTGCAGATATTTTAAATAATCATTTTATAAGTAAATCAACCTTAAGATAGATGCCAAATATTTTTCATGTTACGAAGAGTTATGGTTGAGCAATAACGAGTTAGATAAATTCCGATCGCACTGCCGATATGGCGCCCTTTCACTTGATAAAATGCAGCGGCCCGGGCCAGATACTCATACTTTTAGGAATATTGAAGCAGTTAAAGAACTTATATCCGCAGAGTGATGCCTGAGTTCGCTTAAATCTGCGAGATTAGAAGTATCAACTGCTACTGGAATATCCTAGAAAGAGGTACTATGTCAGCTCCAATAGAATTCAAGTTATTTGCTCCCTACAACAAAGGAGCTGCCTTGATTGGCTCTTTTTCTAATTGGGAAGACATCCCGATGGAAAAAGACGAAGAAGGTTATTTTCGTACGCGAGTTGAGTTGGAGGATGGCGTTTATCAATACAAATTCCGCGTTCAGTCGAAAAGCTGGTTTCTAGAAGCCGATCAGTGGGTAGATGTGGTCGATCCCTACGCGACTGACATCGACGATCCCAGTCAAAACGGTGTTGTTCGGATCAAAGACGGCGATCGCATTATCGATACCTACGTCTGGAAACACGACGACAAACCGCTGCCGGCCGATCGGGAATTAGTGATTTATGAAATGCACGTTGCCGACTTTTCCGGCGGCGAAGCCGATCCCCTGGCCCGCGGCAAGTACAAGCACGTCCTCGAAAAACTCGATTACCTAGTCGAACTTGGCATCAACGCGATCGAGCTCATGCCCCTCAAAGAATACCCAGGCGACTACAGTTGGGGCTACAACCCCCGCTACTTCTTCGCTGCCGAATCCAGCTACGGAACCACAGAAGAACTCAAAAACCTGGTAGACGAGTGTCACGGGCGAGGCATTCGCGTCATCCTCGACGGGATTTACAACCACTCGGAAGCATCGAGCCCCCTCACTCAAATCGATCACGATTATTGGTATCACCACGAACCCCGCGATCCAGACAATAATTGGGGCCCTGAATTTAACTACGAATTCTACGACGAAAGCTTAGGAACTTTCCCCGCACGCAAATTTGCTGGCGATACAGTCCGCTTCTGGGTTCAAGAATATCATCTCGACGGCATTCGTTTTGACGCGGCGCGACAAATTGCCAACTACGATTTCATGCACTGGGTCGTTCAAGAAGCCAAAAATGCCGCCGGCCCCAAACCCTTTTACACCGTTGCCGAATACATTCCCGACAATCCCAGCATCACGAATCTAGACGGGCCGATGGACGGCTGCTGGCACGACAGTTTCTATCACTGCATCGTTCCACAACTCTGCGGCGACTTTTTTGACTTAGAACAACTCAAAGATGTGATTGACTGCAAGCGGCAAGGTTACTTGGGTGCTACGAATGTAGTGAATTATTTGACCAATCACGACCACGATCGTCTTTTTGCCGAATTAGGTTCGTGCGGGATTTTGGATGAAGCAGCATTCAAGCGAGCGAAGTTGGGCGCGGTGGTGTTAATGACAGCAGTTGGCGTGCCGCTGATTTGGATGGGCGAAGAATTTGGCGAATACAAAGTTAAAACAATTGAGCAAGCTAAAATTGACTGGACGCTGCTAGGAAATGACCTGAATAAAGGTTTGTGGGAATACTACAAAGGCTTGATTCACCTGCGGAAAAATAACCAAGCACTTTACACAGAAAACATCGAGTTTTTCCACGAAGACCCCGACTCGAAAGTTTTTGCTTACACTCGCTGGAACGATGAAGGTTCGAGAGTTGTAGTAGTGGTCAATTGGTCGGAAAATTATCTAGCTGGTTACAGCGTTCCCCACTTCCCGGAAAACGGAACTTGGCACGAATGGACGGGGAATTATGATATTGAATCGGGTGATAACAATATTATGATTGACTTGCCGGAATACGAAGCAAAAGTGTTTGTTTGGCAGTAAGCTGTCATATCAATTCCGGTGTAACCGGAATCAGTGTTGACTGATGACTGATGACTGTTGACTGTTGACTGCTGACTGTTGACTGTTGACTGTAGAAGGAGGGGTCAAAACAATGAAAATTGCGGGCTATATTTGTTGGCAGCTTGATTCGACTTTACCCCCGACGATGAAGCGCGGATTTGATATCATTCCGGCCTTACTGCCGGAATTTATATCAGGTCTCGAAAGCACTGATTTGCCATTCAAAAATATGAGGACTTAAGTCCTTGCTACCAACCCAAAAAACAATGTTTGTAGTAAGAACTTGAGTTTTTCCTTAATGCGCCTAAACTCCGA
The DNA here is from genome assembly GCA_036700245.1 of Microcoleus vaginatus BM001213989. GTDB lineage: Bacteria > Cyanobacteriota > Cyanobacteriia > Cyanobacteriales > Microcoleaceae > Microcoleus. The sequence goes on from JAUBOM010000014.1 coordinate 95,768, forward strand.
GAACGGATGTCCTTATATCGATTCCGGTGCAACCGGAATCATTGTTAACTGTTGACGGTTGACTGTTAACTGTTGACTAATAGACCTCTTGCAAAAGTCAAAAACTCACCCGCCTCAGTCCCCCCGCGGCTTCGGGGGGAAGCAAGAAAAATTAGGCTCCCTCCCCTTAGTAAGGGGAGGGTTGGGGAGGG
>JAUBOM010000347.1:0-1715 GCA_036700245.1 Microcoleus vaginatus BM001213989
CTTCTTCCTTCTTCCTTCTTCCTTCTTCCTTCTTCCTTCTTCCTTCTTCCTTCTGCTATAACAGCCAAAGACTGCTTGCTACTTCAAAATTTCAATATTTTAGGACCTAGCATATCGGATGCCAGACCCTAAAACATTTGTAAATTAAGTTGATTCAAGTGGGTTTTTAGCTATGCTGAGTTTCAGCAAACTACAACTAAGGTGGACTTTTTGGCAACTACTCTGCGGGCGAGCTAGCTACTAGCGGAGTCTATTCAGACTTCTGTGTTTGACTCTACGATCGCAACTTTTGATTAATCCAATAGCCTCAAGCTATTTAACAAATCCCAAGCGCAATGTCAACCTCTCTTTGCTAATAAGCTACACGGTTCAGGCGTTACCTGCGAACTAGAGCCGATCGGGACAAATACTCTAATTCCAAATTTTTTATCCAAGTTTTTGTGCTTCTTGGTTCTGCCCCTCATGTTTTTAATGTAACACCAACTGCGCGCATGACAACACTTTGTTTACCAAACTTGACACTTTTTGACCTGCAGAAATACTCCCGAAAGCAATTATTAACAATTTGTAAAATTAGTAGGTCCCAGAATGTGCAGTTTGCCAATAAAATCTACGACTTAGGTAGAAACCGATTTTTTTTACCAAAGTACGACCTTACATCGACTATGCTAGGCCCTAAAATATTGAAATTTTGAAGTAGCAAGCAGTCTTTGGCTGTTAACACTCAACAGTCATTAGTCATTAGTCATTAGTCATTAGTCATTAGTCATTAGTCATTAGTCAACTATAGGTAAAAAAACAGGTTTCTTGAGTCTTGCGGCGTCTAGGACTTTACACCTTGCTGTCAACGCAGCAGAGCTTCCCAAGTGGCGCGGCCGACAATGCCATCGGCTGGCAATTGGTATTGTCGCTGAGCGGCTTTGACAGCAGCTTGAGTTTCCGGGCCAAACACGCCGTCAGCACTGACGCGCAAGAAGCCCTTGGCCCGCAGCCGTTCTTGCAAATCTCTGACTGCCGGCCCGCGCATTCGTCTTCTTAAAACTGGAAAATTGGTTGGCTGCGCTTGGGGGTTAATCTCTGAGTTGTCGGCAGTTACAGGAGCATTGGCGATCGGGTTTTCGATCGCACTCGGAGCCACAGGAAACAGCCGGTTCCAAGTATCTTGACCGACTATGCCGTCGGTCGCGAGACCTGCCGCTTCCTGGAACTGAGACACAGCTCTAGCTGTGCTTTGCGAGAAAATCCCGTCTACAGTGTCAGCGTAAAAGCCCAACAATTTAAGAGCAGCTTGGAGTTCGATCACTTCCGAGCCGCGGCTGCCTAATTTGAGTGCGGGGCGGACGATCGCACCTGTTTGAGCGATCGGGCTATTAATGTTACCTTGTTCGGAGGTAGGTAGCTGTGCCGCAGCAGGAGTAGAGGCGATCGACCCCATTAGCAATAAACCGCACAAACTCCAGCCTCCGAGCCAACTCGGAACCTCGCGGGCGTCATTCCAGCTTGCTGTCAAGTTTTGGGACATTGGGAATTCGACTTCTGCAAAACTGGTAGCGATCGTACATCAAATCTGGAAAAAATTGGGAATTTCGGCAACGAGCAATCTACGGGATGTAACGGATGGATGTTAAGCCAAGAAGTCAAGCGTGAAGATTTTTCCCAATCTCCCAATCTCCCAATCTCCGCCTCTCCCCCTCTCCCCATCTCCCCCTCTCCCC
>JAUBOM010000150.1:0-17052 GCA_036700245.1 Microcoleus vaginatus BM001213989
GGAAACCCTTCTAAAAGCGCTCCTATGCCAAACGGTAATCGATATAGCCCGGTCTGACCGTAGAAAAGCTTACACGCTGATGAATAGCTGGAATCACACCCTGGAAGTGCTGTTGAAACTCCAGCGAGCGTTTCAAATCGAGTTTGACCAAGAGACCTACCCAGAATGGCCCAGACCCGGTAGCAAGTATCGAAAAAAACCAGGATACTTTGACACGCTATTGGCAGCCAAAATTACCATCCATCCGCCAGCACCTATCCCCCAACTCCTGGCAAGCAAAGCTGAACTCAAACAGCTTGGGCCCCGCCTGAAAGAAGCTCTCAAACCTAAACTGACAAGCAATGAGATAAAAGAAGCAAGAACAGCCAAAGGTTGGACTCAAGCACAATTGGCTGGTTGGCTAGGGGTGTCGCAGCGTTATGTATCCATGTTGGAACGTGGGGAGCGAATCCCTGCACCAGAACTTGAATCCCATTTGCGTAACTCTGGTGGAATTGAACAGGATGCGGATGTTGTGCTTGGAGTTTACAGGGACGATTATTACAATCCTGATTCTCCCGATCGGGGAATGGCTGAAATTATTGGATTGAAAGGCCGCAATAGCGGAACGGGAACGGTTAAGCTGCTGTTTGATGCTGAATGCTGTCGGTTCCGGAATATCTATAAACTTCGGTAATATTAAACGGAATTCCCCACGGGGGAAATTTCCGTTGCCTGTACCTGTATTCCTTAGAGATCACAATTCATCGGGGAAAAAAGCAGCACTGTTACCACTAACTGTGTTTACGACCAAAGCCCGATCGAGAAAATCGTTGCGCCGTTCGCAAGAAGTCTCAGCAATCAGCAAACACCCATGACAAGCAGCCCCATGTAAGAAACGGTCTTCGGCATCATTTTCCGGCCCGTGTTGAGCACACACTGGGTCGTTAGAGCAAAGCCTTCCTAACTCCAATGCGCTGATTAACAGTAATTCAATGCGCTTGCCAATTTGCACCAGTCCCCCCAAAGTTCCATCATTACCAGAGGTGCCGGTATAGAGCAAAATACCGTAGCCTGAATCTCCAGCATAAATGCGTTCCCGGATGGCACTAGCCGCGTAGCCACATTCCAGAGAAACAGCAGTAATTAATAAGTGAGAGAGGGAGTGCAACATAATATAAGGCAATCCCGGAAACTTGGCTTTGTCCTGCGGAATCCCTCTAGTGTTACACCATTTCTGGAAACCCCTATGTAACTCTTCCCCTCTTTCTCCAACAGCTTTTTGCTTCAGCCATTGGTCAATGGCCTGTTTTTTAAAGGCGATAAATACTCCTTCACCCCTATTTTCAATCGCCGGTACCCACGTCGGATCGATGTCAAGAGCTGCCCGTCGCACGTTAATATCTAATTCACCCTCAATATCCGGCATAGCTGCTTCAAAACGAGTAAATCCGACTTGCGCCACGACTTCTCGGAGCCGATGCACTAGAATAATGCGTTCAATGCGAGCTGTTGCGAGAGGATTTAACCCCTCTAACTTGCGAGCGCGGGCGTAAAAATCTCCTTCGGACACATCTTCCCCAACTTCATCAGGACTAGCAAGTAAAGTTTCAATCTCCACTTGCTTAATGCTCTTTTTTGTATTAGAAAATCCTGCCTTTCTTCGCTGTATTTCTGCCCAAACCGCTTCGTTGCTTAAACCTTCTAAAGCATTAAAAACTTTTTGTTTTTTTCGCTCTTTTCTGATATCATTTAACTCTTCAGCATATTGCAGGAAATCTTCATAAACTTGATTGACAGCTTCCCTGAGTTGGGCGTCGGTGTCCGGCAGAGAAATCACGCTAAGCACTTGAGCAAAATAAGCATTACTCGCCGATCGCACTAACAGTCGATTATACAACGGGCGATCGCCCTCTTTAGAAAGGCAAGGTTCTTTTGCAACCGGGCCGAGCCAAGGGCGCTCTCCCAAGCACTTGCCGAGCACTTTAGAATATGGGAGAGTGGCATCAGAAAGGGGGCGACGGGCTTTGCAAGCTTCGCAGCGAACGAAGATTTCAGCGAAATCATTGCCAGAACCGCTTTCATCGAGCCACAATTGCCCTCGGCATGGAGTGTCCAAATTGTGGTGGGCAAAAGCATTCCAATTGATATCGCTGATATGTCCGTTGGCGCAAGCTTGCACGAAGCGCACCGGAACAACAGGCTTTTTCTTCCTCTCAGCATTAAGATATTTTCCCTTAACCAAACTCCCCCAACGAATTAAAGGTCTGGTGCGGTATTCTTTGCCGTTGAAAGCTTTCCAAGTGCTATCATCTTGCGCTACAAACCAAGTGGGAAATGTGAAGGCGGTGATGCCTGTGCGAGGACCGCTGGGGTCTTGTTCATCTACAGGGGGAGCGTACAGGGAAACGCGGCCCAGGCCGAGAATTTCGGCAACTCGCTCTTCCAGGCGCTCTTCGTGGATGCGCGAGCGATCGCCCCGCCAGTGGTTTAACCCGCCGATAATAATCGAATAGTTGGGCAAATCGACCATTGCCCCCGGCCCGAAGGTGGTTAAAATTTGACTTTGGCGAATTTGTCCTGATGGGATTTTCATATTGATTTTAGTTAGTTTGTAGTTGGTAGGGTACGTCAGGACTTTTTTTAAGTCGGTAACTAATATTTGTTTCTGATACACCCTACTGAGTTTATTTGTAGGGTGTGCCAGAGAGAAATTTGCTCGCAATTAAATCATCTTTCTTTGTGAGGCACCCTGCGCGAGTTAATCTTCCTCATCAATTTCCTTCCCATCTGGATTTCTCACCCACAAATTGACAACAGGTTCGACATCTCTCAAACTGCGCTGCGCTTTAAATTTTTTAGCGGGTTGCGATTGCCTCTGCAAGTCGGGGTCAAGGGGGTCAAATAATAAAGGGGATGCACGTCCTACTTCTTGCTGATATTGCAAACTGTCTTTTTCCGCAGCAATCTGTTGCCAAGTGTCCAGCAAATCTTTGACTCGATTTTGTAGTTTCAGACGCAATTCTTCTGTTTCTTCGGCGTCTCGGTCTTGGTCGTGAATTTCAGAACGCTGGGCAATGATATCAGCAACAAAATCTAAGTTTGAGCGCTGTTCTGTAATTTTTATTGCATTTAAAGGTGCGGTCATTTCTGGATTACCTAGACGGGCTAAAGCAACGGTAATAGCAGCAATCCCCCGGTCAATGGCACGGGGAGAAAAAGGCGTGACGCTGGTTGCTTCGACTGCCCGGTAAAAAGTGTTGTGCCACGCGCCGAAACGTTCGTAGTGAGAGCGATCGCGCGGTCTGTGTACATTTAATAATGTTACCACTAATCCCGGCCGCTGTTCGTCTCGCCCTACTCGCGAGGTTGCTTGAATGTACTCGGCGGCTGTTTTTGGCTGTCCTAATACGACCATTAATCCCAGGCGAGTGATATCTAAACCCACAGAAATCATATTAGTTGCTAGTGCAGCGTCCACCCGGTGTGTGTCTGATGAAAAAGCTAAGGCTAAACAGCGCTTTGCTTCCGAAACTTTGCTAGTGTTAACGCGAGAAGTTAATTCTAAAGGTTCATCGTTAATTCGGCGGTTAGCAAAACATCCTGACTGCTCATTTTCCCGTTTTCTCTGGCTATATCCTAACAATCTAGATTTGACTTCATCTTCAACAATGCGCCGACTTCCCCCCAGTTCTCGCAGGGAGTTAAAATAACCCAATAAGGTCATGTAAGAGTCAGCAGGATTATTTTTATTCCTCGCGCCGCCGTTGGCATCCCAATGTTTTTGAGCCGCCCCTAATACAGCTAAATAAGTCCGCAGCAAGATGACTTTTAAGCTGCGACCTTGAGCGGCAATGCCGATATAAGTGCGGGGGTTTTGTTCCGTGGCGGGGACAGTTTTGGCGAAGAATGAATCGCGGCGGTCTGGGCCAGGAGGCGGAAAAACATCGACTTCTGTGCGACCAAATAAGGCGCGAATTTGTTTTGTTGCTCGCCGCACGGTGGCAGTTGAAGCAACTATTTTAGGATAGATTTTTTTGCCATTTTTGTCAAAAGCTGATAAGGCGTCGATAGCCGTTTCATAAAGTCCGACCATCGTGCCTAAGGGCCCGGAAATTAGGTGCAATTCATCTTGTATAATTAAATCTGGTGGTAGGAGAGGTTTTTCTAGTGTCCGACCGATGCCAATAGTAGCCGGGCCGTAAAATCCGTTGTCATCATAGCGATCGACTTTTCCGAATAAAGCCCCAGTTTCTCCGACCCAAGGTAGGTTGGCAAATTTATCGACTGTGGCGATGATAAAACAGGGGACGCGGCGATAGATGGGGTCATCAACCGCAACAATGGGCAAGGGATTATTTCCTTTAAAAGTACATTGCGCTTGGCCATTGGCAAGGCGTTTACGGTTGGTGCAGAGAATTCTTAAATCCGTGGGATTGTCTGCATTGGGGAATAAGGTAAAGGAGTTGCGGGTGAATTTTTCACCGCACCAAGGGCAGTTTTCTAAGGGAATGGGTGAGGGTTTATTACGATCGTCGTTTTGATAGGCAATGGTGCGGGCACGGGCACTTTCTGGGTTGTTATCCCCTTTGCGTCCCATGCGGTTTGGCGTGGCTGCTTGTCCGACCCACAACCCGATTTCAAAAGGCCAAGTGCCAAGTTTTTGAACATCGTTTTGCCGTTCTAACTCTAAAGCGCAGATCAGAGTGGCGGCGCGACTCAGTTGGTCTAAGGTTAACAGTCGTAAAGTGTAGCGCATTAAAACACTAACCCCGGCCCCGCTAAGCCCTGGATTTCGTAACCGTCGCAGAACTAAAGTAAATGCGGCTAACCCTAAATATGCTTCGGTTTTGCCGCCGCCGGTGGGGAAAAAGAGCAAATCTACGATTTCCCGATCGCCCATTTCTGGATCGGCAATTCCAGTTAAGTTCATCAGCAGGAATGCTAGCTGAAACGGCCGCCATTTGGGGGCGTGGATTTCTGCGGGGGTTTTCTCACTGTCATGGGTAGCCCGTTGACGGATGGATCTGGCGATCGCGAAATTGGCAATTCTAAAGGCCTCGAACACTTCGGGGTCATTCATAGCGTCGAGGCCCGCAGCGATGCGATCGCGCGCGACTTGGGCGCGGTTGAGCAACTTTTGGGCAATTTGAGCTCGGTTGAGATCGAGGGGGAATTTGTGCCGCTGGTCTGCAATCCAATCGCCGTAAGCTGTTACCATTGGCTCTAGCATTGACCGCAAAGCTGCGGGACTGGGTGCCGCAGCGATCGCTTCCATTTCCAGTTCAGTTCCGGGTACAACAGCCGCGATGACTTTTTCTACGTCAGCGGTGGGTATCCAGGCGGTGCGAATTTCCTTGCAAATCGAGTCGGAGTGGACGAGGGCGATCGCCGAAATGTTGTGGCCAACAGCAAATTCGCAGTCTTCCCGATACTGCAAGTCTGCCACCTTTTCATCCCAATCATCATCGGTTTGTCCCCGCAAATTCGGGCGGGGGACGAGGGGGTAGGGGGTGTGAATAGTTAAAGTTGCTTGGAAGATGTAAGTGGTATCTCGCAAGGAGTCGTCGGTGGTGGGGGTGCGGTAGTTGACAAGGAAAGCGGAGACGGAACGGGTACCGGGGGGTAACTTAATCTGGGACAAGACGGGGCGAACGGAAATGACGAGTTTTAAGCCGCCGCTGTCGGGAATGTCTAAGGTGTAGGGCGAGGTGCTGCTTTTGATGGGAACATCTAGTTCTACCTGTTGAGGTTTCCGCAGCCAATCACCGGAGACGAGACTTTGCAGTTTGGTTTCTGCTTTTTCCTCTTCTGTGGGAATGGGCGAGTAGTCGCCCCAAGATGCGATCGCCCGGAAGTGAGTTGCTTCTTTGGGAACCAGGAAACTCAGCCCCATTGAAGAGGGAAAAAATGCTCTGCGGGCGGAGGATTTTTCCGGGGGGTTTTCGTCGTCGCCGGGACTGGGGCGACTGAGTTCGTCGAGTTCGTCATTGCTGGTGTCGTCGCTACGTTGTTCGAGGCCGGCCCCGTAGGGTACGAGAAAACCGCTGAGATACCAGCGGGAAGGGGGTTGGTTGATGATTTCTGCGGCGTGGGCTTCGTCGTCGGGGATGGGGCCGATCAGGTCGAGTTGTAAAGCGTCGATTAGGTGTTGGCGAACTTGGGCGGGGGTTGTCGGGGTTGCATTGATATTCATTAATATGTCTTTACCTTTAATTAGATTGTTTAATAATTAGTCCAAACTTTAATCCCTAAATGATTCCTTACTTGTATCAAAGGAATCTTTTTTTTTGAGTCGTAGCTTGCACGGCTGTATGAAGGTTTCCTAACTGAATCTTTGTTTTTTTTCCAAAAAAACGCTGACCTGTAGTAGTCACTGTATAAGGTTTGACCGTCAGCACTTGAGTGCTAGCGTTATACGACTTCATCAATTCTTCATACGCATAGATAAGATTACGTGTTCGCAGGTATCCTGGCTCTTCAAGCGACAGTTGTTTTTCTTTTTTTATATTTTTATAAGCTTCTTCTAAGTTAGAAAATAAAATTTGAGCTATCCCTATAGATTGTGGACTCACTGTACCGGGAATGGCTACCCATTCCAGACTTCCCATTATTTCCTTTTCATATCCTTTTAATATAGGAAATGTCCAAGGCATATCTACAACATTAATATCGTTTTTACCTGGCACCGCAATTCCTATTTCATTAATTATTACATCCTTATAACCTTTGTTTACAACTTCAATTAATAAATAATTTCTTGATGGCTGTTGGATGGCTGGTAAACTAACACTATCTCGCCTAAGTTGAAGAGTTATTTTTATTTTATCTTTATTCCAGTCATAAATAAGTTTACTTATATTAACCAATCCAAAAAGAATAGTGATAAATCCAAAAACAATATAGAATAATGGTTGGTATGTTTGCAGTTGAGTCGGCGTTAAAGATGATAGCCACGATTTAAAAGCATCAAACATTATGTAATACCTCATTGAAGTTTAATTACTTTACCGACATTTGCAAAATGTCTTCAATCCGCCCAGATAGCCTCTCGAAAATCTGGGGATTTATAAAGTTTCACTTTTCTTGCCAATGCTTTGTATAACGCAGGTTCCTCTTTATTATCTTAAGCTCTGGGTATTACGTCAAGTTTTTTCGTTAAATAAATTGACAAAGCAGATAGCAATAGGATAATTTAGGAGGATATACCTAAATTTTATACTTTTTTTTGTGGGCAAAAGCGAAAATACAGAAAACGCGAGGGAACACTGGAAGCAAAAGCTAAACGATGCGCTTTCACAACCTGAAATACCCATCAGGGCAACAACTTTTCGCAGAGCATGGAGGACGAAAGCAGAACCGGTTTTGCTTAAGTGTAATGATGGTGAAGAGTATGTGGTTAAAGGTCAGCAAGCAGGTAGACAAATTGTAAATGACCAGATTACTGCAAAGCTTGGCTTTGCAATAGGCGCACCCGTTGGCGAACCTAAGATTGTTGAAGTATCGGCTGAACTTATTGCGATTGAACCTCGTCTCTCTCATATTCCTCCAGGCACAGCACACGCTACTCTCTTTATACCAGATTGCCGTGATGATTGTGGTTTGATTGCAACTAGCGAACCTAAAAATAGATCCAGGTTTGTTTTGCTTGCTGTGTTGTACGGATGGGTCTATGCTAACGACATCCAGTTTATTTTCAAGAAAAATCCACCGCGATTAGTTTACTCGGTGGATCATGGTCATTTCTTTCCCGGTGGCCCCAATTGGACAGAGTGTGATCTGATACCAGCACCCCAAGCTGAACTAAACTCCTATTTGTGTGAAAATTGCAACTTTACCCCAGATGAGATTAGCTCGGCACTCCGGGGGCTTGAAAGCGTCAGTGAAGCAACAATCATTCAAGCAGTGGCGGCTCCGCCTAGCGAGTGGGGGCTGACTCTTGACGAGCGTGTTACTCTAGTAGAATACTTAACTAGACAGCAACAACAATTATTAACTTTTTTGTAAGCACTTTCTTATAGAGGGAGGCAAAAGCAATGGCAAGCAGATATAGTATCGTTCAATACGTCCCCAATCCCATCGCTGACGAACGGATTAATATTGGCGTTGTTGCTTTTGATGACAATGATGTGCGCGTACAATTTTTGAATAATTGGAGTCGAGTGCAGGCTTTTGGTCGCGAAGATATTCATTTTCTCAGAGACTTTGCGAAACGAATGAACTTCGCGGCCAGTGAGGGTTTGCTTTTCCCCGGAGATGAGCCAGATGGCACTCCTAAACATGAGCGATTAAAAAAAATTGCACAGGGTTGGATTAACAGTATTCAATTCACAGAACCTCACGGCTCTTTAGATAATGTCGAGAATTTATTAGAAGATATCGCGCAGACTTACCTGGTTAATGTAGTTCCTACAAAAACTAAGCGAAATCGCCAAGATGCTGCGAGAATTACAACTTCTATAATTAGAAAAACTCTTATATCCTATGATGATAAACCTGCTTTAAAAGAAATGCTAAAAAATGATTTTCCTGTAAAAGGAAGTCATAAAGAACACAAGTTTGATGCGGTTGTTGCTAACGGTCAACCTTACTTTGCGGCGCACGGAATATCCTTTGAGGTTCACATTCCTGAAAGTCTCCAAGATTCTATTTCTTGGATGATTTCAGATGTCAAAGAATCTGATCCTAAATTGCCTATAGGAATTGTTGCACTTCCCCCAAAACAAGAGTGGCAGGATTATGAAAAACTAAACAAAGTGTATCAAACAACTATCTCAACTTACAGGAGTTTGGGGGCGGAAGTTTTGCAAGAAAATGAAGTACAACCTTGGGCATCCTACACCCTTGATAAGTTAGTGGCAATGTAATGAGTAGTAATGAGTAGGGTGCGTCAGGTGTCAATTCTCTGCTAATAGCGATAATTTGTCGCCTGACGCACCCTACAGACTATCAGGAAAACCGGGAATACTAGGCGGCTTATCTGAAACTTTTTTGCGAGATTTAGAAGCTGTCTTTTTACCTCCTTTCGCTTTCCCCTCGGCTGCTTTCCCTCCCAGACTTTCCTCTTGATGGCGTTTCAGATTCAAGTCAAGCAACCTCGCTAACACTTCATCGTGTATTTCTTCGGGCCACCGATACCGCCAAGGTTTTTTCTTCTGGCGTTTGCTACTTTCTTCCCCTTCCTCTTCTTCTTCGTAGTCGAGGATGAATTTGCAGTCGGTGGGGATGTCTGTCCAACCGTAAGCATCGAGGACGGCTTTATCGCATTCTTGATGGAGTTGGCGCAGTTTCAGGATGTCGGGATGCCGGTCGTCGGGGTCGTGGAAGCGGTTGTAGGTGTCGGTGAGTCCCTGGTTGTTGCGTACCATTAAGGCGGCGCGATATTCGTAGTAGGTTTTGCCTATTTCTTCTAGGGTAGGGCTAGTTTCCCAATTTTCGGGGAAGGGGAAGGTTTCAAAGCAGTCTGTGGGGGTGTAGCGAACATCATCTTTCATTGATGAACCTAAAAACCTTGCCCAAATTTCATGGATATGAGATTGTAAAACACAAAAAGAAGAATTAGATTCTAAAGCAAAAACATTATGAGGTGCAGCGACTATAATTTTTGATGAAATAAAGGCAAAAGCTATATTTCTAGAAACATTAGCATGAAATAATACACGATCGCACTTGGCGATCGCTTTAAACAAAGCTGGTGTATATCTTCCCCAAAGCCACCAATTATTTTTACGCCTTTTAGCATCTGGGTTATCGCCTAACTTTAATCTCTCAGGCTTAACCTTTTCTTCTACAATATTCATCAAATCTGGATATTCCCACGCCACCGCCTCGCTCATTTCCGCAAAATTAATCACATAGCGATTATGGGCATGAGTCGGACTCGAATTAACCTCCTCACCGCCGATATAAGGAAAAATTCGCTCAGCATTTTTAGGGTTTTGTTCGATTAAACGGTGCATTTCTGCAATGGGTGTCGCCTCCGTGTTAGTATCATCAAATGTAAACCCCATACCTAGCACATAGCTACCTATAAAACTTTTACCAGCATTTGCTAATAAAGTTTGAGGGTTTTCATTACCCCCCGCATGAAACAAAAATGCAGAAATTAGCGGAACTTGTCGCCCGTCGAGTATAGGGTGCGTCGCTGCGAGTTGCGTAGGGTGCGTCGCTGCGGGAGATATTCGAGATGAATCGAGAATATCTGTAGCGACGCACCTTACTGTATCTACTTTTTGGATGTTCACAATACTGACTACAACTGCGGCCGAACCAATCCACTTAAACCGCTTTGTTGCATTGTAAATTGTGCCACCATTCTGACAGATATATCTTAAACCAGTGCTGCGCGTGTCACCTTGGGCAATGGTATTTGTCGCAATTAAACCAAAACAACCACCTTTTCGCAGAATCGTAAACCCTCGTCTAAAAAAGTGCGCTACTATATCAGCATTTCCGTGCGATTCGGGATGAATTACCTTTAACCAATCTATATATCCAGGCGCGGTAGCATTAATTACTGTATTCTTACCAGCAAACGGTGGATTTCCAATAATCGCATCAAAACCAGGATTTTTCCTATCAAACACTTCGGGAAATTCTATCTCCCAATTAAACGGCTGAATCGGCTTTTCTAACCTCTGCAAACTTTCAGCAATACCTTCTATTTGCTTGAGATTAACAACCCCTGAACGCCAATCATTAATTTTTTTGGAAAACTCGATTCTTTTTTCCTTGCGTTCCTTATCTTTCTCTCCAGCAAAAAAAGCTGCGACAGCAATATTTCCCGTTAACCTAGCTTCCTCTAATTCCTGTTCGGCTTTTTGGAAACGTTCCCGTTTTTCCTCATCTTTATCATCAGCTAATTTACCAATCTCATCTCGATAAATCTTAGCTTGGTCTACCCGATTTTTCAGCAACGATAACAAAGGCGCATTATAAATATCAGTTGCTTTAACAAATTCCCCAATTTCTGCACGAGTCAACCCCACCAAAGAATCGCCACATTTCAACGCATGATCTAAAAAAGTAAACGAATGTTCTTTCGCCAAAGTCACCAACCATAGCGACAGCTTCGCCAAATTAGTTGCAAACGGATTTTTATCCACCCCATACAAACACCGTTGCGCTACCAACCGCCGCGCATACAACAAAGGATATTCATCAAGGGGAATTTCTGGCAAAGAATTGTGTTTATTCCAAGCTTCCACTAACCTCTCTGCTAACTGGCGGCAAGTTTCCACCAAAAACGCCCCGGAACCCATCGCCAAATCGCAAATTTTTAACTCTAAAATTTGTTCTGGCGTGGCATCTTCTCCCAATGCGGCTAAAATCGGTCTGAGAGTTTCCTTAACAATTGGTTCCGTCATCGCGCGCGGGGTATAGTGGGAACCGCTGCGCCGCCGTTCTTCGCCTGGTTGCAAATAAAGAGAACCCACAGGCATTAAAGTGGGAGTTTGCGCTGATACTTTCCGCCCTAACGCCGCGACTATATCATCAGCGGTTTTCGCTTCCTTTAACTCTTTGAGAGAATTACCAGTAATTTCGCATCCCGCCACTTCTTTTAAAAATTTAGCCCGGTCATTTGGCTTAGTTTTGAGAATTTCCTCGACGCTAACCACAACCGTAACTGAGACTTTTGAACTTTTAGGTTTACTCCACACTCCTATAGATGGACTCTGGGCCCGTTCGACTTCGTAACCCATCACCGCTTCGTAAACCGAACCAATTTGTTCGACATCGAGAGCACGGTAAGAAAGTCTGTCTCCCTCCAAAATCAACAACCGATTTAATACGCGAAAAATCACCCCATCGGAAATACGCGGCACTTCTGTATAATGCGTTGCTGTTTCTAAGTTTGTTTGGTGCGTCGCTGTTTGAGTTGTTTGGTACGTCGCTTGTTCAGTTTTTGACATTTCACCGGGATTTTCGGTGGCGACGCACCCTACTGAGTTTGTTTGGTGCGTCGCTTGTTCAGTTTTTGACATTTCACCGAGATTTTCGGCGGCGACGCACCCTACTTTTTTACCTAGTAAAAACGGGTATTCATCCGGGTCAAATAACTGACCGTGACGGGCCGGTAAATACTGAGGTAAATGACCGCCGCCCTCATAAACCAACCCAAACAAACTTAACAGCCACGCCCAAGCGCCATACCGCTGATCCATCGTATCGGGATAATTTCCCGCATCAATTTGCAACCGTTCATACAGTCCCGTCACCGCATAATTCCGCGCATACACCGAATCTTGTGGCATCAACCCCTCATCTTCGGCGTACAACAAAAACACTAACCGCATTAAAGTTGTAATCAATCCCCCATAAATATGCTGCGGTTCTGTTTGAGCAATTTCACTCAGTAACTTACAATTACTCGCCTCATCCGCTGTCTGGAATCCTCGCAGCAATTCCCAGAGGGCATCTAAAACCTGTTCGGCTAATTTTGTCGAAACTTCACTTTGATATTTGCGGCTTTCCTGCAACAAAGCTGGCAAACGGCGTTCCGGCGGCACAACAAAAATGCGATCCGAACCTAACAGCATTACCATCGCACTTAAAATTGGGCGGCCAGCCACTTCGCACATCGCCGCCACCGGAAACGTCAAATACCCCGACGATTCGCCACGCGGCGCATAAACCAAGCGCAATAGCGAACCGTTGCACAATAACCCCACGTTAACGCTCGTTTCGCGCAATAAGCGTTCAAATTTTGCTTGTGGCGAAGCGTTCCAGTGACCTGCTTTTTCTGAGTCTAAATCTAATTCATCAAAAGAGCGATTATTTTCTATAATTTGGACTAATATACAGGGGCGAACTGCTTCTGGATCTAGAACTGTATAAGTTGGTTTTAAAGTCTCGCCGTAGTCAGGAAGTGGCACCGTGAATTCTGGATTAATTTCTGCCACTAAATCATAGGGTTCCCACCCCAAAACCTCGGCAACAAACGCCGGAAAATCTGAAATTAATGCTTGACTTTCCTCGCTATTTGTGGTAATAATTTCTTGGAAAGCTTGCTGCAATTCAACGATATTGCGATTCGGCACGCACTGAAATTTTACTAAGGCGGGAGGCGACACAACAAGTCCCACTGGTTGCAGGAATCCCAACCATTCTTTATGTCTGATTAATTCTGGATCTTGTGCCATTGTTCCTCCTGACTTTAGCTTTTTCCTAAATTGTATAATTGTAAGGTGCGTCAGCTTTAAAATACCCAATTCTAACTATGAATAACCGCCTGACGCACCCAACCCAAACTCAACCCGACACCGGGTATAAATACATTAACCCCACTGGTTCAATTCGCACCGCTTTTACCTGATAAATCGCTTCAATTCGAGCCGGTTCTTTCACTAATTCCTCAGACAAACTTTGTAGACGTTTCTGCCAATAACGCCTATCAGCATCCACTTGTCGCTGTTCCTCTTCTGGAAAAAGAGATAACTGAATCGCTTGAGTTTCTTGTTGCCGTGATAAAATGCGCTGTTGCTGCTGTTCTAAAATTTTCTTCATCTCAGTTGCTTCTTTCAAACCGCGCTCATTTAACTTCCGCTTTGCCCTTTGGGCTAATACTTCTGCCCGACTTTCGAGGTTCGGAATTAACTCCTCAACATCCTGAGACGCACTTTCCTTTAGGCGAATTTTTACCCCTTCAGAAACCTCTCGCAATCGCGGATTTGTCAAAGAATTTTCTAGCAATTCCAATACATTTTCTTTCTCTCCCTCTCCCAAAGGCTTCAGTTTTTTCCGCCCCCTATTTGCCGGATCTATCCACTCCGCAGCAACGGTAATTACTTCATCATGAAGTCGGGTAGCACCTTCTCCATAAAGTGACAATCTCCCCAAGGCAATAACTTTAGGAATCGGGTCATCGGTGAGACAAATACAAGCGCGAGTTAATTCATCATGCAGAAATCCTTGGGCTAAAAATCGTCCCAATAATCGCTGCACAATTTTGTGTTCTAAATGCAAGTGTACCACTTCGCCATCCAGAGAACCTGGGTCACGAAAAACTACTGGTCGGATGGGAGATTCCCTACGCCAATCCCACAGTTGTTGACTTCTTTGGCGAGGTTTTCTCAAGGTATCCAGCGTCACTGTCCAAGTTGGATCTGCCCCGACTCGTTGGTTAAGTGCAGGGATTTCCCATTTCGCTGTTTCTGGATTGTGATTTGCTGCGATTACGTCAAGGGGTTTGAGTTGCTGTGCACCTAAAATTTCCAAAGAAGCGGAGATTGCATCCCGGAAATGGCGGTCATCTAAACCTAACCAATCCCGCGATTTCTTGAGCATTTCTTGAAGTTCGGAAATCTGTTTAGTGAGGTCTTGTTTGCGAAGGCGAATTTCTTCTAATTCTTCGCCAATGGCGGTGGATGTGTTAGGATTAATTGTTTCTGAGTTGATTTTGGAGGGTGCGTCAGTATTAAATGTTTCTAACGGCGCAGTTGAATTAGGACTGACGCAGCTTACAGATATTTGTTCAAGGGATTGAGTAATTTTTCCCAGTTCTTTATGAATAATCCCATTGTGCAGCAAACGAGACATACTTTTTTCAACAACAGGTGTCAAAGTTCCCAACTCTGCTTGAATGGTTTTTGTCTTCTGAATTAAAACCTCTAAAACTCTATCTTCTATTCGCTGCGGCAATACAAAATAATGGCAATTAACAACAGGCGAACGCTGAAGCTTCCTATCAATGCGACCGTTGCGTTGTTCCATGCGACTGGGATTCCAAGGTATGTCAAAATGGAATAAATCAGCACAATAATTTTGTAAGTTTATCCCTTCTCGTGCTGCATCTGTGGCAATCAGGATGCGGAGGGGATTGCTGGCTGGGTCGCTGTTAAATGCCTGTTTAATAGCCTCGCGCCGTTCCTCGCCAATGCCACCATGAAAAACGCCGATTCTTTGGTGTTCTAAGTGAGAATTGGCAAAGGCAGAGCGCAATTGTTCTTCTAAGTAACGTTTGGTATCCGTATATTCTGTGAAAATCAGGACGCGCCGCTCTAACCATTGAGCATTCGGCTGCCCTAAATCAGGACACAGATTTTCTCTAATCCACTCAATTAACTTAATAATTCTCGGGTCAGGTTGATAACGAGCAGCATTGGCAATTTCCGCCATTTCTGACAAAATCTCTTGTTCTCGCTGGGTAATTTGTGATAAACAATTAGCAGTAGCGGCTGTCATTTGTGCATCTTCTTCTGCCTGCACTTCTTCCTCTGGCAGTTCCGCCCGCTCATCATCACCTCCCGCCGATTCAGACAGCAGTTGTAAGCGTTCTAACCGCAAAATTGGCTGTTTAGAAACTTGCTTTTCTAAAGCTACTCGGTGAACTTTCAACGTGCGAGTAAAGGCTTCAATAGATGACAGCAAGCGCTTTTGCAAATTGGTAATTACTAACATCGCCGCTGCTTGGTTGCTGCGAGATTCACCTTGCAATCGCTCTTCTCGCAATTCTCGATAGTGTTGCAGCAAGCGCGAAAGTTGGAGTTCGGGTGCAGTTTCAGGCAGGTTGTCGATCGAGATCGCAATCACTTCCCTTCTCGGAAAATCATCGCCAATTTCCCGCAAGTCTCGCTTGAGACGGCGCACCATTACCGAGTCGAGTAATTTGCGATCGCGCACGGGGACACCCCGGCAAAACCGCTGCGGATCTAAAATTTCTAACAACGCTGCAAAACTATTAGAATGGCCGTTGTGAGGCGTTGCTGAGAGAAATAACTTATGTTCAAAACGAGGCGCTAAATCTCGCACTGTGCGAGTTAGCTGGGAATCAACGGCATATTTAGCACCGCTGGCAGGGGCGGCATTGTGCGCTTCATCTAAAATTAGCATCGATGCGGCTGCAAATTCGCCCAGCCAATCTCGCAGTGGGCCCGTGTAGGTTTCATCTCTGAGCAAAGCATGGGAGATGATGAAGCGGGTGTGAGTTGTCCAGGGGTTGATGCCGTACCCGCGATCGCGCCTGCAGGTGGCCACAAAGGAGCGATCGCAAATTATGAAACTGAGCCCGAAGCGGCTTTCCATTTCTTCTTGCCACTGCCGCACGACAGTAGGGGGGCAAGAAATCACAACCCGTCGCACTTTCTGGCGGATCAGCATTTCCCGCAAAATCAGTCCCGCCTCGATCGTTTTGCCCAAGCCTACGTCGTCGGCAATGAATAGCCCAACTCTCGGCATGAGTAAGGCTTTGCGGAGGGGTTCTAACTGGTAAGCTTTAACTTCGATGCCTGCTCGGTAGGGAGATTGAAATAGCTTAGGTTCGGTTGAAGTAACGCAGTTCCAGCGCAGGGTGTGCAGGTAAGCTGAGAAGAGTTTAGGATTGTCGAAGCCCCGCTTCGCGACGGAATCCCAAGAGTTATTGCCGATCGCTACGGCGTCAACTTCTCGTTCCCACAGGACTTCGAGGCTTTCTCCCAAGGCATCATCTTCTAAGCACGACAGTCGCACTAAGGTGTCTGTATCCTCGGAGAATTTGGGTGCGACTTCTTCGACGAGGTATTGGCGCGATCGCACCTTGACAATTTGCCCAGTTTTTAGTTGCATTTTGCTACTGTACTTGCGATCGTTTTTTCTGTAAATATTATTAATGATATTTTTCGGCTATCCCCAGCTCGCTTGCTGGTTTAATTGGGTCAATACTTCTGGCTCATAAACAAGTCAGGGGGAGCATCTTCAACATCAAAGAAGCGCAACCCTTTGTACGGAAAGTCCCCATCTGGGGGTAGGAATAAAAATTTGCTCCCGTTCGCCCGTCAAACTAACAGTCTTGGACGCACTAAGCGGGCGGTTTTGTAAAGGTTTGAGATTCTTCGCGCGCTGGGCGAGCGAATGACATAATGTGGAAGCGTGCGTCTAGGACTAAATAATTTCACTGTTGAACGGCTCACTTCAAAAGCCCGATCGCCTTGACAAGCTGTTCCGGCTGTACCTCCAAATAGCGCTGGAGACTCGACAAATTTTTGTGTCCCGAAATCTCCATAATCACCCGCAGCGGCACCCCCGCATTGCTCAAGTTCGTGAGTGCTGTCCGCCTCATCGAATGTGTGGAAGCTCCCTTAATTCTTACCCGTTTGC
>JAUBOM010000151.1:0-16691 GCA_036700245.1 Microcoleus vaginatus BM001213989
CCCAAGGCCACGCCCCACGCCACGCCCCACGCCACGCCCCACGCCACGCCCCACGCAATCTTTTCTACTGGCGCACCTAGTACCCAAAGCATTAACGGAACAAAACTTGAATTAGTGAGGACAGGCAAAACTAGGAATGCTTGTATTAGTAGCTTCCGCAAAGCTGGGTTTTGCCATCTTAAACCTCTTTTGCTCTTAGATTGGGTGTCTAAAGCAGGGTCAATACGCTTGAGATGATTTTGCCAAGCCGAGGGATGAAATAAAAGCCAGAACAGCAGTTGCAGGCTACCCAGAATCAGGTTGGGATGCTGTTCGGGTGCATTGGTGTAGGCGTTGGGCAGCACATTTGGCGAGATCATCCGATTTTAGATTTTAGATTTTAGATTTTAGATTTTAGATTGATCCCACAGATAAATGCCAGGGCTTGCGATCAAATTGCTTTATGTACTTAATTTTGAGTAGTTTCATAAATATAACGATCGCTAGACAAGTTTCTCAAATAGATGAGTGAAGGGCTGCATCTGTTGTAACCCTTCTTCACGCCAATCATCCCCCATTTCCCCATCTTCCAGACTAAATAATCGTTCTCGACAAAGGATTTGCAGCAGCAGAGGCCAGCATTTACTTTGAGTCAAAATCCACTCGACATCCTCAGCGGGAAAAGGCATGGGCGAACTGGCTATCAACTCGCGCGCTTCAGCTTCAGTCAAAGCACCCAGAGTTGTGGTATATCCAAAGATATTGAAAAAAGGTGAACTATGTCCCGTGCTACGCGCTAAGTCGATCGGCGATTCTGGAGTTGCCAAGACAAACCCTAAATTCCCATTGGTTTGGTTTGTTCCCAAAGAGCGCAAACTCTCCCAAAACCCATCATCTAATTCGGGACAGCGCTGTAAACCTACACCAATTTCATCAAATAAGATGACTGTAGGCTGATGTAAATTACTGCTAACTGCATCCATAAATCTCTCTAAGTCGCAAGGGCTGGGAACTGACATCTTTAGGCATTCTAAAATGTAGCGCAGCAGCCCTTCCCGACTCTGCCGTCGCGCATCTTGAAAATCTACGAAAATCCAGCGATAGTTTTCTGGATGGGGCAACCAGTCAGATTTTTGACCGGGACGCAACTGTTCTGTTGGGGTGGTGGTAATATTTTTCAAGTAGTGCAGCAAAGAAGTCTTGCCACTGCGCCTCTTGCCGATAATCGCAGCATTTTGCAGGGGACGGCGTTTCAGTAAGTCGAATAGGCGTTTGAGTTCCTTCAGTCGCCCGAAAAAGTAGCGCGGATGGGTGATGGGAGTACCAGTGATGAAAGCTGAGGTTTCCTCGAAAATAGGCTTAGGGATAGTTTCGTCTATATGTACGATATTTCCCCACTCATACCCCAATCTCTCGCTAATTTCCTCAAAATTTATATAATCAACAGGTTTACCCGCCAGAAAGCTCTTGACGGTGGATAGGGAAATTCCTAATTCTTCAGCCAAAGCCCTCTGACTCGGAAAGCCCTTGCGTCCTAAAGCCGATTTGACTTGTTCGATACACCCTGGAGAAACTCTGAGCGATCGCCCCATGATGCCTCTAGAGAAAATTACTCATCCGAATTATAGATTTAATCTCAACTACAAGTCAACCAACAAGTCAACCCTATCGACTTTTTTCTCAACTACAAGTCAACCTCTCATGTTCTTCAATAGAATAGTAGAGTGGAATTTAAACAAATGTCGGACAATAAATTACATCCCAAGCAAGCACCATCCTCCGATGATTCTGCCAAGCTCGATCGCAAGATTATTCAAGACGGTCGGCGTCAAGGGCGTTTTATTTCTAACGCAACTCTTGGATTCATCATGGCTAGCACTTTTGTCAATATTTTATGCATCGGATTGTTGTTTTTTGGCAAAGTTCCAGAAGGAACAATTACCGCGACTAGCGGCTTAACAACAAATATTGTTAGCTTGCTGGTCATGTTGGCGAAAGAAAATAACGACCGACTCGATCGCCTAGCCAAAGAATTCAAAGACGACGATTAAACAAAAATAGTTAAAGTAGGGTGCGCCTTCCGCACCTGACAAATTACCAATTCAACTAATGCGCGCTTTACAAGTCAAAGTAGGGTGCGCCTTCGGCACCTGACAAATTCAAATTAAATTCTGCAAAAATTTATCAAAAGTTGCCCGATCGGGCATAGCACCTTGAGCACCCACTTTAGTCGTGCACAGAGCGCCCGCTGCTGCGCCCCACCGCACCGCTTCCGACAAGGACAGACCGGCATCTAATGCAGAGGCCAACCCGCCGTTAAAAGCATCGCCAGCAGCCACAGTGTCGATCGCCTCCACAGCAAAAGCCGGTACAAAAAACGTTTCATCCGCCGTAACAGCAACAGCGCCC
Organism: Microcoleus vaginatus BM001213989; assembly: GCA_036700245.1. Taxonomy (GTDB): domain Bacteria; phylum Cyanobacteriota; class Cyanobacteriia; order Cyanobacteriales; family Microcoleaceae; genus Microcoleus. The sequence continues at coordinate 2,389 of JAUBOM010000151.1, forward strand.
CGATCGCCCAATTTGACAATAACATTCTTGACCCCACGCTCCTGCAAGTGTTTGGCAGCTACAATCGCTGTTTCCGTGTCATTCACCCGAAAACCGACTAACTGGCTGGCTTCCACTTCATTCGGCGTCATAATGTCAATTAGCGGATAAAGTTCGATCGGCAAATCCGCCCTAGCCGGTGCTGGATCGAGAATAACTCGCACCCCCGCTTGACGAGCAGCTTTCGCAGCTTTTTGGACAACTTCCAGGGGAATTTCTAACTGTAACAGCAGAGATGTAGCTGCTGTTAAGAGTTTTTTGAGACGTTCTATATCTGCTTCACCGACATTGTTATTCGCGCCCGGAATCACAATAATATTATTTTGACCTGTCTCGTCTACCGCGATAATTGCCACTCCTGAATGAGTGTTTTGGTCTATCAATACATTGTCTGTACTTAAACCATAAGAATGTAAATTCGTCAATAATTCTTCAGCAAATTTATCGTTCCCGACGCGGCCGATGATGTTAGTAGAAGTGCCGAGACGGGCGGCCGCGACGGCTTGATTTGCTCCTTTGCCGCCACCAGCCGTGAAAAATTTGCTACCGATGATAGTTTCCCCTGGTTGCGGCAACCGGGGAGTTTTTGCTGCTAGGTCGATGTTGATACTGCCGAATACAATGATGCTCATAAATTATTCAATTTGATAATTGGTAAGCTGTAGCGCATTTAATTTGTAAACTACTGTTTGCTTAAACTCTTGTGCCCCGGGCAGGAGAACCCGTGGCGATCGAACTTCAACTTAAATGCCAAATAGCTTAATTAATAATTGGTCATTCTCCCACTCTCCCATTCTCCCACTTTCCCCCTCACCCTCTCTCCCTCTCTCCCACTCTCCCTCTCTTCCTTAATACGTGCTAGAACAGTTATGGTCTTCACCGGTCAATTCAATGGCTGCAATTACTCTCGATCGCAATCCCTGTGTCCTGCTAGTTGAAACAGACGAAGTTCTCGCCGGGCACTTGAGTCTCGACTTAAAATCCTCCGGCTACGAACCGGTAGTGGCTTCTAATACCGCCACCGGCCAACATTTAGCCCGTGAATTGCACCCAGCTTTGATTGTAATTGACCGGATACTTGGGCCAGAGTCGGGGCTGTCACTGTGTTCTCACCTCAGAAGTATTGGCAATCGGGTGCCGGTGCTGCTATTGATCGGTCGTGATACAGTTGACGATCGCGTAGCTTGTCTGGAAGCTGGCGCGGATGATTATTTTCTCAAACCTTACCGCACTGAGGAGTTTTTGCAGTTGGTGCGCTTGTATTTGCAGCCGGATAACAGCAGCAACGAACAATTGAGGTTTGGCGATTTAGTTTTGGATTTGGCCTCTAGGCGAGCACTGCGCAATGGACGGGCGATCGACCTGACAATGAAGGAATTTGAGCTGCTAAAGTATTTGATGGAAAATCCCCGCGAGGTTTTGACTCGGGAACAAATTCTGGAAAATGTTTGGGGTTACGACTTTCTGGGCGAGTCGAATGTGATTGAGGTTTACATCCGCTATCTGCGGCTCAAAATTGAAGATGAGGGCGAAAAGCGCTTGATTCAGACCGTGCGCGGTGTTGGCTACGTGATGCGCGAAGCTTGAAGCAGTCAGTTGACTGTTGACTGTTGACTGTTGACTGTTGACTGTTGACTGTTGACTGTTGACTAGTTCCAATCTCCAATGTCCAATTGCCAATTGCCAATTCCCAATCTAAAATCTAAACTCTAAAATCTAAAATCATTATGAGTTATTTAGCTAATTTTCTGAGTATTGGGGTAATTCTATTTTTGCTGGGATGTTCGCCGACTTTACCTGTCGCAGATGCTGGTGCTACTGGTATTTTGACCTCGCAGTCTCCGAGGGCGACAACATCAGGTCAAGTGCTGCCTGTTTCTGCTAGAGCTCGGATAGCCGATCGCCCAATTGAACTGGAAGTCGCGAAAACAGTGGAACAGCAGGCTATGGGTTTAATGTACAGAACTTCTTTGCCGGATGACAGAGGAATGTTGTTTGAGTTTAAATCGGCGCGGTCGGTCAATTTTTGGATGAAAAATTGTAAGATTTCTCTGGATATGATTTTTCTGCGGGATGGGGTGGTTGAGGCGATCGAACTTTCAGCACCTCCTTGTACTGCCGATCCTTGTCCTACCTACGGGCCCGATACTGCTGTCGATCGAGTTATTGAACTCCGGGGCGGGCGAGCTGCTGAACTCGGTGTCAAAGTGGGCGATCGTATTGAAATCGAGTTTTTCGAGTAAAACTTCCGACAGTTTCAGTTCCCTCGCGCATGGGGGCTAGAAACCCGGTTTCTTCCGATATTTCTCATTACTAAACCCAAAATTTCCTAGAAACCGGGTTTCTTCGGTCAACCTGCCTCAGCGGACTAAGTTTTGAGGTTGTAGTCTGAAACCCTTATTCTACGGTTGGCAATCAAAAAATGTCCGAAGCGTTGTTCCAGTAAAACCTGCACACAGACACAATCCTCCGGTTTCCATCGCCGAGAGATCCGCCTGCCTTCGGAATACCGGATAAAATTTAGAAACTTTACAAAAATTGATTATATTTGTTAAATTATTAATGTAAGATTCAGTACAGACACCAAAAGATTTGCTAGGATGTCGATCTTACTGAGTCTAGACTTGAGCTTGTTTGCGGAAGCTGTGCATTGTTGGTCGCGGGGATGAGACGAGTCAGCGACTCGTTACCAATCCTGAGAGACGATACTCAGCCTCAAGAGGTAGCAGCACGAAAAGAAATTCTCTGGAACTTCTGAAGTTCGAGCTAAATCTACTACACCTATTTGAAGTAAAATTCTACGAGCCAAGTTAATTTGCCAAGTTAACTTCTGGTAGCAGGTAGGGGTTTGATCGAAATATCTAACCAATTTTGAAGTAGATTTGCGGATTCTGCATTTTGGCAGATGAAGTTAAACTCTGAACCTGGTTTATTAGTTTTAGGTAGCAGAATTTATTTCGATTCGCGCTGCAAAGATGCCGAGGTATTCAGTTTAGATTCGATCGCGCTCGCCAGTCGATCGGGCTGGCAGGAGCAAAAGTGCAAAACCTTTCGCTTTTTGGGAAAGGTTTGCTTTACAGTCGCACTGAGAATTACGTTTTGCACTTTCAACCGCCAATACTGTTAAAACAGTTATCGACGGTTAGGAGACAGATTTAAAACTGGCTTATTACTAATCAAAAACATCAGGTTCCCATTAGAAAATGGTGTCCTATACTTAGAGGTGAAATCAAATGGCACCGGCTACATACACTCGATTAATTCGATTTTTACAAGAAGATTTGGCAATTTCTCCCGCGTCAATTGCTGTCGCCGAACGTCGTGGCGGTGACAAACAGCGCCAGCGCGATAAAGACCCGGATTCCTTGCCGATGGTTCTGTGGCAATACGGTTTAGTCACTCTCGAACAGTTGGATAAAATCTTTGATTGGTTATCCGAAGCATATTAAAAGGATTTTAGATTTTAGAGAAAATCCAAAATCTAAAATCCTTTAACAACTGAGATTAGGATTCAGCCAAGAACTTGGCAGCAGCGGCAACGCCGGCACCAGGAGTATAGCCTTCATGACCCAATTCTCGCAACACCGCTTCTAAAGAGGAAATTGCTGCTAGGATATCGCGATCGGACACAAAGCCCAAATGGCCGATTCGGAAGATTTTACCTTTCAAATGGTCTTGTCCGTCGGCGAGAGCAATGTCAAATCTTTTCCTCATCAAAGTCCGCACTTTTTGAGCATCTACGGACTCTGGTGGCATAACCGAGGTAATCGCAGGGCTAGCGGCATCGTCAGCAGCAAACAAAGGCAAACCTAAAGCTTTTACAGCAGCGCGAGTAGTTGTCATCAACCGTTTGTGCCGCGCGAAAACGTTTTCTAATCCTTCGGCTTTCATCATCTGCAATGTTACTTGCAGCCCAAAAAACATATTGACCGGTGGAGTAAAAGGAGTCGTATTTTTGGCAGCTTCTTTGCGGTATTTGCCCAAATCTAAATAATAGCGGGGCAGTTTCGCAGTTTTGTAAGCTTCCCAAGCTTTGGGACCCACGGCCACAAAACCCAAACCAGGGGGAATCATGTAAGCTTTCTGAGAACCCGAAGCAATGACATCGATTCCCCAAGCGTCCATCGGAATATTGACAGCACCTAAACTGGTGACAGCATCCACCATAATTAAAGCTTCGCCGTGTGCTTTAACGTGGCGGTTGATGGTTTCGAGGTCGTTGAGGACGCCGGTGGAGGTTTCCGAGTGCGTGATGATGACAGCTTTGATTTGCTTCTGTGTATCTGCTTCGAGTTTTTCGCGGAAGTTTTCGGGGTCTAAAGGTTGGCCCCACTCGGCTTTAATAATTTCGGCGTTTAAACCGTAAGCTTCGGCGACTTCAGCCCAGCGTTCGCCAAATTTGCCGTTAGTGCCCACTAAAACTCGATCGCCCGCACTCAGGAAATTAATTATCCCAGCTTCCATAGCGCCGGTACCGGAAACGGTTAAACTCAGGACATCGCTGCTGGTTTGGTGCAACCATTTGAGATTTTCGGTACATTCTGCAAAAATCGCGTCAAATTCCTTGCTGCGGTGGCCCATCGGGTGTTTTGCCATCGCTAACAATGCCGCTTCAGGCACCGGCGTCGGGCCGGGAATCATCAGCATTAATTTGTTGTCCATAATATAGTCCTAAGTTTTTCTGTGGGAGTTATATAGAATAAATCAAATACGATACGTCATGTCGCTACTCTAAGTTTTTTAACTTTTAACTCCCTTCTGGTTAATTTCATTTAGAGACCAGCGGTGTTCTACCGCTAAGTTCGATCGCTCGCAGCTTTGTTCTAATTGCTTTTGAATGGCAAGGGCTTTGCGCAATGTAATAATAAGTTGGTGAACTTGTTGCTGCTGCGGCGACTGGGGACTGACAGCAAACATCGTTTTGCGTTCTAACAATTGAAGTAGCAATTCATAATGAATGTACGAAGGAAGGGGGATTGGCTCCATGAAAGCTAACATACCTCAGTGAACCGACGCCCCATTGCAATTGCATGGGGTACCATCTGAAAAATGAGTAGAAACCCCGTCCTTATAGGACGGCTGTATATTCCCTTTCGGGAAGGAGGGGTATAGTTGCCCCTGCGTGGAAATATGGTTGTCTCCAAAACTCCCTTGCGGGGTAGAAGAGACGACCTGCCAGGTCGTCTGTACTTCGCCAATGTTTTGAGAGCTTTTTAGGCTGAAAGCACTGTTCCAGTGACCTTAGAACTGTTTAACTTTCAGCGATAGAGCGGAAAACTAGCTTCGCATTCTCCGGTATCGTGACTCAAAAAACGTAGTCAGTTAAGACTTAGGCTGGTCAGAACGGCTTGTTTGATTTCTCTTACAAGCCTCATGCCTGATAGCTGAGGTTCCTGACAGGTGAACATTAGATGCCCGATTTTTTATTTGTTTTCTAACCGTACAATAACCCCTGCTTTGCCGATCGAATTTTCGGGGCTGGGTGCGTTGGACACGCTAAATTTGGCGATCGACAGGCTTACAGAATAGATTTAATTGCTTTCTGGCAAAATATTTCTATGCAATATAGCTTTGAGTGCTATTTTTTTTTACAGTAGCGCTTGAGTCGATGCAGGCTAGAAATTCTCATTATTTACCTACTTAATCATTTTTTATCAGAATTAAGGGGTGTTTGTCAAGCGGTCTCGCCTTTCACAGGCCCGGCTGCGCTTCGACAAGGGAGGCTAAAGCGGCGCCTGGATCTGGCTGTTTGACCAGAGATTCGCCGATGAGGACGGCTTCGGCGCCGGCGCTGGCAACTTGAGTGAGGTCGTCGGGAGTGTGGATTCCTGACTCGCTGACGATGAGGATGCCTTTTGCTTGGATTTCGGTTTGTCGATCGGCTAATAGTTGACCGGTAGTTTCTAGGCTGACGGAAAAGTCTTCTAGGTTGCGGTTGTTGATGCCGATCAGGTTAACGCCTTGTAAGGTTAATACTCGATCGAGTTCTTCGAGAGTGTGAACTTCTATTAAAGCTGTCATGCCCAACGTCTTGACAATTTTTACAAAGTATTGTAAGTCTTTGTCAGATAGAATAGCTGCGATTAACAATACAGCATCGGCGCCGTGAATCCGGGCGAGATAGATTTGGTAGGGATAGATAATAAACTCTTTGCAAAGTAAGGGTAAATCGACGGCGGCACGGATTTTAGCGAGGTTGTCGAAGCTGCCTTGAAAAAACTTTTCATCGGTGAGTACGGAGATGCAACTGGCGCCGTTTTGTTGGTAAGCTAGGGCGATCGCCACTGGGTCGAAATCTTCGCGAATTACGCCTTTGCTGGGGGAAGCTTTTTTAACTTCGGCGATGATAGCGGGTGTGGTTTTACCGTTTTTGAGGGCGCTGAGGAAGTCGCGGATGGGCGGTGCAAACGGGAGTTTTTTGTGAAGATCGGCTAACGGGGTGCGATCGCGCTTTTGGGCAACTTCAGCTTCTTTTTGCCAGACGATTTCTTCGAGGATGTGCTGGGGTTCGGCGTCGGGTACGGCGATTTGGTAGCTGAGGTAAAGGACGGAGACTGATGTGCTGGGGGGACGACGGCGGATTTGAAGCATGATAGGGGGATAAAGGGCGATCGTAACAAGTTTTTATTATATAATGGTTAGAGTAAATCCTCCTAGCCTGAGAGCTAATGCGTGCCAGCTAAAGATATTTATCACGATACAGTTAAGCGTGCCTTACAAAAGGATGGTTGGATAATTACTCACGATCCATTTCCCCTGCAAATTGGCCGCAAGCGTTTATCTGCCGACCTGGGTGCAGAGCGTCTGATTAATGCCGAAAAAGGAACCCAAAAAATTGTTGTTGAGGTCAAGAGTTTTGTGGGACGATCGGATGTAAGAGATTTGGAGCAGGCTTTGGGACAGTACATTCTTTACCGCCAAGTGCTTAATGAAATGGGGGTCGATAGAAGTCTCTATCTGGCAATTTCTCAACCAATTTTTAATAGCGTATTTACCATAGAATTAGGACAAGTGTTATTAAAGAATCAGATTATAAAACTGATTGTTTTTGATGATAAAAGTGAGGCGATAGTTCAATGGATACCCGATTAAGATACCAAGAAATTATCAAAACCATACTGCAAGAACACGCTAACTACCGCGCTGCCATACCTGACGGATATAATTCCCAAGTTATCTTTGATGATGAACGAGGAAGCTACTTAGTCTTGGATATTGGTTGGAATGAGGCCAAATACCTTCACGCCACACCAATCCACATCAATTTAATCGGCGATAAAATCTGGATTCAATATGATGATACCGAAGAAGGAGTGGCGACTGAGTTACTGGCAGCAGGTATTCCTAAAGAAGATATTGTACTCGGTTTTCGCCATCCTAATGTGCGACAATATACTGAATTTGGAACGGGTTTGAGTGGCAAAGATGAAGGAAGTGTTGCTGAATCTGCTGCTGTGCGCTCGGCATAAGATTGTGCGATCGGCATAAAATGCCAGTTGACAAAACCTGACAGCAACAAGCACTCAGATTGCTCGCAGGAAGTTTTTTTAAGAAGAGGTGCTGGGGGATGGCGGCGGATTTGAATCATTGTTGCTGGTTGATACTAAAGATTATTGTAGGGGCGATCGGGCTTCTTTTTCTATGTTTGGGCGGGAATAGTTAGTTTTGACATACTCTTTTAGTACGGGCCCAAGGCAGAAAAATGTGCGATCGCCCTCCGGGATTTTTTCAATTAATGAACGCCGTCCCAAGGATTGCATCACTTTCAAAAATTGCGATCGAGATAATTGCAGATTCTCTGGCACTTTTGAGAGGGAAACAGGCGCGGTTTCACTCGCTAGCCATGACATTACCTGTTTTTCTGACTCGGATAAGCGATTAAATGGCTGATGCAGTAAAGATTCTAAATCACCTAAAAATAGTGTATCATCCGACAAAAATTCCGAGAGGCTGCCGTTAAACAAATCTTGAATCATTGTACCAACTATTTTTAACCACAAGGGATTGCCTCTGTATTGTTCAATTAGTTCTGATAATTTTGCATCTTCAGTTAAACCTTTTTCTCTGACAATTTCCCCCGCTTCCGCACCTAAACCATTGAGTGGTAACGATCTAACTGGCTGATTTTTGCCTTCTAATGCGGCGATTTCTCTGGGTTTTTCCCAACTGAGCAGCACTAAACAACTATTGTGAGATAATTCTCCTACCTGTCTGAAGAGTGTGCCGTAATCTTCATATCCAGGTTGGTAATTACCAGCGAGTTGTCCGCTGCTATTTATCATTTGTACGTCATCGAGTATCAGCAGACAGCGGTATTTTTGCAAGTATTCCAGTAGGGGCAATCCCCCCGTGGTTGCCCCATTCTCTGGGACAACCACAACATCGGCATTTGGGGCGGGCACGGGGGCACCGCCCCTACTAAAGAATTGAATTATATTTGTTTGAAGTATTGACAGGGGTGGAGATGTGGCGAGACTTCGCCAGATGATGAAATCAAATTCATGTTTGATTTGTTCTACTAGGTGTACGGCGAGTGCGGTTTTGCCAATGCCGACTATGCCTAGTATGGCGAGTAGGCGGGTGTTTTCGTGGAGAATCCACTGTTTGAGGGTGGTGAGTTCGGATGTGCGATCGTAGAAAATGCCAGACTTAGGCATTTCAGCTAAATATTCGCGCACTTTGAGTTTGTCGTTGCCTTTGTTTAGAGTTTCTTTATCCGTTAGTGAGTTGGGAACTTTTGGGGAATGTGAGGAATCTCCACAAAAATTGATTTCACCAATTTGTACAATATCTTTATTGAAGTTCCAGAGATTTGAGAATTTTAATCGCTCGAAGGTGGCTCTAAAATTTGATTTATTAATTTCTTCGCCTAATACTTCTGATAGTAGCTGCCATAATTCAGAGGCAATATCTTTAATGTGACCTTCACTACAGTGAGATTCATCTGCTATTTTTGAGTATTTCTGACCTTGTAAAGTTCCCCGCAGTATCACCTCTTGCAGATTGTCTAAGTGTTTTCCCGTATTGATAAAAACTAGGTCGTCGGCAAGTTTTAAGACTTCTTGAACGTCCATAGGTCGGTGGTGTAGGAGTTTTACCTACTATATCCTACTTTATCCGACTTTTTCTGGTCTGACCTACTTTATCCGGCTTTATCCGACTTAATAAGCTAAAATAAATATTAAAATTCCCTACTTGTTCCGACTTTTACCGACTGTACAAAACGGAAGAATTACGAAAAAATAATATTTATATCAGGCACTTATTAAGTTTCTTTCAACATAAATAACATGAAAGTAAGGCTATTAATTTTGGGGCTTTGCCTACCAGTAACGATTGGTATGGTGTTGTTTGGTAACGTCGAGCAATCGAAAGCTGGCTGGAATTCCGTTGGTCGCATGGGTGTGCGTCAGTACATGACATCTAATAATAATCAAGAACGTCAAAATAGCTGGTTATTCTTGATGGGAATAGGAATAGTAGGAGGTATGATAGGCGCTGTTATTAAAAAACAATAAGCAACACCTATAGGGTTGTCAATAGGTAGTAATAGCTAACACGGTAAATCCTCTCTACTTAAACCTTCGCTATTAGTTCTCATTATTTTTCATTTACAGTCAAGGTTCGGAGAACTTTCTGCTTAGAAAATAGAAGTAAAAAGCTAACGATGATTGCTATCGCTCTAGTTTAGTTAAATTTCTAACATTTATGAATACTTACCCAGTGATTTTGTATCCACTTTCTATTGAGAAAGCTTTGGCAAGCTTGCCTCCAGTACCAGAACCACCTAAAGTTTTTCCTCCGCCAATACTTCAACTACTACCTAAGCCAGAAGAACCAGAAGTTTTTATTGAATCAGCTCCTGTCAGGATAAAATTAATTCCATTATTTCTTTATGAACTAGGAGTATCTATAATCAGTGCCTTAGTTGGTAGTGCTAGTAATAGCATGGGAGCCGGATGGACTTTTTTTATAATGTTAACATTAGCAGTGTTTGGGTTTGGTTATACCCAGCTTGAAAGCTATCCTATCAGACTTAGCCAATATCGGGAAGAACTAGCAGCTTACCAGGAAAAACGAAATAGTTATCCTAAAATTATTAAAGACTGGGAACAATCCAGAGAGCAAGAGACAATTAAACATAAGGAGTTGCTTGCTGAATGGGAACGTCAAAAGCAAAACTTAGAAAGAATCTACCAACAGGAAGTTGAAAACTTACGAACTCCCCAAAAAGTCAGTGATTGGAGGATGGAATCTTGCAAAAAAGAATTTTCATCACTTAACCCCCAAAATTTTGACATAGAACCAGCAGAAGACAGAAGAGGATTCACAGAATACCCTGACAATTGTCGATTTCCTAACCTGCTCAGAAACTATTTTGGTGATGATAAAATATTTATCTTAAAAAGGGTAGTGTATTACACACCAGATTTTGCCTATGTTGAGCCTGAAAACAACTGGTTTTCAATAGATATTGAAATAGATGAACCATACACCCCACGCCCATATCCTAACAATTCTCCGTTGAGACCCACTCATTGTATAGGTCAAGACGATAACCGTAACTACTTTTTTCAACAGCATGACTGGTATGTAATTCGTTTTAGCGAAAGACAGGTATTTCTTTATCCTGAAAGTTGCTGCAAAGTGATAGCTCAACAGATTTATACATTTACAGGTAACGAATCAGTTTTAAGGCAGTTTGCTAAGATTCCCGACTTACAGCCAGAACCATTGTGGACAGAAGATGATTCCATCCATAAAGCCGAAAGGCGAGAGAGATTAAATTATAGGTAAGTCATGCCAAAGGAACAATCCAGTTAAACCCCAGTAGTCTTTTAAATCCACGACCGGAAAATGCTAGGCACAGGCTATGTTGTTCTCGTATTTCTGAGAATTGACTTAGCTGCTCAAAGAACGATCGCCCTTCCCTCACCGAAGCCCGATCGCTCTTTTTTTGAGTATCACTAATTCTGTTTCTCCAACACCATAGGGAATTTTTACCGCTTTGATAACCATTCATAAGACAAACTATAGTGAGTAGGAGAAAATCGGAGTGGGATATTTGGTATAACGAAAGAATCCCGATCGCCCTCCAATCATTTATAACAAATATGAGTATTAACGATAAAGTCAAGACCATCCTAACTCAGTTACGATCGCACTTCGAGCAACTCTACGGCGATCGCCTCACCCAAATGGTGCTCTACGGTTCCCAAGCCAGAGGTGATGCACATCCAGACTCAGATATAGATGTTTTAGTAGTTCTGAAAGCGCCTGTTCAAGCGGGCGAAGAAATTGATAGAACTCTTCAGATTGTAGCAGAATTGTCGCTCCAAAATGATGAAGTGATTAGCTGCCAGTTTATGAATGAAGAAAAATTCACTAATTATCAAGGCCCTTTGCTCAGAAATATCCGTAAAGAGGGAATTTTAATATGACATCGGCTCAATTAAACTTACTCGCAAAAGCTCGTCAAAGCCTTTCAGCAGCTAAGTTAATGTTAGATGGGGAATACCCGGGTTATGCAGCCTCTCGCGCCTACTACACTATGTTTTATATCGCCGAAGCATTTTTAGAAGACAAAGGACTATCTTTTTCTAAATCCGGAGTCATTAGTGCCTTTGGCCGAAAATTTGCTCGTACAGGAAGAGTTCCTGTTAAGTTTCACCAATACCTCATCAGAGCTCAGGAATTGCAAAATGCTGGAGATTACGGCGAACTTGATGCCGTTACGAGCGCTCAAGCCGCAGAATCGATCGCCCACGCTGAAGAATTTATCGAATTAGCCCAAAATTCAATCGGCACTCTACCGCCGCCCTAAAATAGAATACCCAGAGCCCCGACTTCTTGAAAAAGTCGGGTATCTAAAAATAGCACTTACCCACGGCGGCCAGAAACCGGGTTTTTTTAGGAAAATATTTCGTTCCCACCCACAGATTAGGTAAAAAACCCGGTTTCTTTGCGTGGAGTGCGTCCAGGAGTGTAAAACCAGAGCACCGCCCCTACAGATTAATGACTACCCGCTCCAGCCGCCCGTTTGAAAGCCTCATCCAACACTTCCGAAAGCGTCGGGTGAGTGTGCACTCGGAATGCTAAATTGTTAACAGACTCGCGCTGGGCGATCGCATTTGCCGCCTCCTGAATTAAATCCGAAGCGTGCAAACCGAAAATGTGAACACCCAACAACTCCCCAGTATCTTTCCGAAAAATCACCTTAGCCGTACCGTCGGTTTCCCCTTCAGCAATAGCCTTAGAATTTCCCTTAAAATAAGTCTTGACAGAAGCTACCTCAAACCCTTCAGCTTTCCCTAACTCCTTCGCCGCAGGTTCCGTCAACCCCACATAGCTAATTTCTGGGTGAGTAAACGCCGCCGCCGGGATACTCAAATAGTCAACTTCGCGAGGTCGCCCACAAATATTTTCTACTGCGGCAATTCCCTGAGCAGACGCAGAATGCGCTAACATCATCTTGCCGTTAACATCGCCGATCGCCCACAAATTTTGCACCGGTTCTCCCGCCGCCAAAACCTGCATCTTATCGTTAACTGGGATATAACCGCGCATCGTTTCCACGCCAACAGTTTCTAACCCCAAATTCTTGCTCACCGGAACACGACCAGTTGCTACCAAACAAGCATCAACTTCCAAAACTTCTACAACTTCCTTAGTTTTGAAATCAGCTAATTCAATAATTACCGGCGAACCAGGAATAATCTTCTTAGCCAACAACCCAACTTTTGTTTCAATATCGCGGGGTGCAATTAACACTCGTTCTGCCAACTTAGCAATATCCGGGTCAAAAGTCGGCATCAACTGATCTAGAGCTTCAATCATCGTAATTTCGCAGCCCAGGGCCGTGTAAATATCCGAAAACTCCAAACCGATATAGCCACTGCCAATAATTGCGATCCACTTCGGCAGCGATTCCAACCTGACAGCATCGTCGCTGGTAAATACAGTTTTGCCGTCAATTTCTATCCCGGGGGGGACAAAGGGAACCGAACCGGGAGCGAGAATAATATCCTTGGCAGTAATAGTTTTCTCGCCTTTATCGGTTTCGATCGTAATTTTTTGAGAACCAGCGATTTTGCCCCAACCTTGGATAGTATCCACGCTCAAACGTTTTAGGCTGTTGGTCAAGTCGCCGCGAAGTTTGCTAACAATAGTGTTAGCGTGATTGGCGATCGCCCCGCGATCGAAATCCACACTCCCCAATTGAATTCCCAAAGTCTTCAGGTGGTGGGCATTCCGCAAATCTCGCACCCGTCCCGAAGCCGCCAACAGCGCCTTAGAGGGAATGCAGCCGCGGTTGACGCAAGTCCCCCCCATGTCGCCCGCTTCGATAATTGCCACTTTCAGCCCGCAGCTAACCGCGTGTATGGCCGCCCCGTGTCCGCCCACGCCAGCGCCGATAATTGCTAAATCGTAATCAAATCCCTGAGTCACCTTAAAATCTCCTAATGCCTTTAAAATCTTAGGACTCAAGCAAAAAACACCGTATGTCCGTCCTTTCGAGCTGGCGCGTTCCCATCGCAACCCTGGAACAGCGGTAATAGTTGCACAAGTCCTGTCTCCTTATTCTCGACTAGACTAGGGTTAATTAGACAACGAAAGAGCCGTAACTAAGATTTTTTCAGAGTCAATGATTTTGAGCTGGGTCTGCACCAAGTCTCAAATCACTCAGTAGGCCGGTGTAAAGTTAAATATAGTTTGAAGGCTGACAATGCTCCCTGTGAATTTTCTCTTGGGGCAGCAAGTTCAGCAGCAGGCATTCCACCGTCCGGTTAAATTGTGTCCGCCTGCTTGTTTTAGTGGGGTTTTCATGTCTGCACGCGCCGGGGGCGGGCAGAGTTTGTTGACAAGTTTTAGAGTCTATGGAGTGGCTTATGACAGATGACGACGACCAGAAAGATTTACGCCGGGCCTCGGCTCAATCATTTTTCCAGTCCCTGGATGAATTGTTTGATTATATAGAATCGAACAGTAGTCAAGCGGCAGAACCTCAGTCTCGGCCGCCTCAAGCTAAGTCCTCGACTCAGTCTTCGAGTCCGCCGAAGCAGGCTAGACCTGCGAAAATTAATTTGTCGGATTTTGAAGATGCGATCGCCGATTTGGAACAGTTTATCCAGAACAAACGCCAGAAACGCCCGGAATCCAATCAATAGTGCGATGACACATTTTCAAGTAAATACTGTTAACGGTTGACTGTTGACTGTTGACTGTTGACTGTTGACTGTTGACTGTTGACTGTTGACTGTTGA
>JAUBOM010000348.1:0-1694 GCA_036700245.1 Microcoleus vaginatus BM001213989
CCATTTTAGAAGCTGTCCCAGGAATGACACCAGCACACCACAGGGATTTTAACAGCTCCAATCCGATTATCAGACTTAGGGATGGAACAGCGGTTAGGGCTTGGAAAAACCCCCTCGGCGTCGATCACATTTTTTTAGCCGATCGCGATGGCAAAATGATTTACGGTGGCTTCGTAGGCTGGATTCACAGCGAGGGGTTGAATCAAGCGCTCTTGCAAATGAGAAGAGACTTGACGTAAAGTAGATAGGATAGAAAGCATATTGTAAATAAAAGTTAAGTTTTCCAAACCACTACCATGCCCTTATTAAGAGCTAAGGGTCATCTAGCAGAAACTTAAAGGCTAAATCACTGAGAATTTACTAGCGGTTGCCACTTCAGATACATCAGAGTATAATGTTTGACATCAGCAAAAACTGTTAGAAATAGAGCATTTAGCTGTTTTCCAAAAAGTAAGCACTGTATATCAAACCAGCACTCATAAATATCTAAAATTCTGATAGTCGTCTTGGGAGGCTTTTTTTACGCCTCACCGCTCATGCCTCCCACACTTCTTTGAACTCAGAACTCGATCGCTCCAAAATCGATCTGTGACCATCGCTCTAAATCTTGCCTTCAAACCTCTGATGCCAGAGGATATACCCCGACACGGTAATAACCAGAGTGATGCCTCCTCCTACCCAAGCCAGCATAGGATTGTAACCGCTACGGCTGAGGGTCTGCATCCATAGATGGGTGCGATCGGAGGATATTAACCAATCTGCGACGACTGGAAAAAGATACATCAAAGATGCACCAACGATAAGCCAGCCCACCATAGAGGCGAGGAGAAAGATAGTTTTGGCTGTAGATTGGCTACCCATGAGCAATTGCGGTAAAGAACTAACTTTGAGATTAGCTCTTGAGATGCGTTATGTCAGCACAGGTATAGCCCGAGACAGTGGGCGATGCAAGCGTGAAACTGTAGAATTGATTTGAAGCGAAAGTTAAAGGACGTTGCTGATTTAGGGTATGACTGGCTCAATATGCAAGTCAGAGAAACCAGTATCCACAAAACTTCGGGATTTTCAATTTATTTTTTTCATACCCTGATTAAGCAACGCCAGTAGCAGATGTTCCCTCACCGCATCAGACACAGTGTTATCACCGCTGCCCTGGGCGCAACAGAGGGGAATGTAAGAAAAGTGCAGAAACTCAGCAGACACAAAAATTTAAACACCTTGATGGTGTATGCGATAATCGCGGCCCCGACCAAAGAGACATTACCGATTTACTTGATGGGATGAAAGGAGCGATCTGCAGGGGAAGCGGATGATTCGACGTGAAGGAGCGAGCGAAATCATAGATTTTTCCGATGCTAAACACGAAGGAACGTTGGATGCGTAATGATTAATTGTTCCCCATGAAGAAACTCAGCATTGACTCTGATAATAAAATATGCAATTGCAACAACGACTGACTGAGATCGACCTTGATGCCTATTTTCAACGAATTGGCTATAGTGGTGACTGCTCGCCCAGGCTGACAACGTTACAGGCAATTCATCAACGACATTCTCAAACGATCGCCTTTGAAAACCTCAATCCACTCCTGAAACAACCTGTGAAGCTGGATTTAGCATCCTTGCAACAAAAACTAATCAACGAGGGACGGGGTGGCTATTGTTTTGAGCAAAATTCATTGTTGCGGGCTGTTT
>JAUBOM010000152.1:0-16603 GCA_036700245.1 Microcoleus vaginatus BM001213989
ACCAACCCCACGAAAACTTCATCTTCCCTGAAGAAGTTCTGCCTCGCGGTAACGCACTTTAAAAAAATCTGGATTTGGATTTCAGATTAATTTAAAATTTTTAAACTGAAATTGAAATCCAAATCCCTATTCCCCGGCGCAGGCGCGGTGATCCCGTGCCCTACTAGGGAACAAAAAAACCCGAAATCCAAAATCTAAAATCGTTGGAGGTTCTACCGCGTGGTAACGCTCTCTAATTCCTACGCAAGCGGTCGCGACCAAGAATCCTCCGGGTTCGCTTGGTGGTCTGGCAACGCTCGTTTAATCAATCTCTCTGGCAAACTGCTGGGCGCACACGTCGCTCACTCTGGTTTGATCGTGTTCTGGGCCGGTGCAATGACTTTGTTTGAAGTCGCTCACTTTATCCCAGAAAAGCCCATGTACGAACAGGGCTTAATTTTGATGCCCCACGTCGCTACTTTGGGTTGGGGCGTCGGCCCCGGCGGTGAAGTTACGGATATCTTCCCGTTCTTCGTAGTTGGTGTTCTTCACCTGATTTCATCTGCTGTTCTCGGTTTGGGCGGCATTTATCACGCCGTTCGCGGCCCAGAAGTTCTTGAAGAATACTCTTCTTTCTTCGGCTACGACTGGAAAGACAAGAACCAGATGACCAACATCATCGGCTACCACCTGATTCTGTTGGGATGTGGCGCTTTGCTGCTGGTAGCTAAAGCCATGTTCTTCGGCGGTGTCTATGACACTTGGGCTCCAGGCGGCGGCGACGTGCGGGTCATTACTAACCCCACTCTGAACCCGGCTGTGATTTTTGGCTACTTGGTTCGCTCTCCTTTTGGTGGCGAAGGCTGGATTGTCAGCGTCAACAACATGGAAGATATCATCGGCGGTCACATCTGGCTCGGCCTGATTTGTATCGCTGGCGGTGTTTGGCACATTTTGACCAAGCCTTTCGGCTGGGCTCGCCGCGCCTTAATCTGGTCTGGCGAAGCTTACCTGTCTTACAGCTTGGGCGCTTTGTCCCTGATGGGATTCATCGCTTGCTGCTTTGTCTGGTTCAACAACACTGCTTACCCCAGCGAATTCTACGGCCCGACGGGCCCGGAAGCTTCTCAAGCGCAAGCTTTGACCTTCCTGATCCGCGACCAACGCTTGGGTGCTAACGTCGGTTCTGCACAAGGCCCCACCGGTCTGGGTAAATACCTGATGCGCTCTCCTACTGGCGAAATCATTTTCGGCGGTGAAACGATGCGTTTCTGGGATTTCCAAGGCCCTTGGTTGGAACCCTTGCGCGGTACTAACGGTTTGGACTTGAACAAAATCAAGAATGACATTCAGCCTTGGCAAGCTCGCCGCGCGGCTGAGTACATGACTCACGCTCCTTTGGGTTCTTTGAACTCTGTGGGCGGTGTGGCGACTGAAGTTAACTCGTTTAACTTCACTTCTCCTCGTTCTTGGCTGTCCTGTTTCCACTTTGTGATGGGTTTCTTCTTCTTGGTCGGCCACTTGTGGCACGCTGGTCGCGCTCGCGCGGCTGTCGCTGGCTTTGAGAAGGGTATCGATCGCGAAAATGAACCAGTGCTGGCTATGCCTGATTTGGACTAATCGATCGAATTTATTTCTGATTTGATTGTCTAATCGAAAAAAGCTCCTGCTCGGGCAGCGGGAGCTTTTTTTTTGCTCCAATATCCGGAAAAAGCTGCAGATTGTCGATCGACCTTTCTATGAGTGACTCTGCAAGTCTTAAAACTTGACAATTTTAATCAGTTAGGGTAAAGAGCTTGCAAGGTCGGCTCTACAAAGTTTATATTTAAAGTAGAAAAGTTTTAGTTTCACACAATTGAAAGTTGCAATGCAAAGTTGCAGTTTTAAGGTAACTCCTTAGCGGTGCAAAACTAATCGACCATCGCCCTCAGGATATTTATATTTTATTAAATGGCTGTGGCCGAATTTTTTAACAGGCACAAAACTTTTGGGCGGCTTACTTTTATTGCTGGGAAAGCAAAAAATTAATAATGGACTCGTTAAAGATCCAAAATGTCAAGGTGAGTTACGATCGAGCAAATTTACTCGAACGCATCGCCAACCGAATTCGCCGCTCTCTAGAACTACCAGAAATTCTGAGCGCCACAGCAGCAGAAGTTCAATCGTTCTTGGGAACAGACAGAGTAAAAATCTACAAATTTCATAACGACAGCAGCGGTGAAGTGATTGCCGAATCAATTAACGGCAACCGCTTGCCATCACTATTAGGTCTGCATTTTCCAGCAGACGATATTCCCCCTCACGCCCGCGAACAGTTCGCGCAGTTACAGGTGCGATCGATCGTCGATATAGATTCCGGGCTGCTAGGCCAAAGTCCCCGCCGCGATGCGGTTTCCGGCCAACTGCAGCCCGACGAAATGCGCTTTCGCGCGATCGACCCCTGCCACGCTGAATACTTGACTGCACTCGGCGTCAAGGCTTGCTTGGTAGTACCAATTTTTCACGGCGAAGAATTATGGGGGTTGTTGGTATCTCACCACTCCGAGTCCCGGAGTGTGGCAGAACACGAACTGCAAGGCGTTCAGATGGTGGCAGATCAGCTCGGCGTCGCCATAGCCCAATCAACCATCCTCGCCCGAGTCCAGGCGAAAGCGATGCGGGAAACAGCAGTCAACCACGTCGTCGCAGCCCTTAACTCCCAGTCGGCGATGGAACTGCAAGCAGCTTTGGCAGAATCGGTAGCAGCACTAGACGCAGCCGGCGGCAGGCTGTGTATTTTCGCCACACCATTCATTTTCGGCAGCAGCAAGCTTACGAGTTTAGTGCCCTATTCGGACAGTTCCACTCGCGCACTCAAAGTCTACACTTGCGGCGAGGGGCCGAAGATGCAAATTTTGGCAAAATACCCGCACGTGGAGCAATACAGCGTCTGGCACGAATATTTTAAATCCGGCGAGCAACAGTTTTGGGCAATTCCCGACTTGTACAAAATTAGCAGTTTGAGAAGCCTGCAACCTGCATTTCGATCGACCAAAATTCGCAGCCTTTTAATCGTACCGCTCAAAACCCGCCACCAACTATTCGGTTACTTGAGCATTTTTAGAGAAGAATTTGACACCGAAACTCTCTGGGCCAGACAGTTTGATAGCGACGAGCGGCTCGCCCAATCTCGGATATCTTTTGAAGCGTGGAAAGAATCAAAAACAGCCCAAATTCGCGAATGGAAGGCTGAAGAAATTGAATTATCACAAACTTTTGGCAGCCACTTTGCTCAGGCAATTAACCACCACCAACTACACCAAAAAATAGACGCACTTAACACTAATTTAGAAATTCAAGTTCAAGAGCGCACCGCTCAACTGCAGCAGTTGACCCAACAGCAACGAGTGCTGTTTGAAGTGGTGGCAAAAATGCGGGAAACCCTCGACTTGAACAAGATTTTTAGCACGACGTGCCAGGAAGTGCGACGGGCTTTAAATGCAGATAGAGTTGGGGTTTACCGCTTCGATCCCGCATCGGAATTCAACTATGGCGAATTCGTTGCCGAAGATGTTTTGCCAGATTTTCTGTCAGCAATGGCAGTCAAAGTGCACGATCGCTGTTTTGGAGAAAAGTACGCCCATCTCTACTCTCAGGGACGAATTCACTCAATGTCCGACATCAGACAGGCCGGACTGCAAGATTGCTTTCGGAAAGTATTGGAGCAATTTCAAGTCAAAGCTACTTTAGTTGCACCGGTCATCAAAGGCAACGACCTTTGGGGATTGCTGTGCGTTCACCAGTGTTCGGCTACCCGCAACTGGGAAGCCTCCGAAATTAACTTTGCTACCCAAATTTCCGCTCAGCTCAGCATCGCGCTAGAACAAGCAGATTTGCTGGTTCAAACTCAGCAGCAAGCAGTTGATTTGGACTACGCCAGCGAGCAGCAACGGATACTGTTTGAGGTAGTTGCTAAGATTCGACAATCTCTCGATTTAGATACAATTTTTCGCACGACAGCTACAGAACTGCAGCGAATTTTAAATGCAGACAGAGTTGGGGTTTATCGCTTTGATCCCGACTCAAAGTTTAATGAAGGCGAATTTATTACCGAAGATGTTTTGCCTGGTTTTTGTTCGGCAATGGATGTGAAAATTCGCGATCGGTGTTTTGGCGAAAACTATGCGAATAAATACAGTCAGGGACACATTCAAGTGCTTGCAGACATCGAAAATGCGGGTCTCTCAGACTGCCACGCTGCTATTTTAGCTCAATTTCAAATTAGAGCCCAGGTGATTATCCCGCTGATGAAAGGCAGCGAACTTTGGGGTTTGCTGTGCGTGCACCAGTGCGGCAGTTCCCGCAATTGGAAAACTTCGGAAGTCCAGTTCGCTACGCAAGTCGGAGCTCAGTTGAGCGTAGCGTTAGAACAAGCAGATTTGCTCGCTCAAACGCGCCAGCAAACGATCGATCTGCAGTGGACCGCCGAGCAACAGCGGATACTGTTTGAAGTTGTAGCCAAGATTCGAGAATCTCTCGATATCAAGGCGATTTTTAAGACGGCAACCCAAGAAGTTTGTCAGTTTCTGCAAGTCGATAGAATTGCTGTCTATCGCTTTAATCCAGATTGGAGCGGCCAATATGTTGCAGAGTTTGTGAAAGCTGGCTGGAGAAAATTGGTAGGGGAAGGTATCAATACGGTTTGGGAAAATACTTATTTGCAGTCACACCGAGGCGGCAGGTATCTCAATAATGAAACTCTAGCAGTTGACGATATCTATCAAGCTTGGCACCCGGAGTGTGACAGCGGTATTTTAGAGCAATTTCAGGTGAAGGCTTATGCGATCGCGCCGATTTTTGTAGGACAAGAACTTTGGGGTTTGCTGACAGCGTATCAACATTCAGGGCCGCGTTCCTGGGCAAGTTCAGAACTTAACTTTTTAGCTCAGATTGCCAATCAGTTAGGCGTAGCTATCCAACAAGCCGATTTGCTGGCTCAAACCCGACGCCAAGCAGAACAAATCGCTCAAAGCTTAAAGGATTTGCAGCACACTCAAGCTCAATTGATTCAGACTGAAAAAATGTCTGGTTTGGGGCAACTGGTGGCCGGGATTGCTCACGAAATTAACAATCCCGTTAATTTTATTTACGGCAATCTCAATTACGCTACTGAATATACTGAGAACTTGCTGAGTTTGCTGGAACTTTACCAGCAGCATTATCCCAATTCTCGTCCTGAAATTGGCGAATTTACCGAAAAAATTGACTTGGACTTTCTGCTAGAAGATTTGCCAAAATTGCTATTGTCAATGAAGGTGGGAGCCGATCGCATCCGTCAAATAGTTCTGTCTTTAAGGAATTTCTCTCGTCTTGACGAAAGTCAAATGAAGGCGGTTGATATTCACGAGGGCATTGACAGCACGCTGTTAATTTTACAGCACAGGCTGAAATCTACTGCGGACAGTGCAAACATGGTGCTAGTTAAAGAATACGGCATTTTGCCTCTGGTTGAGTGTTATGCTGGACAGTTGAATCAGGTGTTTATGAATGTAATGGGGAATGCGATCGATGCTTTGGAATCGCACAAGTTGCTCCCCGGTCAATCTGTGGCTCCTCAAATTAAAATCTCTACTGCTGTCGGTCAACTTGATGGCAATGTTCCTAGCGCGGTGATTCGGATTTCTGACAACGGCCCGGGAATTTCGGAATCTATGAGACAACGCATATTTGACCCTTTTTTCACGACTAAGCCGGTGGGAAAAGGTACTGGATTGGGACTGTCTATTAGTTACCAAATTGTGGTAGAGAAACACGGTGGCGTTTTAAAATGCAATTCGGAATTGGGGAAAGGTACTGAGTTTGCGATCGAGATTCCGCTGCGACAGCAGTCAGCAGTCATTAGTCATTAGTCATTAGTCATTAGTCAGCAGTCATCAGCAGTCCGCAGTCCGCAGTCATTGTAGGACTTCAAGAATCAATCATTAGAATAAAAAATTAAGCAATGTGAATCCTTCTGGCCATCGATGGAAAGCCCGATCGCACTTATGGTAAATTTAAGAGATCCTGGCTTTCCATCAAAGCCAGATAAATAAAGGCTTGTAGTCGATCGCTCAATACGCCATGCCCGATTCCGAATTTTCCGACGATCTCAAATGGACGCCTGAAGCCAAGGCCAAGCTGAAAAATATTCCCTATTTTGTCCGGGGACAAGCTCGCGTCCGCATCGAGAACTTGGCCCGCGAAGCCGAAACCGAAGTTGTCACGGTTGACTTAGTTGAGCAAGCTCGCATCGAGTTTGGGCAATAAGGGATCGAAATGTACGCTAAAGCTTTAGACTATTAATTGCGTTGTAAGGACAAGGACTTAAAGAAATAGTGCGCAAAATAGTTATAGCTGGCAACTGGAAAATGTACAAAACTAGGGCAGAATCCCTAGAGTTTCTTCAAGGATTCATGTCCTGTCTGACGGAAACCCCAGAGGAACGGGAAGTCGTGCTTTGCGTTCCCTTCACTTCCTTAGCTGTCCTCTCGAAAAATTTGCACGGCAGCCGGATCAGACTCGGTGCTCAGAATGTTCACTGGCAAGAGTCGGGAGCTTTTACTGGGGAAATTTCCGGGCCAATGCTGAGTGAACTGGGTGTGCGCTATGTCATCGTAGGTCACAGCGAACGGCGCCAATATTTTGGGGAAACTGATGAAACGGTGAATTTGCGGCTGAAAGCTGCTCAGAAATACGATTTAATTCCGATTCTGTGCGTTGGGGAAACCAAGCAGCAGCGAGATGCAGGGGAAACTGAAGCTCACATTTTTTCTCAACTGGAAAAAGATTTGGTTGGTGTTGACCAGCAGTCGTTAGTAATCGCTTACGAGCCTATTTGGGCGATTGGCACTGGCGATACTTGCGAAGCTAAGGAAGCTAACCGAGTTATTGGTTTGATTCGCAGTAAATTGACTAATCCTGACGTGCCAATTCAGTACGGCGGCTCTGTTAAACCGGAGAATATTGATGAAGTTATGGTCATGCCTGAGATTGACGGGGTTCTGGTAGGCGGTGCGAGTTTGGAAGCTAGGAGCTTCTCACGCATTGTTAATTATCAGTAAGTTGTGATAATAGTCTCTCCCTGAAGTTCTGATGTCAAGGACCGATAATCTGTACCAGTTGCCCGAAAATCTACCATTACCAGTGGATGATGGGGCAACAAATCATCTTTTGGGTTTGCAACTTCCTTCAATTCCCCTGATGTCAACGGCGGGAATTGTTGTTGACTTGGGGAGCATTTCTGGCAAGACTATTGTGTACTGCTATCCACGCACTGGCAAACCTGATGCAGACCTCCCGAAAGGTTGGAATGAAATTCCCGGAGCCAGAGGCTGCACGCCCCAGTCTTGTGCATTCCGAGACCATTACCAAGAGCTACAAGCACTTGGTGCAGGGTGTTTTGGCTTGAGTACGCAAACTACCGAATATCAACAAGAAGCCGTTAGGCGGCTTCACCTTCCATTTAATTTGTTGAGCGATGTAGAATTAGCTTTCACGAAATGTTTGCAGTTGCCAACTTTTGAGCTTGAGTCGATGACTTTGATTAAAAGGCTAACATTGATTGTCGAAAATGGGGGAATAGAAAAAGTGTTCTATCCTGTATTTCCACCTCAACACAATGCCGAAGAAGTAATTGAGTGGCTTTCACATCACCACCAGACAAATGACAGCTAAAAGCGGAAAAATTACAATTAGAAATAAAGCTTTCGACTGGGGAAAACGCACTTATTTAATGGGCGTTTTGAATGTTACCCCTGATAGTTTTAGCGACGGGGGAGATTTCTATACCATAGAATCTGCTTTAGCGCAAGCGGAAAATATGGTAAAATCTGGAGTTGATATTATTGATATTGGCGGTCAATCTACTCGGCCCGGTGCACCGGAAATATCCTCTTCAGAGGAGATCGATCGCGTTATACCTGTCGTACAAATATTGCGGCAAAAAGCCGAGATTTTTGGCTCAGTTCCTATTTCGGTCGATACTACCAGAGCGCAGGTTGCCAAAGCTGCGGTTGAGGCGGGAGCTGATATTATCAATGATATTTCGGGAGCAACTTTTGACTCGGAAATGCTGTCAACCGTTGCTCATTTAAAAGTGCCAATAATTTTGATGCACATCCGGGGAACTCCCCAGACGATGCAAAAACTGACAGATTATCGGGATTTAATTGGGGAAATTAGGGAATTTTTAGAGAGTCGAATTGCGGAGGCAGTGGCTGCGGGGATTGACAAATCTGATATAATTCTCGACCCGGGTATTGGCTTTGCTAAGAATTACAGTCAAAACTTGGAAATTCTGCAGCAGTTAGCCAAATTCCGTGGTTTGGGCTGTCCAATTTTAGTAGGAGTATCGCGCAAAAGCTTCATTGGTCACATTTTGAATCAGCCATTGGCGAAACAAAGAGTTTGGGGGACAGCGGCGGCTTGTACAGGTGCGATCGCAAATTCGGCCGATATCTTACGAGTTCACGATGTCAGAGAAATGTACGATGTTTGTCTGGTTGCCGACGCTATCTTCAGAAATCAATCTTGAGAAGTTGGAGTATCGATAACTCTCATTTCCGTGTCGCCGCGATCTCCCGAAGGGACATCAGGGATAGACTCCATCAAATTGTTGAGAGATTCTGACATATTCTTCGGATCCATAAACAGAATTTTGGCATTGTCGCTTTCGCCCAATTTTTGTTGAGCCTCTAAGTATTTTTCGGTTACTAAGTAATTCAAAACTTGCTTGCTATTCGGATGGTTGTCTAAAGCTTCAACTAAGAGCCTCATGTACTCTTTAGTGCCGATCGCTTTATTGACCATTGCTTGCCATTCGCTCTTAGTGGCGCGCTCCAATTCCATCGCTTCTTGCACCCTTTTCGGAGGTGTAATGCTTTGAA
The DNA here is from genome assembly GCA_036700245.1 of Microcoleus vaginatus BM001213989. Taxonomy (GTDB): domain Bacteria; phylum Cyanobacteriota; class Cyanobacteriia; order Cyanobacteriales; family Microcoleaceae; genus Microcoleus. Next base: position 8,883 of record JAUBOM010000152.1, read on the forward strand.
TTTCCACCCGAATTACTTTGACGCCCCAAGTTTCAGTAGCTTCGTCCAACTTCTTGAGTAACTTTTTATTCATGTCATCTCGGGAAGCCAAGATGTCTTGCATTGGCAATCGAGCAATTTCAGCGCGAAACGTGGTTAAAACTAAGTTGGCGATCGCATTTTCAATTTGATCGATTCCATAATAAGCTTTCTGTAAATTCACAACTCGCCAATACACAACGGCATCGACTTCTAGAGCCACATTATCTCCCGTGATTGCTGACTGAGGTTTAATGTCTAAAACTCTTTCACGGCTCGTGTCCACGCAGACGACTTTTTCGATCAGGGGACTGATAAAGTGGAATCCGGGCTTTAGGGTGCGTTTGTATTGACCCAAACGTTCGACTAAAGCTTCGTCGCCGCCGCTGATTATTTTGAAGCTTGAGTTAACAGTGTAGCCGAGGATGAGCGCAATGATCATGGTGAGAAGAGACTGCGGCATTTCTACTTTCCTGCTAAGGTTGACTGAGAATCGATCGGAATTCTTCTCTAATTTAACTCAAAATCGGCCGCACAGTGCTAAAATAGCTCGACTGTTAATAACTAACTATTTCATCGGGTGGGTCCCTATGTGCTCCGACTCTTACGGCGCTAGTCAAACCCAGGATATCAACAACATATTTCCACAAAAGACATGAAAAACGATCGAGAGTTTCGCTTGTTCAAACCTTTGAGGTGGATCGCCCCAAGCATTTTGGTGGGTGCAGGGATCTGGAATGTGGCAGCGGCCCAACCGGCACAAGCTGAGCCAATCGCCCTGCAACTCTCGCAAAACTTGCAGTCGCAGAACTTGCAGCCACCGCGCCGAGTGCCGGCAGTTCGGGAAGTTATGTCCTACGAGATGAAGGGAGACGAACTCAGGATTTGCAAGCAGCAAGGCAACTCCGAGAAAAAGTGCGAAGTTGTAGGTAAAGGCTACACGGTGGGTTTGAGAACTGCCAACGACCTTTACGGTCAAGGAAATGCTGTCAATGCCGAAGCTTTGTACCGGCAACTAATCGCTCGCTATCCCAAACAAGCGGATGCTTATTACAAGTTGGGAACTATGCTGTCGGGGCAAGGAAAAATGAGCGACGCGATCGGTCTATTCCAAAAAGCAATTGAAGTCAACCCGCAACACGCCAAAGCTCACAACGATTTAGGTGTGGCGATGGCAAGTCAGGGGCAGTTGCCCGAGGCAATTGTTCAGTGGAGACAAGCCGTTAAAATTAACAGCCAATATCCCGATGCTTTAAACAATTTAGGACTCGGTTTGTACCAGCAAGGAGACAAGGAAAACCAAGCGGAGGCAGTAGCCAGCCTCAAAAAAGCTAAGGAGTTATTTATCAAGCAAGGCAGAACTCAAGCCGCTAACAGAGTCGAAAAATTTTTGGAGCAAATGAATTCGCCCTCGAGCGACTCCTAAACTCAACCGCCGATCGAACATTGAAAGAAAAAACATCATTGGCGATCGGCGCCCTGCAGCGTTCACCGGGGGTTAAACACCCCCAAAAACGAGAATTTAAAGCATTTCTTTCAAAACTTGTATAATCAAATCCCCATCCACCCGATCGCTCACAGCAGCCTCACCCAAGCGCACCGGCAGCACAAACCGCACCTTGCCATCCTGCACCTTCTTATCGAGTTGCAAAGTATGCAAAATTTCCTCAACATCCACACCCGCGGGCAATTTGGCAGGTAAACCGGCTTTTTCAATCAAAGCAGACTGGCGGTTTGCACACTCTTGATCCCACATTCCCAACTCCACAGCCAACCGGCTTGACGCAGCCATACCGATGGCCACTCCTTCCCCGTGATTGATCACCTTGTAACCGGTCAAACTTTCCACAGCATGACCGATGGTGTGTCCGTAATTCAAAATCGCCCGCAAACCCGATTCTTTCTCATCTTTGCTTACCACCTCAGCCTTAGCTTGGCAAGACCTGCTCAAAATTTCTGCCAACAAATCCGCCTTCACATAACGCATTTGATCCAAACGCTTGCACTTCTCCAACTTCCCGAAAAGTTCAGCATCCCAAATCACCCCGTACTTGATGACTTCCGCCATCGCCGAGCGAAACTCCCTCGCCGGCAGAGTTTTGAGTACATCCGGGTCAATCAAAACCAAGCGCGGCTGGTGAAAAGCCCCGATTAAATTCTTCCCCAAAGGATGATTTACCCCCGTTTTGCCGCCAATAGAAGCATCAACCATCGCCAGCAGAGAAGTCGGAACCTGCACGACATTAATTCCCCGCAGCCAAGTCGCCGCAGCAAAACCCGTCATATCGCCAACCACCCCGCCACCTAAAGCCACCATTGTCGAGGAACGTTCTAAGCGGTTTGCCAAAGCCGCACCGTAAATTTTCTGCACCGAATTTAAAGTTTTGTACTGTTCTCCCGGTGGTAAAATGCAGCTACTGACCTCCAGACCGGCCGATTCGAGGGCTGCTGTGGCTCTTTCGCCGTACTGCCGAAAAATCGACTGATTCGACACCAGCAGCACTTTTTTGCCCAAACTTAGATCGCCCATCAGACTGCCGAGTTCGTCTAAGCCGCCCGATCGCACGCAAACATTGTAAGATTGCGGCCCCAAGTCAACTTTAATTATCGATTGCATATTTATCTTATTTAGATATTAGATTTTAGATTATAGTTCTTATAGGTCTTTTTATTGATTGTTTTGGAGAAATTGCAATGACTCTTAGCGGAGCAATAACTTTTTTTGGGCTTTTCGGCGGCATGGTCGGCTTGGCGACAGTGCTGATGTTTGGTCTGCGGGCTGTCAAACTCATCTAATTTGCTAATTTAGATGTCAGAACCAGAGGATTTAATCTCTGGCAAAAGTATCAGTTAGGCGAAGTATTTGCGCCAAAAATCTCTGATTAAATCTGTGGATTGACCGCGCAAATGCTTCGACTAATATAACTTTAGGCTAGAATTGATTAATTTGATATTTGACTTATTGACAATTGCCTGACCAATACTAATGAATCCAACCCAGAAGATACCTCTTGGCACGCAGCAACAGATCCAGAAAAGTGTTTGGAAATGGAACGAAAGTAGGGATGAAGTTGCTGCGAATTAAGAGAGTCGGAGGAGATATTTTAAAAGTAAATTGTATCTTTAAAGGACAAACTCGCTTTCCTAACTATTTAGAAATTGAAGATGAAGATTAATTATGCGAAAATATATATTATTTTCAAGGCTCAATCGATGTCAGCAGAAGGCTGGGAAAATAGAATCTTGGCTCACACTGGGGCAACAACTGATATTCTCTGCGAGTATTACGATTCCTCTGACGAACCTCTACCTCAACCGGGGAATCGTCCCTACGAGTTTTACCGGATTGAAGAGTTCGACGATCCGCAATTCCCCGACAGCGATACTCACTACCGAGTCGGAGATTGGGAAGTTGTAAGGGTTGAACAATACCCAACAGCGGAACCAGGAAGCAACTACGATCTGATTGCTGTTTGTTATTGTCAGTACGCACCTAAACCTAGTCCGCTGATGCCCGTTCCGAGTGCTCGCATTTCTATCGACTCGTTTGGAGGAGATGAGGCAGCTTATCAGCAATATCTTGAGAGTAACGCTAAATCTGAGGCCTATTCGTCTTGAAAATGAGAAGTATTCCAAGCGGAGATTAATGCCGTACTTATCGGGACCGTTTCTTTATTTGTTCATAGGGAAAACAATCAATAACGTCAGATAGCATATAACTACCTTTGGAATTTGATTCCATCAGTTCCAAGTAGACAGTCTTGGGAACTTCAAAGTATCGATATGTTTTGCCACTATTGAAAACAACTTCGAGGGTGGAGCTTTTCTCGTCATAACCAGCAGCTTGGATCATGCTAGATTCAACAGGTTCTAGTTTCATGGTAGTTCTGCGATGCTTTTGTGTAACTATTTATAGCCGATCGCCCTGCAATTTAAGTTTGCCCGCCTAAAAAAACAGAATACCCAGATCCTTGACTTCGCAGAAGTCCGGAATGTAGCGCGCGATCGCGCATTAGATACCCTAAAATAACTTTTACCAGACCCCCAATCTAAAATCTAAAATCCCAAATCTAAAATCGAAATGACTCATTCCACCGATATCGTCACCCTCGGCCGCTGGATGGCGGCGGACTTCAGCAACCAAGCCCAAGCCTTTGAAAACCCGCCCTTCTTCGCCCACATCCGCGTCTGCATGAGACCTTTGCCCGTCGAAGTTCTGGATGGGCTCAGCTTGTACCTAGAGCAAGCCTATGATATCGAACTGCAGGTACCGTACCGAGTCCGAGTGTTAAAATTAGTCGCGGTGGGCGATCGAATCGACATCGAAAATTATGCCATAGAAAACGAAGAACAATTCTACGGCGCTTCCCGCGACCCGCAACGGCTGCAAGAAATCAAAAAAGCACAACTGACACTCCTCCAAGGCTGCACCTTTATTACGCAGTGGACGGGCAACAGCTTCAAAGGGTTTGTCGAACCCGGAAAAGGCTGCATGGTGGTCAGAAAGGGCAAAAAGACTTATCTAGACAGCGAATTCGAGATTGACCAAGACAAATTTATTAGCCACGATCGCGGACGCGACCCAGAAACCGACGCCCACGTCTGGGGAGCCCTCGCCGGCCCCTTTGAATTCACCCGCCGCGCTAGTTTCGCCGACGAAATTCCGGTTTAATGAAAAAAACTGAGTCTCTCCTGGGTGAACACGCTTGATTAAAGGTTCAGAATGCACCATTACCTGGTACATTAACCCAGTATTGGCAAGCAAGATTCACCGTTGATTTATGAAAGTCCTGGTTATTGGTGGCGATGGCTATTGCGGTTGGGCAACCGCACTCTACCTTTCTAACAAGGGTTACGAAGTTGGCATCCTCGACAGCTTCGTGCGGCGGCACTGGGATCTGGAACTGTGCAGCGACACCCTCACTCCCATCGCACCGATTCAGCAACGACTCCAGCGATGGCAAGATTTAACGGGCAAGTCGATCGACTTGTTCGTCGGTGACATCACCAACTACGATTTTCTCAGCAAAAGCATGAGAAAATTTGCACCAGAGGCGATCGTCCATTTTGGCGAACAGCGTTCTGCCCCCTTCTCAATGATCGATCGCGAACACGCAGTCCTCACCCAAGTCAATAACGTCGTCGGGACACTCAACCTGCTGTACGCCATCCGCGAAGACTTCCCCGAGTGTCACCTAGTGAAATTGGGGACAATGGGCGAATACGGCACCCCGAATATTGACATTGAAGAAGGCTACATCACGATCGAACACAACGGCCGCAAGGATACACTACCCTATCCCAAACAACCAGGCAGTTTCTACCACCTGTCAAAAGTCCACGACTCCCACAACATCCATTTTGCTTGCAAAATCTGGGGTTTAAGAGCCACCGACTTAAATCAGGGCGTCGTCTACGGCGTGCTCACAGATGAAACAGGCATGGACGAACTGTTGATCAACCGTTTGGACTACGACGGAGTATTCGGTACAGCCTTGAACAGATTTTGCATCCAAGCTGCGATCGGTCATCCTCTGACAGTTTACGGCACTGGCGGACAAACCCGCAGCTTCTTAGACATTCGGGATACCGTGCGGTGCGTGGAATTGGCGATTGCCAACCCTGCTTCGGCCGGACAATTCCGCGTCTTCAACCAATTCACCGAACAATTCAGCGTCGGCGACTTAGCCTTATTGGTGCAAAAAGCAGGCACGGCTATGGGATTAAAAGTAGAAATCAACCACCTCGAAAATCCCAGAGTCGAGAAAGAAGAACATTATTTCAATGCCAAAAACACCAACTTGCTAGACCTCGGCTTGCAACCGCACTACCTCTCAGATTCCCTGCTTGATTCTCTGCTGAATTTTGCCACAAAATATCAGCACCGCGTCGATAAAAATCAGATTTTGCCGAAGGTTTCTTGGAAGTAAGTTCTGGTATCTACCTGCGGGATAAGAGATTTTTTAACGAACCGCGAAGGCGCGAAGGGCGCGAAGTAAGAGAAAAGAAGGGAAGAGAGGAGAAGGGTTCGTAAGTCCTCAATCGATTTCGCTGTATATTAAGATGATCTATCTTTTTTATCTTTTACTCTGTGTCCTCTGTGTCCTTTGCGGTTAATTAAAAAATTCCATAAGGTTTTTAATGCTGGCTTTTGGGAATAAATGCCGTGGAAAGTCGCAGGATCATTCTGTTGCTTTTGGTTGTTATGCCCGGATTTTTAGCCCATGCAGTTTGTGCTTATTATTTAATACCGCAATAGGCTGCACTAACGGCGAGCAATCAAAATTACCGCGCCCGTTAGCGAAGCCCCATCTGCCACTGGAACAGAAATATCAATGGCCAGAACAGCACAGGAAATTTACAGAATTAACTGCTTTGCCGAAGGTGTGGGATTGCTTTTAGGTGGGATAATTGTATCGAGCGGAATTCACGGAGTTTGTATGTTGCCCCCAGAAACATCACGAGAGTAATTAGTTGTGGTGAAGCTGCTAACAGAACCCTACTTAAACCAGGCAAGTAAATGGCCGAAAACAGGCCGTCACATTCTGGCACAATTTGATGAACATACGGTCGTAGTGTACCAAGCCTACCGTCCGGCGATCGGTCGTTTTGCAGCGGAAAATGGTTATTTCGGCGGGGAATTCAGCCTGAATCGTATGAGTTGGATTAAGCCAAACTTTCTATGGATGATGTATCGATCGGCATGGGGTACTTCATCGGGTCAAGAAGTAATTCTTGCTATTTGGCTAAAGCGCTCGGCGTGGGACGAAATTTTAGCATCTGCTGTCCATTCTAATTTCGTTCCAGCAGTGTATGGAAGCGAAAAAGAATGGCAACAAGCTGTTAAAAATTCTGCTGTACGGCTGCAATGGGACCCGGACCATCACCCCAATGGATCGAAAATGGATCGGCGGGCAATTCAACTCGGTTTGCGCGGCAGTGTTTTAGCTAGTTACGCGCGAGAATGGATTGTTAAAATCGAGGATATTTCCCAATTCGTGCAGCAACAGCGTCAATATAACGGAGGCGATAGCACGCAATTACTCAATACGGTTCAGTTAAGGCTCAAACCGTGGTAAATTAGGTATGGTGTCCACAAAAGGAGAGCAAGTTAGCGTGCATCTCAAAGAATTCTCATTAGTATCTCCCAAAATCCCAAGTAAGGAGATATTCAAAGCCATAGAGATAGCAATTCCAGCAAGTGCCATCGAACAAGCTATTGCGAAAACAAATGTTGAAGAGAAACGTCATCGTGCCCTGCCAGCACAACTGGTAGTGTGTCTGATAATCGTCATGAGTCTGTGGTCAAAAGATTCAATGCGGGATGTCTTAAAAAATTTAATTGATGGTCTTAATGAAGCATGGATAAAAATTGGTAAATATTGGCGATTTCCATGTAAATCGGCAATTACTCAAGCCAGACAAAGATTAGGAGCGGGCGTGATGAGACAGTTGTTTCATTCCTTAGTACGACCAATGGCTACAGTTGAAACAGTAGGAGCTTTTATCAACGAACTCAGAGTCATAGTGATAGACGGAACCTGCTTAGACCTCCCAGATAGTGATGAAAATGCCAGAGTTTTTGGTCGTCCAGGTAGCCGTCCGGGTACGAGAGCGGCGTTCCCCAAAGCTAGATTAGTGATTTTAGTAGAGGCAGGAACACATTTAATATTTGATGCCTTAATGTGTCCATATAAAATGGG
>JAUBOM010000349.1:0-1684 GCA_036700245.1 Microcoleus vaginatus BM001213989
ATAGGGCTTGCTGAAAAAGTGACCCAAGAGGAAAACAAGGATAAATTAGCTAATGAAGTAACCAGGGGTAATAAGCTTTTTTTTTCGCTCATTAACCCATCGATTACTTTTCTTAATTTTCCCACCCCTAAAAGTTACGTTTGGGAAAAATTGGCAAAAAAATGCCCAAATAATCTGTCTGAGTATCCGAGACAGATTCATCACTAAAAAAGTGATGGCTATGGCAGTTTGAGCCGTATCTGGCAGTTTAGCCATGACTCGACCTATGCTAAATCTCCGTTTTCCTTGTCCAAATTTACCCTCAATCGCATTCCTAATTTTCTCATCTTCTGATGCTTGCTTTTTCACTTCTTTGCTTACATCTAATCGCGGTCTTCCTAAAGGGGGACCACTCATTCTTATGCCTCTTTCTTTACACCAAGCTCGGTTCTCTTTGGTTCGATAAATCTTGTCTACATGAACTGATTCTGGATAAAAACCCGTGAATTCTTTGTAAGCTTCTACTTGGGCTTTTAAATCCACTGACTCGTTAAAGTTATCCCAACTAATCCGGTCAAGAAAGATATATCCATCTACACAACTCGCTGACAATTTTGCTCCAAATTCTACGGCTGTTCCTGCTTTCCCTCTCACGATTGGGCGAATATGGGGTTGAGTAATACTCACAATTCGGTCAGGGATACTCTGCTTTTTATTTGACCACATCCATTGCTGTTGTCGATAAACTTCGGCGATGACTAATAAGCTTTTATATTGAGTCTTATTTAGGCTTGAAAGCTTTGCCCCTCCTGCGATTAGCTCTGAGATAGACCCTAAATTTCTTTTGATATATTGCAGTTGTTTTCTCATCGCTTTCCTCTTCACTTTTCGGGTAGGGCGGCGTTGCTTGGCTACGGCTAGGTAGTCTTTTCTTGCTAGTCTTCGGTAGGTTCTTGGTTTTTTTTTGAGGGAGTCTGATTCTCAGAATGCAGGATATCAATGATTGACTCGGTTTTTTCTCGCGCTGCATTTAAGATTTTTAAGTCGGTGGGATATGTGATATCTGCTGGCGCACAGGTCGCATCGAGTATCAGTTTTCCTCTATTTTTCTGTTCACTTACTTTTTTCTCTTCTGTCGAGTTCTCCTGAGTCACTTCTGAGATTCTCTCTTGGTTTTTCTGTACCACCCGTTGATTGACTCGCTTTACTAAGTTGACCTGAATTCGCTGCCGGAAGTGGACTAGCATTGAAGCCTCAAATGGGGGGTCTTCGCTATATTCCTCCAATCCGATAAAATACTGCAAGTATGGGTTTTCTTTGATTTGTTCTACCGTTTCTCGGTCGCTAATTCCTAATTTTTCTTTGATGATTAATGCCCCCAATGCCATTCTGAAGCTTTTGGCTGGGGCACCCATTTCTGCTGAAAATAGCTGTGCGTATTCTCCTTCAAATTCTGACCACGGTATTAGCTCACTCAGGATTACCCATCGATTCTGGGCTGATAATTTTCCCTGAAACGGAAGCTTAAACTCGCCCTGCTGGGGGGTCGCTTTGGAGGCGGGTCGGTACATGGTCTGTCACCTACTCCCTGATGGTGATGCAAGGTTTCTCGGTCATTTTACACCACAACAGGGCACCTCCACAGGTTTCTTTCACCCTCAACTCCCTATCTTGTCTGCTTTTCGCTTTTCTTCAGCAAGCCCTA
>JAUBOM010000153.1:0-16551 GCA_036700245.1 Microcoleus vaginatus BM001213989
TAATAATAAATTGAAATTATTAAAGCGTTGTGGGTGGGGATTTAGAAACTTTAATGATTTTAAAATACGTGCTTTACTTTTTTGGCACTATCCTAATATTTTAGCACACTAAGTACGGGAGAACCAAGTTTTTTAACACTCCCCGATCGCACTGAACTAAACACTGAACCAAATACTGAACCAAGCACTGAACCATCCAGCCTAAATATATCCTGCATTCTAGAGATGTGGGAAGCATGGTTAACCAATGTTGCTTTCCCCAACTGATGAGTCGATCTAAGTAATTACTCAGGGATAGCGAGATGTTTAATCCTACAGAAGTGATGGTTAATACTTGCATTGAAAGGTTGCAACACGGCTATCGCCAGACTTACGGCAGTCTTAGGCCCGATTGTATGGAGATCCTTGGTTGGGCTGGCAATATGGCTTTGGAAATGATTGCCAACAGTGACGCACCCTATCACAATGTAGAACATACGGTTTTAGTAACGCTGACAGGGCAGGAAATTTTACTAGGCAAGCAGATGCTTGAAGGTAATGTTTCCTGTAAAGATTGGTTGAACGCGATCGTCTCTTTGCTGTACCACGATATAGGCTACGTTAGGGGAATTTGCCGGCAAGACAGACCTTCAGAAGGAGCCTATGCTACAGGTGTAGGGAACACTACTGTCTATTTACCTTTTGATTCGACTGATGCCTCCTTAACTCCCTTTCATGTAGATCGAGGAAAACTCTTTATTGAGGAACGATTCAGCGATATTCACCCGATCGACCGCGAAGCTTTGAAGCGCAATATTGAGCTAACCCGTTTCCCGGTACCAACAGATGAAGAACATTCAGATACCAACAACTATCCTGGTTTAGTAAGAGCGGCCGATTTAATCGGCCAACTTGCCGATCCCCGCTACTTACAAAAAATTCCTGCCTTATTTTACGAGTTTGAAGAAACTGGTGCTAACAAGGCTTTTGGTTATCACTCTCCTGCTGATTTGCGGAAGAACTACCCAGCTTTTTTCTGGAACGTTGTCTCTCCCTATATTAAATCTGCCCTGCGCTACTTAGAGGTCACACAATCTGGCAAACAGATTATTGCTAACCTCTACGCCAATGTATTTCGGGTAGAACACGCTAGCCATCTTCTTTCCCAAACTATTAGCTTGCGGTCTAAAGGGGTTCAATTTTCAACTGCTGCAGCAATGATTTGAGCTTCATCAAAAGACAGATGAAATCGATCTTGACACCACCTTTCTACCACGGCTTTAGCCGTAGAACGAACTTCCAAGCTGGTCGTCGCAGCAAAACGCTCGAGCCATTCAGTGCGGTTATAGAACTCATTGTAAGCTTGATGCGTCAGCTTCAAAAGGCGATCGCTTGGTAGCTCTTTGGTTTCATAAAGAATTTCTCCCCAATAGTTTTTACTATCTTTAAGCATTCGATCTGCCCAGGCAGTAGGTGGCTCTCCCCGATCGCAAACTCGATCGAAAAATGGCGTTCCCGGGTAGATTTCTAAAGGATAGAAATGAGCAAAATCTAAATTTAGGTATTTGGCAAAAGCCATCGTTGTTTCAATATCCGATGCTGTCTCATCCGGTCCTCCTAAAATAAAAGTTCCTGCCAGTCGCATATCGGGTACTGCGCTCTTGACATTTTCACAAGCTGCGATAACGATCGCAGTTGTTAAATGCTTTTTCAGACTTTTGAGTTGGCGATCGGAAGCTTTTTCAATTCCCATATTGATTTGACGGCAACCTGAGTTGTACAGACTGCGCAGGCTTTGAGAATCTAAGGCTGCAACGGCATCGCATCTCAGATCCATCTCCCATTTAATCTCGCCTACTTCTGCGATTAATAAATTACAAAATTTCTGAACTTCTTGATTTAATGTTATAGATTTCACAAACAGACAATCATCATAAAAAATAAATCCAGTAATTTGAAAACGTTCAACACATTCTCTCATTTCAGCAAAGAGCCCATCTAAGCTGCGACGCGCAACTTGATTCCCGCGCAGCATAGGCGAAACACAAAAGTTGCAGTGATAGGGGCATCCGCGAGATGAATAGATCGGTGTGATGGAGCCATCAAATACGTTTCTGCGTAAAGAAGGGCGATAGCGATGATTTTCTAGTAAATGTCTTGCTGGAAAAGGGATTCGATCGACATCTTCAACCGTTGCGATCGATGCAACTTCCTCTCTATGCCAAGACACACCTGGTATCGAAGTTCCCATATTGCCTGCGTGTAAGGCATTGACTAGAAGAGGAAAAGCTTCTTCTCCGTCACCGCGGATTATCGCTGTCGCCTCCAACAGATCGAAAAAAATAGGTGTTTGGCTGGGCATAGAAGCAAAAGGGCCGCCATACACAATAGGTATTTTCGGATATTGTTTTTTTAGTGCTTTGGCTAAAACATAGATCGATTTAAGAGCCGGCGTGGTTGTTGGTCCAACACCCACACATTTTAAAGGGGTAATATTCTCTAGTTTTTCATTAAGATACTGTTGGAATTTTTCGAGGCCTACAGGGCTTTGCGAGCCGCAGTCTAAGGCACAATCTAGGATCGCAACGGAAAATCCTTTCGCTTCCAGACTTGATGCAATGTAAGCAAGACCGATCGGGGGAATGATGCCGCTACCTGCTCTGCGATGATAGGGTGGATGAACTAGCAAAACATCTACAAATTCCATGTGTTTTTTTGTGTTTCTTTGCCAAGGCATTAATCAATATTAAACTACTAATCAGTAGAATTTGAGCTAAGTTTTACCCTACCTTTTAGGTAACAATTTCTGTGTAATCCTCAATGGCTCCTAAATCTTTAAGCACGGCTTTCTGAGCCTCTGTTACTCCTGTGACGCCAGTGATATCCATGCGTTCGTAGGGTCGATCGCTCCTTAACGTCTTCACGCACTGACCGGCCTGCACTGACCAAAACTTGATAGTTTCATCGCTGCTACTGCTGGCTAGGGTTCCATCGTCGGGGCTAAAGGCAACCGACCAGATATTTTCGGCGTGTCCTTCCAGAACCTTCAGGCATTGACCCGTCTCTACATCCCACAGCCTAACACTGCGGTCAGTCCCGGCACTCACAAGCAGATTGCCCTTGTGACTAAATGCGACCGACCACACGGAGTTTGTATGTCCTTCTAGTGTGGCAAGGCATTCCCCCGTGCTAGCGTTCCAGAAACGAACGGTGCGATCGGCACTTCCGCTAGCTAGGAGATTACCGTTAGGACTGAACGCCACTGACCAAACACGGCTGGTATGTCCCTGTAGAGTCTTGATACATTCACCTGTTTTGATGTCCCACAGGCGCACGATTTCCTCATCGCTGCCACTAGCAAAGATCTGACCGTGAGGACTAAACGCCACTGACCAAACCCGACTGTTATGACCTGTGAGCGTGTTTTGACAGTGACCCGTGCTAACACTCCACAAGCGTATAGTTCTATCTTCACTGGTGCTGACAGCGATATTGCCATCCGGGCTGAAGGCTACCGACCAGACTCGGTTAGTATGACCTTGCAACGTCTTGAGACATTGACCCGTTTTGAGATCCCACAACCGGATGTTCCCGTCATCACTACCGCTGGCTAATATGCTGCCGCGATCGCTGAAGGAAACTGCTCTAGTCTTGCCGATGTATCCTTGGATAGTTGTGAGGAATTTAGCTGTACCGATATCCCATAGCTGCACGCCTCGATCGTTCCCGATGCCAACGATATTGTCGCTGGGGCTAAAGGCAACCGACCACATCACGCTGGAATAGCCCCATATCGTCTTGATGGTTCTCTCTGTATTGCTATCCCGCAGCCTAATGGTTTGGTCTTCTCCACTACTGGCGAGGATATTACCGTCAGGACTGAAGGCAAGCGACCAAATGCGGTTGGTGCGTTCCTTGACTGTCTTGACAACCTGTCCGGTATTAACATCCCACAACCGGATGTTACCGTCATCCCCACTGCTAGCAAGGGTGCGACCGTCGGGATTGAAGGCGACTAACCACACCTGTTCGGTGTGTCCTTGTAAAATCTTGAGGCATTGACCTGTCTTGGCATTCCACAAGCGCACGGTTTGGTCGAAACTACCGCTAGCGAGGGTATTGCCATCGGGGCTAAAGGCGATTGCTGTGACCGAATTGCTATGTCCGTTTATAGTTTGCAAACACGAACCAGTTGTTACATCCCACAACTTAATTGTCCCATCTCCGCTACTGCTGGCGAGAGTGCGGCTGTCGGGACTCAAGGCCACTGACCACACCCAATCGCTGTGTTCTGATAAAATTTTCAGGCATTGACCTGTGTTGGTATCCCACAAGCGAATCGCGCGATCGTTACTACCGCTGGCGAGCAGGCTACCATCACAGTTGAAAGCAACCGACTTCACCCAACTGGTATGTCCTTGCAACACCAGAACGCATTGACCGGTGCTGACATCCCACAGACGAACGGTTTGGTCTTGGCTGCCACTGGCGACAATTCGACCGTCGGGACTGAAAGCGATCGCCCAGGGCCAATCACTGTGACCCCGACAGGTCAACAACGGTTCGCAATCTGCGACTCCCCACAGGCGAATGTCACCATTGGCAATCCCCGCCGCTAGCAACCTGCCATCGGGGCTAAACGCCACAGCAGAAACAGTTCCAAAAGCTTGAGTAAAGACAGATTTGGCTAAATCGGCACCAGCAAAATTCACTTCTGGCAAATTCCATCCCTGGAGGTAAGCTTGCCAAATGGTGAGATGGGAAAAATCCTGTCCCCTTAAATCCGTCTCTAGTTGGCGGGATAAATTCAGTATGTTTCCCGCTACATATCCAGCTCTTAGCGGAAACTTTTCTCGCAGAGTCGAGATAATTTCAGTCAATCGGGCTTCTAAACCAATTTTATTGCCCAAACTATTGATTAATCTATCTTGAATCGGTTGCAGGATCAGGCGGCTTTGACTTTCTCTAACGTAGTCTTTAGCTAACGCCTTCATGAGAGAATGCCTGTTAATTATTTCAATATTTTTTTCGCTAATTTCTGCACAAGCTATGTTAATTAATCCTTCTGTTACATATTCCAGGATGACTGGCTGCAATCCGAAGGCTGCTTTGGTTTTTTCCAAAGGTAACAATCTTTGTAAAGATTGCAAAGTCGAAGTTACTTTCTCTTTAGCTAAAGGAGATAAAATATCTTCTCTCAGTTCGGAAAGCGATGATTGTTCGCGATTAATTGCCAGCCAATAAACAATTTCTTTCTCGTCATGCGATAAGCGTTCAAAATGCCAATCTAATAAATCTCGCAAGTCATTAAATAAAGGTTTTCCCTGGCTTAAAAATTCCGACAAATCGCCAAAAAATACTTCTTCAATATGTCGGGCAGCCAGTTCTAGAGCGAGGGGATTGCCATTATAAAACTCAACAACTTCTTTCCATTCTGAATCCGAACCCAAAAAATTACCGATTTCATTAAAAATTCTCTGTCCGTCCGACTCATTCAAACCGCTTAAATTGAGCGATCGCACTGGTTTTGCTTTACCTTCTAGTAGCGCAATTTCCTGGGGTTTTTCCCGGCTGGTGAGCAGCAAGCAGCTTTGATGGGGGACTTCGCCAACCCGCCTCAACAACTCACCGTATCCTTGATATCCTTCTCGATATTTCCCCGCCCCTTCCCCGCCTTGCAGAATTGACTCTGCATTGTCCAGGATTACCAAACAGCGATACTCGCGAAAATAGTGGATCAGCAGTGATATTTGAGCGTTTAAAGTGTCCGGTAAATCGGTTTCTTTTTGGTCAGAGAGGAGTTTAATTAAGTCTGTCAGAATGTCTGTTACTGGTGGAGCATTCAGCAGAGAGCGCCAAATCAGATAGTCAAATTCATCTTGAATCCCTTTTGCTAATTCCAAAGACAGATCGGTTTTGCCAATGCCACCCCTTCCCAACTTCACCGATAGTTGGGTTTTACCAATACCGCCCATGCCCAAAATTGCCACCAGCCGACAGCGATCTTTGAGCACCCATTGCTCTAGTGTGGTAAGTTCCTCAGCACGTCCAAAAAATACGGGGACATCGGGTGCTTCCCCCCAATCTTGACATTTTGTAGCAATTAATTCTTCCGATTCGGCAACATCTTCTTCGCGGGCTCCGACAGCCTGACAAATCTGGATAAATGTCTCGGATTGAATAGGCACTCGCCGCCAAAACCGCCTTAAGGTTGCTTCGGAAGTCAGGGCAGTGTCGTACCAAGACACTGAGTATTTTGTCCAGCCTTTCTGCTTGCGCAGCCGATCGACAATTTCCAGTCCTCGGGTTGAGGCTCTAACAGAATTTACCATAGTTGTTTATTCTTAAACTTATCTTTTATTGTTTAAACTGCTTCTAAAAACCTGGACAAACCTACCCGCAGGTAATTTGAGTCCGCGTATTAAGTCTGCGGTGTAACTTGAGATCGATCGCCACGCTTAGCTTGCGCTTGGCAGATACCCGACATCGCTGCTCGACGCATACTTGGCACTTTTCTCCCTTAACTGTGCTTTCTTACCAGTAAAATCTAAGGATTCGCAAACAATCAGACAAGCGAAAGCAGTAGCTAATTCAGCTAGCTGCAAGATGGCATCTACAATTTGAGCATCTTGTTTGCCATGAGGTAAACCCATTTGCATCGGAAATTTACCAGACTTGCTTAAATTACCTCGATCGTCGATATATGCCCAACCAATCTCCCTCGGATTCAGACCGATACCAATACAACCGTACTCAATCGGTCGGCTCACTTGTGAGAAGGGTTAAGTTCGGCTTCGGGATGGTAATCGTTTACAGTCAGTGAGAGCCATCATAACTTTTAGCTGCTGCCTTCAATGATGTTACTCTCTTTTGATGCTGATGGCTACTTTCAGCGAGCTGCCTCGATTGTGAGTGAAACTAAACATTGGCCGCTCTAATTGCAGAAAATGTCGAGTTTTGTCACGAATTGTCACGTTCTTGCTGGACTGTTTTCTAACCCCTTCTATTCGTTGGCAAGTACGGCCTAGTTCAGCGTCGCAGCCAGCGCCAGTGCCTGCTCGCGCAGTTCTGAGACAGCATCAGCAAATGGCTGGTGGCATCGGTGCTGTATGCAACTCCAGGGCCAATCTCGTGACTGCGATCGATCGGCTCGATCGGCAGGGGTCGGTTGGCTGTTTTCAAAAGGTGAACCACTACGAGACAACCGCTAAAGCCAGCACCGACGATCGCGATCGTTGTTATAGGAGCGGAAGCCAGCATTTTAGGAACCCTATCGGGTGCATCTCAGTTTTGCAAAGACATCAAGTGGAAAGTTGACCCTTAAGATAAGCACAGCGCAGAGAAAGGATAGAAGCAACACTCTCGATATTCCACTTCGCTCCCGATAATTTCACCCTGATTCCAATTCGTTTAATTGTTGATTCAACTGTTTCCGAACCGATAGAACTCAGGGACTCTTCTTAATAGCATTGGTAGTTAACTATTCGGTTGCGATGGGTATCTAAATAAGTACAAAATGTTGGAAATGCTTTCCTTTTCAGCTCTTTAAATAAATTTATCACTTGCTCAACTTGACCTGACCACAACAGACTTTCTGCTTGCTTTGAGCATTTTAGTGAACCCCCTGCTTTATAGAGATTTTCTTTCAGATGATACCAATCTAAGATTTCTTGCCTTTGTTCAGTCACTCCTATTTCTTGAAATAAGCTCCAAATTCCGGGATGACTATCTCCTATACAATACATAGGATGTAGCCGTTTTTGGCTATTACTCCTATCAGTTAAATCTTGATTATTTTGAAATAATGCTCCGCCGCAATAAACATCATCTAAACACAGGGCTTTATAATCTTTCCAATAACAACGAGTATTTAGAAACATGGCAGTCAGATCTAAAACAAGGTAAGTTATGTGTGTTCATGTTAAATGAATGTCATTTATTGTGGAGAGATTTATGTGGGTATGTCTGGGGAAAAAGGGCTCGGAGAGTAGAAGTAGAAATGACCAATCAAAAACAGGGGCAAACCTATTATGGAGCCTTAAATTATGGAAATAAAGAATTTTTAGTACAACCTTATGAAAAAGGAGGCTCAGCAAATACAATTAGTTTTTTAAAATATTTCAGGACTTACGCAACTGGCACTCAGGCGATCGCTACGATCGCCCAAACCCCGTCACCATAACCCGTCCTATACGTCTACCCATTGACAAACGGAGCCAACAAACGTAGTTTGGATTTTCGAGCGAGGTTTCGGGCGATCGTATACTTAAACAAACCGAATTTGCTTGTATGCTCTTTTTGAGTCAATAACAGAGCCAGCTTTCACGGATTCCCTTGACAACAGTTATAATTAAAATATTTTAATTACACTACCTATGAGATTTACCAAACTTAACTACTGTCAATATTTATTAAGCATTCAAATTAATTATACGCTAACACACTTAGCAGGCCATGTAGAAACAATCAGCCATGATTTAATTAATCGATATCTCAGACGAGAAAAACTAACACCTCAGTTGTTATGCGAGAATGTGGCTCCACTTATTGAGGCTCATGTTGATGGTTATTTAATTTTTTATGATACAGTTTTAGATAAACGATATGGGCGTTGCATATTGAATTGACTCGCAGACAGTATAGTGGTAATGAACCTAGAGTAATTCGAGGCATTGGATTAGTCAACTATGTCTATGTTAATCCTGAAACTAACTGTTTTTGGGTAACAGACTACCGAATTTATGACCCTGATGGGGACGGTCCAAGCAAAATAGACCATTTGTTGGAAATGCTTCAAGGAGTAGTCAGCGCAAAGGGTCTGAGTTTTAGAATAGTCTTAATAGACACCTGGTATGCAAGTCAAAAAGTCATGCAAGCTATTGACAGGCTTGGCAAAATATATTATTGTCCTTTAAAGAAGAACAGGTTGGTTGAGGACAGCGAAGGTAAAGAAGATTATAAGTATGTTGAATCTTTAAGTTGGACACGCCCGCGAACTAACCTCAGGGAAAATTATTAAGATTAAAACTTTTCCCAAGTTTAAAAAAGTGAAATTATTCCGAGTAATTGTTTTTGCCAACAAGACGGAATATGTCGCGGCTAACGGCTTAAATCAATCTACAACGAATGATGTACAAAAAGTGTGTGCCATTCGTTGTCAGGTCGAAGAATTTCATAGAGAACTCAATCAATTAACAGGGATAGAGTCTTGCCAGTGTCGTAAAGCTCGGATTCAAAGAAATCACGTTGCTTGCGCCTTACTCGTATGGGTTAGACTCAAAAGTTTAGCCTATAAAAATGAAATGGTCAAACAATATATCAAATTAAACACAAACTGCTGTCAAATTATTTGATCTAGCAACTAAAACGTCCAGATGTTTCCATGTTGCTCGTCTAAATTTTTGGTGCCGGGTGCCCTTGAACCCTTGTGATAGTTGCGTAAGTCCTGTTCTTGTTATCTCACTTGTATGATTTTTTTCTCAAGTCTATTGAATACGGTTGCAATGATGATTTTCCTCTAAATAGTTTTACGGCGTTGCTGAATACAGGTATGAATTCAAGATTTCCCAATTGCTATAAGCCAAGTAGGGGGAGTTTTGTAACTTCAAGCGAAAAGTTTTTCATACCGTCAATTAGCAACGCCAGTTTTACTTTATTAAGTGTACCTCATAGCTATGAAAAACGCTATAGATACATTAATTATGTCCTTTAGCTAACAAAATTAAATCTATACCAAAGCCATATTCATTGTCGCCATATCTTCCTATAAATGAATTTGAACGAGAAATGGGTATTAACTTGCAATCGGATATAACCTTATCAATACCAGATAAAGTATATTTCCGCGTTGTATATAGACGGATTGTATCCCCTTTTTTAAATCTGATATTTTCCCAGCTAGGTAGTCTGACCATAATATCGTCACCTAAATTACGATAGATGATTTTGATAAAAATTGCTTTCTCATCGGGTTCTATGGAACTTTCAAAGTAAATATTTTCATAATCATCGATTGGTAAATTTGTATACTGGAGTAATGTACTTGAAACAAATTTGCGAAAAGAGGAAGAACTTTCATACTCTCTTGCTGCTGCTTCTACTGCGTTTTTTTCCAAACTTTTTGTTGTTGCAACTTCTATGAGCAACTTATCGCCATCTTTCATCAACTTTATAATATTTGAAAGTAATTTTGTATCCTCTGGAAAATTAGCCAGTGTATTTCCAACAAGAGAAAACAATTTATTATCATTGTTATCAATCTGCTCAAGCAATTTACTAACTTCTTCTATATTTCTTGTAAGTGAAAAATCAATTTGAATTGGTAGTACATGACTACCTTTTAGGGGAATATTTTTAGTCGCATTTTGCACTCCTAGCCTTAGCATTGTTGAACTCATATCAACTGGGAAATAACGTATGCTATTGTTCCTATGATATAAGTAACTAAGAATATCATTATCTTTTTCTCCTAACCCTACTCCTAAACTTACATAATGATATTTTTGATTTGTAATCTCTTGATTAGCTATTTTAAGCCAGCGATGTCTGAAAGAACTGATGCCCTCTTTCATGACTGGGTAAAGTTCATCAGCGCAAGCCTCTTTCCAAGTCAAAGTTGAAACGATTCCCCAGTACGAAAAACTGGATGGAACAGATTTCCCATTACCCGTTTCAGAAAATCCACTTTTTAAGTTTGCTGTAAGTTCTCCTAGTTTGCTTGATTCATCCTCACCTGTAAAACAAAGACTCCACTTTAAGCTGGCTTTATTAAAAAAATCGTCCAAAAGACGATGTAAGAAATTAGGAATTTCTTCACAAGCTGCAGAAAAATGAGACTTTTCAGATGGTACTTCAGGTGGATTTGTAGTGGAGTTAATAATATTTTGTTGCTCCAGAATCTTGTTAAGATTGCCGTGGATTTCATCTTCTTTTTTTAGAGTAACGGAAGTATGAATGGGTAGAGTAGTTTGTCTAGTAATGAGAAGTGGTTTTAGATGTTCGGGAATGATAACAATATCGTTATTATCTACTTTTCCCAACTTTCGTGGTTTCTCTGTTAGGTTGCTCCCACACAATAGCTGGATTGCATTGCAGCCAAATTCATAGCTAACATCTATCCCAAGTTCATGCCCTAATGCTAGATAGAAGCCTGTGGAGAATGCTATCGCAGCTTTATCTTCAATTTCTTGTTTCATGCCAATTACATAATCAATGTCATTAATCAATGTTCGGGCTTGTACTTCGCTGTAGCAAGCATTGAGTAGAACACATTGAATAGGTTCAATATTATTGGAGATTAGTTTAAGCAGATTGGAAAAAGCCTCCGTATCAATCAATTGTCCTCCCTGACCGTTGTCAAACATTAAACCTTGCTCACCATTGCCGTGCCCACAAAAATGAACAATTTGCGGTTTATGTTTCAGTAACTGCTCTTGTAGATCTTTAGGTTGTGCTGCTGACACATCTATTATCTCAAACTGTTGCTTCTCATCTGCTAGGTCAATCACCCGCCTCAATTCTCGGATTTCGCGATCGAGGTTGAGATCTTCCTTTGGATTTGCCGACAGAATCATGATTTTCTTCTTCATAATAATCATTAAGTTGGTGGTTATTGTATGTGGGGCGATGGCCAGCGTTATAGCTTATCCGGCGTTGCTGAATACAGGTATGAATTCAAGATTTCCCAATTGCTATAAGCCAAGTAGGGGGAGTTTTGTAACTTCAAGCGAAAAGTTTTTCATACCGTAAATCAGCAACGCCGTTTATCCTTTTGCAACTTCAAACAGATCGTGAACTGGGCTTGGAGCCTGAACGCTCATGTTTTCTGTTTGCACTATTACTCGATAAAGTCCTGATGCCAAATCATCGATTGTCAATAGCCAGTCACGTTCTCGTTCTACAAAATCAAAAGTGACAGCTAGTTGCTCATGAGAAACTGAGGCGATTTCAGCTTGAAGTTTTCCAAATGAAATCGGTCCTGTTACTCTTGCCTGAATGCTTACAGGTTCATCGGGTAAATACAAATCATCTAAACTGAGACTGATAGCTGCCTGGGGAGCCTTAACTAATGCTAGGTCAAACTGGCTCAATTGTAAACAGTTAAGTAGGTTTTCTAGCACCTGGTTTTGGTTTTGCAACGCGCCATGCTTTTCAGCAATGAAAAAGTTATCAAAGTTTCGCGATCGTTCGATCGGGATAGCCGAAACTTGGGGAACCGTACCATCGCCGTCACTTAAGTCAAATCGATTCTGAAGTACCCCTGGCAAATCTTCAGTCACCGTCAGCTTACCATTTTCTAGAATGGCAGATTGCAAGGTTGGTTGCTGCACGCCAGCGATCGGCACAACGGTAAACGACTGGCGGTACTCCTCAAGCTTGAGGTGTTGGTTTACAGCAGTCTCAATTTCTCGATGAAACGCCAGGGCATCTTGCGCTTTACCTTTATCAATGTTAGGGATCCTGTCAGCTTCAGCAATACGCTTGTAGGTTTCGCCAACTTTAACTACTTCGTAGATAGGCAGCAGTTGATAAATAGAAGTGAGCGATCGCACTACCTCTGTGAGATCCGGGAATTGCTGCTTGTAGCCATTTGCCAAAAAATTTACGGCTTTGAGAGAACCGCGATAGGGCGTACCAAAGGTGAATAAGGCACGAGAATCACGCCAACCTTCTAAAACTTCTAGGTAATACCGGGAGGTTAAACCTCCCATACTATGAGCCATCAAAATCACTTTAGCGTCAGAAGCTCCACTGGCTTCACGCCAACGTTTTAGCCGCTTGTCGATCAGTTTTTTCAAGATGTGTGCATTAGCCCGATTATCGCGGCGCCAGTCATAGGGAAACTGATAGAAGTTAGCCTCTTTATCGGCTGGATCTTTATAGATATCGCCTGGAGTAACCTTAAAATTGTCGCTAATCAAGCGTGAAGTTTGAGTGTAACCGTCAATTTTTCAAAATCCCGGAATGAGATGGGTGTCTTGAATCAGTGAAGTTGCTCGAATGCCATCATTTAAGCTTTCAGCGAGCGGATCATCCTGATCTAACTTTAGATTGTGGATTGTTTTACTTAAATTAGTTACTACTTGCCCGATTGCCTGACCTGAGACTGCCCAAAGATCTTTGCCATCTTTTTCTAATACGCTTCCTAGAATGCCGGGAACAATGACAATCATATCTTTTAGGGGAGGATTATTAGCCATATTATTTTCCTATAAAATTAACGAAAAATTGATTGACGCGAGCGCAAAAAATCTTGCACTTCTTCTTCTTTTTTAAATGGAGAACCTCCTTCAATATAAGTCTTAAATGCTCGTTCATCTTGAGTCAATATTTTTTTCAAGCATTGCCCTAAGCGTCTGACCTAGATAATAGTATGCTGTTGTATTGTTCAGATCTTCTTGAGAGGATGTTTTAAAATTCCGGAAAAGTATAATTTAGCCCTTCTGATTGGGCTTAACTGAGACGGTAAATCAAGGTTTCAGCCCATACTTAGATGCTTCCTTGTGTCAACTATGAGATCAAACGACCCTTTTAAAACATCCCCTGAGTTGCAAGACGAAGTTCTTTTACCGCATAAGCTGGATCGCGCTTGCTTTCATAGAGCACTCTTCCTAGCCAGTAGTGCGCTTCGGGAAAGGCTAGCCTTTTTCTTTTGAGTTCTACATTTTGTTCAGAAACTTGGTTTAAAGCAGTTTCTATAGAAGCAATACTTTTACCATAGTCTCCTAGCGTATAGTCGGCAATCCCTAGATTGAGGTGGCTTTCGGGATCAATACTGTTGCGTTGTTCAATCAGTCTTTTGAAAAAACTGATTCTTTGTTCTACAGGTGCCTGCTTGACTTTGCGTAAAAGCTCATTAATTAAACTGCAACAAACCGAATTATCAAATAGGCGAGCGTCTAAATGAGTTTCTACAACAAATGGCTGGGCTTCGGAAGATATAGATTTAATCAGTTGATTGTAGGTGAGCGTACCTATTTTATTTTTAGATAAGCTTTTGGTAAGATTGTATGTTAGTACGCCATGAATAAAGTTTTGAAAGTCATTTTCATAATCTGCTTCAACCCCAACCCCATTATATATTTCGTGGCGGATAGAATTTGTATATATAGAGATACAACCGATTTGTAGACAAGTATTCGACAATAATTGAGATTTACGCTCTTTAGATTGCTTTAATCTCATCGAGCGTTTACTTGGAAGTGGACTTTGAGCAGGAAGAACAGAGCGAGGGCTATATTTTTTTTTTAAAGTTGACGTTGACCAAGTCGCATCAACAATCGTAACTAAGTTCGTAGGGCAATTAGTAACAATTTTGGAAAGCTCTTTTAGTTCAATATCAAATACATCAGGTTGTCTGCTATCTACGCCCAAGATTGTTAAGTTGTCCGAGTTGTCAGAATGCCAAGACCCCTGCCCTGCAAAGTAAAATAAAGCAGGATTTTCATAGGATTTTTCTGCTAAATTTTTGAACTTATTTAAAATATTCTGACAAGTAGCATTTCCATAAAGTAAAACTTTTATATTATTCGATTTAAAATCACAGCTATTAAGCAAAATATTTCTTAAAAGGAGTACATCATTAATTGCTTTTTTAGCAGGTTTGATGTCGTTATTTAAGTGGTTTTTTATTCCAATTAGCAGAGCATACCGAGTAGAAAAACGATGATCTTGAATATCTTGAATTTGCAAAATCACTTTTTGAAGTTGAGTAGAGCAGGTAATTGTTATATATTGCTGAAATATTTTATATGAATATGCATAAAGTCGCTCTTTAGATTGAAAAGTACCCAGTTCTAATAGTAGGGCAGGATCGGTAGACTTAGCTTGGCTCAAAGAATTTTTCAAAGCAGCTATAGTCTGTTGAAAAGCGCTTTTTTCCAAAAAAGCACGACCTACATTATCGCGAAGTATATAAAATGGAACATCTAGCTTCTTTATCGCATCATTGTACCGGATATTCAAATTATCAGTAGCTAATGCAAAATAATTTTTCTGCCAACTCAAGTCAAAGACATGAGGACAGTAATCTAGCCTGGTAGAAAACAGATTTTTATTAATAAGATTATTTAAAACTAAAAAAGGTTGTTGTTGCGGAAATTTTGCTTGGACTATCTCTTTGACTTTTGGAAAGATATCACTTGGCTTTGTCTCTTCTGAAACCTGTAGTAGCTGTTGAGCAAGCGTGTAGCTAAAAAAGTCATAAACACGACCATCAATCTTTATCTCATAGCTAAACTGCCCTGGAGAACCTCCTAAAAAAAGTATGCAGTCTCTTCTCTGCTTAAATAGGTTAACAAGTTCTTGAAATTCAGGAGAGATTAATGCATGAATAAAGAGTCTTTTATGTATGGCACGAATGGATGTTACTAAGTCATGTAATTTTTTAATACTAATTGTATTAATTAAATCTTTTTTTTCTCTATCTGAACATCAAAAGCTGGCAAACTGTTTGATAGTTCATGACTACTTAAATGAGTTACCATATTGTTATTAACTTTAAATATATTATGAAGCTCGTGAAATGCTTTTAAGGTATTTTCATAAGTTGCATAATCGGCAACCATTGTGATATTAAAGTTATATAGGTTAGACAATACATCACTTAATATTTGAATGTCGTTTACGCAGCCCCTTAGAGATTTTAGAATTGCACCTCCTTTCAATTTAATTGCTCGATTAGAACAATTAATTCCAATTAATAGAGCATAGCGTTTAGCGTTACCGACCTGTAACCATGAAACTAACTTACAAAGCCAAGCAGCTTTATCATCAGGTTGTCGAGCTAAAAACAACTCAAGTGCTGATATTGCTTTATCCGGTTCACCTTGCTTTGTGTAGGCAATCCGAAGATAGTAGGCTGCATCAGGAACTTTAAACTTTGTTGCTTTTTCAAACTCCTCAACTGCCTTTACTAAATCCCCAAATGCCATCCATGTTAAGCCTAGTTGCAGATAAATTTCTGGAAATATATTTCTCATAAGGCGAGATAATCGAAATGCTTCTTGCAAATGGTGGCTAGCCGACTTCAAGCAAGTCCCATCATCAAGCTTCAGTCCCAACTGGTAGAGTTGACAGCCAATTTCATAATAATGATGAGCCGGAATTCTGGCTGTGATTGCAAGAGGTAGATTGCGGTTGAAGGGATTGTTACCAATGCAAGGATGTTGTTGGTTGCCAGTAGCTTTCTGGACGTTCTCGCGCACATATTCAAACAGTTCATCCACTGTTACAATTTTATTTCCGGGCTTATTATCGGCAGAGCCACGCATTCCTTCTAACAGGTAATAGGTAAATACCCCAAGCCCCCCACCCCATTTCTTATCCTCGAATGAAACTTCATTCGCTTCTGCTGAAGTTAGTAAAGCGACACTACCCCTCGATGTTCCTACCTCTTGCAGGTAGCGGTTCACTACTCCTGAGTTGCTTTCTGCATTTCTGCGACCAGTTCCTCCACCCATCGTCGCACTGTGGCAGGTATCTGCAATGACGATCACCCGTTCTGCCAGCAAGTTTTCCTTTAGTGGGACTTAAACAAAAATCAAGCCCAAACAAAGCCCAAACTCTTTTTGT
>JAUBOM010000350.1:0-1672 GCA_036700245.1 Microcoleus vaginatus BM001213989
AAATTCAGCCTCTTCACTGGAAAAGTAGAATAAGCTGAATTGCAGATTATTTGGGGTCGCTGACTTTTGGGATTGAGCAATGCTTTGTGATACTCTCTGCTGTTTGAGGGAGGGAAACTCAATTGCTATTTGTAGTGGGGCTGAGATGCATGAGGGAGTATGGGAAGAGGATGTTGCCCCGGATAGGATTTGGGTAACCAACTGGGTAATGTTAATGTCGTCAAGAAATGTCTCGATCGGTAAAACGAGACCGAAGTTTGCTTCAATCTGATTCTTAATTTCGACAGCTTTCAGGGAATCGATACCCAATGTGTTAAAAGGCTGCTGCGGGTTGAGTTGAGATGGAGAAATCCCTAAAAGTGGAGCAAGTTGGTTACGCAGGGCTAATTCCAACAACTGACGTTGTGTGGGGGCTGTAGGGGATAATGCTTCTTGAGTTAGAGTATTGCCTTCAATTAAGTCATGGGTGTGGCTTAGAATGCTGGAACCTACAACAGATAGACTTTCTGCTAAAAATCCTGCCTTACAGGCATGGCGCTGAATCTTGCCACTGGAAGTTTTCGGGATACTCCCTGGCTTAAGCAACAACACCCCATAAACTTCCAGGTCGTGCTGCTGCGACACAGCCTTACGGATAGCCCCAACTACTTCATCTACGTCTAGATTACGGCGGGAAGTACGTTCTAGCTCATAAGCAACCACAAGTCGCTCCTGTCCGTTCACCTCCACTGAAAACGCAGCCGTGCGATTAAGTTGTAGTACCGGGTGACTCTGTTCCACCGTCAGTTCAATATCTTGGGGATAGTGGTTGCGACCCCGGATAATAATTAGGTCTTTGAGACGACCTGTAACAAACAGCTCGCCCTCCTGCAAAAATCCTAGGTCGCCTGTACGCAGAAATGGACCCTCTCCCGTATCCACCAAGTAGGCTCGGAACGTAGTCTGTGTCTCTTCGGGACGGTTCCAGTAACCCTGAGCAACGCTGTTGCCCCAAACCCAAATCTCTCCCACTTCCGTCGGCTGGCAACGGATTAAGGTATCGGGATGGGCAATGACAATTTGCTGCTCTAGCAAGGTTTGACCACAGCCCACTAGCGTCCGAACTCCATCATTCTCCCCAGAAGCTGAAACTACCCGATGTTGTTCCAGCGCATTTCCTTGGACGGTTTTGAGGACAGGCAAAGCTGCCTTGAGTTTACCAGAAACCAGCAGGGTCGTTTCCGCCATCCCGTAACAAGGGTAAAAAGCTTCTCGGCGAAAGCCACAAGGTTCAAAGGCAGTTGCGAACCTATCCAGCATCTCGGCACGAACAGGCTCAGATCCGTTAAAAGCTACATCCCAGCTACTCAAGTCGAGGGCCTCTCGTTGTTCGTAGGTTATCTTGCTCACGCATAGCTCGTAAGCAAAGTTAGGTCCACCGCTGGTGGTAGCTTTGTAGCGACTAATAGCCTGAAGCCAACGCAATGGTCGTTGTAGAAAAGCCAGTGGTGACATGAGGATGCATGGAATACCCAAGTACATGGGCTGAAGCACATTCCCAATCAGTCCCATGTCATGGAAAAGGGGTAGCCAGCCTACGACGATAGTTTTCTCCGTATGCTGCATGGCCTGCTGGATCATTTGTTCGTTGTGCAGCAGATTTCCATGACTTACCATCACCCCTTTAGGTGTA
>JAUBOM010000154.1:0-16482 GCA_036700245.1 Microcoleus vaginatus BM001213989
ACTTGACCGAGTTCTTCTGATGAAATAGCACCGCTGGCGTCCGCGTCAAATACTTTGAACGCTTCCCATAACTTTGCCACCTCTTCTTCAGTTATGGCTTTTTTTTGAAGTTCCACAGAGGTCATCACTAAATTCTCCCTAATTTTTTTATTGGCGGTCTATTGATTGTGATAAATATACTTTAATTCCCGAGCACTTACGCAACTGTTACAA
Organism: Microcoleus vaginatus BM001213989; assembly: GCA_036700245.1. Lineage (GTDB taxonomy): Bacteria > Cyanobacteriota > Cyanobacteriia > Cyanobacteriales > Microcoleaceae > Microcoleus. The sequence continues at coordinate 214 of JAUBOM010000154.1, forward strand.
ACGATCGTATAACTCTGCATAGTTGCCAGGGTCATCGTAATGCTTGGGCGTTTTAGTGGGTGAAATAAATAGTTATAAAGCCCTCCCTATTTAAGCATTTAAGCCGCTCAAGAGTTTTCCTTGTTGAAATTTGACTGTTTACTGTGAGTCTAAAAACTTAAAATTGCGCTGAGAGAGCGAAGATACATATGGTTGTCACTTGACTCGACTTTGTAATTCCGATGAAGCGCGGATTTGAGCCCAAGCGGTTATAGTACGATCGAATTGACTGAAGGGCGAGATCCTTTTGTATCAGGATTTGAGTTAAAAGTAGACGCAATATTCGGTCATAGTTGAGTGAATTTAAATCATGTATAGCGGTTCTCAAGCGTGGTGAGGTATGGGGGCGAGTCCTATGCCTATGCCCTATGCGCTATGCCCTATGCCCTATGCCCTATGCCTTATGAGCACCTCATGTTACTGAGAAAGGCTATATGATAGCAATCCTATTTCATTTGTGAACAATTTTTATGCCCAGCACGCAATCGAGTCGATCGAGGAGGGGGTTTTAACGATTTCCCCCCTTCCCCTTCTAGTTAAAAATCCCTCAGTTGAGCAGTTTGAACGGGAACTTCTTTAATCTGGGCACCGCGGCGCACCTTCAGTTGCAGAATTTGACCGATTTGGCTGTTTTCCACCAAATTTTGCAACTGTTCGGGCTCAGTCACTTCCTCGCCGTCAATTTGAACAATGACATCCCCCTTGCGAATCCCTGCTTCCTCAGCAGGCGTACTGGGAACAACTCGCATCACTAACACCCCTTTCACTTCCGGCACAATTAAAGGAGCATTGGGGTCAGAATTATTCTCTTTGGCCATTTCAGGAGTCAAAGCAATCATCTGAATCCCCAAAAACGGATGGCTGACTTGTTCTCCCTTGGCTAACTGCGCGTATATGGCCTTAGCTTTGTCGATCGGAATCGCAAAGCCAATACCCATTGCGTCGGCTCGAATCGCCGTGTTGATGCCAATAACTTCTCCCCTGCTGTTTAACAGCGGGCCGCCGGAATTGCCGGGATTGATGGCGGCGTCGGTTTGAATGAAATCGAGCCGCTTGTCGGGAATGCCGACGGCTGCACTGGAGCGTTTGAGGGTGCTGATAATGCCTAAGGTGACGGTGTTGTCAAATCCCAGGGGGTTGCCGACGGCGATCGCCCAATCTCCCACTTTCACCGCGTCAGAATCTCCCAAGGTGGCTGTCGGCAGGTTTAATTGCTTGGTATTAATTTTGACAACAGCCAAATCTGTTACTTCGTCAGTACCTTGCACTTCTCCTGGAAATGTCCTGCCGTCGTTTAAGGTGACAGTCACTCGATCGGCTTTGTCCACTACGTGAGCGTTGGTTAAAACAATCCCGCTTTTGTCAATAATGAAGCCGGAACCTTGACCGCGCAACCGTTCTTGTCTGGGGGTCATGCTGCGCAAATCTTCTCCCAAAAATCTGCGGAAGAAGGGGTCTTCCATTAACGGATCGATGTTGCGGCTGACAGTGCGCTCGGTATCAATGCGGACAACCGCTGGCCCGACTCGATCGACTGCAGCCGTCACAAAACTGCCCGTATCTGCCGGGAGTTCCGGGCCCCGCAGCGCTAACAGTGGCGGATTCGGGGGGGTGGCGGGGGAATTCTGGAACTCTACTTTCTGGACTGCTGTTTTGGGCTGTTGCCGCAAGGAAGGCGGATTTTGGCCGTCAGCGGCGGCAGCGGGTGCAGCATAGATTGTTGAGGCACTCAGGGCGATCGTCATTCCTAAAATGAGGGCGAACCAGCGAGTAACGGTTCGGGGCGCGGGGCGAAAAAACTTAAATAGTGCCATAGCGTCAATCTTGGTTAGTCTGGGTTAGTCTAGTAAAGGTGTTCGATCGTGCGGAATCAATAATCTGCCGCTATGAAGATCCTAAATATATTTTGACAGTTACAATACAACAGTTACAATACATGAGTCAGGAGCCAGTACAAACTCAACATATTCTCAATTCTAACTTTTTCTAACTTTTAAAATTTCCCTCGTAACCCCAATGATTATATCTGATACTTCTACTGACAAATCCTTGCCCTCAAATTCCCACCACCATCACGACGATAAATCAGCCCACCCTCACCATCACGATGAAGAATCGATGCGACGGCTGGTCAATCGCTTGTCTCGGATTGAGGGACACGTCCGCGGCATTAAAACAATGGTTCAAGAAAACCGTCCCTGTCCCGAAGTTCTCGTGCAAGTTGCTGCAGTTCGAGGAGCGCTCGATCGCGTAGCGAGAATCATTCTCGACGAACATTTAACTGAGTGCATCGCCAGAGCCGCAAAAGAAGGCAATATTGATACGGAAATAGAAGAATTGAAAGCGGCTTTGGATCGGTTCTTGCCTTAGCCGTTGCCAATTTTTAAATCGATATAACAAAACCTGCAAATTAGACAAAACTTGCAAGTTATGATTTCTGGCGCCTTTTTTAAGCACCTTTCACAAACAGGGGAAAAGCGTCAAATCTTCTCGCCCTCACCCCAATCGCTGCCAAATCTAATTTACAGCAGATTGCAGTTTATCAAGTACACCCGCCTATCGCTCAATCGCGGTAGGGACACTCTTGCCCGGCCGTGTCTAAAGCTGCTTCATAAACCAGGGATACGCTGTATATGCTTCGCAGTTTATGAGAGCGAGTGTTGTTGAAAAAGAATTAGTCAGGTTTGTCGTGACGAAGGAACTCCTCAAAAGCTTCAAAAGCTGACTGCAAACCATTAGATAATCGGCGATTAATCCGACTTGGTATGAAGGATCTAGACTTTTGTCAGCTTGGCTTTTAGCTGGTATCTGACTGTTGCGTAAACGGCTTTATAGGAAGCCTCAATGTTGTATTCCTGCTGCAACCACTCTTGAATTTCTCCATAGCTTTTAAAGCCTTTCTGAGGATCGCTGAGGCGCATTGCCAAACTAGCGCGGGCCAGAGGAGGAATGGCCGGCTTGCGGCCGCCGCTGTGCTTTGTTTCGAGGAGTCCTTCGAGTCCGTAAGAGCGGTACTTTCTCAGCCACCGCTGCACCGTAATTCGGTTTACCCCGATCGTCATTGCCAATTCTTTAACTGTCTTAACATGACAAATTTTGAACAGGTAAAGTGCTTGAATTTTTTGAAAGCCGCTTGCCGTTTTTTGTTCAGTTAACAGGTTTTTTAGTTCTTCACTTGTCTCTGTGATGCTAAGTTTACATACTCCAGCCATGTCAATTTCCTCACGATTCGCGTTCTACAATAGCTTTGTTTGGCAAGGGAGCAAAATCCGCTCCTCTCCTAAGTGCTCGCCTTTTGTTTGCCATAAAGCAATACAAAAGCGCTCTCATTAAACTTTTTCATTCCTGGACGTACTCTGACGCTCAGAAACCAGATTATTTTAACCTGGAGCAGGGGTTGCAACGAAGTTTTTTGGTAAAAAACCAGGTTTATTGGTCAGTTTTGTATTTGAGGGACAAGGGTTATTGCTAATACTGATAGCCGTTAACCGTTCGACTGTAACATTAGCTGCCATAGGTGACTTTTAAGGAATACCATTTATTCTCTTATAGTTAAACATATAGCATGGTTTTCCTGGTATTTATTGGTAATTTTTGCGAGCGTATGGGCGATTTTTAGCCATAAAAAAATTCGGTAAGTGTGAAACGAGGGTCGCAAAGAGGACCCGCCCGATAAACGACGCGGGCGGTTTCAAGCGCCGTGAATCTTTGCATTACACGGGGATTGCTAGATTCGGTGTAATGAATGTAATGCACTTTCACTCTTGATAATTACCATGGAAAATGGAGCAACCCACGATCGGATAATATTGGCTCTTTCGAGCCTAATTGAGAGGGGTAGAAGAGACGACCTGGCAGGTCGTCTGTACTGCGCCAAAGTTTACGGCCGGTACTATATCTAGGAGACTGATTTAACTCAATAAATCTGTTTAATCCTAAATTTCGCGATTCAAGGAACTAGCTGAGCATTCATTCGTAGGTCTTAAACTCTTACCGTTAACGTAGTACCCAAGGTATTGAGTCTGGTCAACTGTGGTTTAAGTTTTAGGCCTGAAGCGAGCGTGTCTTTAGACCGGGGTCGTTGACTAGGTGGTAGCAAACAGGCTTGGTCTGTACACCAGCGATCGCTTTTTTATACAGACATTACCCTACTCCCAGAAGTGATTTTCTGGCTTTCGCTGTGCCAGAAATCCTGATACATCAACACTCTCATCAGCCGGAGCGGGTAGCGCCGAGTGACGTTGCAACCGACTCTCCTGCCGCGGGCAAGTATCTGTGAAACTACTTGCTTTATAGTCAGTTGAGTAAAACACGCTGAGGGTCGCATTGTCAATTTTCCAGCATTACAGTACCACTATCGGCTATTTTTTCCCGCTTACTGTGATCGAAAGGGTGGTTTCTATGTGATACTACTAACATGACTTAGTGATCCTGGTCACACTAATACTCAGTAAGTTCAACTACTAACATAAAGTTATGGATTCGATCGCACTTTCCACCTAAAATCTTGGGAATTTAGTGAGGAAGTGCGATCGACATTGCTGTTAACATTTTTAAATATTAATTTTTAACCAAGGGGAAAAAAGAATGCAGTTTTGTCCTTAACCCTCCGCACACAATCTAATTTATACTCAAAGCTTGCAGATTGAGGGAAGTCTTGCGCTGGGTGTGAATCTTTCTGAACCTAAAATCTAAAATGGCCGAAGATCCGGTGCAACAAGCTTACAGACAGTATTGTTCATTTAAAAGGTGTAGAGAAGCCACAATGAACGTTGACGAACTGCTGAAGCTATACGCAATAGGAGAAAGAAATTTTAGCGGGGTATACCTGCATGAGGTGTACCTCTACGAAGCAGAATTGATTGGAGCCAATCTGTATGAAGCCGACCTGATTGGAGCCAATCTCAGGAAAGCGAAACTCAACAGAACCAACTTTGGCAAAGCCAACTTGTGCAAGACCAATTTGAGCAGAGCAGACTTAGGTGGAGCCGACCTCACAGAAGCACTTTTAGCTGAAGCTAACCTGGATCGAGCTGAGTTGATGGGAGCGAACCTCAGCAAAGCAGACTTGAGCGGAGCTTCTCTGATACAAGCAACTTTAATTGGAGCCAACATATCTCGAGCAACACTCTGCCGTGCAGACTTGCACGGAGTAAATCTTTACGGAGTAAACTTGCGCAGGGCGGTGCTCACAGAATGCGATTTAATTGGGGCAAACTTGAGCAAAGTAGACCTTAGCGGGGCTGACTTAATGGGGGCGAGCCTAATTAGGGCAGACTTGACAGAAGCGATTTTAAGTGCCTCAGACTTAAGCGGCGCAAACCTGTTGGGAGCAAACCTTACAAAAGTCAACCTGAGCGGAGTATATCTTAAGGGGACAACGATGCCTGACGGCACGATCCACGACTAATTTATGTGTTAAATTTTATGGTTTGCCAAAACCGCGCCTAAAGGGTAATGAGCTTTTCGTTACCCTAATTTATTGGCAGCGAAATGTTTATTTGACACTAAGGTAAAGCTGATAACTTCAATGTAGGGTGCTTATGGGGCGCATAACCCCTACATACGGCGAGCCAAAGGATTTGTTGGTTAACTCGTGTTATGGTGATTTTTAGTTGCTTCGATAAAAGCTATTTTAGATTTAATATTTTGGATTTGGGACGGTTAAAATGAAACTCAGAATCCTCGCTGCTGCAACGCTGCTGAGCGCGATCGCGCCGATCGCTCCTGCACCCGCCGAGAACATCCAACACACGCAACAATTACTAGCCACCCGACAGTGCCCCAACTGCGACCTCAGCAGTGCAGGCTTGGTTTTAGCCAATTTAACAGGAGCCAATCTCAAAGGTGCTGACTTGAGGTTGGCTAACCTCAGCCGAGCCAACCTCACCGGGGCTGACCTCAGCGGTGCCAACCTCAGCGGCACCAGCCTGTTTGGCGTCAACCTGACGGGGGCAAACCTCAGCGGTGCGAACCTCAGCGGTGCTGACTTGAGAAGTGCCTATCTCAGCGACGCCAATTTGCTCAACGCCAATTTAACTAACGCGCAACTGCTCGGAGTTAGAGGAATGCCAAGTAATATCGGCACCGCTGAAGACTTCTACCGGTTGGGAGTGCTGGAAGCTCAAGCGGGAAACTACAGAAACGCCATTGATTATTACAATCAAGCCCTGAATCTGAAATCGGATTTAGCGGCCGTTTATTTTGCGCGCAGTATGTCTCGCGCTGACTTGGGAGACTTCGTGGGCGCGACTCAAGACGCTGCAAGAGCAAACCAACTCTTTGCCGCTCAAGGAAATCCCCAAGGTCAGGAATTGTCAAAGCAGCTAGCCGAAGCCATTGTGGCGCGCCAAAAGCCTGCGGAAGAACGCATTGCCAACCGCGGCGACTTTATGAGTCTTCTGGGTTCGATCGGTTCTGTTCTGGTGAAGTTGATCTTGCCTTGAGAGTTGCCTAATTGAGCGGAATCTCGATCCAGAATTCTGTACCCTGACCAGGTATAGAAACACATTTCAGTACCCCTTGGTGTTTCTCAACTACAATTTGGTAACTGATAGACAGCCCTAAACCCGTGCCCTGACCCACGGGTTTAGTAGTAAAAAACGGATTAAATATGTGAGAAATTAGCTCTTTGGGGATGCCGTGACCGTTGTCGGCAATGCAAATTCCTACCGTTTTTTCATCGATTAATTCGGTGCGAATCCGAATGCAAGGGTATGGGAAATCAGGAATCAAAAACTGGGTGCTTCCATTTATCTCTACTGGCTCGCTAGTCTGTTTTTGGGATATTGAATATGTCGCTGCTGCACTTGCCCCCAGGGAGGGAGCATTCATAACTCGCTCTCTTTTTCCCATTTCTAGGGCGTCAACGGCATTGCCGATGAGATTCATAAATACCTGATTGAGCGAGCTGGCATAGCATTCTACTAAGGGCAAATTGCCGTATTCTTTGATGATTTTCACCGTGTCGCGATCGGACTGGGCTTTGATCCGGTGCTGCAAAATCAACAGGGTACTCTCGATGCCTTCGTGAATGTCTACGCCTTTCTTTTGAGCTTGATCGGTTCTGGAAAAATTGCGCAAAGATACAACTAACTGGCGGATGCGCTCTACTCCGATTTTCATGGAACCCAAAATTTTGGGCAAATCTTCGGTAAGGAATTCGATGTCGATTTCTTCGGAGCACTCCCTAATTTCTGGGTGGGGATTGGGGTAGTGCTGGCGGTAGAGTTCCACCAAGCAGAGCAAATCTTTGGTGTATTCGCTGGCGTGGGACAGATTGCCGTAGATAAAGTTAACGGGGTTATTGATTTCGTGGGCGACTCCCGCCACGAGTTGTCCGAGTGTGGACATTTTCTCGGTTTGAATGAGTTGGGCTTGGGTATTGTGCAGTTCTATGACGGTTTTAGCTAGCTGTTCGGCTTTTAGTCGATCGGCAGTTGCTGCATTGAGACTTTCTTGATAAAGTTCTGCTTGGTGAATGGCGATCGCAGCTTGAGCAGCTAAATGTTGCAGCAATTCCTGTTCTGCAGTTTGCCAAACTCTCGGTCCGGAACACTCATGGGCAATCAGCAACCCCCACACTTGGGAATCTTTGCCCATCAGGGGCACAATTAAACTTCCTCTCACCTGCAAATCTTCCAAAAATTGGCGGTGACAGGGTGTTAAATCATCAGTATAAATATCATTAATTGCTTGCACCCCTCCGGAGCGATAAAAGGTATCTGAGTCTTCGACAAATAATGCTTGTGGACATTTGATACCTAAAATTGACTGCCACTGGCCGCAAACAGCTTCGACAACTACCTCGCCCTGTTTGCCTGGGCTAAATTGGTAGATTACCGTGCGATCGGTATCCAACAAAACTCTGACTTCTCGCACAATAGTTTGCAGTATGATTTTCAAATCCAAGGTGCTGCGAATCTGGTCTCTAACTCGCGTCAATACTTGAGCAAAGTCCAAGGATTTTTGCAATTGGGCGGTGCGTTCTTGAACTTGGCGCTCCAAGTTGGCATTTAGGGCTTGCACTTCTTTATAAAGAACGTACTGCCCAATTGCCGCACAAAATTGGCTGCCTATAGCTAAAGCTTGCTCGATCTCCTCCCGCTTCCACTCCGGCGACTGACCTTTTTTGATTTCTCGCCAGACTTCAAAGGATTGTCTGGGAAGCCTTTGTGCAGCGCTGCTATCAAAGCGCCCCGCCCACATTTTTTCGGTATCAATTTCATTGCGAAAAATGGTCAAACAGCCGACTACTTGTTGTTGGTAGTGGAGCGGAATTACCAGCAAACCCCGAATTTTAGTAGCTTGGAAACCTGGAACTAAAACTCTAAATAGAGGCTCTTTGTATAAGTCTGTAATTATCCAAACAGGGAATTGAGAATTATTAAGGATTGGGAATGTGGAAATTTCTTCGGTATTTTTGAATCCTTTGGTTAGCCATTGCTGCCAGAGAGGATGAGCTTCGATCTCCTTGACTATTTCCCAGTCGGGAAGGGTCGGTTGTTCTCCTGTGGCGAACAGTTCAAAGGTAGCATCGCTTTGGGCCTTGGCAATGGAAAATGCTCGATCGATCTTGGGCACCGATAACTTTTCACTGTTGATGTTCGGGGGGTTGAGATAGAGTCTGCCGCCGCTGCCGCCCAAAGCGGTGACTGTGGCTTCTAAACCCTGTTGCAGTTGAATGTTGACGTGACCGTACAACAGGGCTGCTATGCGGCTCACGGTAGCTTCCCGGGCGGCTTTCGAGCGGGTTTGCTGGAGGAGGAGGGCGTGGGCGATAGCGCTAGACAATTGATCTGATACGAGCTGAACTACTTCTAAATCTGCTGGTGAAATATTGAGGGGGGCACTGTGGTGAGACACTAAAAGCCCCCACAGTTCGATGTGAATTTTTTGATTGTTTCCTGGATCGTATCGAGTCACGCACGTCGGGGCATCGCAGATATATGTTGTGCTGTTTTGGGACGCCATCCTGCGGTGCAAAATCGGCACGACTAAGGAAGATTGCACTCCCATAGCCATCAGGTAAGCTGTGTGGCAAGCATCGAGTTGACGGTACTGGATCTCTTGATTTACTAAAGGTTGACCTGTGTCTGCAGCATCGAGGGGACTCAGGACGATCGTCCCGGAGTTAACATCTATAATTGTCCGCTGGCGCATACTCACATACATCTCCCTGGCGCGCGCGGGAATGTCGTCTGCTGGAAAGTGCAGTCCTTTCAAGGAAGGGAGACGGTTGTTATTAATTGACTCAGCAACAACTTCTCCACTCCCGTCGGCACTAAACCTGTAAATCATAATGCGATCTGTTTTCAAAAAAGACCGCACCTCTGCTACCGTACTGGTTAAAATATCTTCTAATTCTAGAGATTGGCGGATGCGTTCAGTTATCCGCCGTACCAAAACTTCTCTGTCTAGTTTATGATGTAATTCTTGCGTATTTTCTGTGAATTGCATAAATCTCCTTTTGTAATTATACAATGATAATAAAAAGTTTTGATGTGCTGTTGGAGCGCTCAAACTCATGCTGAATCAGCATGAGTTTTTGACTCAACCGATCTGTACATTTAAGCGGTGGCGCACTGGTGAGAGACGACGGTGACTCACATTTGGCGCGCTGGGGTAAGGAAAATCTGCGATCGCGCCGGTTGAGTCCTTACCTTCTACCTGCTGAGCGACTTAAGCAAATAATAATTATTATTTTAATGCTCTTATAAATTTCTCGCAATATTAAACTCTTACTATCAAAATTATTAATTGTTAGGATAAGTTGACATTTGTTGTATAACTTCATATAATGATAGTTAACGAAAGAATTTGAGTTTCTATCAGGGCGCAAGGCGCTGACGAATTTCCTTACGCACGCTCATCAGAATTTTACCCAAATGATTTTGACCAGTTCGGTCGCAGCCGCACCCCCAGTAATAATCGGTTGGCGAATCCTCGACAATCACTTGCTCCCCTGTGGCGAGGAGAATAGCTTGAATGTCTGTATGAGCGAGAAACTTAGTTAAAACTGCTTCGTGCATAATAGGAATTTTCACCGCTTCCCAATCAGCGCGAATCCGGTGGTTCGGATCGCGACCTAATTTGGCGGCTTCTTGAGGAGTCGGTACTGCTCGAATCGTCGCCACTAATCTTTCATCAGTGCTGACAAATTTTTGGGCTTGATAGTAATGTTCCACAGTCAACCACTCTTGACCGTGCAGACTAATCTCGTGGAGTGAAAAATTAGAAAAGCAGCCGTAAGGCTCCTCTACTTTATAAAAATAAATTATCATTAGATTTGAGATTTTATATTTTACAGGATTTAGGTAGAATGTAATTATTCAGGCTGCGTCTCAAGCACCTTACCGCGCTCTTAGTAACGTGTCAAACCAATTTTTGCCTCCAGGAGTATTTGAAATTGATTCTATAAGCAGCGCCGGGCTTGTATTAAAAAATCCTCGCATCGACTTTATTTAAAATAGGAGTTACGCTTTTGAACCCCGTTTATTGGAAAAAATTGGGTTGAGCCACAAAAAATCTAGGAACCAACTGGCTTTCTGAGGAATAGTGCGTAATTCCTATTTTTAAATTAACCATTAAGAATTGGGAATGAAGAATAAGGAATTGGGATTTAAGAATATTCCTTCTTCCCTCGGACTTCGTTATAAAACGGCATCAGCGGTACGAACTTTAACGCTTAGTCTTAACGGCTGCTAGTAGAAAACTAGCCGTCTGGTCAACAGGCTTTATTCAAGCCCACATCATACCCTACGGGTTGGTGTGCGGTAGTTGACGGCGAATTTATCTCAACTTTCACCGGGTCTTGCATTTTCCAGGTGTTGCTAATTTTGTTAGCTTTCAGAGAAATAGCGGGCGTCCGGTCAAAATCCAGCCATTGGGCGATCGCCCCTGAAACGCGGTCGCCGCAAGGCTTGTTGCGGGGCAAAGATGCTTTTTCTAGTACCAAAACAGAACGTCCCTGCTTTGCGTGGCGATCGGCTGCTGTGCTACCTGCCGGGGCTGCACCGACAATAATGCCATCAAACATTTTTGGTTATGGGTAATTGGTTATTGGTAATTGGTTATGGGGAACAGGGAATTAGTAACTGGTAATTGCTAACTCTTGAAGTGTTAAATCTTGAGTTTTTAACTCACAAATCACAACTCCTCGACCGTCTGGGCCTTGTTGGCAGCCGGCTCTCGGCAATCTCAAAACTATTCCTATTCCCCATCCCCAATTTCCCATTCCCTAAACAGTCGTGATATCTTTCTCTTTCGATGCCAGAACTTCTTCTACTTTGGCAATGTACTTGTCCGTCAGCTTTTGAATTTTATCTTGCAAGTCCCGCGATTCATCTTTAGAGATATCGCTGCTTTTTTCCTGCTTGCGAATCGAGTCAACGGCATCGCGGCGGATATTGCGAATTGCAACTTTACCTTCTTCAGCAAACTTACTGGCCATTTTGACAAATTCTTGGCGTCTGTCGCTCGTCAGCGGCGGAATGTTCAAGCGAATAACTGAACCGTCGTTGTTAGGCACGAGTCCTACATCCGACAGGGAAATCGCTTTTTCGATCGAGTTGAGCGCTGTGCGATCGAACGGTTGAATGGTGATCGTAGTCGCATCCGGCGTGCCGATATTGGCAAGGGATTTGATCGGAGTTGGAGAGCCGTAGTAGTCTACCATGACTCGATCGAGGAGGGAGGCGTTGGCCCGTCCCGTCCGAATAGTATTAAAAGACCGTTGAGTAGCCTCAACTGCCTTTTGCATATGATCTTCTGCTTCAGCTAACTTCACAAAAACCTCCGACAAGGGTTCCAATAGATTCTCCCATTACAGCTCGGTAGATGTTGCCCGACACCGAGAGGTCAAATACCATAATAGGAATATTATTTTCTTTGCAAAGGGCGATCGCGGTACTGTCCATCACCCGCAAGTCTTGATTCAAGACGTGTCCGTAGGTGAGAGTTTGATACCTGCGCGCGTTGGGGTTGAGGTGGGGGTCAGAATCGTACACCCCATCTACCTTAGTAGCTTTAAAAATCACCTCTGCATCAATTTCAGCCGCCCGCAGAGCGGCTGTAGTATCCGTAGTAAAAAAAGGATTGCCAGAACCGGCACCAAAAATCACTACTCGTTTTTTTTCGAGGTGGCGAATCGCCCGCCGCCGGATGTAGGGTTCAGCTACTTCTTGCATGGCGATCGCCGATTGCACCCGGGTTGGCACTCCTACTTGTTCCAGGGCATCCTGCAAAGTGATAGCATTCATCACCGTAGCAATCATGCCCACATAATCAGCCGTTGCCCGATCCATCCCTGCCGAAGCAGCTTTCACCCCGCGAAAAATGTTGCCGCCACCGACAACAATAGCGATTTGAATGCCTTCGGACACGACTTTGGCCACTTCCTGGGCGATCGACTGAACGACTATCGGATCGATGCCGTAGCCCAAGCTGCCCATCAGCGCTTCACCGCTGAGCTTCAGCAAAACTCGCTGATAAACCATCCCCATGCCGCCACTATTTTTTTACTCTGTTTGCCTCCACCATAAGATAGCAGTACAGGTGCATTTTGAACATCAATTGCCCGGAACAGGCATCGTGCTTGTGCTGCAAGAGAATTTGTTTGTTGCGTCGGCTGCGGTTGGTGAACACACCCTCCTAGCCTGTTCCACAACCTGATTGATTTTTTGCGGGGTGGGTACTCTTAGCCCGCCCCTAAAAGACTCAATCCTTGGGAACGAAATTAAGAGCAGCAGAATTCATGCAGTAACGCTGACCGGTCGGTTTGGGCCCGTCATTAAATACGTGGCCGAGATGAGAGTCACAGACAGCACACAGTACCTCCGTGCGGCGCATGAACAAGGCGTTATCCGGCTCACACTTGACATTTTCTTCGCTAACGGGAGCGTAGAAACTAGGCCAACCGGTACCGGAATCGAACTTTGTTTCTGATTTAAATAGCTCTGTGCCACAGCAAATGCACTTATAAATTCCGGTTTTTTTGTTGTCGTGATATTCTCCGCTAAAAGCTCTTTCCGTCCCTTTTTTGCGGGTGACTTTGAACTGTTCAGGGGTGAGTAGCTGTTTCCATTCTTCTTCGGTTTTTTGAAATTTTTCAGTCATGATGATTTGAGGTGGGATTTAGATGGTTTAACAAATAATTAGGTCAACCTTTTCTGAAGTTTATGACTGAGACCAAAGAAACCAGGTTTCTCCGAAAATAATGTGAGAAAACGAGATATTTAAGAAAAAACCTGGTTTCTGAAACAAGCCTGCGTAAGTCATAGACGGGTTAACTCATGCCTCCATTAATATTAACCTAATTGGCTCGATCTGAACATACCAGGGAAAAGGATTGTCCTTCATAGCCCTCCACTTTTCCTTAAAAACTTCGGCTTGCAAGTGATAATCTTGGGAATGATTGGGAGGCGAGTGCAATTTGAGATATAATGTCACCCGGTGCGGAGTTTCCACAGTTGAGGCGATCCAACAAGCAAAAGTATTTTCGCGATCGCACCCGCTAACAAAACTCAGTTGATGAGCCCGAATTCCCACAGAAACTAAAGATTTGGGAATTGGTTCGACTACAGTCAGAGTACAGCCCCAGTCGATCGCCTCGACGACAGTTACGGAGATCGGTTTAGCGGCAGAGAAATTCTTGCAGCCAGTTAACTGGGCGACAGTGAAATTTCCAGGGCGATCGAAAATGTTCTCTTTGGTATCAAAGGCGATCGGCCTTCCCTCGGCCAACACCAACAGATTTTTGCACACCCGGTAAACTTCCTCTAAATTGTGGCTGACAAACAAAGTAATTCCCCGATAATTAGCCAGAGTCTGCATTAACTCCCGTTCCAGTTGACTTCGCAAGTGAGTGTCCAAAGCAGAAAACGGTTCATCTAACAGCAGCAAATCAGGAGAAGGGGCGATCGCCCTCGCCAAAGCCACCCGCTGCTGCTGGCCCCCCGAAAGTTCGTGCGGGTAGCGGTTTTCCAGACCCGACATTTGCACCGAAATTAGTTGTTCTTTTATCCGAAGTTTTTGCTCGCTTTCAGATAAATGCTGCAAGCCAAACGCAATATTTTGAGCAACACTCAGGTGAGGAAATAAAGCATAGTTTTGGAACAAAAAACCGATGCGGCGGTCTTTAGAAGGTACATTAATGCCCTCTGCTGAGTCAAATAAAACCTTGCCATTGACTACAATTTTACCGCTGCTGGGAGTTTCCAAACCAGCGATGCAGCGCAGAGTCATGCTTTTGCCAGAACCCGATGCGCCCAAAATTCCCAGGACTTCCGGGCTGATATCGAAGCCAACATCCAAGGCAAAGCCAGAGAGAGGTTTAAAAATGTTTAAACAAAGTCCGCTTTCCGGTTGTTTAGTTGGGGACTTTGCAGTAAAACAAGAGGCAGCTTGGGAAAAATTAGATTCCTGTTTTTGACTCGAATTTGGTTTGGGCGATATCCTTTGTAAATCAGTCCAAAAATTAACAGCAGTTAGCACGCTCAAAGAAAGACTAAGAATAATCAAAACCCAAATAGCAGCTTGCCTCATATCCCCTGCTTCCACAGCAAAATAAATTGCCATCGGGATAGTTTGAGTTTGTCCGGGAATGTTCCCCGCTAACATCAGCGTCGCCCCGAATTCACCCAAAGCGCGAGCAAATGCGAGAATAGTACCTGCTAAAATTCCCGGCCATGCTAGCGGCAACATAATTCGCCAAAAGACTTGCCACTCCGAGGCCCCCAAAGTGCGAGCAGCATTGAGAAGATTGGCATCAATTTGCTCAAAAGCTCCCAAAGCAGTTTTGTACATGAGGGGAAATGATACAACTGTGGCAGTAATCGCGGCCGCTTGCCAAGTGAAAATTATAGTTAAGTCGAATTGTAGCAAGAATTGACCGATCGCCCCATTTCTCCCAAACAGCAGCAGCAGCAAAAATCCCACTACTGTCGGCGGCAAAACTAAGGGAGAAATGAAAACCCCTTCAATCAAAGCTTTACCTCTAATGCGAGTTGAAAGCATCCACCGAGCAGCGGCTATTCCAATGAAAAAGGTAATAAATGTCGCAATAGCCGAGGATTTTAGAGATATCCAGAGCGGAGAAAAATCAAATTCCATCTATAAAAACATCTGCGTAAATCAGCGCTTATCTGCTATCATCAGCGGTAAAAAATCCATAATTAGTTAGTTATCAAACCATGCCAAATCCGTATTCCTGAAATATTATTTTCGCCCGATCGCCCGCTAAAAACTCAACAAACGCCTTAGCAGCAGCGGGATTGCGGCTGTTTCTGATAACTGCCAGCGGATAAACTATTGGCGAGTGCAAATTTGCCGCAGCCGTGGCGCGTACCGCGACTTTTAGCGATGCTTTGGCATCAGTCGCGTAGACTATACCTGCATCCGCATTGCCACTTTCTACAAAAGTCAGGACTTGGCGGACGTTATTTCCTAGCACCAATTTTGGTAATACTTGCTGCCACAATCCCAGCTTACTTAGCATTTCCTGAGCGTATTGTCCGACAGGTACGCTCTTGGGTTCGCCGATCGCAATTTTCTTAATTCTGGCATCTGTCAACTGTTTAAAATCGCTCAAAACTGCGCCATTTTTAGCAGTAATCAAAACCAGGAGATTTGTCAGCAAATTCCGGCGCGTGTCGTTAATCAGCAAATTAGCTTGCTGCAAAGCATCCATTTGTTTGGTAGCGGCGCTCAAGAATACATCTACCGGGGCTCCTTGCTGAATTTGCTGCTCTAGAGCACCGGAAGCACCAAAATTATAAGTAATAGTAACATTGGGATTGCTGCTTTGATAAACAGTCTTAATTTCTGCTAAGGCTGGCGACAGACTGATAGCAGCAGATACAGTTAAAGACGTGCGCTGCGGCGTCGCGACTGGAGAAACACTCTGAAATAAGTTGCAACTACTCAGCAGTGCTAGCGCCGCGATGGCTGCGAAAATCAAATTGAGAATGCGTGTATTTTTTAAGTTCACCGAAAAGAGTTTTGAATTTTAATTTTGAGTTACTCCGAAACCACTATAAAACTATCTTCTTCTCTTTCTTGCTTTTCTTGCTTCGCGCTATAAGCGTCTTCGCGGTTCGTTAAAAGAACTTAGGGGCTACTTAAAGCGATAAGGTGCGCAGTGCGCACCCTACATAATTAGTCCAGGATTGTTAATGTGAAATACCTAACACTGACCTTTCGGTACAGTATAGGCTTCGTGTCTCGTTTGCT
>JAUBOM010000351.1:0-1667 GCA_036700245.1 Microcoleus vaginatus BM001213989
AACGCAGCTCAATCTTTAGCCCATAAGGGTTTCAGGCGGATTGTCACCCCCCCAGCTAAGCTGCACGGATTAAACTGATTTGTGTGGTTCACGATGAAATTTTAATAGAGTGTCCTATCGAAGAAGTAAAGCCCGTTAAAGCAATGCTTAAAAAATGTATGGTGAGAGCCGGGAATAAATTTCTCTCTCCGATTCCTTGCGAGGTAGAAATTAAAGTGATGGAAAGTTGGGGAGGATAAACCCGCCCGACCGCACAAAAAATCCCCTGATTGACATTGCTGCAAGATATCAGGGAGATCGAACTTGATATAAGTGATTCAAACCTAGCAGTTGGATCTCGCCTGAGTTGGCTCAGGCTGCTGAATGATGAAACCGCAGCGACATAAAGATGAACCGAATCACGAAGATGCCCGCGACGATCCAAGTTCCCCCAGGCACTTCCTTGGCTCTACCTTGGCAGGTTTTCACAATCGGATAGGCAATAAATCCGATCGACAACCCTTCCGCGATCGAATATGTTAATGGAGTTAGGAAAATCGTTAGAAAAGCTGGAATCACTTCCGACATATCATCCCAGGGAATTTCTTTCACCTCGGCCAACATCATCGCGCCAACAATCACCAGCGTCGGCGTCGTTGCAAAAGCCGGAATCGCTTTAAACACCGGAATGAAAAACAGCGACAGCGCAAATAATCCTGCCACAACTAAAGCGGTAAACCCTGTTCGACCGCCTTCGACAACGCCTGCGACCGATTCAACATAAGCCGTCACGCTCGACGTACCGAATATCGGAGCGATTGTGTTGCCAATGGCATCTGCCATCAGTGCTTTATTGGCACGCGGCAGCTCGCCATCGGCTCCGATATAACCAGCCCGCATTCCGACACCCGTTAACGTCCCGATGGTGTCAAAAATATCAACAAACAGAAACACAAATAGCACTGCAATCCAGTCAATAAAATTCTCGGAGTTCAGATTCGCAATTCCCAGAAATGCTTGACCAAAAATGTCTTTTGGCAGTTCCGGCAGCGCAAAAAATCCTTGAGGTGCGGGTGAAACCTTGAACAGCCAAGCCCAAATAGCAGTTCCAAAAATTCCAAATAGTAACGCACCTCTGACGCGCCGCACCACCAATCCGGCTGTAATCGCTAAACCCGCCACAGCCAGTAGCGTGTTCGGTTCTGCTAAGCTACCAAACGCCGTTTTTGTGGCTGGATTTGCCACAATTAATCCGGCCCCCCCATTAACAACATCTCCTGACATCCCGATGTAGGCAATAAACAAGCCAATCCCACCTGCGGTTGCGTGCTTGAGCGACTTTGGAATTGCCGCGATCAATAACTTACGTACATCTGTCAACGTCAGAAGCATAAAAATTAATCCCTGAACAAACACGCATGACAGCGCCAACCGCCAATCGATTTTCAGTCCTATTACAACTGAAAAAGCAAAAAAGGCATTCGTTCCCATTCCAGGCGCGAGTCCGAACGGGTAGTTTGCTAAAATTGCCATGCAGAAGGTTCCAACTGCCGACGCCACAGCGGTTGCTACAGCCAATTGCGAAAACAAATCTCCAGGCTGTTGTAGAAAAATCGCGTTTGACAGAATAATCGGATTGACGACTAAGATGTATCCCATCGTCATGAACGTGGTGATACCCGCGAGCG
>JAUBOM010000155.1:0-16455 GCA_036700245.1 Microcoleus vaginatus BM001213989
CATACGCAGGAGGGCCCTCCGGTCGGTAAATTCCTTTTGATTTGATAATCCCGTATCTGGCCGCTTTTGTGTCTCCGGCTAGGTCGGATAGTAGGTAAAAGTTGTTGCCAAGGAAATATCCCGGACTTCCGGTACACCGGGCAAGATTTCGAGTCGCTTCTATACTGCCGCCGCTGTTGGTGGTCTTGTCGCTGTCGCCGTAATTTTGCTCATATGCAGCGGTTCCGCTCGCAGGGTCAAAGTTAAGGTGATAAACATCAGGGTCAACACCTGATTTGACCACGCAGTCTTGATAGGCGAAGTTTTCTATATCTTGTATAGTAAACTTTTGACCAACTGGGTATACTTTGTGTAAACTAGAATCTGTTTGGGTCATTGTAGGATGTGGCCCAGACATCCCTTTTGGAAATTGCTAGAAGTTTGTTTGAAAAATTCAAAAAAACCTATAGACTGACGGTAAGTTTTAATTTTGTCGGCTCTGGAATCCGTAAGGATATTCTGGGCTCTTTTTTTAGTTTTAATTTTGTGGGATTCCAGAGCTTTGGCATAAAGATAAGACTAAAGCAGAAACCTACTTAATGGATTACCGAGAGGACGTTTGGGACGGTTATCAAGATTTGTAACGGAATTATGAGTAAGTCCCGTCTTTATTGCCCCGTTTCTTAACGCCGTTGTGCCAGCAAGGCGAGGGCGCTGTGTGATACCGCTTGGCGTCCAGCTTTGCCAAGTTTGCAATCGACTGGTTGTAAGCTTCCACGCTCGACTTAACAAAGGCATTGCTCTGTTTGTACTGGCTGAGAACAAGTCCAGTCAGCAAGACAAAATTAAGCCAGAAGTTAGCCCCCCCTGATTGACGCAAGAAGGCCTCTGTTTCTTTCTGCATACGCTCTAGCTTCTTTTTTCCGGGTTTGGTATCCCATTGCTGCTTTAACTCCTCAAAAGATGGGTTTTTTGCCAACCATTTCAGATCCTTCTCTGCCTTGGGCGATGAAATCTCAACGTAGGGCTGAAGGCATATTTCAAATTCTCCATTGGCTGATTCCACCAAGATATGGGCAAACAGTTCCAGGGGCGTCCTAAATAAGAACGAGATATTCAGAAGCTCAGCGATGCACTCGCAGCCGGGGAAGCAAGCAATGGTCATTTCCCAGAGTCGCTGCCACATCACAGTAACCAGCCATATCTTTTGGGTGCGGTAATCGTTACTAGAGGCAGAGGAGAGAGGCTCTGTATCGCCTGTGTGTAAGGCTCTCCAGTGTTCTGCTACCTCTAGCATTATTGATTTATTGCCACACCAATAGCGGAACTGGTCGCGAGTTAAGTCAAGCTCTAGATATGATTCAGCGGGCAAGCTTGCCAAGATTTTACAGATGACTCTAGTTTCAGTTGGAGAGTAAGGAAACATAGCTTCCATTTGAGTCTGTGTTTGGTCGCTTGATGCAATACGGCGGAACCCTAGCGTTCCGTATAACACCCAAGTGGATGAAATATAAGCCTGATATAGGTTTGGTGCTTCCTTAAGGGCGACGAATGAGTCTTGCGCGAAACATGGACAGGGTAGGGGTTGGAGTATACTAACAAACCCTACAGGTTTAGAATGTTGCACGCTTCCTCCCGCTTCGAGGATGAACATACGTTGAACACCACCCGAAACCCTATGGGTTTCCGAAAAGAACATACGTGTTGGAACTACTCACCGATAGTACGCTTGCTAACTTTTAGGAAACCTATTAGGTTTCACGGGAAATAACTTTAAACAACTATTCCCCGATTAGGCGTTTATACTCAGCTTCAGCAGCTTTGTATTTTGGGCTGCCGCCTTTGGATACTCCTCACAACGAGTGCTAATTAAGCCTTTATACTCAACCTTTTTTGTCTCATTTTTGGGTGTATACCGGGTATCACACAGCCAGGTGAACTCAACGGCGCGGCTGGGGGGCGGGCCATAAGCCGGCTCCCCTCCCTGCCCACGTTCCTAATCGTCTAGCACGCTGTCTACAGCACCCCAAACAATTTCAGCCACGAGCTCACGCCAAAGCGCCCGGACAGTTTTGGCCGCCAAGCGTGAACGGACAAGTCGAATCGGTTGCTTTTGGTTTTTGGCTTCCAGGAAATAAGCAGATAGCTTATCTACTGTCGGGTTATGGAGCCGCGTCCTTTGTGGTTCAATCCGAGTGAATATCCATTGCCACAGCGCGACTCTACAAATATCGCTACCTGATTGGTATGCCTTTTTCTGCTCATCACCAGACCACTGGCGCGTAGGTGCGACACCAAGACACTTCATAAAGCGCGCCTCGCTACGACGCTTTTTCGTGGGCTTCTTGGAATTGCGCCCTTTCGTGACGATCATCTCAGGTTTGCCGTTCTCGCCAAAGAAGTTTTCGATCGGAAAGATTTGGCTGAGAATGAGTGCTTGAGTTCGTAGCCCGAAACCAAAACGGGCAAACACTCTGCGATAAGGCAGAAACCGCACATCCGCCTCGATCAGGTTCGCAAGTTCTGTCTCTATCAGTCGTTCTTGCAGTGCCAGGTCGCAATACATCTTGGCGGCAAATCTCGTTTCGTCTTCAATACCTGACCCTACGCTCAGGTCGTAAAGGCGATCGTACTTTGCAGAGTTCCGTTCGCCTGCTATCCATCCCCATAGCAGAGGTGGTAAATTGTCATCCGCTCCGAGAATTGAACGCACATTCATGACTTCCGGAAACTGCCAAGCCAAATCTTGTCTCAGGCGATTGATTATGGGCGACTGCACACGGTTGTAATGAGAAAGTCGCAAGCAGAGCTCGCGGACGCGGACGGTAACAGCGTCACGCACCTGTAAAAATCGACGGGGAAGGTGCTGGTAGTCGAAGAAGTAGCAGGCGAGAGCAAGAGCATCTGCTTCATCGTCTTTGTCTGGAAGGTCGAGGGTTTTCCTATAAGCTGGCAATTTGTTATTTGAGACAAGTCGCACCTCTACACCAGCTTTTATAAGCTGAACACCCCAGAGTCGTTGGTAATTGACTCCTGTGGGTTCCATCAGAGCCACATCAGGCTTAAGTTCCAGCAACTGCTTGATTCCTGCAACATCAGCTTTCAATTTGGAAAATTCCAAGGAATGATAAGCATCCCGAGGCTGTGTCGGCCGTCGAGTCAAGAGACACCCCACAACAGAGTTTTTGCAAATATCCAGCCCCAGGATTCTAAGCCCAGGAGCAAGACTATCCTCTGTGTCAAGCGATTGAGCTTGACTGTCTACAACGTCTACAACTTGCGGAGGAATGTCATAGGTTTCTAGCAACGCTTCCCACGTAGCAGTTCTTGAAAGCTTGCCGAACCGCTTGGCGTCTTCGCTTGTAAAGCCACAGTCAGAAGCGATCGCCCTGAGTTGGTCAATCCGGCGGTGGCTGACAATAGGTTTATTCATTGCCCCTCCCTAGCTCATTAGCGGCCAAAGCAACTTGGAGAGTCTCGAAAGCTCTTTCCAGCCACCCACTCATCTCAGTCTGATGTCCTGGGACAACATCAAGCCAATATTTCAGAAGCAAAATGCCTTTGTCAATATCGAAGCTCTTGTCCAGCTCCCTATCATCTGCCAACTCGGAGAGGTGGTATTCGAGCGAAGTCAGCATAATTTCGCAACGGCGAATAGTTTGCAGTTGGTCAATGCTATTCCCTATCAGCTTGCCGAGCTCGCGACAAGTTTTACGATCAATCATCACCATGTCTGGCGACGTTAATTTTTGCGATCTCCCTTCCGGGGTCGCGTCATTTTTTGGCATAATAAATCCGCTCCAAGCGTTTTTCGACAACGTTTGGGGAAGTCGTGACTTGTTCGGTGTTAGTAGCACCGCGCAGTCGCGCCTCAATCTTCCTTAATACTTACGATCGCAGTATCTCAGCCACTTTGTCAAGAGACGGCTGTAAAGTTTTGTGTGAGAAAAGCCCCCTTAGGGGCCCTGATTCCTAAAGTCGCTGGGATGTGTCGTCTCAGAACTCCTCCATCATCTCTAAAATCGTTTCGATGTCTGCCAAGCTGGCAGTAGACTTTTTACGTCTGGTCTTCAACTGGTTGAGCAGATCGGCCGCTTCTGGCAACTCGGTGGCAGTGGCTGGTTTTTGTTTCAGGTCTGCAAGTTCCGCTTCAATTTCCTCCCGATCGGCGCGCTCTGTCTCAAGTTGCGATCGCAATTCCTGCACTTGTTGCCGCAGCTTATTAGTCACATGGGTACTGGATTCTAGAAGCCTGTCATAGTCAGCCCTTAAATCTTCATTCTCATTTTTTAGGTTGCCTAATTCATTCTGCAACTGTTCTGCAACCTTATTATCAACCTTGGGCAACTCCAAAGAATCACCCGACTCTAACTTTCCCGGCAGTGCTTCCTGTAAAGCTTCAACTGCTTTCTGTAGGTTGGCTACCTGCGATTCTAAGGCTGTCAGCCTATCTTGTGCAACTTCTGTAACTCCTTCTGCAACTTCTGTAACTCCTTCTGCAACTTCTGTAACTCCTTCTGCAACCTTGTTAGCTCGTGGAACTGGGGGAATCTCTAAAGCTTCTGCAATCTCCTCAAGCTTAGCCACGGTTACTTCTGAGGATTTGCCGATATATTTTTTGCGTACCTTTCCCGCAATCTTTCTGCAACCATACCAGTAGATACCCGATTCCTTGCGAACTGTGTAGGGCTTGCTGTCGCTGCTTGGCTCAAACCTGAAAGAGCCGATCGACTCTAGCCACGCCGAACCCTTGGGGGATTCTAGCTCAAATACCTTTCCGTCCTCTGTCTCTACCAAACCCTGTATTACTGATGGGATTGCCATAGGTTGCCTATTCGGTTGCTTAAGTGCTTATGCAACCAGTCTAGGCAACTTTTAGACAACCGTCAAGGGGTTGCAGAAAACTATTTTTTGGGTACGGCGCTGGTACGCGACACATTGGCTCCATAGAAGCTAAAAACGATTCAACCTCCCAGACACTGACCTGGAAGGTTGAATAAACCACGGAGACTAAAGCTTGAGACAATCTTGTTATCCCTATCAAAATTGCAAGCTCATGAAGATTCCATCATGGCCCGCGTGGTTTCCTCATCCTATCTCATGTTTGAGGACAATCTCACTAACCGCAACCTATGGCGGCACCTCAAATTTTTTAGCGAAGTTAACGCCCATATCAGGCGGAGGCATTGTCTTTTGGTTACTTGGAAGCTGGGCAGCTTCAGCAGCTTGGATGACCGCTTATCATCACTGCCTTACAGCAATTTCTTTGTGGGCAGCGACTTGGTATCCTCAAACTTTTCCCGGTCATCAAGAATTACACCAGAGAACTCTCACTGCCAAGCCAGTTAAAGCGTGGAATAAGCCAAACTGGGATTCTTGGAGAGAGGGAATCAACGCCCTCATAGCTTCTCTGGTTGCAGCAATAATTACCCTAACTTGCCTGGTTTCCCTTTTCTATGCGGCGGCTCCAGAGGAAATTGAACAAAGCCAAATAGATAATGCTGTAACTTATCAAGTTTTAAATACGGTCGCAGCGCTTATTAGTGCTGCTATGACTGGCGCAAAGTTTAACCAACCGATAACCGAGGTATTGTCTCAAGGTTTTGAGCCGCTAGTAAATGTTTGGTTTATCGTGTTTTGCTTGTGGGTTGCTTCAGTGCTTCTACTTTATCAATGCGATCTGTGGGCGCGTCGGCGACGGGCAGCTAAAGCAACTAAACAAAAAAGGCGATCGCAGAATTCCACCGAACCCGCTCCAAATCCTATAGAACAAGAACTTAACCAACTGAGCGCTGATGCTGGAGCAACTCGAATGCGACCTGTAAGACAAGCAACCCCCGTTGTAAGGCAAGCAACCCCCGTTGTAAGACAAGCAACCCCCGTTGTAAGACAAGCAACCCCCGAAGTTGCTGACTGGTACGTATTCCGATCGGGTAAAGCCGAGGGCCCGTACACCAAATTACAACTCTGGGAAATTCAGAACATTACGGCTCGCACAAAAGTTAGACGGGGAGAAGCGGACTGGCAGCGCGCCGGGGAAGTTTCAGAACTAGCAAGATATCTCAATGACAAATAGACATAGCTCCTAAGTACAACAGATTACAGGTTGCGTTTATTCTCAACAAAGGGCTAGTCAGCATCAACAACGTGACTTTTTAAGTTCTCTGGGGGTTGGATTGACCGCAGTCCGGGCAACTCAGGCTCTTTGTCGTGAAACCTCTGTTTCCCGCCATAGGAAAGCATAGATAAAGCGCTCACGGCTCCCCTGACTTGGGCATCGCTGACTTCTAAATATTTCTGCAACTCTGTCAGGGTGCGGTGGCCGCTAACTTGCTGAATTACACGCAGCGGGATGCCTGCGTTACTCATCTGGGTGAGAGCCGTGCGCCGGAAGCTGTGGGTAGAGGCTCCCTCAATGCCGACACGCTTGCAAGCTTCCCTGAGAATAACGGCGGCCGAATCGCTGGTAATGTGCCGCCAGTGGTGGGAGGAATGACGGCTGGGGAATAAGTAAATCTGGCCGGCGTGGGGTTGCCATGCAGTCAAGAGCGATCGCAAATCTTCAATCACTGGAATTGTTCGGGTTGCTAGTTTACCCTTGGTTGCTGCTTTGCGGATGTTGACAGAAGCTCGGACCCGACCTCCTGAAGTGTAGACATCTTCAGACAACATTGAGCAGGCTTCGGCAATTCGCGCCGCTGTGTAGAGGCAAACTCCGAACAAGGCTCGTTCGCGATCGGATTGCAATCCCTCGGCAAACAATAGCTCTATTTCAACGTGAGACAAAATCGCCGCTTGTCCGTGCCCGCCTATTTTCACCGCCATGTTCCTAACTCCTTGCAGCAATTAAACATCAAATTGGAGCTTCCCACCTCAAATCTTCGGGAAAGGCTCGGAATCTTGCCACCCCGTCATCAACCATCGATTTAGCTTCTAGCAGGTAGCGGCCCTCAACAAACTCCAGCACCCGGCATTTAATCCACTCCCCAAGCTTTCTCTGGAACCAGCCCCAAGCTTTCTCGGAAACCGGGCAAGTTTCTATATGGGGTTCTGCGGTTGAGTTTGTTGTCACACTAGGGATATTCTCTATATCTATAGAACTTGCTGTGACAGAACCCAAATACAAGTCATTTTTGACCTGAACCTTGCTAGCAGAGGGTTTGAGGTCTAGTGTGACATCAGCCTCAACCGCTGCGATGCCGTGATGCTGGAATTCAAATAAAGCTAGTTCGTCTCGTTCTTTCCACTTTTTAAAAATCTCAGCTCGCAGCCGGAGAGGTTCGCCGATTTTATTGCCTGCCCTGTCGAAGACATTCGCAGAAGCGACGCCGCCAAACTTATAAAATCTTACCCGTTCTTCCCCGTAGCGCCGCTGCTCGCCTGTGAGCTTGAGTCCGAGTTGGGCAAGAAAGCTCTGGACAATTCCGATCGGGTTGTCTGCTACTTTCTTTGGACTAACTGTGATGCCCGTCAAAATTTTGATGTCTGCTGCAAATTTCAAAGCCTTGTCTGCAAATTCAAGAATCTCTGGCGACTTGTTGCTCCATTCTTTTGTCCGGTCGCAGAACTGCAAAGTATTTAGGGCTTCGTGAATTTTGAGCTTGCCCATGAGTTGCCGGACATCTTGGAGGCAGAGTTGCCCGTCGCCGCTCTTTCTTTGGGAGTCGATATTTTTGCGATCGCGCATCCACAAAAAATCTGAGTTGTGGGTAAGCAAATATTCAAGAAGAATTTTTGGAAACCATTTATCTTGATGAAGCTGCCTGAGCTCTGGCGTAACTTCTGCCTTGTAAATTTCCTGCAGTCTGAATTTTTCTTCTTGATGCCGTTCGGTGTCGGTTTTGCTGCGCTGCTGTTCGAGCTTCTCAAATTCCTCCCGATCAATATCCTCTGCCTCTGCCACGGCAACGGCTTCCTCAACTTGTCCGATAATTCTCAGAGCTTTAATTTCCCCGGCGCTGTCGCGGTCATCATCGCCACAATCTTGGAGAATGTGTCCCTCGGCGACCAAGCCTTCGCGCACAGTTTCGCGAAAATCCCAGATAGACGAATTTATCCGCGCTGCAAACTTTGCCCAATACTTGAGAACTGTTGGGTTGTAAGCTTTGTCAAGGTCGAAGTCAAACTCCTTGAGCAGGTGCAAATTATAGCGACAATCTTTCTCTGTAGATTTTGCCACCTCCTTATAATTTGATTCACCGTTGCCAATCTTGGATACTGCAATCTGGCGGCACCAGACAAACCTGTCAACAGGTTCCCGTACCCGCGCCAGACTTTGCCGCACTTCGTTGTCAGAGATTGCCCCCTGATAAATGCCAAACACGCTGGTAAAATGCCCCCGCAAGTCAACAGATACCCCAGTTGCTAGCGACGGAGAACAAATTACGATATCGTAGAGCGCCGCTAGTTCGTTGATTTTCTCAGCGCACTGGTAAGCTGGATGCTCTGGATTGGCTACGGATTCGGCATCAATTCTGAGGATTTTCTTACCAGGGCAGCGCGATCGGTAATATTTTTCTAGGTTTTTAGTGCCGTGTTTGCTTTTAGCTTTTTGAGAATCGGTGCTAACCCAGATTTTGCCCCCATTCGTTACATGATCAACTGAGTCCTTAAGAAGCCCAGATGGATTATCTTGAGTTTCGCCCTTGACGTGGTGGGTATCATAGAATTTTATTTGCCACGGTTCAGACGGTTTCCAGTGATTTACCGCGACCCAAGGCTTGACATCAGTTCCAGAAAACTCTCGGACAAAATCAATGCTGATATTGCTTAAGTCAGCATCCTGCAAGATAACTTGACCGCCAGAGTTCAGCACGGTCGCCAACAAAACTTTGAGACTAGCAAGAATTGCTTGGCGATTTTCCCGGCAAGTTGAAGAGTTCAGCACGTGCCAATCAATTTGCTCAACTTCATCAAAAATAATTAGAGCACCTTCCCAAGCGAGAGGATCGAACGCGGCCTGAGATGTGGGGTGTAAACTGTCGATGCAAAGTCCGTGACCGAGATAGTTTCCTTCAATTTTGTGATCGCCGTCGCTGTTCATTTCTTCGATCCAAGGAATCCCGACAACTGGGCAGATTGCCCGACCGAGAACGATTCGGTGAGTCACAACTAAAACTTTACGGTTTTCGGCTTGAGCTTTAGCGGCTAACTGTCTGAGCGCGTGAGTTTTCCCCGTACCTTTGGGCGATCGGATGCAGATGAGTCCTGACTTAGGGTAGGGGATATCAAGATAACGCTGGTTGCACTCCCAAGCGATCGGGTAAGTCAGCTCCCAAGCTTTTTTCCTATTTTCCTTGCTGAGCCACAGGAAAAATTGCTTTTGAATCTCATCAATGCTTCTAGCGGCCAGAATTACCGCGTCAACATCCCCGCCGGCAACACAGAAATCATCAACACCTTTATCAGGGCCCGGCAACTGTGCAACTTTTGCGATCGCATTCTTGAGCAATTTTGCCGTAGTGGTGGCTGCTTTAAATTCTGGATTCTCGGAATAATCCCCGTCGCGGTAGTCAAAAAGAATTGTGATTTCGCGCCCTGGGGTGTCGAACTTTTGCAGCGCTTCGTGCAGTTCCCATGCCGTCGCTTTTTGATATTCTGTGCCGTCTGCTAGTTTTACAAATTCCCCGCGCTCGGTAACTCGATAGCCCGTCGTAATTCCCGGCAGTCCGATCGCCGCGTACCCCCGACTAATTAGCGCCGCTGCCTTCTTCTCCCCCTCTGTCAGGATTACCGGACAATTGGTATTTTCTACCCATTCCCAGAATCCGATCGCTTCTCCTTTCAGCCCGATTACCGGGAATTCTGGCATTGATAAGCCAGCTTTTTCGGCTACTAATTTCCAAACGCGGACGGTAATGCGAGGAAAAAATATTTCTAAGGGCTTGCCCTTTGGCTGGTGATACCTGCGAGGTTCCCACACGCCTGTACTTTTATTCAGGTCGAGAGCGATTGGTGCCCCGCCTAATTGCCGAAAGCGGTTGTTACCTATCCAGCCATACGCAGGAGGGCCCTCCGGTCGGTAAATTCCTTTTGATTTGATAATCCCGTATCTGGCCGCTTTTGTGTCTCCGGCTAGGTCGGATAGTAGGTAAAAGTTGTTGCCAAGGAAATATCCCGGACTTCCGGTACACCGGGCAAGATTTCGAGTCGCTTCTATACTGCCGCCGCTGTTGGTGGTCTTGTCGCTGTCGCCGTAATTTTGCTCATATGCAGCGGTTCCGCTCGCAGGGTCAAAGTTAAGGTGATAAACATCAGGGTCAACACCTGATTTGACCACGCAGTCTTGATAGGCGAAGTTTTCTATATCTTGTATAGTAAACTTTTGACCAACTGGGTATACTTTGTGTAAACTAGAATCTGTTTGGGTCATTGTAGGATGTGGCCCAGACATCCCTTTTGGAAATTGCTAGAAGTTTGTTTGAAAAATTCAAAAAAACCTATAGACTGACGGTAAGTTTTAATTTTGTCGGCTCTGGAATCCGTAAGGATATTCTGGGCTCTTTTTTTAGTTTTAATTTTGTGGGATTCCAGAGCTTTGGCATAAAGATAAGACTAAAGCAGAAACCTACTTAATGGATTACCGAGAGGACGTTTGGGACGGTTATCAAGATTTGTAACGGAATTATGAGTAAGTCCCGTCTTTATTGCCCCGTTTCTTAACGCCGTTGTGCCAGCAAGGCGAGGGCGCTGTGTGATACCGCTTGGCGTCCAGCTTTGCCAAGTTTGCAATCGACTGGTTGTAAGCTTCCACGCTCGACTTAACAAAGGCATTGCTCTGTTTGTACTGGCTGAGAACAAGTCCAGTCAGCAAGACAAAATTAAGCCAGAAGTTAGCCCCCCCTGATTGACGCAAGAAGGCCTCTGTTTCTTTCTGCATACGCTCTAGCTTCTTTTTTCCGGGTTTGGTATCCCATTGCTGCTTTAACTCCTCAAAAGATGGGTTTTTTGCCAACCATTTCAGATCCTTCTCTGCCTTGGGCGATGAAATCTCAACGTAGGGCTGAAGGCATATTTCAAATTCTCCATTGGCTGATTCCACCAAGATATGGGCAAACAGTTCCAGGGGCGTCCTAAATAAGAACGAGATATTCAGAAGCTCAGCGATGCACTCGCAGCCGGGGAAGCAAGCAATGGTCATTTCCCAGAGTCGCTGCCACATCACAGTAACCAGCCATATCTTTTGGGTGCGGTAATCGTTACTAGAGGCAGAGGAGAGAGGCTCTGTATCGCCTGTGTGTAAGGCTCTCCAGTGTTCTGCTACCTCTAGCATTATTGATTTATTGCCACACCAATAGCGGAACTGGTCGCGAGTTAAGTCAAGCTCTAGATATGATTCAGCGGGCAAGCTTGCCAAGATTTTACAGATGACTCTAGTTTCAGTTGGAGAGTAAGGAAACATAGCTTCCATTTGAGTCTGTGTTTGGTCGCTTGATGCAATACGGCGGAACCCTAGCGTTCCGTATAACACCCAAGTGGATGAAATATAAGCCTGATATAGGTTTGGTGCTTCCTTAAGGGCGACGAATGAGTCTTGCGCGAAACATGGACAGGGTAGGGGTTGGAGTATACTAACAAACCCTACAGGTTTAGAATGTTGCACGCTTCCTCCCGCTTCGAGGATGAACATACGTTGAACACCACCCGAAACCCTATGGGTTTCCGAAAAGAACATACGTGTTGGAACTACTCACCGATAGTACGCTTGCTAACTTTTAGGAAACCTATTAGGTTTCACGGGAAATAACTTTAAACAACTATTCCCCGATTAGGCGTTTATACTCAGCTTCAGCAGCTTTGTATTTTGGGCTGCCGCCTTTGGATACTCCTCACAACGAGTGCTAATTAAGCCTTTATACTCAACCTTTTTTGTCTCATTTTTGGGTGTATACCGGGTATCACACAGCCAGGTGAACTCAACGGCGCGGCTGGGGGGCGGGCCATAAGCCGGCTCCCCTCCCTGCCCACGTTCCTAATCGTCTAGCACGCTGTCTACAGCACCCCAAACAATTTCAGCCACGAGCTCACGCCAAAGCGCCCGGACAGTTTTGGCCGCCAAGCGTGAACGGACAAGTCGAATCGGTTGCTTTTGGTTTTTGGCTTCCAGGAAATAAGCAGATAGCTTATCTACTGTCGGGTTATGGAGCCGCGTCCTTTGTGGTTCAATCCGAGTGAATATCCATTGCCACAGCGCGACTCTACAAATATCGCTACCTGATTGGTATGCCTTTTTCTGCTCATCACCAGACCACTGGCGCGTAGGTGCGACACCAAGACACTTCATAAAGCGCGCCTCGCTACGACGCTTTTTCGTGGGCTTCTTGGAATTGCGCCCTTTCGTGACGATCATCTCAGGTTTGCCGTTCTCGCCAAAGAAGTTTTCGATCGGAAAGATTTGGCTGAGAATGAGTGCTTGAGTTCGTAGCCCGAAACCAAAACGGGCAAACACTCTGCGATAAGGCAGAAACCGCACATCCGCCTCGATCAGGTTCGCAAGTTCTGTCTCTATCAGTCGTTCTTGCAGTGCCAGGTCGCAATACATCTTGGCGGCAAATCTCGTTTCGTCTTCAATACCTGACCCTACGCTCAGGTCGTAAAGGCGATCGTACTTTGCAGAGTTCCGTTCGCCTGCTATCCATCCCCATAGCAGAGGTGGTAAATTGTCATCCGCTCCGAGAATTGAACGCACATTCATGACTTCCGGAAACTGCCAAGCCAAATCTTGTCTCAGGCGATTGATTATGGGCGACTGCACACGGTTGTAATGAGAAAGTCGCAAGCAGAGCTCGCGGACGCGGACGGTAACAGCGTCACGCACCTGTAAAAATCGACGGGGAAGGTGCTGGTAGTCGAAGAAGTAGCAGGCGAGAGCAAGAGCATCTGCTTCATCGTCTTTGTCTGGAAGGTCGAGGGTTTTCCTATAAGCTGGCAATTTGTTATTTGAGACAAGTCGCACCTCTACACCAGCTTTTATAAGCTGAACACCCCAGAGTCGTTGGTAATTGACTCCTGTGGGTTCCATCAGAGCCACATCAGGCTTAAGTTCCAGCAACTGCTTGATTCCTGCAACATCAGCTTTCAATTTGGAAAATTCCAAGGAATGATAAGCATCCCGAGGCTGTGTCGGCCGTCGAGTCAAGAGACACCCCACAACAGAGTTTTTGCAAATATCCAGCCCCAGGATTCTAAGCCCAGGAGCAAGACTATCCTCTGTGTCAAGCGATTGAGCTTGACTGTCTACAACGTCTACAACTTGCGGAGGAATGTCATAGGTTTCTAGCAACGCTTCCCACGTAGCAGTTCTTGAAAGCTTGCCGAACCGCTTGGCGTCTTCGCTTGTAAAGCCACAGTCAGAAGCGATCGCCCTGAGTTGGTCAATCCGGCGGTGGCTGACAATAGGTTTATTCATTGCCCCTCCCTAGCTCATTAGCGGCCAAAGCAACTTGGAGAGTCTCGAAAGCTCTTTCCAGCCACCCACTCATCTCAGTCTGATGTCCTGGGACAACATCAAGCCAATATTTCAGAAGCAAAATGCCTTTGTCAATATCGAAGCTCTTGTCCAGCTCCCTATCATCTGCCAACTCGGAGAGGTGGTATTCGAGCGAAGTCAGCATAATTTCGCAACGGCGAATAGTTTGCAGTTGGTCAATGCTATTCCCTATCAGCTTGCCGAGCTCGCGACAAGTTTTACGATCAATCATCACCATGTCTGGCGACGTTAATTTTTGCGATCTCCCTTCCGGGGTCGCGTCATTTTTTGGCATAATAAATCCGCTCCAAGCGTTTTTCGACAACGTTTGGGGAAGTCGTGACTTGTTCGGTGTTAGTAGCACCGCGCAGTCGCGCCTCAATCTTCCTTAATACTTACGATCGCAGTATCTCAGCCACTTTGTCAAGAGACGGCTGTAAAGTTTTGTGTGAGAAAAGCCCCCTTAGGGGCCCTGATTCCTAAAGTCGCTGGGATGTGTCGTCTCAGAACTCCTCCATCATCTCTAAAATCGTTTCGATGTCTGCCAAGCTGGCAGTAGACTTTTTACGTCTGGTCTTCAACTGGTTGAGCAGATCGGCCGCTTCTGGCAACTCGGTGGCAGTGGCTGGTTTTTGTTTCAGGTCTGCAAGTTCCGCTTCAATTTCCTCCCGATCGGCGCGCTCTGTCTCAAGTTGCGATCGCAATTCCTGCACTTGTTGCCGCAGCTTATTAGTCACATGGGTACTGGATTCTAGAAGCCTGTCATAGTCAGCCCTTAAATCTTCATTCTCATTTTTTAGGTTGCCTAATTCATTCTGCAACTGTTCTGCAACCTTATTATCAACCTTGGGCAACTCCAAAGAATCACCCGACTCTAACTTTCCCGGCAGTGCTTCCTGTAAAGCTTCAACTGCTTTCTGTAGGTTGGCTACCTGCGATTCTAAGGCTGTCAGCCTATCTTGTGCAACTTCTGTAACTCCTTCTGCAACTTCTGTAACTCCTTCTGCAACTTCTGTAACTCCTTCTGCAACCTTGTTAGCTCGTGGAACTGGGGGAATCTCTAAAGCTTCTGCAATCTCCTCAAGCTTAGCCACGGTTACTTCTGAGGATTTGCCGATATATTTTTTGCGTACCTTTCCCGCAATCTTTCTGCAACCATACCAGTAGATACCCGATTCCTTGCGAACTGTGTAGGGCTTGCTGTCGCTGCTTGGCTCAAACCTGAAAGAGCCGATCGACTCTAGCCACGCCGAACCCTTGGGGGATTCTAGCTCAAATACCTTTCCGTCCTCTGTCTCTACCAAACCCTGTATTACTGATGGGATTGCCATAGGTTGCCTATTCGGTTGCTTAAGTGCTTATGCAACCAGTCTAGGCAACTTTTAGACAACCGTCAAGGGGTTGCAGAAAACTATTTTTTGGGTACGGCGCTGGTACGCGACACATTGGCTCCATAGAAGCTAAAAACGATTCAACCTCCCAGACACTGACCTGGAAGGTTGAATAAACCACGGAGACTAAAGCTTGAGACAATCTTGTTATCCCTATCAAAATTGCAAGCTCATGAAGATTCCATCATGGCCCGCGTGGTTTCCTCATCCTATCTCATGTTTGAGGACAATCTCACTAACCGCAACCTATGGCGGCACCTCAAATTTTTTAGCGAAGTTAACGCCCATATCAGGCGGAGGCATTGTCTTTTGGTTACTTGGAAGCTGGGCAGCTTCAGCAGCTTGGATGACCGCTTATCATCACTGCCTTACAGCAATTTCTTTGTGGGCAGCGACTTGGTATCCTCAAACTTTTCCCGGTCATCAAGAATTACACCAGAGAACTCTCACTGCCAAGCCAGTTAAAGCGTGGAATAAGCCAAACTGGGATTCTTGGAGAGAGGGAATCAACGCCCTCATAGCTTCTCTGGTTGCAGCAATAATTACCCTAACTTGCCTGGTTTCCCTTTTCTATGCGGCGGCTCCAGAGGAAATTGAACAAAGCCAAATAGATAATGCTGTAACTTATCAAGTTTTAAATACGGTCGCAGCGCTTATTAGTGCTGCTATGACTGGCGCAAAGTTTAACCAACCGATAACCGAGGTATTGTCTCAAGGTTTTGAGCCGCTAGTAAATGTTTGGTTTATCGTGTTTTGCTTGTGGGTTGCTTCAGTGCTTCTACTTTATCAATGCGATCTGTGGGCGCGTCGGCGACGGGCAGCTAAAGCAACTAAACAAAAAAGGCGATCGCAGAATTCCACCGAACCCGCTCCAAATCCTATAGAACAAGAACTTAACCAACTGAGCGCTGATGCTGGAGCAACTCGAATGCGACCTGTAAGACAAGCAACCCCCGTTGTAAGGCAAGCAACCCCCGTTGTAAGACAAGCAACCCCCGTTGTAAGACAAGCAACCCCCGAAGTTGCTGACTGGTACGTATTCCGATCGGGTAAAGCCGAGGGCCCGTACACCAAATTACAACTCTGGGAAATTCAGAACATTACGGCTCGCACAAAAGTTAGACGGGGAGAAGCGGACTGGCAGCGCGCCGGGGAAGTTTCAGAACTAGCAAGATATCTCAATGACAAATAGACATAGCTCCTAAGTACAACAGATTACAGGTTGCGTTTATTCTCAACAAAGGGCTAGTCAGCATCAACAACGTGACTTTTTAAGTTCTCTGGGGGTTGGATTGACCGCAGTCCGGGCAACTCAGGCTCTTTGTCGTGAAACCTCTGTTTCCCGCCATAGGAAAGCATAGATAAAGCGCTCACGGCTCCCCTGACTTGGGCATCGCTGACTTCTAAATATTTCTGCAACTCTGTCAGGGTGCGGTGGCCGCTAACTTGCTGAATTACACGCAGCGGGATGCCTGCGTTACTCATCTGGGTGAGAGCCGTGCGCCGGAAGCTGTGGGTAGAGGCTCCCTCAATGCCGACACGCTTGCAAGCTTCCCTGAGAATAACGGCGGCCGAATCGCTGGTAATGTGCCGCCAGTGGTGGGAGGAATGACGGCT
>JAUBOM010000352.1:0-1665 GCA_036700245.1 Microcoleus vaginatus BM001213989
CGCTTTTTATTTTTATGTGATTATAAGTAGTCTATCATAACCGGATTTGGTATTAAAGGCAAAAACAGGCATTGTTTTCCCAGAATGGCATAAAAACACACAAAAAACCCGGCGCCACCAGGTAGAAAGGTTCATGACTAAAAAAGTGATACAATAGCTGTCTGTGAAGTCTTATCAAGTTTTGCCATGATGCGATCGAGGCTAAATCTGCGTTTACCTTGACCAAACTTCCCCTCAATTGCATTTCTAATACCCTCATCATATGCGGCTTGCTTTTTTTTTCCTTACTGACATTTACTGGTGGTCTTCCCAGGGGCGGGTTACTAATTCTAATTCCTCTTTCTTTGCACCAAGCTCGGTTCTCTCTTGTACGATAAATGCGGTCTGCATGAACTGACTCTGAATAGTATCCTGTGAATCTATAATAAGCTTCTACTTGTGCTTTTAAGTCCCCTGATTCGTTAAAATTATCCCAGCTCATCCGGTGTAAAAATACATATCCTTCAAAGCAGCTCGCTGATAGTTTGGCTCCAAACTAAACGTTTTTTCCGGCTTTTCCTCTGACTATGGGACGGATGTGGGGTTGGCTTAAACTTACTATTCTATCCTCAACACTCTGTTTATTATTGTCAAATAACCCTTGCTGTTGCCGATAGACCTCTGTGAGGACTAGCAAGGTTTTATATTGCTTTTTATTCAGATTTTCCAGGGTGGCACCTGACTGGATTAGCTGTTCAATATGAGCCAAGTTTCTTTTGATATATTGAAGTTGTTTTTTAATTGCCTGTCTTTTTTTGTTTCGGGATGGTCTTCTTTGTTTCGCTACTGCTAAGTAGTCTTTTCTAGCTAGATTACGGTATGTTCTTGGTTTTTTATTGCTTTTCCCTTTGATCTGTTTATACAGGATATCTATAATTTTTTCTGTATGGGCTCTGGCAAGATTTAATAGTCCTAAGTCCGTTGGATAGCTAATGTCGGCTGGGGCGCAGGTGGCATCTATGATTAATTTTCCTTGATTGGGCGACTCATTTTTGGCGTCCGAATCCTTTTTTTTTTTCGGTTTTAACTGGGGTGATGGAGCGCATTTTTTCGACCATGCGTTCGTTCACTTTATTAATTAAGCTGGGACTAATTCGTTGCCGAAAGTGAACTAATAGTGATGGATCAAATGGTAGTTCATTACTGTAGGTTGATTGACCGATAAAGTATTGTAGATACGGGTTTTCGCGAATCTGTTCTACTGTTTCCCTATCGCTAATTAAGAGTTTTTCTTTGATGATTAATGCCCCCAATGCCATCCTAAACAATTTGGCGGGTGCCCCCATTTCTGTGGGGAAGTTTTTAGCATATTCTGCTTCAAATTCTGACCACGGGATGAGTTCTGCCATTTTTACCCAACGGTTATCTGGTGACAACCTTCCACATGAGGGGAGTTCAAAGTCGGAGGGTGAGGGGGGAGCAAGCTCAGCTTTTCTGTACACGCTCTCACTGGGTGATGCAAAGGTTTTGTACTATTTTACCTGTTTATCTTGCACACTTTTCTCGAGCGCACGATCACATAACCAGGCCGTGTAACCTTTCTGCACTTATCCAGCAAGCCCTATTTAGCTCGCCCGTAACTTTCGATATCCACCCATGTATCAGCACCGCAAATCACGGCACAAA
>JAUBOM010000156.1:0-10848 GCA_036700245.1 Microcoleus vaginatus BM001213989
ATGCCCTATGCCCTATGCCCGCGAGAGCACCTCATGTTACTGAGAAAGGCTATATGACAGATGACTATCATGATTTGGAACACGGGCCTACAGTTGGATTCTTGTTTCAAAGTGGTATCTGAAGTAAAAGTTTGAGGAGGAGGAAGAAGGAAAAAGGTTATTCATTTTTCCTTCTTCCTCCTTTTGTTTGTCGAGTTTGAGTTCCTTGAGTCCGATCGACTAATTTGTATTTGAAAAAATCCATAATAACTAAATTAGATTGCCGATCGGGCATTATACCAGCCCCGATCCCCACTCCGGACAGGGGCAAAACTTCCTGCGCCCAAGACCAGATTACCAAAATCTCAACTATGCTAACCTAGGCAAGCAGCAATCCCTTGTCACGAAGGTGATTAACATAATTCCAAACAATTTATTTTATAGAGGACCGGTGTATCCCGTATGGCAAACCTGATCGGCACAGACAGCAACGACTTTATCCTAGGAACTCCGCTGAGCGATCGAATTCGCGCCTTAGATGGCGATGACACGCTCCTGGGTGCGGGAGCAGATGACACCCTAGAGGGCGACGCCGGCAACGACCAGCTTCTTGGAGCTGAGGGAGCAGATTCGCTGGTTGGCGGTGAAGGAAATGACGAACTCATTGGCAACCAAGGCCGCGATTTTGCTCTCGGCGGGAACGGCGACGACTTGATCCGCGGCGGTTTGGGCAACGACATCCTCGAAGGCAACGACGGGATAGACAGCGTGCTGGGAGACGCTGGGGACGACTTAATTTTTGGCAACGCAGGCTCGGATGTGATTGCCGGCGGTACTGGCAACGACACGCTCACAGGGGCTGACGGCGACGATTCCGTGTTCGGGAATGCTGATGACGACTTTCTCTACGGGGATTTGGGGAACGATTCTCTCAACGGCGGTAGCGGCAGGGATCAAATGTTGGGCGGTAGCGGCAACGATTACTTGACCGCCGAGGAGGGCGACGACACTTTGTACGGCAATGCCGACAACGATTCGCTCTTTGGAGACGCGGGTAATGACCAGATATTCGGCGGCAAGGCTAACGATACAGCTTTTGGCGGCAGCGGTTCCGATACCCTTCGCGGCGATGAAGGCGACGACTCGGTACTGGGAGATGAAGGTAATGACTTCCTGTTTGGTGGCAAAGGTAATGATGGTCTCGACGGCGGTTTTGGCGATGACTCCTTGGCCGGAGGTATCGGCGACGATACAATTTTGGGCAGTTTCGGCAATGACAATTTATTTGGAGCAGAGGGTAATGATTCTCTGATCGGAGGTGAGGGTTCGGATACTCTGACTGGCGGCAGCGGCAGCGATGTCTTTGGATTGGGAGCCGGGCCTGGCAGCTTGGCTTTAATTACTGATTACAATGAGGCAGAGGATTTCTTTGGACTGCCGAGCAATTTATCTTTCGCTCAACTGCAAATTCGGCAAGGTAACGGTGCAAATGTCAGGGATACAGTAATTACGATCGACGGCAAGCTTTTAGCAATTTTGACAGACACTCCGGCGACGCTAATCGAGGCCACTGATTTTATCAGTGTGACTGGGACGGGTACCCCCAGACCAACTACGACTACAGTTACAACCACAGTTACAACCACAACTACAGATATAACTGCGGCTGCAACTGCGGCTCCAGCTCCCGCTCCAACTCCCGCTCCAACTCCGACTCCAACTCCGACTCCGACTCCAACTCCAACTCCAACTCCAACTCCAACTCCAACTCCGACTCCGACTCCAACTCCAACTCCAACTCCGACTCCGACTCCGACGGAAACTCCGACTCCGACTCCGACTCCGACTCCGACGGAAACTCCGACTCCCACAGCAGCACCGACTCCGACGCCGACGCCGACTCCCACAGCAGCACCGACTCCGACTCCGACTCCAACTCCGACTCCGACTCCAACTCCGGCTCCAACTCCGACGCCGACTGCTTCGAGGATTCCGGATCCGCCGACAGTTAGCGTGCCTGATTCGCCCCTGCGGTTAATTAGTTCGATCGCCCCCCCCACGCCGACTCCCGGACTATTGCCAATGCCCGGGCCGGCGCCGATATTTTTTCCGACGGTGCAGAACCCGATACCCTTAGCTCCTACACCACATTTTGGGTTCTAGGCGCGATCGATTCGCTCCTGAAAGCCAGTTGCGAGTGAGTGAATTAACTCGCAACTGTTTTCGTATAGCAAACAAATTCTTGTCTTCTCCTAATCGATTCGCTGCTGAAAGCCAGTTGCGAGTGAGTGAATTAACTCGCAACTGTTTTCGTATAGTAAACAAATTCTTGTCTTCTCCTAGAAGATAAGGGTAGACATTGGTAGTATATAATCGGATAGGCTACGGTTTAAAACCAGCGCGCGCTCAGCATCGGACTAAGCGAAAAAGTTTCGTAGTAAGCGTAACGGATCGGGAGCCAAAAACGTAACGCATTGAATAGCGCTTTCAATATTTTGTTGAAAGCTTTGAGAGATACCTCCCTATCAGGCACCGCTAAAACCGATGCCCGATCTGCAATACACAGTAGATTTCGGTGAATTCCTAGATTTACCGCGTTAAATGTATCTGAAAACTCATGCACTTATGCACTCAAAACTCAAAACTCAAAACTATTTAAGACCTTGCGGAGTCTCGGTCGAGTCTTGTGGCGACTCGGCTGGAGAATCTTCTAGGGGAGATAATTGTTGGGTGTACCCCAAGAGCGATCGAAGTTTCATGCGGTGGATGTAAGGCCAGCCGCCATTGGCTTCAATATTCTTGAGTAGTTTGTAAAGTGCTTGGCGGTTGTCGGGAAAAGACGATTGAAATAAACCGTCCCGAATTTCCCGGTGCGAAGCTTCCAGGGTCCGCAGCAGGGCCAAAAGCAGCAGACTGTCTCCCTGACAACTTTCGGCTAAAGTCCGAATCGCCTCTGTCAGCGAGTGCATTTGAGACTGCAACTTTTCTGACTCTAAATCTTTGCCGTTGTCCATACCGCTGCTTCCTTTGAAATCTACAAGGCGTTTGTCCCCAGCCTTTTGGTCAGCCGACTAATCAAGCTAGTCGCGATCGCCATTCGGGGTCATAAGCAAAGTAACTTAAGTAGGTTGACTTAAGCAATATTAATTTGCAGTCCAAGTCAGGAAAAGAGCACAACCCGTCGTACCATGTGTATTGGGCTGCGATCCGAACATGATTGAGAAATCATAAGTTCTTGCTTATTTTCACTCTCACTAGCTTGATTTTGTGAGTCAATGCCGGTGTCGGTGAAGCGAGCGATCGGGATCTAAATGCTGCCCAAAGCGCTGGCTGTGCCTGCAGGTGGGCAATTATATTTTGCTCGAAGTAGGGCTTTTTCTTAACTATCAGCCAGTTCGCCCAGGGCGTGTATTTAGAGGGGAGTTAAAGGAGGCGCCCCGGCCTTACTTACCCCGAACCTACGCCTCTCGATCGAAGGCGTAGCCGTCCTTTGTTGGCGAAAGGGCCAATTATATTTCGGGAGCACCGTGATTTTGAATGTACTTTCTGGCACCTTGAAACAGTAATGAAGAAGGTGGCGGTGGTTCTACGTCACTCAAAAAAGCCCTTGCCTCCAGGGAAAAAGAAGCCTGCCGTCGAACGGTACTCGGTTGACCGTCAGGTTTGTTCACTATAATCCGATGTTGGATATTGAGGTTGGCAGTCAACGACCCTGGTCTAAAGACACGCTGGCTTCGGGCCTGAAAGCTTGAATCACAGTTGACCAGACTCAGTACCTGCGTACTACGTTAACGGTAAGAGTTAAAGACCTACCAGGGGAGGCTTTGCATAGTTCCTTAAAGCGCGAAATTTAGGATTAAACAGATTTATTGGGTTAAGTCAGTGTCCTAAATATAGTATCGGCCGTTAACTAAGGCGCAGTACAGACGACCTGGCAGGTCGTCTCTTCTACCCCTCTCAATTACGCTCGAAAGAGCAAACATTATGCGTGAGCGGGTTGCTCTGTTTGAGGTGGTAATTGTCAAGAGTGAAAGTACACTACATTCATTACACCGAATCTAGCAATCCCCGTGTAATGGAAAGATTCACGGCGGTTGAAACCGTCGATCCGTTTCCCTCTCAGCGTCTAAAGAGGCTGAGGAACCCACTTACCGAATTTTTTTATGAAATATCGTGCTTTAATAGTTGCACTTTTAGCATTTTGCATGAGTGCGCTGGTTGCTTGTTCTTCTGCTCCTGACACGACGGTGGCGACTACCGAGTTGCTCACCTACGACGAGATTAGAGGTACAGGATTGGCTAATAACTGCCCTAGCTTGGCAGAAACTTCTCGGGGATCGATCCCCATCGAAGCGGGCGGCACCTATAAACTGACTGGTTTGTGTTTGCAGCCGACAACTTATTTTGTGAAGGAAGAACCAGCAAACAAACGCCAAGAGGCGGAATTTGTGCCTGGTAAATTGCTGACGCGGTTCACGTCGAGCATTGACCAAGTTCAAGGTACGCTCAAGGTGGGTAATGACGGGACTTTGACTTTCAAAGAAGAGGACGGCTTGGACTTTCAAGCAATTACGATTCAATTACCCGGCGGAGAGCAAGTACCTTTCTTGTTCACTATTAAAGAGTTGGTAGCCAGTTCCGAACCCGGAGTGGTTGCTATCAATACTTCGACCGATTTGAAAGGCGAGTTTAACGTTCCTTCTTACCGCAGCGCAGGCTTTTTAGACCCTAAAGGTCGCGGGGTATCGACTGGCTATGACAATGCTGTAGCGCTTCCGGCTTCTGACAATTCCAAACGTGTGCGGGCTAATGTTAAGGTGGCTGACACCCGCGCCAAGGCGGGCAAAATTTCTCTCCAAGTTGCTAAAGTCAACAGCGGCACTGGCGAAATCGGCGGGATTTTTGAGAGCACGCAGCCTTCTGATACTGATTTGGGAGCTAGACCCGCTCTGGACGTGAAAATTCGGGGTTTGTTTTACGCTCGCATTGAGCCTTCTGTATCGTAAAATTCCCTTTCTGGATCGATCGAACTTGAGCAGTTTTTTGCCCTAAAGCTACTGCTCGCCCTTCATTAGCCAACAGTCTTGAGCAATATAACTTAAGACTGTTGACTAATGACTAAATTTATGATTTCATTCTGGTCAGTCGCAAGCTATTAAGTGGGGACTTTTAATTAATTAAAGTATTGTATTTAAACAGCTTTGAGATTATAATTTAGTGTTAAAAAATCCCGGTTAGATTCTGGATTGTGCCGATTGCGGAATACCTGCTAAAATTCGGCCGATTGCCGAAGAACTTGGGATAATCCCCCTAGATCGCGTGCACCTTCCCAAAGTTAAAAGGGTGTGTCCGCTATCGCACCTATTAACTATGAGCCGGTTCGTGCAAGGCGTGTATTTAGAGGGGAGTTAAAGGAGGCGCTTGGGGAACCTTGGTACCCCGAATCCACACCTCTCGATCGAAGGCGTGGCGGTTCTGTTTGTTGGCGATCCGGGCTAATTATATTTCGCGAGCATCGTGATTTTGAATGTACTTTCTGGGACGTGGAAACAGTAATGAAGAAAGTGGCGGTGGTTCTGGGTAACTCAAAACAGCCCTTGCGTCAAGGGAAAAAGAAGCCTGCGGTCTAACGGTACTCCGTTGACCGTCAGCTTGGTTCACGTGCTAGGATTACACTACAATCAAGGTCAACGACCCTGGTCTAAAGATAGGCTTGCTTCGGGCTTTTGGCTTAAACCACAGTTGACTAGACTCAGTACCTCGTTTACTACGTTAACGGTAAGAGTTAAAGACCTACCAGGGGATGCTTCGCATAGTTCCTTGAATCGCGAAATTTAGGATAAAACAGATTTATTGGGTTAAGTCAGTGTCCTAGATATAGTACCGGCCGTTAATTAAGGCGCAAGCTAATATTATCCCTCAGATAGAGGCGAGAAAGAGCAAAGCCATTATGCGATCGCCCGTTGCAAAATTTGAGAGTAATGGTCAAGAGTGAAAGTACACTATAAAAGTACACCGAATCTAGCAATCCCCCGGTAATGGAAAGATTCACTCGCTTAGGGAAATCCCCGCGTCGTTTCCCTCTCAGGTCTAAAGACGCCCTCGTTTTTAACTTACCAAATTTTTTAGATGAATTTTTTTAGACTAGATTGGAAACTAGATCTGAAGCAAAATCAGTCCTCTGCTCTACCAACCCTTATGCAGCTATGTCTACCACAGTGCCGAACGAGCTAAAAAGCGAAAATTTGCAATTGTTGCGCGAGTACCAACTTTCTGGATCGAATGAAATCCGCAATCAGTTAGTTAAACTGAATATTGGACTCGTGAGAAAAGAAGTTTACCACTGGCTCAACCAGTGCGGTGAAAGCTACGACGATTTGCTGCAAGTAGGGTGTATTGGGTTGATCAGGGCGATCGAGCGATTTGATCTGTCGAAGGGACACGCTTTTAGTTCCTTTGCAATTCCCTACATTCGGGGCGAAATTCAACACTACTTGCGGGACAAAAGCCCTTCTGTGCGAATTCCCCGCCACTGGCTGTCCCTGGAACGCAAATCTGTAGCAGCGATCAAGGATTTGCAGGTGCAGTTCAACCGCAAACCTACGGATGCTGAAGTAGCAGCAGTGCTTGAGGTTTCTGTAGAAGAATGGCAAGAAATTAAGTTGGCCCATCTCAACCGATCGCCTCTGAGTTTGGACGCGCCGGTGCAAGATGAAGATGAGGGGGCTACTTGTCTGGGAGAATTGGTTCCCGATAGCAAGTATCGGAGTTTTCAGTTGGCGCAAGAGGATCAAATCCGCCTACAGCAAGCTTTGGCTATGTTGGAAAAACGGACTCGCGAGATATTGGAGTTTGTTTTTCTCTACGATTTGACGCAGAAGGAAACGGCCGAACGCTTGGGTATCAGTGCGGTGACTGTTTCTCGGCGAGTTAAGAAGGGGCTGGATTTGCTGAAGGAAATTATGACAAAACAGCTTTAGTCACCAGTCATTAGTCAGCAGCTATGAGTCAGCAGTCATTAGTGAGTTGCTAACAATAACCAATAACTAATGACCAATGACTAATGACTGACCACTACTTTTTAGATGCTGCGCACAAATCTATCGAGCCTTTCTACGGCTTTTTTAATTGTGCCTAAATCGGTGGCGTAAGACAAGCGAATGTGGTCGTCTGCACCAAAGGCAATCCCCGGAATAACTGCTACTTGCTGCTGTTCTAAGAAAGCGTCGCAAAATTCCAGAGAATTCATTCCTGTCTTGCTGATGTTGACAAACATATAGAAAGCGCCGTCTGGTTTGATGCAGCTAATTCCGGGGACAGCATCGAGTAATTCAAATATTACCTGACGCCTTTGGGCAAAAGCTTGACGCATTTTTTCGACAGACTCTTGGCTGCTTTCCAAAGCTGCGATCGCGCCGTACTGTGCAAAGGTACACACGTTTGAGGTACTGTGACCTTGAATGGTGCTGGTGGCTTTGATTAATTCGCTCGGTCCGGCCAAATAACCGACTCGCCAGCCTGTCATCGAGTAAGCTTTGGCAAAACCGCTGCTGATCAGGGTGCGATCGAAGATTTCTTTGCCTAGGGAACCGATGCTGACGTGTTGAGCGCCGTCATATATAATTTTTTCGTAAATCTCGTCAGCAACGACTAAAATATCTCGATCGACTATCACCTCGGCCAGTGCTTTGATTTCGGCCGGAGTGTACACCATTCCCGTGGGGTTAGAAGGCGAATTCAGTACAAATAACTTGGTTTTGGGAGTAATCGCTCCACTCAGTTGTTCCGGTGTAATTTTATATCCTGTAGAAGCATCTGTCCGTACAATTACTGGCTTGCCGCTGGCGAGTTTCACCATTTCTGGGTAGCTCAGCCAGTAGGGAGCCGGAATAATTACTTCCTCTCCCGGGTCGA
This sequence comes from Microcoleus vaginatus BM001213989, assembly GCA_036700245.1. GTDB lineage: Bacteria > Cyanobacteriota > Cyanobacteriia > Cyanobacteriales > Microcoleaceae > Microcoleus. Next base: position 7,894 of record JAUBOM010000156.1, read on the forward strand.
TCAGAGCCATCATCAGATTGTAGAGCGAATGCTTGCCGCCGTTGGTGACAATGATATTTTCCGGTTGATAGTTGAGATTGTTGTCGGATAGGAGTTTGCGGGCGATCGCAGCTTTTAACTGCGGTTCCCCAGCCACAGGGCCGTACTTAGTCTTCCCGGCGTCTAAAGCTTGTTTTGCCGCTGCTTTAATGTGTTCGGGGGTATCAAAGTCGGGTTCTCCCGTACTCAAACTACAGATATCAATCCCTTCGGCCTTCATGGCTTTAGCCTTAGCTGCGATCGCCAAGGTTATGGAAGGAGGAACCTCACCCACTCGTGCTGCCAACTTGATCATTGGATTTTAGATATTAGATTTTTGACTTTAGATCTTAGGGTGACAAATCTTGATATTCAACCCTGTTGTTAGGGAATTATGACATTTGTTTACATAGTAGGTAAAGGATTAAGCAATTAAAGAATAAAAATTAAAGAAGCTCTTAGTTTAAATTTTTATTTTTAATATTTTAAATTTTGACGTTATTATTGTAGCATTTTTGATGCCTCGTTACCTTCAACCCGGATCTGCAAGCTTATGGATCTCAAATCTCTAATTCGCGACATTCCTGATTTCCCGAAGCCGGGAATTATGTTTCGAGACATTACAACTTTGCTGCGCGACCCGCAAGGGCTGAGCTACACCATTGACAGCTTAGCCGAAAAATGCTCAGAACTGTCTGTTGACTATGTGGTGGGCATGGAATCGCGGGGCTTTATCTTTGGCGCGCCTTTGGCTTATAAAATGGGAATAGGCTTTATTCCTGTCCGCAAACCGGGGAAACTGCCTGGTGCGGTTCATTTTGCTGAGTACGAGTTGGAGTACGGTGTCGATCGACTGGAGATGCACCGAGATGCGATGACATCCGGTAGCCGAGTCCTGATTGTGGACGATTTAATCGCGACTGGCGGAACAGCGGCGGCGACGGCTAAGTTGTTGGAGCAAGCGGGTTGCGAGCTTGTCGGTTTTGCTTTTATCATCGAATTGCAGGCTTTGGGCGGCAGGCAGAAATTGCCGGATGTGCCAATTGTTACGCTAGTGGAGTATTAGTCAGTTAAGTGTTGGCTGTTAACTGTTAACTGTTAACTGTTGACTGCTGAATAAAAACTACTGACAAATAATATCGTTGACCTTTGCATCGGAATAATAATTTTCGGAGTGCAGTGCGATCGTTCCACTCAGCTCCCTTGAGTATAATTCCGATGTAACCGGATTTGCATATATAGCAATCCTTGCAGGAGTCGTGAATGTTATACCCCACCCCAACCCTTCCCGAACCCCCTCGCTCGGTAGTAAGAAATTCACAAATGATTTAGGATTGGTATAAGAATGAACTAATGATACCAGTTAGAAAAAAGAATGCAAATGTAAGCCCGTGTTTCCCACCCTGGTATTTATGAGCGATTCACAATTACTCAATCTAAAATCTAAAATCTAAAATCTAAAATCCTATGACTTCTCTTAAATTGAATCAAAATTCGCGAGGGTTGAGTTCTCTGTTTAGCAGCGAGACACTTACTTATGTTTTCAAGCGACTGTTGCAGGCACTTTTAACCCTATTTTTGGCATCGGCTCTTTGTTTTGCAATTATTGAGCTAGCACCGGGAAATTACTTGGATACTTTGAGCCAAAATCCCAAGATTTCGCCGGAAACACTCAAGCAACTCGAACAGCAGTTCGGCTTAGATCAACCAGCTATTGTGCAGTATTGGCGGTGGCTGCAACAAATTGTGACGCGGGGGAATTTTGGCACGAGTTTTGTGTATCAGCGATCCGTAGCTTCGCTGCTGTGGGAACGGGTACGGGCGACGTTATTGATGGCGATCGCCTCTTTGATTGTGACTTGGGCGATCGCGATTCCTTTGGGAATTGTCGCGGCCGTCAATCAAAACCGCACAGCCGATCGAGTTTTGCAAGTAGTCAGCTACACCGGACAAGGATTTCCGAGCTTTATCACAGCCTTGCTGCTGCTATTTTTTGCTCAGAATACTTCGCCTCTGTTTCCCATCGGAGGAATGACAAGCATCGACCACGCAGACTTACCTTGGTGGGGCCAAATCCTCGATTACGGCTGGCACTTAATTTTGCCAACAGTCGCCCTCAGCCTTACTGGTTTTGCAGGTTTGCAAAGATTGATGCGCGGACAATTGTTGGACGTGCTGCGTCAAGATTACATCCGAACAGCACGGGCTAAAGGTTTGCCGGACGATCGAGTAATTTACGTTCATGCTTTGCGGAATGCTGTTAATCCGTTGGTTACCCTATTGGGTTTTGAGTTTGCTAGTTTGTTGAGCGGTGCGTTTATTGCCGAATATTTCTTTAATTGGCCGGGTTTGGGAAAGCTGACTCTGGAGGCTGTGACTAATCAAGATTTGTATTTAGTAATGGCTAGTTTGATGATGGGTGCGACCATGTTGATTGTGGGGAATTTGTTGGCAGATTTGCTGCTCAAAGCTGTCGATCCTCGGATTAAGCTGGAAGATTTGAAATAAAAGACTTAATTCAGTAACAGAAGGTACGCAAGGGCGATTTGTAATAGTCAACAGTCAACAGTATTCCCATTATCCATGCCCCATGCCCCATGCCCCATTACCCATCTAGGAGTGTTTTATGTCAGAAAAACAACCAAACGAGCAAATAAGTTTTAGCGGCTTTGCGGACTGGTGCAGGCATATTGACAGTCTTTCAGAATCGGCAAGGCGCACAGTTAAAGTGTTGTTAAAAGAGGCTGGCACTGATGACCCTGAAGCAGGGGAGCGGATACTTTCAAGCATGACAGAACTGGAGCTCAGCTTCTATCAAATTACCGACATCACCGTCCTCGGCTCGCTCACCCATCTGACCACACTCAATCTCAGCAACAATAAAATTACCGACATCACCGTCCTCGGCTCGCTCACCCATCTGACCACACTCAATCT
>JAUBOM010000156.1:10948-11117 GCA_036700245.1 Microcoleus vaginatus BM001213989
CAGCAACAATAAAATTACCGACATCAGCGTCCTCGGCTCGCTCACCAGTCTGACCACACTGTATCTCCGCGAGAATCAAATTACCGATATCAGCGCCTTGGGCTCGCTCATCAATCTGACCACACTGTATCTCCGCGAGAATCAAATTACCGATATCAGCGCCTTGGGC
>JAUBOM010000156.1:11217-15969 GCA_036700245.1 Microcoleus vaginatus BM001213989
TCGCTCACCAATCTGACAACACTGGATCTCTACAACAATCAAATTACCGACATCAGCTTCCTCGGCTCGCTCACCCATCTGACAGAACTGGATCTCTACAACAATCAAATTACCGACATCAGCTTCCTCGGCTTGCTCACCAATCTGACAGAACTGGATCTCTTCGACAATCAAATTACCGACATCAGCTTCCTCGGCTCGCTCACCAATCTGATAATACTGAATCTGGGCTGCAATCAAATTACCGATATCAGCGCCTTGCGTAAGCTCACCCATCTGAAAAAACTGGAGCTCTTCGACAATCAAATTACCGCTCTGTGCGTGTCAGGCGAACTCGCACAGAAACGTCTTATTCTTTCGACTACGCCAATTGATGCTCAAAAAGCCACAGAAGCCATCAAAGTTGCCTATGCCGCTATTGGGCTAGAACAATCCGAAGTTATTATTTGCAGCAGTCCCCGCGACGCTTATCTCCAAATCTTCAACTTGCTCAAACACGAGCATTCACAAAACTGCTCAGAGGAATGGGACAGCAATAGATTGGGGCAAAAGCTAGACAGGGAATGGATATCCCCATCGATTGTGACAGAATTTGCAAGTCCGGCGGTGTGGGAGTATGAGCTCTCTCGCATGAGGATCGAGTCCGGAGCAGACAGCACACTGAGTTCGCTATTCAACGAATTGGTTGACGAATATAAGCGATCGGAACAAACGATGGGGAATCTTTTTCGCAATAATTTGTTATTCCTTAAATCCCCTCAAACCCCCACGACTTTGTTTAAAAAAATCTATTTGACCCAATTGTATATCTCTTCATTAGGCCTCAATCTCTCCCAAAAGGCACAAGAAATACTTCGCGGCCAAAAGCTGCTTTTCGAGCATTGCGGTTTTATATTTCCCTATGAAAAAATTTGCGCGGTGTGCGATCGCCCGCGCCACCTGCGCTTTGACAGTCAAAACCGCTTGCACGCGGAAGGAGAACCTGCGATTGAGTTTGCCGACGGATGGAATTTTTACTATTATCACGGCGTCAGATTGCCTGAAGAATACGGCAAAATCCACCCCAATCAATGGCAATCCCAATGGCTTTTAACAGAAGAGAATGTCGAACTTCGGCGAGTGTTAATTGAAGGAATTGGTTACGATCGTATTTGTCAAGACTTAGAAGCAAAACAAATAGATAGTTGGCAAGAATATGCACTATTACAAATAGATAATGCCGATGTCGAGCCGATTTGTTTGTTAAAAATGACTTGTCCGAGTACGGGATTCATTCACGCTTTGAGAGTGCCGCCTAACCTGACATCAGCTAGGGAGGCAATTGGCTGGGTAAATTGGGATATTGATCCCGAGGAATTTTCCATGCAGAGTTAATATTAGCAAGGATTTCAGCGATCGAGAATGTCCTTGTTTTAATTTCAGAAACGAGATGACAATTCCTGGAAGAACAAGCTAGGCTAGCTGGAGACATCTATGTCGATCGGGATTTACGCACGGGTGGCCAGAAACCGGGTTTTTTCTGAGAAGACGCGTTATAGCCCGTAAAAACGACAAAAACCCGGTTTCTTTGGTTTTGATGCGTCTAGGACTGTTCAGGCCAGGGATGCACCGATAAAAGTTCTCTCACCGCTCAAAATATGGCACAACAACTAGCAATAGAAACTCGGGGGCTGACGAAACAATTCGATCGCCATATAGCCGTCAATGACATCGATTTGCAAGTAGCAGCAGGCGAAGTATGCGGACTGATCGGCCCCAACGGTGCCGGCAAAACTACTTTGCTGCGAATGTTGGCGGCTGCTGAGGAACCGACTATAGGGGAAATTTACATCAACGGGGATAGGTTATTGCGCGATCGATCGCACCCGATTCTCAAACAGCGCATCGGCTTTCTTCCCGATGACTTTCCCCTCTACGACGACTTGACTGTTTGGGATTATTTAGACTATTTTGCCCGACTCTACAACCTCCAGCAACCGCGCCGCCGAGAGCGAATCAATTCCGTGTTAGAACTCGTGCAACTAACCAACAAGCGCAACAGCTTAATTTCTACCCTTTCGCGGGGGATGAAACAGCGCCTGAGTTTGGGGAGAACTATTATCCACGAACCGCTATTGTTGTTGTTAGACGAACCCGTTTCTGGCTTAGATCCGATCGCCCGAATGCAGTTCCGCGAAATTATCAAAGTTTTGCAAGAAGTCGGCATGACCGTAGTCATATCATCTCACGTACTCAGCGACTTAGCCGAACTTTGCACCTGGGTTGGTATCATGGAACTCGGATATCTGGTCGAAAGCGCACCGTTACAAGAACTTTACAAACGCCTCAGCCGACAGCAAATTTTCATGTCGGTTTTAGGAAATAAATTAGCAGCGCTAACATCGGAATTAAAAAACTTTCCTTGGGTGGAAAATTGGGCAATAATTCCGGAAACTCAACAGGTGTGCGTTGATTTTTCAGGAAGCCCGGAAGATGCCGCAAATTTATTACGCGGACTCGTCGCCGCCAACATTCCCCTAACTGAATTCCACTGCACTCAAGAAGACTTAGAAACCATCTTCCTCAAGATGGGACACCAGCAAGCATCCTAATTTGCTTTTTCCCTCCTTACCAAGATGAACAGTGAGTTATAACTAACTCATCACCTATTCCTAATCACGAATAACCAATGACACTCCACTTACCAGACAAAATAGGCAACTGGAATCCCCAGTTCTTTCGAGAAATCAAAGGCCGCTTGAATATTGGCAATATGGCGATCGCCTCTGCCTTTTCCCTAAGCGGTCAACTGCTGCTATTGATGTATTACAGCGCCCAGATACCCGTTACCCCTCCTAATGGGGAGTACACTTACCCCATCTCTCACAGATTTTGCGGTTTAGAGACTGGCAATTCCTATGATACAAAGTGCGTCATAGATGCCTTGGGCAACTTTGCTATTAACTGGCCGATGTGGTGGCTAGAGATATTCATTTTGCTGAGCATATTGAGCGTGTTAGCTTTATTAGTAGCAGGGACTTATATGCTGGTGAGTGACTTAGACAAGGAGGAACGCCGCGGGACGCTCAACTTTATTCGCTTCAGTCCCCAGTCTGCCAAAACAATTTTTCTGGGCAAAATTCTTGGCGTACCAATTTTACTTTATTTAGCAACAATTCTGGCCGTACCCCTGCACCTGTACGCTGGATTAGCTGCTCAAATACCCCTGAATGAAATTTTATGTTTCTACATAGCGGTTGCAGCTAGCTGTGCTTTGTTTTACAGCACTGCGATGCTATTTGGATTGACTACCAGTTGGTTGGGAGGATTTCAACCTTGGTTGGCTAGCGCTATGGTTTTTGTTGTGTTTGCGATTTCTTGGCTCCCGCTCACGCGAGGTGCTTTGGATGTGTTACATTTTTTGTCTCCCCTTGCTATCGTGAGATATCAGCTTTTTCTAGTTGATAAAGGTGATTTCGATTCGTTAGTTGAAAACTTAGACAAGTTGCAATGGTTTTACTTGCCAGTGGGTACAAATATTGCGAGTGGCCTTGCTTTGTGTCTCTTGGTTTGTGGTACAGGAACCTACTGGATGTGGCAGGGATGGCAGCGCCGCTTTCCAAATCCCAGTGCTACAGTTTTGAGCAAGCGGCAAAGTTATTTGCTAGTTATCTGCTGTCAGGTAATATTTTTAGGGTTTGCACTCCAATCAGATCCCCCAGCAGGCAACAGTAATCTCATCTTTTTACTTATGTTGAATTTGGTGATGTTCTTAGCTTTAATTGCAGCTTTAACATCTGACAGACAATCATTGTACGATTGGGCGAGGTATCGGAAACAAATCATTCCCAGGAATCAGAAGCTGTGGCGGCGCTACCCACTACTAGATTTAATTTGGAGCGATAAAAGCCCGGCTGTAGTTGCGATCGCGATCAATTTCCTCAGCTCAGTAATAATTTTAACACCTTGGGCGCTGTTGGAAAAAAGTGAGAATAATGGATTTGGGGGTGTAATTTTCTGCATGAATCTTATCCTAATTTACGCAGCCATCACCCAACTATTCCTATTTACCAAAACCCGAAATCCGGAAATTTGGGCCGCCTGCACAGTCGGCAGCGCTCTCTTGTTGCCGCCTCTGATTTTATCTATGCTTTTGCTAACCCCAGAAAAAGCTCCTATTCTCTGGTTGTCTTCAACATTTGGTGCCTTTTGGTTTTCGTCGTCTGTCGCAGCGTCAGGAAATACGATTTTTATCTCCATGCTGAGTCAGTGGAGTGTCTTGGTGTTGTTGAATCTCAAATTGCGATCGCAACTCAAACTCGCAGGGGAATCAGCTTCTAAAGCACTCCTGAAAGTTTGAAAAACCAGGGGAAGAGTTCAAAGGTGAAACTCCGATTCAGGCTGGGGCTTAAACCCCTGCCTGAATGCTTAATTCCTCTTCAGACAACTGTTCCACTTATTATGCCAATTCCGCATTTATAATCCACTTTATATTGAGCGATGGTTGTCGCGGCTACACGCGCCAAGCCCACCTTCGCAGGCTTTAAGATTAAAGTTGAAAAATAATTTCTGACTGTACAGATCCAAAATTATAGATTCAGCGTATATTACTATATGAACGCAGTACAAAATTTCATACAGCAGATTACAGGTTTATGAAGTACACCAGGTTATCGATCAATCTGCGTAGGGACACTCTTGCCCGGCCTTGTCTAAAGCGTACGGATTCAGGTCAAAAATAGTTGAGTGAGAGCCGAAAAATATGGTAATGTA
>JAUBOM010000353.1:0-1660 GCA_036700245.1 Microcoleus vaginatus BM001213989
GTAGTGTTTTTTTTTTAGATGCACGCTATATATAGCGTGCTTGCGTAAGTCCTGTTGCTTTTACCCTCAACTAGCTGCTGCAAAACCTGCATTTCCCTTTCAGTCAGCTTGATGTCGTCATTCGCATAGCTTTCGGGCAGTGGCGTTTTGAGATTTTGCAGCACGCAGTCGGCAATCTTAGGGTCTAGGTAGCTACCACCTTCTTGCACAGCCGTAATCGCTGCTAGAAGTTGTTCTGCGTTAGTGCCTTTAACGCAGTAGCCGTGAGCGCCGCTTGACAAAGCAGCCATAACTTGAGTTGGATTGCTGTGGTGGGTGAGCATCAGAATGCGACTATGCGGCAGTGCGGCTCTGATTTGCTGCGCGGCTGCAATACCGTCGATTCCGGGCAAGTCAATGTCCATCAGCACGATGTCTGGTTGGTGTTGCAGTGCGGCACTGACGGCTTCGTTACCGTTAACAGCTTGGGCGACTACTGTTAAATGGGGTTGGCGATTGAGGATATGCTGTAGACCGAGCTGCATCATCGGGTCATCTTCAACTATCAGGATGGTTTTTAGTTGGCTTGTTTTTGCTTGGGTGGCGGTAGTTGCAGTCACGGCTAAGATTCTTACTACATTTTATCCATAGTCTATTGTTTTTCCTCATATTAAAGAGTGTCATCCTCCTATGGAGAGAAGAAAAGTATTGATTTTTGGGCAATTTTGTCGGAAGGTGGATGTCTCTCGATAGGAGGATGGTAATAAAGTCGATTCTCCCGAGTTTTAGGTGATCAGAAAAATTCTAGTGATGCGGCCCGAAAAGCCCGCGAGAGGCTCACACTACCGTTCCCACCACAAATTCAGAAGAGCTATACACAGTCTGAACAGATTATATCGACACTTCGTTGACTTCATCCAAATTGATTTCATCCAAATTGACTTCATCCAAATTGATAGCTGTTGCTACTTCCTTCGGTTGAGATGTTATATGACCATTGAGCTTGATAACTGTTTGTTTTCTCTCTCGTTCAATGGTAGTCAAAAGCCAATTTTGAGTGTGTCGGTGTTGCTTGCTGTCCCAGGCAAACAGAACTTTTTCTGCAGGTTGAGTCGGGTGCAGTGCCAAAATAATCAGTTGTAGCTTGTGAGGCTCGATCTCGAAGAATTCGGCAGCTATCCATAACTTAACTCGGTCTTGCCAAGTCAGTACAGGATGGCGAATCGCCCACTCAAATAGTTTGGGCGTTCCTTTGACTAGACCCACATTTGCACGGACTTGTATCACTTTAAATGGAGGAGAAGGGGAAGAATTTTCTTCTGTCACTCCCCTTTTCGTTCGGTCTAATTTTGTTTGAATTGGAATGTCAACAAACAGTTTTCGCTGCGGTAAAAACAGTGATGGCGCTAGTTCTTTGAGCTGGAAAACCCAGTGCTGGAACTGGGGATGACTGTTGAGAATTGGCTCGACAGGTAATCCCATTAAAATTTGCTTGACAAGCAGTTGCAAGCGTTCTTGCAGATAGGAAGGAACAAGAGGTGGCTCTTGTAGTGGGCTAGTATGAATAGTTTGATTGAGGTCTGATAGAGTAAGGAGGTACATTGCTCAGAGCATAAAAGACTGAGCAATATAGCAATCCTAAATCATTATCAAGACTATGATACAATTATATGCAATACTT
>JAUBOM010000157.1:0-15918 GCA_036700245.1 Microcoleus vaginatus BM001213989
TATCCATAACAACGACTGCACCTTTCCCTAAATTTGGCACTAAAAAGTGTTCAATGAAAACGGAAAATGCCTTGCCATCCATTGACCCATCTAGGGTCATTATCCATACTACTTTTTTTAGACTGATTGCTCCGACAACTGTGGCTTTTGCACCCAGATAAAATGGTTTTAAGTCGTAGACTCTACTACCACATCTTGAAGGTGCATGGGTGAGTTTTCAACCCAATAAAACGCCCATTTCATCCAAAAAAACGAGGTTGTTAGGGTCAATATTTTTCACTTTCTCCCAATATTCACACCTCAAATTTTGCGCTCTTTCAGTGGCAGACTGGCTACTGCGTATAGTTTTTTTTTCGCGTCGGATTTTTTTTAGTTTACGACACATCATGCTAGGGCTGATAACTTCCTTGTAGTTCATAAGCCAATATTCATAGTATTCTGACAACGATGCTCTCCGGATATTTTTCTACCATCGCGGTCAATTCAGTTGTGCGCGAGTGTAACACGCTTTTAAGGCTTCCACCCTGTTTTCTAGGTTGAACATGACCAGTCGTTTGTTTTTGTGTTAAGATTTTTTGAACAAACCCTTTACTCACATCAAATCTGGCTGCTACTTTCCTAATTGATGTATACCTTGTTCATAACTTTTAACTATTTTCTCACGAAATTCGCTCGAATAAGGTTTCATTTTTTTCGCTTATGTACTCAATATAGTGTATTATATATACATGGAATATGCTGTATCCCTCTTCTGTCACTTTCGGCAAGAAATAATCTGGAAGGCTTATAGCATAAGACTTTTACCAAAAATATTGATTTCAGCCATTCTGTTAGAAAATAAACGCTCAAATGCTTGCTATATCTAGAGTTAAAAATTTGGCTCTTATTTTTATTTTCCCAGAGGGACAAAAGAGGGGTATTTCGCTATTTATCGTTTAGTATCACCTCCCCATCATTTCACGCTTGTTTCACTCTTGACCGATCGCCACTGAGATCGCACAAAGTACGCAGCAGCAGAAACTCTAGGACGATCGCACGCACTCCCGGCGATTCTTGGGTTTTTTAACTTGCTATCCTGAAGTTCTCCTAAAAAATCAACACGATGGATTTATTAACTTTTTTGCAGAAAATCCTCACCCATGCCACCAGCATATAGAACTTTGTGCTGTTAGCCGAACTGGCGATCGCAACTGATAAGTTGAGATTTAAATTATGTTGTCAAACCGTAGATTAAGCTTGTGGCTTTGTTTTATGCTGCTGACTTGATTTCTTTCGTTTCAGCCATCCTCCTACACCTAAGCCTATAGCTGAAGCAAAAATTGTGGTCGGTTCAGGCACAGGCTTCGCAACGTGGATGGTTTCAACTACTAGCGTTAGCGGGTAACCAGGAAAACTATCGCCTCCGAGTCCGAGGAAACCAAAGTCGAAGACACGGAAGCCAAACCCAGCAAAAGAATCGCCGTTCTTAACTCGCTGCTTAACAAATGGAGTCACGTCAAGGCTAAGAAAATCACCGCGAGATGAGGAGGAAACATCTACAAAACTTAACAATTCTCCAGCCCCAAAATCTGAGAGGTCGCCTCTTCCGTTTCCTGCATAGTCGAAGATGCCAAAACTACCAGGGTTATGAAATTCCCAATCAGCGATCCCTACAAAAGAAAGTTGAGTTTGTAAAATAACACGGTTAATATCTCCATTAGGGACAGAAGAAAAGCTATCGATATTGAACTCGGCAAAGAATCTACCTTCAGCTGATCTTATCTTCCCAAGAGAAGAATTACCGTCCATGCGAACTCAGTCTCCTACTCCGTCATATTCATAATAAAAGTAATTATAATTCTCATTCCAAAGCTTATTACTATAATCTATGACTTCAAAGTTGATAGTAGGTGGCAAGGCAAATGTAGCTGAATAAGCTTCTTCGTTTGCTCCTAGAGCAAAACCTAAAGCTGTGCAAACAGAGGTAACTGCGACTTTATGGTAGAGCTTGCCCATAAAAACTAAATTTCCTTTTTTAGTAAACCAGTTGACTGAAAAGCTCTCTTCAGTAAACAAATTATCCTAAATACTATCTAGCTTACTAAAAAACCTATTTCTGTTTTGGAATTATTAAATATTAACAATAAGGTTAGCTGTAAATGCTGTAGAGAGGAGATAGCGATCGCCATTACAAAAACATAACCATCGCGACCATCGCCTCACACTGAATCATCCATCCACAAGCTAAACAATCCCAATGCACCCGGGGTGCTTCGTAGTTCAGATAAGTTATTTCGCACCAGCACATCGGCCTGTAAACAGCGAGTGAGTATTCAGGAGTTCTAACTGTTACTCGAGTGTCCACCGCTGCCTCGGTTGCAGGGTAAGTTAGCCACCATAGTAGCTTGCACCTTCGAGTTTCCACAGTTTATCAAGTTTCGTATTAGGGTCTTCTCGAAAGTAAGGGCAAGGGTCGGCGTTGGGGTTTTAGCTTAGTTTGCCTCAGAAACGGGGTTGACGATCGCAAATAACGTTGTGTAGCTAAGGCTTGCAATTAGTCGTAACTTGTTGCTCAAAGTGTCAGACTAGAAATAGCGATGGGAACACCATCTTAAAGCGTTGAGGAAGGCATGATGAGCCAAACAGGATTAGGCATTCCAGAATTACTGTATTATGAGCGATCGCAAATTCTAGCCATTGCCCAAAAGCACGGAGCCTACAACGTTCGCGTATTCGGTTCAGTAGCACGGGGCGAAGCGACACAAGAAAGTGATATTGATTTTTTAGTTGATTACGATTTAGAAAAAATCACGCCTTGGTTTCCAGGTGGGCTCTTGCTTGATTTAGAACAACTACTCAATCGCAAAGTCGATATTGCCGAGCGTGGATATGTTGAAAGAACGTATTCGCGATCGCGTTTTCCAGGAGGCTGTGCCACTATGAGGCGAGAAGCCCAACGGCTCAAGATATATTAGATGCAATAGTCGCAATTGAGCGATATGCAAGCCTTGGCAGGCAGACTTTTGACAACCAAGAATTGATTCAAATTTGGATTGTTCATGACTTGCAAATTATCCCAGAAGCAACAAATGCGTTATCGTTGGAAATTTTGCTCGTCGTATTCTCTCTTGCATTTACTAGAAGCTGATCGTGTAAAAATTACTGAATTCACTGCGAGTTCAGGACACGTGTAGGTAGCTTTTCTAAGGCTTTTCCCAATAGAAAATACCGAGAGCAAGTGTAGCTCTCGGTCTCAGTTTTTCCAGTTCCGTTGTTGTTAAGTCAATCCACAGAGCCTTAATTTGGGGAAATTTGCCTCACTCAATTAACCACAGCCTTCTGCGTACTGAGTTCCTCATTCGTTACACCAAACGCTAAGCGTTATTGATTCGCCTGTTCCAAAGCGGGATTTGTTGGAGTTTCAGCAGTTTGGGCTAAGTTAATCTTAACAACTTTATTGCGAGCTTCAGCCACTTTGGGCAGCGTTAGCATTAGAATGCCATCTTTGTATTCAGCTTGCACACAGTCGTTTTGAATGTGTGTCGGCAAGGTAAGCAACCGGTGGAATTTGCCATAGCGGAATTCAGAGCGGACATAGCCAGATTTTTTGTTTGTGTTTTCGCAGCGACGTTCGCCAGAGATAGAAATTGCTTCGCGAGTAACTTGAACGTCAATATCTTTGGGGTTAATTCCAGGCAGTTGCGCTTTTAATAGGAAGTTGTCCCCAGCATCAACAAATTCTACAGCGGGCATCCAAGTGGCTTCTGACTTATCTTTTGTTGTTGCCAGTTGGTCAAAAACTTTATCGAGTTGCTGGCGCATTGTTTCAATTTCTGTGAAGGGTTGCCAAGAGCGCATTAACATAATCTGTTACCTCAAAGATTGGGAATGCTTTATAAGAAAAGTTTGGGTTGAAGCTTATTGCTTACAGTTATTATGATGCCGCTTTTTAAAGGAGAGGTACAGTCAGGGGAACCCCACTTTGTTGGTTGTGTTTACCAGAATAAGCGTGAAAAAATCAGGGGCAATGGGCATGGAAGAAAACCGTACTAACTTATTCGTAGCAACCGAAAATGCTGTGGCAACGCTATGATAACTTTGCCTCAGAAATCTGCGTGGCGTAAGTGTCGGGGCAAGTATCGCTGGTGTTGCCAACCGTACCCAAACGCAGTGCGGGTGATGTGTAGCTCCTAAGGAGTCGCAGAGGGGGCGTGAGCTGCTTTGCAATAGTCATTGAGTGAGTATGAGGGCGATCGCATAATCAAATTCTTAAAAACGCGATCGCCCAGTATGCACTCTCCAAGCTCATTGGTTAGGAAACAGAGGTGAGGTTATGTGTCGCTAGTTCAACCATGTAGTAAGATCCCAAAACGCTTCTCTAAACTGTGTAAGAGTCAACGGCGGTGATTGGGAGCGATGGCTACGTCTTCTACACACTTATTTAATCCGTTGACATCTGGGTTTTGGCTCACCTCATCTTCTATCTCGATCGCCGATCGCATCCAACTTATCGTTTGATGAGATTACGCACCGTGCTAATTTCACACCATGGTGCAATACGGCTGCCTACTTATTTTGACATGGAATTTACGAAAATCTGCCGAGCTTTGCTCTTGTTCTTTGAACCTTTTACTTTCTTGGATAGGTGATGCCCTGAACGCTTGAAGGCTTTTTCGCCTTTACTTAAAAATCTAGGGTTTTTAACCGTAATTCCATTTGAATCAGTATAATATTCCTTCAGTCTCACGTCTAATCCGATGGTATTACTAGAGGGTTCTGTGTTTTCTTTCCTATCGACATCAAGTTAGAGTCGATAGAGGCGTTGCCACCTCTACCTCTGTCGGGTAAGGTTCGAGCGTCGCCGCTCTCCCCTCCCCTGAGAACGCAACATGAGAGTTTCCAACTCACTGCGCTCAAGCCTAACTTCTAGCCTTTTGAGACTGGGTTTTAGTTTTGGAATGTGCCTGTTTGTGACAAGCTAGATGGACGCGCTGTAGGTTGTACTCGTCGTCAGTACCGCCTTTAGCAACAGGTACTATGTGGTGGGTTTCTATTTCCTCTCCCTTTAACAATAGCTCTCCGCAGATAGGACAAGTCCAGTTTTGATTTTGAGCGATGGAATAGTATTTACTGCCCTTACTCCAGTATGATTTGCCTAGTCTTTGGTTTCCATTAAGCCAATATTCTTGTTGAAAAGGGTTGTCAGGTGAAGTATTCCCTTTAACCTTTATGTGACGTTCGATGGGCGTGTACACTATCTGGTAAATAGTAATAATTTTCTCTTTTCCTCGGCGGTCGCTAATTGTGGTAGCAAACGTCCATTTATTGCCTTTGATTGTTTTAAATTATATTTTTTTGACCCACTTTCTGTTTTTCTTAGGATGTTGGCGTTTACACCACCGCCAGAGGTATTCCCATACCCTGTGTGAAATGTAACTGAAGGTTTGCTTGCTAACTACCCCTCTATAGTAGTTGGCAAAACCCCTGACAATCGGATTCAGCTTTTTAATTATTGCCTCTTGGTTACTCCCATCCAGACTTTTTATCTCTTGACAGATTCTCTTGCAAAAATTGAAAACTTTAGGTTTTGAGGGTTTGATTAACAGTTTTCTGTTGTAATGTCTGAGGTTATAACCCAAAAAGTCGAAGCCATCTTCTATTGACGTGATTAACGTCTTGTCAGCACTGAGTTCGAGTCCTTGTTCGGACATCCACGCTTGAATCTGGATTTTGGCAGTTTCGAGACTTCCTTTGTCTCTAGCCGTGACGATAAAGTCATCGGCATATCTGACCACACCTAATCGTTTATTGATAGATTTTATATATGTTTCTAATCCATGCAATCCGATGTTGGCTAGGAGAGGTGAAATAACTCCTCCCTGTGGTGTGCTCGTCTCTGTAGGGTTTAATTTTCCTTTGAGAACAAATCCAGCTTTTAACCACCCTTCGATTAGTTCTCTTTTTGAAAAGTTACTAATCATTTTCAGGATGGATTTATAGGCGATGTTGTCGAAGAAGCCTTTAATATCAGCTTATAGAACCCATTAGTCATTGCTACCTCTGGGATTGTTACTCAATCTAGTGAATGACTGTTCGATAGATTGAGTGACAACTTCTGCCAGCTCGAAATCCATAGGAATTAGGCTCGAACCTGGCTTACTACTCAGGTTAAGCGTGCATTTTTAACTATTGTCTGCATGACTCTATCCCTGACGGTTGGGATACCGAGGGGACGCATTTTGCCATTTTTCTTGGGGATTTCTACCCGACGAACGGGTTGTTGGTTTCCCCATTCCATGTATTAACAAATTTCACTCTTTGGGCTGGTGAATTGATTACCTCCTTATCAATACCAGCAGTTTGCTTACCTTGATTGATTAGAGTGATTGGTCGGACAGACAATAATAGGGTGGCGTAACTTCTTAGCATCAATTTCTGCAAATTTTTCAACTTACGTAAATTACCAGTCTCTGAGGCACGAAAGATTCTTCGACGTAGATTTCTCACTGCTCTACTCATCTGTCTCTAGTTAATTTTGTCCCAATTCTTCAGCCGTTCTCTTTGTCCGTTTACTATCATTTTCATGGCAAGACCTAACTTGTCATTGAGTTCGATTCTTTTGTCATTTCTTCTATTCGTGTTAGACCGAGGTTAAGTCTGCTATTACTTTCGTTCAGGAGCAAATTTTGACCTCCTATCTGACTAATTACAAGTCAGCATTCGCTTTTTAACCTATCCTCTATCCGACCGAGTGTTGTGTCCTCGTTACCTTAGACCTACTAGGAGTATTCGACATCTCTTAGACTCTGTAGGACTTACCCTGTCGTATCGTTTGGTTTTATATTCTCGGTTAGATGCTATCTAGTTCAGCGATGGGTTTAAGTTCACACGACTTTTAGGTTCAACGAATCGCACTGCAGAGTTAAACATACACCCCCTCTGGACGTTTTACCAATCTCACCCGTTTTATCTGACCCAAGGAATAAAAAGGTAGATCGCCTGTCCCCTTTAGTTTTAACTGCCCAAGCGCTTCTTTCTTGCCAGTAAAATTGATTGATTTTAGGTCGGACGCAATCTTCCATCCTGTTGAGTTGTATTGAACAGAGCGACAATCTTTCAGAAATTTTGGATACCCTTTTTTCCCACGAATACTTTGCTTGTAGTTATCCTAAAATCTGGATATGAAAGATCCGGCTCGTTCTGCACTGCCTTGTCTTGTCATTCAGTTAAGTTTGTCAGCAAAAGAAAAATTACGAGCCACTACAGCACAGTATTTATTCAAATCGTTTTTAGCATCTTTTTATTGTCGATCCAATACTTTATACAGCTATTGCAGACAAATCATGCTGTAGGAATTGCTTCGTTTACTGCGTTGAACTAATTTTATTTTTTGTATTCCCTGAACTTGAAAGTTAAGATAGCTTTCTCCCTCACATCGTACCACAATTTTAGCATAAAATGTTCGGTGATTTATTAAAAGTTTACAATTAACTTTTTCATTGTATAAGGGCGAATTTTTTAACCCAATTTCCTGATAAGGTAGGTAGAGCAGCAGAAACAAAACATCGCCCTCAGAGTCCCGATTTCTTTATTTAACCGCTCGACCACTTTTTCTTAAGTGAGTAAATATTATGCCGATTGAAAAAGTACCTAATACTTCCTTGAATTACTACCTGATTGCCTTTGATAAGGATGGCAACGAACGCGATGAAGCTGATGGGAAGAAACTGAGCGAACAAATCTTCTCAGCACTGGCTAATGAGCCAATCACAGATGTATTCCTTATGAGCCACGGGTGGATGGGTGACGTTCCCGCAGCGCGAAAGCAGTATAACGACTGGATTGGTGCAATGGCTAAACAAACAGCCGATATTGAAAAAATCAAAAAGGTGCGATCGGGATTTCGTCCCTTAATGATTGGGCTGCACTGGCCGAGTAAGCCTTGGGGTGATGAAGAGTTGACAAATTTTTCGGTTTCCTTTGACGTGAACGACGAAGATCCTGTTGAGGAGTTAGTAGATGAATATGCCGATCGCATTGCTAACACTGAAGCAGCGCGACAAGCCCTGCAAACAATTCTCAGGGCGGCGACAGAAGACAACACACTTGAAAGCTTGCCACCAGAGGTACTGAACGCCTACCAAGTCTTGAACCAAGAGGCTGACTTGGGTAGCGAAGGAGAAGGTGCGGCACCGGGTTCGGATTGGGAAGGTTTCGATCCAGAAGCCATTTATGAAACGAGTAAAGATGAACCAGTGAGTTTCAGCACCGACAGCAGTTCGCTCTGGGATAAGGTTTTGAACCCCCTGCGAGTATTGTCTTATTGGAAAATGAAAGATCGTGCTCGCAAAATCGGTGAGAGTGCTGGTTTCAATTTGTTAAAAACATTGCAAGAGAACGCTGCTGAAACGGTGCGATTCCACCTGATGGGTCACAGTTTCGGGTGCGTCGTTGTTTCTGCCACCCTGAACGGTTCGCAAGGGAAGGGTAGGTTAGTCCGCCCAGTAAATTCTCTGGCGTTGGTACAAGGAGCTGTATCGCTCTGGTCTTACTGTTCAAAGATTTCCTACGACCCCAATCGTTCCGGTTACTTTAACTCCATCATCGCTCAGGGTAAAGTCGCAGGTCCGATCGTTACAACTTACTCTTACTTAGACTATGCAGTCGGTCGGATGTATCCCCTAGCAGGAAAGACGGCTTTTAGTGCTGTGGACTTTGCCCCTGGTCAGTTGCCTAAATATGGCGGAATTGGTAGCTTTGGTCTAGGCGGAGACGACCTGGCAGCAGAAAACACGAATATGCTCTCCCCTGAGGCCTCTTATGATTTTAAACCGGGAAAAATCTATAACCTCGAAAGCAGCAAATTCATTTGTGATGTGAACCTCGGAGGGCTAACCAGTGGTGCCCATTGCGACATTGCCAAGCCGGAAGTCGCCCATGCTGTGTGGTCGGCAGCTTATGCCAGTTAACCGCCAGAGTTAGACCCAATTTTTTGGCTCGCGAGAACGGATAGAAACTCAGAAAGCCCCTGTTAAAAAAGCTTGTGAGATTTCTATCTAATTCACTCGAAACTCAAATTGTGATTATTCGCCCGACCAACTAGGAACTAAAAATATGACCGAAGAAGACCTGCTTTTTTTCAATG
This sequence comes from Microcoleus vaginatus BM001213989, assembly GCA_036700245.1. Taxonomy (GTDB): domain Bacteria; phylum Cyanobacteriota; class Cyanobacteriia; order Cyanobacteriales; family Microcoleaceae; genus Microcoleus. The sequence goes on from JAUBOM010000157.1 coordinate 9,125, forward strand.
GAATTAATGGCTCGACGGGCGATTATTTACTTCCCCCTCTGACCGAGGAGCAAGTATCTAGGATTGCCCAAGGCGAAGAATTCCATCCAGACGATAAAGAAGATATCGACTTAAAAAATGGGTTAGGACCTGGTTTTGTTCTAATAGAGGGAGTAGACCCTAAGAACCTAGCTGAAACAGGTTGGGGAGTCATCTTTGCTTACAATGCCGATCCGGCAATCCGGGAAGTACTCAGCGAACTGTTAGAACATCGCAAAAACCAAGTAACCCAGAAGAAAGAAAAATACTACCAGGAATACACCGGCGTCAGGGGCTATCGCCCAGGAGACTCAAAAAAGACGTTCCTGGCGCGTCAGGGAGTAGGGCCAGGTCCAGTCGATCCAGACAAGATGCCCTACTACCTGCTGATTGTTGGAGATCCAGTAACAATTCCCTATCGCTTTCAGTGCCAGCTCGATGTTCAGTTTGCAGTGGGCCGCATTTACTTTGATACGCTACAGGAATACGCGCAGTACGCTCATAGTGTAGTAGAAGCTGAAACTAGCAAATTATCCCTATCTCGTAGCGCAACCTTTTTTGGTGTGTGCAATCCAGGAGATGCTGCCACTAATCTCAGCACTCAAGACCTGATTCAGCCGTTATCTGAATGGGTTGTCCAGGAGCATCCCAACTGGAATGTGAAAACGATTCTTAAAGAAGAAGCAACCAAGGCCCGCTTGGGGCAACTGCTAGGAGGTAGCGAAACCCCTGGTTTGCTTTTCACTGCTAGCCACGGCATGGGCTTCACCAACGGAGATCCGCGACAGTTACCCCACCAAGGTGCATTGCTTTGCCAGGACTGGCCAGGTCGTGAATGGGGACGAAAGCCAATCCCAGAAGATTTTTACTTTTCTGGAGATGATATTGGCGAACAAGCCGAGTTGCTTGGGTTAATTGCTTTTCACTTTGCCTGCTATGGCGCAGGCTGCCCCCAACAGGATGAATTCGACGGTCACTCTAAATTTCTTTCACAACGACCAGACATTGCGCCATACCCCTTTATTGCCCGTTTGCCACAGAAACTGCTAAGTCATCCCCAGGGAGGTGCCCTCGCTGTAATTGGTCACATTGATAGAGCTTGGGGCTGTTCTTTCTCTGCGTCAGATATTCGTGGTTCTAGCGCAGAGAAAAGGCAGATCGCAGTTTTTCAGAGTAGCGTGAAGCGTCTGCTGGAAGGTCATCCAGTGGGTTCAGCGCTTGAATATTTTGATCAGCGCTATGCGGAAATCTCCTCCGACCTCTCCGCTGAGTTAGAAGATATCAAGTTTGGGGGAATCCCTAATAATCAGACTTTGGCTAGTCTGTGGACGTCTAACAATGATGCCCGCAACTATGCCATTATCGGTGATCCAGCAGTACGGCTGATTGTCAGTGATAGTAAAGATGCCAGCACCTATCGCCCTAGGATGAAACCTGTGCAGTTGCCTGCTGAGCTGGAACAGAAGTTGGCAGAAAGCATTGCGGACTCAGTGGTTGGTGAAATTGACCTCAAGCAGGCTCAGACACAGTTGATAACATCACTAGAGCAATTTGTCAATACTGCGCCAAAGACTCCAGTTGAGAACGCCGAAACCCTGCAAACAGCAACATCAATAGCCATCGATCTGTTGAATGTGTTGAAGGCGTTGAGCTAAATTTAGCGATCGCACCTAACTGAACGGCTGCCGGGACTTTTCCCGCGCAGCTTTCAGGTTGCTAGGGAGCGATCGCACCTGCAGACTAGCGTCCTCGTTTTGGTTCGCATAGTGCTATTTGGGTAGACAAAGCAGAGTCTAAGATATGGAGTATAAAAGTGATTTATCATCTATGTACAATCTAGCCACAAATTCTGAAAATACCAGCACCGCGATCGGCAGAACTTTTGCTGTTTCAAAGGTATCTCCCACAACCACCCCCTTGGCTGAAATTCCTTACTATGAAGCAGTTGCAGAGTTTTTAGGTAGACGAATAGAGGCTTGTTGTCGATATCGCGGGCAGTTAGTGAAGAGTGTTAATTCGTATCATCCACTCATTGGCGCACTACATACAGCTTTTGCTTTTCATCATCCAATTTGCCTTTCCCCTGACATAATTTGGCTAACCTTAACACAGGGACTAGCACACCACATCAACATGAATGCCGAAGAACTGCGTCATCACTTTGTACAGCATTCGGGAAAGTTGAAGATTGAGGTTCGCCGTGATGACTTTGTGAAGGGTTCGGCTGACAATCCCTGGCCAGAAGTGTTCGGGGAATTTTCAGAAAAAATTCACCAACATATTGGCAAAGCACACGAGTTAATTGTGGCTAACTTCTCAACCACAGGCCCTATTGAACGTGCTGCCTCGGAAGTCGTATTGCTAGATGCAATGCAGTCTTACCTTGAGTACGAGGTAATCACCCGCTGTGGTATACCTACGATTAAGTTGGAAGGAACAGTAGAAGATTGGCGTTCTATTGCACAAAGGGTGGAAGAGTTTGATCGCTTTGGTTTGGAGTGGTGGGTTGAGCCGTTACGACCGATTCTAAATGAATTTGTAGCCGCCGCCGCAGGCAGTGTTAATACCGAGTTTTGGGACTCTATTTACAAGTATCAAGGGCCTGAGGGAAGTGGGTCGCCCTATATTACTGGATGGGTTGCTAAACTATTCCCCTACATTTTGAATAATCATACACCAAAGTGGGAAAAAATGTTTGAAGGCAAAACTCCTGAGCCACCATATCTACGCAATCCCTGGTTAAATTCTGAGCTGTCACCAGCTATAGAAGCACGGGGTGTTTTTCCCAACCTGCCGTCTAAGGCTCCATTCAAGTGGGATTACATCGGGAATATCTACGAAATGGAGTTTGTTGCTGGATTAATTGGTATCAGTCAAGAACCAGAATCTCTGTGCCTGCGACCAGAAATTGGTTGGGTAGTAATGGAAGCATTCCCGACGAAGTGAATAAATTATTTGTAGGGTGTGTGTCCACGCACTCTACAGATGCGGTACAGGTCAGCGGAAATAAGTTAACCATTTGAAATACCCATAATCCTTACGGAACCCGCTATTGTTATTCTATAGATGTCTATTGTTAGGGAGCGATCGCAACAGAAGACTTGCGTCCTCGTTTCGGTCGGAGGCTTTCTACTTTTTTGATAAATTACTAGCACTGCCAATACCATCACAAACTTGACGTTCTTTAGGCATAAGTTCGGAATTAGGATTATTGAGATAGTCGCGTATCCAAGCGCAACCCTGCACCATCAGCTCATCTAATCCTTCAACCCGCCATAACTTAACCGTTCCATCTTCACCAGCCGTAGCTAGAAGCTTGCCATTGAGACTAAAACCGACGCTTTTGACCTCCCCTTGATAACTTTTGAATAAAGCTACTTCTTGACCGGATACATCCCATAGACGAGCAGTTGAGTCAGCTCCAGCCGTTGCTAGCAGTTTACCATCTTCACTCCAACGGAGTTTCAGAACCGCACCTATATGACCTTTTAATTCATTTAATCGATAACCGGACAAATCCCACAAGCGGACAGTGCGATCGCTACTAGCTGTAGCCAGTTTTTGACCGTCATTGCTCCAAATGACGCTGTTGATCCAGTCTCTATGTGCAAAGAATTGTGTTACTTCGTGACCAGATAAATTCCATAAACGTACAATGCCATCCGCTCCTGCAGTAGCTAAAAGTTTGCCATTCGGGCTAAAACTGACACTCAGGACTTGACCTTTATGACCTTTTAATTCTCTTAGTTGCTTACCAGACAAATCCCACAAACGGGCAGTGCCATCATTTCCTGATGTCGCTAAAAATTTACCATCTGGGCTAAAGTTCAGACCCAAGACAGCACCTTTATGACCCCTGAATTCTCTGCGTTGCTTACCAAATAAACTCCACAAGCGAGCGGTGCCATCTTCTCCTGATGTAGCTAAATATTTGCCATTCGGGCTGAAACTCACCTTCCAAATTGTACTTTTATGACCTTTAAATTCTCCCAACTGCTCGCCTGATAAATAATCCCACAGGCAGACAGTGCCATCAGATCCAGCAGTCGCCAGCGTCTCGCCATCAGGGCTAAAACTGAGACTCCACACTGTCCCTTTTTGCCCTTTAAAATTAGTTAGTGGCAAACGGTATTGCAAATTCCATAAGCGGACAGTGTTGTCGTACCCCGCAGTTGCTAAAAGCTTGCCATTTGGGCTGAAATTAACACTCCTAACGGCATCCAAATGTCCTTTAAATTCCTTCAATAGTTTTCCATTCAAATCCCAGAAGCGAGCAACGCCGTCTTTTGAACCACTGGCAAGGTTCTGACCATTCGGACTAAAACTGACGCTAAACACCCAGTCTTTATGTCCTGAGAATTCTCTCAACTCTTTTCCTTTCAAATCCCACAACTTGACAGTGCTGTCCATGGAGGCAGTGGCAAGTTTTTGACCGTTGGGACTAAAACTAACACTAAACACCGTATCTTTATGACCCAGGAATTCGCTTAATAGTTTTCCGTTCAAATCCCACAACTTGGCGGTGCTGTCTCCAGAACCAGTAGCGAGAGTTTTACCATCAGGGCTAAAACTGATGCCCCACACTACTTTTTTATTCTTACTGGTATGATGGGCAGGAAATTCTTTTAATAATTTGCCGTCCAAACTCCATAAGCGAACCATGCCATTTCCAGAACCAGTGGCGACAGTCTGACCATTAGGGCTGAAAGCGATATTATATACCCCCTCCTTTTGCTTAGGAAATTCTTTTATTAGGTTTCCCTTCAAATCCCACAGTTTTGTAGTCCCATCTTCGCCACCAGTCGCCAGTAGCCGACCATCCGGGCTAAAGTAGACATTTCTAACACGTTCTTTACTCACTCCAAATTTAATTAGTTCTTTGCCATGTAAATTTGACAAACGAACTGTGCCATCAACTCCAGCAGTTGCCAGCATTTTACCGTCTGGGCTAAAATTGACATCCGTAACTGAGCGTTCATACCCTTCTAGGCGATTGAGTTCTGTGACTTCAAAAGTTACTTTGTGCAGCCTGCCCATGACTTCGTTCCTTAACGTTGCTTTTGGTATCCACAGGTGCTTAACTTCTTTTCCAGCTTGTAAACTTCCTATCAATCCCTTTAATTGATCCACTTCCAAGTTAGCTTCTGAAGAAGCACTTAAAGCCTGAATTCGCTCAACTTCTGCTTGCCGCCACTGATATACAGCAAAGATAGCAACTCCAGCAAAGACAAAAGCTGAGCTGACAGCAGCGAAAACCAGGCGATGTCTGCGTTGTTTTTCTTGTCTGCGGATGCGATCGCGCAACTCCAAACAAGCCAAGACATATTCAGCTTCTTCTTGGTTGAGATGCACAAATTTCGGCTGTTTCCACAGCACTTGTGCATCTTCTAATCTTCCCCCCTGATGGATTAAATAGCTGTTTTGGTCTGGTTGGTCCCGGTGCTGGTGCCAATCTTCTGCCGCCTGATTTATGTTTTCTCGCAGTTGCAAGTCGTTGCGGTTTTGACTCAACCACTCCTGCAACGTTGGCCAATAGCGGATTAAAGCTTCGTGGGCGACTTCTACTTCTTCCTTCCCGGTACTTTCGTTCCGGCTGGTGACTACTAACCGTACCCCTTCACCAGCTAGCTGCTGTACCAACTTCTTAGTCTCTGCCAGATTGCTCCCACTGGGCACGAGATCCTCTAACTCCACTCGCTGGCGGGTGTCCCGTCGCTTCTCTCCCTGTATGGGATTCTTATCCAGGCGAGTTAAGCGCAAGAAAATATTCTGGATTTGCTCTTGTTTTTTAGTTGGTAGGCTATTGTAAAAATCATCAGCAGTTTTAGCGATCGCCTGCTGGACTTTACCAATCGCTTGGTACTCCTCATCGCACAACCAGCGTCCTCGCCGTCGCTTCCACAGCTCCTGCAACGCATATTGCAGCAGTGGCATTGCCCCTGGCTCTCCTTGCACATCATTGAGAATCGAGTGGCTCAAGCCAGCTTCAAAGCGCAATCCTCCCCTGTCTGCCTGCATCTTCATCGCTGTAATCAATTCCGCAGGTTCCATAGGCCCAACCAATTTTTGTCGGGTTTCAATCCGCTTTCTTAGTGGGGGGTAGAAAGTACACTCTCCTAGAAAGTCCGCCCGCATCGTTATCACAACTTTTCGGCCTTCGGCAAGGTGAAACAACTTGTCGATAAATTCTTGGCGATCGGCTTTATCCTCGCAGAGGGTGAACAGTTCCTCAAACTGGTCTACCACCAATATTGAATACTGTTCCGATACTTTTAACAGTATTTCTAATTGTTTCAGTGGCTCGTTGCTCGGTGTGATGCGAACCGATCGTAGGCTTGACTCCTGCTCTTTAAGCTTAGGAACCAGTCCAGCTAGTACCACCGATGATTTGCCGCTGCCGGAAGTACCGATAACAGCTAAAAAATTATCCTTCGCCAGTTCCTTTTGTAAATCTCTAATCAGCTCATCGCGCCCAAAGAAGAACTTGTGGTATTTTTCCTCAGCAAAGGAAGATAGACCGGGAAAAGGACACTCCGCCTTGTATTCTGGTGGTTGCTTACCCAAAGCGGAGAGAGCATCAAAGCTAATTTCCAGCACTTGATCGCACAGGTGATCGATCTCTACAATTGCCTGCTGGCGCTGTTCGCGCGCTGTGCGTGACTCGGCTCCCCGGGTATCTTTCAGCGTCTCTACCTGCGTTTCAAACCTCTCCTTGAGTACAGAAGCATGGGGGGCGCGTTCTGCCAGGAGTTTGCTCAGCTTGCCAATACCATACT
>JAUBOM010000158.1:0-15414 GCA_036700245.1 Microcoleus vaginatus BM001213989
CTTCTCGCTAATAGTAGCTTAAGTTTACTCCATCCTTTCCTTCATGGCACTACCTTGGATTTTACATTCTTTATCTCTATCACATCTTTAAAAAAATGGTATTACCTAGCTCACCACTTCTTTGTTTAAAGGCTGTCCTGCTGGTCGGTACTGGTAGCTCTTGAACTCCTGGCGCATTTTTTCGATTTGACTGTTCTCAGGCAGACCCCTGGTTTTGAACTTGTATATCAACTCGCCCATTGCAGCTTTAGCCGACAATGCCAACATACGGAAGACGTAGTAGAGATTTCGTGGATTCAGCAAGCCAGGGAGGCCAAAGCCCTTCCACTGGAACAGCACATACCAAAGTGCAATGTAGAAGTAAGCGTATTTCATACTGGCAAAAACGTTGCACCGCTTGGGTTCAAACTTGGTGTTTTCCAGGAAGTTATCAAAGTGCTTTAGCGTGCTATAGTCCCCAAGCAACTGATCGGCTCGGTAACAGTCCATTAGCCCGATATTTGCACCCCGCTCTACCAGTTGGTTGAACTGCTTACATAAATCAGCGAACATTCCATCTACGTTACTATTGGCAATCTGAACGTACTTAGAGACAAACTTCAGATCCAAGTGCCACTTGCCTATATACGTAGGTACATGAACTCCAAACCACCACATATACTCAAAGTAAATGCGCCAGCTCATCACGCTGGCATGACCGAGTTGCTGAGCATGACCTCGGTAAAGACAGTTGACACTGCGACCATAAGCCAGGTTGAAGTCGTTGTAAGCAGCTCGCTTGTTTTCAGCATCTGCTTCCCCTGCTAGCTTAGCTCGGATGATTTCTGTGACGCTTTCCACGGCAAATGCAATCATGGTTGTCCCGTAGGAATAGAAGGCGTCGAAGATATGAGCTGCATCGCCAATCACATACCAGTTGTCCGGGGAGAACATGGTTTTACTTTTATGAGCAATCTTCGACCAGTAATTAAAATCCACGATTTCACCACTGTCGATGAGCTGGGCGAGAAGATTGTGATTGGCTTTCAGAAAAGCACAAAACTTGTCCTGAGTATTGATTTGCTCAGCCGGAATCACATCATGATGGTGGATAACGCCGATAGACAGCTCCATTGATTTCTTGTCAATGGGAATCATCCATAGCCAGTGACCGTGACCAAAATAGTGATTGGTAGAGTAGTAATGACTAGTTGATGCCCCATCTGGGTGATAGCCTGAGTGGAAGATGGTGCGATCGACGTTTTTGACCCGCAACCATGTAGAGCCGTTGTTGAGTCCAAGCAGGTTTTCTGGTCCAAATAGAAGGTTATCAGTCTTACGCCCAATGATGAACTTACGACCCGCAGCGTCAATAACATGTTTTGCTTTTAGTTCCACCTTTTCGCCACCAATCTTGATTTCAACTGTTTTGATGGCATCGCTGGGAGTTAGATCCACATCGACAACACGCCCGTTGTAGAAAACCGCTCCCATATCTTTATTCATGTAGAGCAGATCCTGCTCAAATTTAGCTCGTTGGAGATGAAACGAAGCAATAGGAGTCTGTCGATTTGCCCAGATGTGATAGTAATCATCGAGAGTCTCAGTCTGAGCCGGATCTTTTGGCCAATGGAAGTTTAGCCCAGACTTAGGCGGGTGGTTTTCAATGAGATAATCATGAAGTCCTAACTCTTTGCAAAGAAAAAGAGCAGCAACTTCAATCAGGGACTCACCAATTTTTAAATCCTTCTCCGATCGCTCTATCGGGCGTGGGTCTACCAGAGCAATTTTGATGTTGGGAATGTTGAGCATCAGGTGTCGGGCTTGGCACAGGCCAGCAAAGCCCGCGCCCATAATCACAACATCATACTCTTGTGACTGGCTTGTATACATAGTTAAATCTTTCCTGATTATTTTGAACGACAACCAATTTTCATCAATTTATCTCATCGAATTGATGAGATAAATTGATGAGATAAATTCAGCCTATTCTTTCTACTTCCAAGGTTTGGGCTTCCTCTGCATCCTGGGATTTGGACTGTGAAAAATGATTTTCTTTCATGGTAATTTCTGCAATCCAAGGCTGAAGTTTAGGTCGGAATTTATAATTCTGGATAAATTCTTGGCGCATTTCCTCAATTTCAGTATTGGCAGGCAAACCTCTAGTTCTGAACTTATAAACCAACTCTCCTATCGCAGCTTGACCCGACAAAGCTAACAGTCGGAAGAAGTGATAAATATTTCGTGGTTTCAGCAAACCAGCAATACCAAAGCCTTTCCATTGGAACAGAAAATACCAGATGGCAACGTAGAAGCAGGTGTATTTTAAGCTAGCAAAGACGTTGCAGCGACGAGACTCAAATTTTGTGTTTTCTAGAAAGTCATCGAAGTGCTTCAGGGTGTGATAATTTCCGATCAATTGATCGGCTCGGTAACAGTCCATTAGCCCGATATTTACATCACGTTCCACCAGTTCATTGAACTGTTTGCACAAATCAGCGAAGAGTCCGTCTATATTGCTGTTGAGGGTCTTCAAAAAAATAGGGATGAACGTCAGATCCAAATGCCATTTGCCAACGTACATAGGCACCTGTACTCCGAACCACCACATATACTCAAAATAAATCCGCCAGCTCATGACACTAGCATGACCTAATTGCTGAGCGTGACCGCGATAGAGACAGTTAACGCTGCGTGAATAAGCTAGGTTGAACTCGTTATAAGCCGACCGTTTTTGCTCCACATCTGCCTCACCTGCCAGCTTAGCCCGAATAATCTCCGTTACACCCTCAATCGCCAGGGCTATGGTTGTCGTTCCATAGGAGTAGAAGGCATCAAGGATGTAGGCAGCATCGCCAATTACATACCAGTTGTCCGGGGAGAACATCGTTTTACTTCTATGGGCAACCCTCGGCCAGTAATTGAAATCGACTGGTTCACCACTGTCGATGATATTGGCGAGAATCTTGTGATTGGCTTTGAGAAACTCCCGGAATCTTTCCTCAGTATTGACCTGCTCCGAGGGTAGTACCTGATGATGCTGCATCACTCCAATAGACAGTTCCATTGTTTTCGTGTCAATCGGAATCATCCACAGCCAGTGACCATGACCAAAATAGTGATTGGTGGAGTAGTAATGGCTAGTCGAGGCGTTAAATGGGTCATATCCGCTGTGGAAGATACTCCGATCGACATTTTTGACTCGCATCCAAGCTGAACCAGTGTCAAGACCCATCAGGTTTTCTGGTCCAAAGAGGAGATTGTCAGTTTTGCGTCCAATGATAAACTTGCGACCAGCAGCATCAATGACATGTTTTGCCTTCAGTTCCATCTCTTCAGTGCCGACTTTGACGGCAACAGTCTTGATGGCATCCTTGGGAGTCAAATCCACATCAAGTACACGTCCGTTATAGAAAACCGCCCCCATCTTTTTATCCATTTTGAGCAAGTCCTGCTCCAACTTGGCTCGGTTAATTTGAAAGGAAGGAATGGGGACTTGTCGGTTAGACCCGGCATGATAGTAGTCTTCAAGGGTATCAGTTTTAGTTGGATCTTTAGGCCAATGAAAATTTAGCCCTTGTTTGGGTGCATGGTTTTCAATCAGGTAATCATGGAGACCAAGCTCCTTGGCAAGGAAAAGAGCTGCAATTTCGATTGTTGATTCACCGATTTTTAAATCCTTATCCGAGCGCTCTTCCGGACGCGGATCGACTATGGCAATGCGAATACCTGGGATATTAAGCATCAGGTGTCGGGCTTGGCACAGACCAGCAAAACCTGCGCCCATAATTACTACGTCATACTCTAGAAACTGGTTAATCTGCATTTTTTTCTCCTTGAGAAATTTAGTAATTAGGTAATTTTTATACCTCTACTCTTGTTTTTGCTGTCTTGTAATCAGTGACCAGCCAGGTAATAAAAATTACTACTCCCGCCACTATATAAAAATTGCGAGCTGGAATAACGGAGGCAAAGCCAAGCAGCCACGGGAGTGCCATTAGAGTAAAGGAGACAAGAAATTCAATGGTGCTGTGAAGCTTGAGAGGAATTGCTTTAACAATGCCTAGGGGAAAATCTGTTAAGAGTGTTACCGCTAAATGAATTATGGACAGTGCATAGGAAATAACTGCTGGTATTCCAGATAATCCCAAAAGCGTGGGTGCGGCTAAAAAAGTTATAACCACTACATAGTCTAGATAGCCATGAATCCTGGGACTGAGGATCTTCATTGTAATCTCCTTGGTGATTTTCGCTTGTACTTTTATTTGGCAATGCCGTTATGTTGCTTTGGCGATTCAGTAGTGTTACTAATGAGAGGCGGATGAGTTAGTAGAAAATATTAATAATTAGAAATACTAGCTCATTCCATGATCCAGCAATACCTCACGGTTCTAGGCGAAAACCAAAAATGAATTATTGGTTAAAGCAAGACCAGCGGACAGCGTCGCTATCTGTATTTGTTCCGTGTCACCAATACCATCAACATCAAAAAACAAAGAACCGCTAGTGTTGTTGTAGATAAACCGCTGACTTGCGCTAGTGGCGGCGGTACCAATGACGAACTGATCAGCCTCAATAAAGGCATTTTCTGTTAGCCCACCACCGAAATCAAAAGCAGAGACGAAGAGTGTATCATCAGTTACAACATAGTCTTTAATCTTGGCTGACCCTGTTGAAGTTAGACCAAATAAATCCCTGCCATTGCCACCAGTGAGAACGTCCTGACCTCTGCCACCAATCAGAATATCATCACCATAACCACCATTGAGAACGTCGTTATTATCCTCACCCAGCAAAATATCGCTACCATTGCCACCAGACATAGCGTCGTTGTCCGATCCGCCATTCATGCGGTCGTCACCGTCGCCGCCATTCATCACATCGTTACCCAGTTCCCCATAGAGAACGTCGTCGCCCTGATTACCATATAGAGCGTCATCATTATCGCCTCCATAGGCAATGTCGTTGTCCTGTCCGCCAAATATAGCGTCCCGACCTGCGCCACCCAGCATAGAGTTGATTCCGCCGCCGCCATAGAGAACGTCGTCACCATTACCGCCATCAAGGGCGTCCTGATCTGCGCCGCCAAACAGAGCATCGTTACCATCCCCACCATTGAGAGCGTCAAGACCGTCGTCACCAAACATCGTGTCCTCGCCGGGACCGCCATCGAGAACATCAATTCCAGGACCGGCAAACAGAGCGTCGTTACCATCATCGCCTACCAAAGCGTCGTCGCCAAGCTGACCATAGAGAAAGTCGTTACCCCCGTCACCATAGATAGCGTCATTTTGGTCACTACCTAATAGCAAGTCATTTCCTGGGGTGCCAGTGACTTCATTAATTAAAAAATCCATGTCTGTTTCTCCTTGTATTTGCTTAGATTTGATTTTTGAGTTCTCTAGGTCAAGGGCTTTAAATTTCTGGCTTACCAGGCGTTGAGGCATTAAGTACCTGCTCGAGCCACTTGTTGATGTGGGATGCTTGCCACATCCAAAGACCCGTTAAGGTCTAGATGGGGAAGATACCGACGCTCATCAAGAGTGCTAATGTCGGATTACTCTGCCAGGGAGAATAGATGAACATTCCTAAAACTACTGAGGCTAGGATGTGAATGAGTCGCAATTGGTCTCGAAGCTGCTTATTTGTCGTTTGCACGGTTAACATTCCTTAGTTGTGATGTCTAGATCGTTGGTGGGATAGTAGCCAAGTTTCTGGTTACTGGTTCAGGACAATTTCTGACCCTGTTCAAGGTGCGATCGCAGGAACTTTCTGCAAAGAAGGCATCTCTACTAGCGCTTGCAGGACTTCCGGCGGCCAATTGCCGGCTACAGGGGTTCCGTTGTCAGGTCGAATTACCCATGCTACTTCTTGTTGCCCCACATGAAGTTTTTCGGTACTCCCATCAGGCTGCTCCCGGAAAAACTCAAAGTTAAACAAGGCTCCAGATTGGGAGACTGACTTGACATAGAGAAAGACGCGAATCTTATCAAAGGGCATTGCCTCCCGCAAGTAGTCCATCTGGCTATAGAGGCAAACTATCTCACCATGGGGATTAGAAACCCGCAGGTAATTCGGGGCGACTGAGTACAGGAAGAGGTCTAGAATTCGTCCTTGCCAGATGAAGTAATTGCCGTAGTAGACGTTACCTACCAGATTCGATTCTTCTAGGGTGGTTTGGAAGACCTCAGACCGGAGTAAATTACCATAACGGTTCAAGGAAATAGGAATCTCGTAAACTATCGAGCCGCTATTCAGTTGGGTAAGGCTAGATGGCAGAGGTGGCAGGGGGAGAGTCGCTGGTTGTTTCAGATCGAGAGTTGCTGGCTGCTTGGCAGCAAACAGATCGAGATACTCCTGGAGATATGGCGGGAAGGGCATGGGTGAGGGCACTCCGTAGCTGACCAAGCGTACCCAAGTTGCCTTCACTTCAGCGATCGCCAGCCGCTCTAAAGAGTCATCCGGTAGCACTTTGCAAAACTCAATGTACGTGTCAAAAGAAGAGCCAACCACATTTCCCACCCAGGCACGGGCTTGGATCACATCGTAGGAGGTTGCTTCTCCTAAGACTCGCAGACTGACAGCATTGGTCACCATGCCCCAATTACCGCTCAAGAAGTCGGATAGCATCTGTGAGGCAATACTCTCCATCGGCAGTTCGCGGATCTTCCCAATCCACCGAAAGTATTGTGAGAAGTAGACGCGGCGACTGATGCTGCCACTGTCTTTGAAACTAACTTGAAAACGTTGCTCGTAGACTAATTGTCCCTGCGGTCCATCTTGGGTATAGCGTGCGCTGTGACGAGCGGGGTCAGCGTGGGGAGCTAATGACGAAGATTGGGTTGCCGGGGATTTTTTCTCTGGTTGGGGTTGCGGTACCAGGATAGCTACCATCCGTTCGGGCGGGCGGGTGAGCTTGACAGGCACTGTAACTACTAAGTAATCACCTGTGGGAGTTTGGGTTTTGAGCAGCACTGCCTCTCCTTGTTGTGCGACTACAGAGAATTCTGGTTGGCTGCCATTAAACGCTTTGCGAACGGCTTCTAATGCAGACCAAATCCTAGTTCCTGCTCTGTCTCGCGTGTCACCCCGTTGTACTAGCTCATCTACTATAGCGCTGCGTTCGGAACTGAGAAGTGCCACCCAGTCTGCCTCTGTGCGGTTGCTAATTGCCTCGATATCACACCCTTGAGGGGTTTCCTCAACAACGCATAGACAGTAGCGATTGCAGTGAGATAAAGACAGGTTGAGTCCAGCTACACTTGCACCCATCAATTCCGGTTTTCCTGAAGATAGGGCTTTAATGCCGAAGTCGATCTCCGCTTCTAGGTTCAATCCTAGCTTCGCCTTCAAGGCATGGGCGATAATCGGTTGCTCGTGCTGACGCCGCTGCTTTGTAGACTGTGCTTGTAAGTTGGGAGCATATCCTAGAGCCACGCCGGGCTGCTGTAAGCCAAAGTCTTTAAAGGTAGTATTTAAGACTTGTTTGAGATGGTTGCGATCGCGAGTTTCGGGATTCGCCAATTCAGTAGCAGTAGGATTTTCGGGATGCTCTTCCAGAATCCGCAGACGATAGCCAGTTAGCCGTTGCAAAATAAATCCTTGAGCATCAGTAGCAACAACCTCGCTCAGATACTCGCGATCTCGTCGTTCCAAAAGTAGGACTGTGACTATTCTTGAACCATCATCCGGGCTGGAATTCCGAAACAATTCAATTTTGTCAATCTGAACTGGTAAACAGATATCCTGTGGAATCGTCAACTGCACAGACTGGAGCAAAACATCTCGGAAGTAAGGGTCTCCCAGCAAGAGATAGGTACCCTGCCCTGGGGCAAAGCTTTCTGCTAGTTGTTTAGCTTCGGGGCTGACGTAGGAACGGAAAACAGTGCTTTTTTCATTGAGTGAGAAAATTGAACCCATGCGTTGGAACCGGGGTCCCTGGAAGAGCAAGTCTCCGTAGAGATCAGTCTGCGGATCAAGAGTCAGCGCCTTACCCAATTGCTGTGCTACCTTCGCTCCTAATGTCGGTGTAGCTAGCACGAAGATGGCGGCAAAGTGGTCAGCTGTGAAGCCTGTTTGTTCAGTGCGAATACTAACTTTAACTCGTTGTTCGCCGTTGACATCGACTTCCATTACCTCTGCATATAGCTCAATTTCTACCCCTTTAGTTGGATTAACCACTATTGGACGCTTGAGGGAAATGTCTTCAATCCGCACAAATTGCGGCTGGGCTTCACCTGTAACATAGGCGGTAGCCTGTGCCATTGCTTCTAAGCCAAATACTGTCGGGAACAGATACGAACCACGCCAGATGTGGTCCTGTACATACAGATCCCGTTCCAGGCTCAGGTGAGCTCTCACTCTCAACTCAATACCCGGTTCAACATCAAGCACTTGCTCAATGAAGCGCAGCCCAGTTGTGGGTGGTAGGGGGAAAGGATTCCAGGTATCAAGTCCGCCTAAACGAGCCGCAATCACCACCTGTTTCATTCCTGGATCGCACTCAAACAGCTTGAGAAAACGACCAACTCCTTCTTGAGTAGAAATAGCACTAATCCCCATCCGCTCCAGGTTTTTGACACTGCCCATCCTGGCTCCCATACCGACTTCACCCCAAACGCTATAGGCAAGTGACAGAATCTGAGTTTGGGGATGCTTGCTCTCAAAGTTGCAGAGCATAATAGCCAAAGATTCATTGGCAAAGGCATACCAGGCGTTTCCGGGCATCCCGGTTACGCCGATAATTGAGCTAAAGGCAATAAAAAGTTTGGGAGGCGCTGAGGCTAAGGCTTGTAAAATATTTTCAGCACCCAGGAGTTTAGGAGAAACTTCCGCAACAGCCGCCTCCAGGCTCACCTGTTCAACTCGACGGGGAGTGTTCAGACCTGCACCATGTACTACCCCCGTAATTACTCCTAGTTCATTAGTAACTTTTGCAACTAATTTTATGACGGCATCAGCCTGAGTAATATCGCAGGAGTAGTAGCGACAAGTCAAATTTGCTGCTTGGAACCGCTGTAGTGTGCGTGCAATCTCATTCTGTTGTTGCTCTGGAGTGGGAGCCGGAGAATGACCAACTAAAGCCATTTTCACGCCAGTGGCTTGGGCAAGAGCGAGGGCGCACTCAGCAGTAATCCCCTTAGCACCACCTGTTACTAAAATGACATCTTGCTCTGACCAGGAGAGGGAACGCTGGCTGTAGTTGGTAGGTTGCTGGAGACGAGATTGGGGTACTAAGCGCACGAGTTTTGCATCATAACCGACAGTGGCGATCGCTTCATTTCCTGATAGCTCACTGATGACTAACTCCGCCGCCCGGTTTGACTCAATTTCCTGCGCCAAGTCTACCACCCGCACCCGTAAATCTGAGCGTTCTAGGTGTAAGCTGCGAACAAATGCAGCAGCACAACACACTTCTGGATTTGGGGTTTGAGAACCACTACCAAAGCGACCACCACCAAATTGCACATATGCAACGCAAGTATTAGCAGTAACGGTGCTAATACTTTTGAGCCGTGCCACCATCTGTAGCAAGGGTAGAGATTTTTCCTGGGAATAAGAATGGGGCAGTATCGCAATATAGTGGGAAAAACTGACTGAGAATAGGCTGTCATCTGCCAACAATTGCTGGTAGCTGACTTGTTTTATCTGCGCTCCCAGTAAGAGGAGTTGTTGACTCAAAGCCTTGGCTATGAAAGTGTCAACCACATCGGAGACAATTAAAACCTTAGCCACAGACCAATTTTCTGGCTTTCGCTGTGGAGCATCTTGAGCTATGTATTCAATGGCAAAGTTGCGTACCCAGCTTGAAGGATTAGCAGATGTAGGATTGACATAATTGTTAGATGTGGAAGTGCTAACAGCCAGAGGTGAAGCCAGTGGCTGAGCTTTCTCAAGCGCCGCAACCAAATCGGCTAAGGTAGCGTTCGCTAAAGTTGAAAAGTCTAACTTACCACCCACACCAACCTGCTTAGCCGCAGTAGCTACCAAGTCCGCAGCCTTAATGGAATCAAGATTCAAATCATCCAACAGGCGCAAATCCATTTTAAGGCTGTTTTGCGGAAAACCAGTCCGTTCTTCTACTATCTGTAGTAGCAGGTTGGTTAGATCAAGGGATTTCTCCACAACCCGATCGTTATTGTGGGCAACTGCTACGTTATTGTTAGTTGTGACTATATCCTCAACCAGCTCTACCATGCTAGAGCGAATTACTTGGGCAACTTGGTTTAAGCTGGCATTTGCCAAAGTCGAGGGGTCAACTTGACCTGCAACACCACATTTTTTTGCAGCAGATGCAACTAATTCACCAACTTTGATGGAATCCAAATTAAGATCGTCCAGCAGTCGTAATTCCAATGTGATACTGTCTCGCGGATACCCGGTTTGCTGCACCACCAAATCTATGAGAGTTGCCTCAACGTTTAACTTCTGCTGGGGAATGACCTGGGGAGTTTCTGGCTGTGTTTGGGCGACGGAATGGGAAATCACCGGAGGTTGAATGGCAACAAATGCAGGTATGTCATTGTCCTTAGCTTTACCATTGCCATTCTGGTGCGCTTCATGATTCAACTTTGTCAACTGCGGTAAAGTTTGCAAGTCGGCACAAATAACTTGCGCCAAAAAGGAACCGCGTTGAGCAAAGTAGTTAGATAGAAACTTGACCAGTTCTTCCTTAGATGGCTGATTGGAAGACTTTAGGGAATTAACCATAATTGTTATTCATTACTATTTGAGAGTAGTGGCAAGGTTTCAATATCGGCTCTGATTAACTCAGCTAAAAATGAGCCACGTTGCGATAAGTAGACGGAGAGAGCTTCGACTAATTCTGCGTCGGCTGGCGGTAATAGTTCTTGTTGAGGAATAGATAGGTTCGTTGTATTGGGAATATCTACCTCGGTTGCGGCTGTATTTGTCTGTTCTAAAGAAGCTGGGAAAGGTCGCTCACAGGGGTTGTCAATAAACAGACGTTGTGAAGCTGGAATAAAGGGATGTACTAGACGGTTCTCGTACAGCGCTTCCCAGTTGACTGTACCACCGTGAACAAAGAAGCTGCCCAACAATATGTTGAGATCGCAATCGCTTCCCGGTTTTGATTCAACGGCAAAACATTGGGGTTGATGGGATGTGGTAGTCGCAGCTACTAAACCAGAAAGAACCTTTCCTGGACCTACTTCCACCATCAAGTCGCAAGTCTGCGCGATCGTTTTTACCAAGGAAACAAAATCCACTTGTGAGACTGCTTGATGAGCAAAGTGTTCCCGCAATGGTATTCCTGGTTGAACTTGCTTTCCGTTGACGCTGGAAAACAACGACACCAAGGTTTGTGTGAGTTGCTCTGGAATGGGTGCAGATGTACGCAGATATTCAGCCGCTTTTGCCACCATCTGAGAATGAAAAGCATTGGTAACAACGAGAAGACGAGTTTGTATATCCTCGGCTGTCGCACGTTCTATTGCTGCTTCCACGCTTGCGCGTTCACCAGAGATGACAGTCTGCATGGGACTGTTGATATTTGCTATAACGACATAACCAGGAATTCCTGACAAGAGTCGCAGCGCAGTTTCCTGGGAACAGCCAAGACTTGCCATAGTTCCCGCATTGTCTGCCGATGCAGACATCGCTCGTCCGCGCATAGCAGCAAAGCACAGAAGAGTTTTGTCGTCATAGGCTCCCGCTGCGCCAAACGCGGTCAATTCTCCGAGGCTGTGACCACCCACAGCTACTGGTTTGATGCCCAGACGTTCTAGGTAGCGTTGCCAAAGTAGGGAAGCAAAGCAGATGGCAGATGGAGCCACACGGGTTAGCGCCTTAAACCACTCTTGTACCTGTTCTTGATTGGCAGCACGGTCTAGGGGACGATAAATTAAATCACTGATTGGCTCAAATCCCATTTCCCGCAGCCAGTTGTCAGCTTGGTGCAGAAATTCCTGCGCCCAGTCATAACGCTCCACTAGGGTGCGAGCCATATTTAATTTTTGTGAACCCTGACCAGGAAAGAGGAAGGCAACGCGGCTACGCTTGACTTCATGAGATATCCAGATGTTTTGGTGGGGCGAAACTCTGACTTCTCCTTTAGCTGAGGGGATGTCATTGAGCATATGCTCTAACTGTTGGAGGCGTTCTATTAGCTCATTGGGAGTGCCAGCGATGACCGCAGCCCGGACAGGTAACGCAGATTCTGTTGCTTGTGCCAGATGTGCAGCCAAATCCACCAGTTCCGCGAGGCTTATACCTGTCGCTTGCTTGATGACTGTTTGAGTGCATTGCAGTAAGGCTTGTACCGATACTGCACTGAGGAAAAATACTTCTGTGTCTTGGTGGGAAACTAGTAGCGCTCGTTCACCAAGCGATGGTTTGAGATGGGTTGCCGGAGCATCACCAGAAGAGATAGTGACATGACAGTTAATGCCACCAAATCCCATCGCAGAAACACCAGCGCATAGCGTATCAGTTGATGGGCGAATTTCTCCTTGTAGAATGGGATAAACAGATTGGGCAGCAGTATCGAACACTGGGTTAGGGTCTTTGCAGCCTGCTGTTGGCGGTAGAACCCGCTGATTTACACCCATGACTGCCTTGATAAATCCACCAATACCCGCTGCGGCTTTGGTGTGTCCCACGAGGGATTTAAAGGAGGTGACGCCTACGGTGCGAGGGGCTATTTCGCCGTTAGAACTGATAGCTAGGGCGATGCCTGCCAGTTCTATGCGATCGCCCACAGGAGTGCCCGTACCATGTCCCTCAATGAAATCAAGTTCATGGGCGCTGTAACCAGCTTTGTCATAGGCGCGGCGCAGTGCCATGGCCTGACCCGACGAGGAGGGTGCTATAATTCCGCCTTTGCCGTCAGATGATATCCCCCAACCGTGCAAAACTGCGTACACGTAGTCGCCATTGGCTCGTGCATCCTCTAAACGTTTTAAGACAACAAAGCCACAGCCCTCTCCGGGGATGAAGCCATTAGCTTTGCGATCGTAGACCGTCATATCTTGACCCGTCAGTGCCCCCGTCTTGGCAAATCCGATCAGTTCAAAGGTGTCCAGACTGACATCAACACCTCCAGCCAATGCCAGATCGAGATCGCCATTGGCTAGAGCGGTAGCAGCAGTAGCCACTGCGATCAGGGATGAAGAACAGGCCCCGTCTACCGTGTATCCGCCACCGTGGAAGTTGAGAAAGTTGCAAATTCTGCCAGCTATGGTGTTAGAAAGACCACCAGCCAGGGTATCTTCAGTGATTGGTGAGAAGGCAGACTTGTAGAACGTTTCCATAGTCTCTACAAGTTCTTCCACAACTTGTGGTGGTAGACCCTTGACCTTTGCTGCTGCACGCAAGGCTCGCCGGACGTAGGGCCAGCGCAATCGCATCGCACTAGACCGCGTTTGCTCCCCAGTTAGCGTGTTTCCCAGAACAACACCTGAACGTTCATTAGCAACAGTTGCACGAGTGTACCCCGCATCCTCCAAAGCTTTTAATGCGACTTCAAGCGCTAGCCAGTGGACGAGGTCTGTAGAGTCAACAGTTGTTTTGGGAATGCGCTTACCGACCCAGTCGAACTCAAAGCCATCAATCACAGCAGCACGAGTTCCGTAGGTTTTATCCGGTACTGCGGGGTCTGGGTCGTAGTACTCAGACAGCGGTAATCGCTGATCGGGTAGCTGCCGGAACTGACGCCGCTTTGCAAGTATGTTTTCCCAAAGTTGTCGTATTTCACTTGCACCGGGATAATGGCAGCCCATGCCAATAACTGCGATCCCACTCATGGAACTTCTGGTTGACCTTTGAGGAGTTTTCGTCTTCATCTTGGATTTTCAACCTCTATTTGGGCAAAAGTTGGAGACACAGAATGATTTGCCAAGTAGCCATAACCTTTACGCTGCTAGACTCTTAATCCCTTTTTTAGCTTCCTCCTCAATCAAGAGCGATGTACCGAGCGCTAGCTATAGCTAGTAAAAGTATAGTCATTTATCGCATGACATGGGAGGCATTAAGTCCCTCCCCTTTCGCTTGTACTTTGAGCGGATTGACCCGCCTCGGCTGAACTACGCAGCTCCTTATCCTATTACTAAACGCATTTTGGATTGCTTTTCTCAGAATATTAGACCTCTTGCAAAATATTTTTATGATATAATGAAAAGTTTTGCTGAGAGTTGATTGAATCCCAACTCCTAACTTATTTTCACTCTTGTCTTGCTATAAACAGGATAAAATGCTAGAAAATTCTGTTGTCGTTACACAATAAGTAAATCATCAAAAATCAATCTTATCTAAATTTGAAACCTTGTCAATTTCAACATAGATTTGGTATCAAGATTCAAAGCCTAAAAGGAATGGTTAACGCTTTAGAGAACTTCAGGTTAGAAAATCATAAAGACAGAAGAGGACGTCGCACAATCCTAACTCTCGAAGAACAGGTCTTAGTCGCCTTGGAATATGGGCGAGAATATCAACATATTTTCATATTGGGACAATTTGGGGAGTATCTGAATCAACTATTTGCCGAATTGTAACTGATATCGAATCAACTTTAATGAAAACGGGAAAGTTCCGTATTCCGGGGAAAAAGGCATTACTCAAAGACTCTGATTATCCAGAAGTCGTGGTGATGGATGTCACAGAAACAGCTATTGAACGACCAAAAAAGAACAAAAGAGATATTACTCAGGCAAGAAAAAATGTCATAAGCTGTTCGACATCTAAAGTGCATTAACTAAGTTACCTTTGTTTTTGATTTTTCTGTTATAATTCATAATTAGTCCTCCTTCATTTAAAAGTTTATGTAACACTAATTCTAGTTTTTCAATGGATTCAAATAATCTATTAGCAACATAATCCTTGGCAGAATGCCATACTAATTCAACTAGGTTATAGTTAGGGCTATATTTGGGCAAAAACTCTATGATTAGATTGGGCATTTCTGAGGCTATTTTCTGCAAAGTCTCTGCTTTTTTATGAAAACTAGCGTTGTCCAGGATTATCACAAACTTACAGCCTTTATCTTTAAATTCTTCCACTAGATTTCCTTTCAATATCCACTCTGCTTTTAAAGCTTTATAAAAAATTTTTAGCAGAGCATAAAAATTAGCCGAATTCCTAGAGGGAATAAAATCTACCCATTTTTTTTTGTCTGAATATCTCACTCCACCCATAACATTAATACGACCTTTTCCTCGCTCTCCTCTTTTGTTAATTCGAGTTCCTTTTTTACACCAGCTTTTCCTTCTGATCACCCTTAAACTAAATCCACTCTCGTCCTAAAACCATACCTGTAAAAGGTCTGGAGATTCTTTTCTATTTTTAGATACTCAGCTAATTTATCTTTGAATAAACCCCTTTTTATAGCATCTTGCTTATCCTTTAAGCTGTATTTAGCCCCAACATAAACATACTTTTTTGATTTTAAAATTCTCCTTACTTGGGTACTACTCAGCTCAA
>JAUBOM010000159.1:0-14367 GCA_036700245.1 Microcoleus vaginatus BM001213989
TATGCCCTATGCCCTATGCCCGCGAGAGCACCTCATGTTACTGAGAAAGGCTATACATCAATGGAGGGTTTGAGTCACCCACCTTGCATCTTTGATTTGGTAGCTAAGAATTGAGCGGGGTCAAAGCCCCGTTCATATTCTTCCCTTCTGCCCTCTGCCTTCTTTTCTGCACCATAGTTTATCAATTCTTCGCTATGAATCGAGCCGATTCGTTCTCTCAATGCGCCGCCAGAACGATTGGCGAGAACGGCTTGAATTTCTGCGACAATTGCCAGAGCAATTGCCTCTGGTGCATCAGCACCAATATCGAGACCGATTGGACTGTAAAGGCGATGCAGTTGAGCGGCTGTGGGTATGAATCCGTCGGCTTGCAAGTCCTGAAGCAATCGCTGAGTGCGACTTTTCGGGCCTAAGATGCCCACATAACGGAGCGGTGAAGGAAGCAGCGATCGCAGCAGCGCTCGATCGCGCAGGTAGTTGTGGGTCATCACGACTGCAACCATGCGCGGATTCCAGGTGAGATGTGCCTGAATGTCCTCTGGTTCGCTGCGGATAATCTCATCTGCCAACCCAAAGCGATCGCGTGTGGTGTAACCCGGTCGGCTATCGATTACCGTAACGTGCCAACCGAGTTGTTTGGCAAACTCAACAACAGGAATTGCATCGTGACCCGCTCCAAATACTAGCAGGGGGACGAGGGGTTGAATAATTTCGATGAGAACTTCTGCTGCACCGTTGGGTAACGTGTAGGATTGCACCTGCGATCGCGTAGCGTTTGCGTCGGACAATTGCGCCCCGAAAAGCATCCGGTGGGCATCTTCCAGCACACAGCGAGCAAGCTGACGGTCTTCAATACCATCAACCACAGTACCATCCGGTTTCAACAGCAGGCGGGAGGCAATGTTAGCACCGATTGCTCCCTCGACGCGGAATACCGTTGCGATCGCTCCGGGTTCACCCTGATGCAAGCAGTCTGCAATGAACTCGATTTGACTTCTTGCAGACGCATCATTGAGGGACTCAATCAACACGTCTACCACACCATTGCAACCCAAGCCCAATCCCCACACTATATCCTCGCTAGAAGTCGTATCGTACTGCACCACAACGGGTTTGCCCGAGTAAAACATCAGGGGTTGCGATCGCTCAAAGACATCACCTTCAAGACATCCGCCACTGATGGAACCGGTAGTTTGACCGTCCTCTACGAGCAACATCCGTGCCCCCGGTCGGCGATAGACTGAGCCTTTCGTTTTCACGACAGTAGCAAGGGCAGAACACCTACCGTCATTTGCTATCTGCTTAAAGGCTTTAATGATGTCTTGGAATTCTCTCATAGCTGTTATGAACTGATTTTAGTTGTGCTGTTCACAGGAGCTTGTCAGGTGTGATGGGCAAATCGCGGATACGCTTACCCGTGGCGTGGTAGATGGCGTTAGCAACTGCTGCTGCTGCGCCGACGATGCCGATCTCGCCGATACCCTTGATTCCTAAAGGATTAACGTGCGGGTCGCTCTCCTCAACGAAGACTGCATCGATGTCGGGGATGTCAGCGTTAACGGAAACGTGGTATTCTCCAAGATTGCCATTGACATAGTTGCCGTAACGTGCATCTAATAGCGTTTCTTCATGAAGCGCCTGACTAATGCCCCAAACGACACCACCGACGATTTGCGATCGCGCTGTCTTGGGATTCAGGATGCGACCCGCGCCAATAACGCTGAGGAAACGCGGAATCCTTACCACGCCTGTGTCTGGGTCAACGCGCACTTGGGCAAAGTGTGCGCCGAAGGCGTGCATGGAAAACTTCTGTGCTGTGTCATCGGGCTTCGAGTCAACCCGCGCTTCCACGCCTTCTGCCAAGTTGTGCCGTTGCATGATGGCGACGTAGGACTCTCCCCGTGCGGGTTGCCCTTTGGTAAAGAGCCGTCCGTCAGCGGCTGCGATCGCCTCCTCGTTTGCGCCCCGCAGTGGCGAGTTGGCATCTTCACGCGCCAACGTAGCGAGGCGCTGCCGCACGGCAACACACGCTTCCTGCACCGCCGTACAGAAGCTTGCGGCACCAAACGAACCGCCCGACGGGGGAGTTGGCGGAAAGTTACTGTCGCCGATTTCCACCTGCACTCGCTCCGGTGGCACGCCTAGTGCATCTGCCGCCACTTGCGTCAATACCGTGTAAGTGCCAGTACCCAGGTCGGTAGCGCCAGTGTGTACTAGCACCCGACCATCTGGTAAAACTCGCACCCGAGCTGACGATGGACGGCGGCGTGCTGGGAAAGTTGCACCCGCCACACCATAACCAATGAGATAGCGACCCTCACGCATCGAACCGGGTTCGGCTAGGCGTTTTTCCCACCCAAAGCGCTTTGCCCCTTCCCGAAAACACTGTACTAGAGAGCGACTCGACCACGGTAAATTGCTTTCTGGGTCGCGCGAGGGTTCGTTACGCAGGCGCAGTTCGATCGGGTCAATCTTCAGCGCGTAAGCCAACTCATCCATTGCCGACTCCAAAGCA
Source organism: Microcoleus vaginatus BM001213989 (assembly GCA_036700245.1). Taxonomy (GTDB): domain Bacteria; phylum Cyanobacteriota; class Cyanobacteriia; order Cyanobacteriales; family Microcoleaceae; genus Microcoleus. Next base: position 2,516 of record JAUBOM010000159.1, read on the forward strand.
AAGGAACCCGGAGCTTCCCCCGGTGCCCGCATAATTATCGATCGCTCGAGGTTAAGAGGAACAATTCGGTGAGTCACCAAGCTGTTCGGACACTCGTACATGATGCGCGACATAACGCCGTTTTGCTCGGCGAACTCATCAAACACAGCCGTTTGCATAATGCTTTCATGGGCAAAGGCGGTGAGGCGACCATCGCGCTTTGCTCCGAGTCGCAGGCGCTGTTGCGAGGGCGAGCGGTGTCCCACGCAGGTAAACATCTGCGATCGCGAGAGAGCGACTTTCACGGGGCGACCGATTTGTTTGGCAGCGATTGCCGCTAAAATAACGTGTTCGCGTGTGGGTACTTTGCTGCCGAAACCTCCTCCCACATACGGACAAACCACCCGCACGTTTTGCTTGGGGATGCGGAGCGTGCTGGCAACGCTCGTCTGGTTGGCATCAACGTGTTGGGTGGAGTTGTAGAGCGTCAGGCGATCGCCTTCCCACACTGCGATCGTGGCGTGAGGTTCCATTGGGTTGTTGTGTTCGATCGGTGTCGTGTACGTTACATCAATGCGGACATCCGCTGCACTCAATCCCCGTTCCAACTCGCCTCGCTGAGTATCTGTCGAGTAGCCTCCATTTATCCGTTGCGGTGCATAGGCGCGGTTGAGATTTGCTGCCAACTCCAATGCCGGACGTTCTTGTGTATAAGCAACGCGCACGAGCGTTGCGGCATATCGAGCTTGCTCGAATGTCTCGGCAACAACCAAGCCAACGTGCTGCCCGTAGTAGTTAATCCGGTCGTCTTGCAGCACTGGAATCACTTTGAGGTAGCGATCGCTGACTTCGGGCGGGTCAGTGGTTGCAAGCTTGGGCGCGTTGAGGTGAGTAATAACGGCAATTACTCCGGGAGATTTTTCCGCTGCGCTGGTGTCGATGCTCTGGATGCGTCCACGGGCAATGGTACTCCGTACCACGACGGCATGAGCTAAGTTCTCCATTGGAAACTCAGCCGCGTAACGGGCTGCTCCCGTGACTTTGAGCCGCCCGTCAGTTCGATCCATCGGCTTACCAATCGCTGAGTTTGTTGGCTTGTCAGCGTTATTTTGAGATGAAAACTGCATAGGCATAGTCCTTTTTGGTTCACAGGAGCTTGTCGGGACTAATCGGCAGATCGCGGATGCGCTTGCCTGTGGCGTGGAAGATGGCGTTGGCGATCGCTGCCGATACGCCCACTATGCCAATTTCCCCAACGCCTCTTGCCCCTAGCGGATTTGCCTTGAGGTCTGGCTCTCCCACAAAGTACGTTTCGATCGTGGTAACGTCGGCATTCACTGGTACGTGATACTCACCAAAATTGGCATTGACAAAACGCCCATTACGTGGGTCCATGTGGGTGTACTCCATCAGCGCCTTGCCAATGCCGCCCACAACCGCACCAATCACCTGAGAGCTTGCCGTTTTCGTATTAATCACCCGCCCGATATCGCAGACCGAGACAACCCGCGATACTCTCACCAGTCCAAAGCCCGGATCGATATGCACCTCAGCAAAGTGTGCGCCAAACGAGTGCATGGAGAAACGCTGCTTCTCGTCACCTGGTTCAGAGTCCTTTTCGGTTTCAATGTAGTCTTTGTTAGCGCGTTTCAAGATGTTTGTATAGCTCTCGCCCTTCGACGCATCCTGTTTTAAAAACAGGCGTCCGTCTTCCACCTCAACCTCATCTGCGCTGACGTTGGACAGTAGTGAATTCGGCTGAGAACGTGCTAAAGACAGCGCTTGTTCGCGGACTGCCAAACACGCCGCTTGCACCGCAGATCCCAGACTAGCAGTGAGCATCGAGCCGCCTTGCACAGGGGAGTAGGGGAAATCCGTATCCCCCAACTCAAACCGCACTCGTTCGGGTGGCAAACCGAGGGCATCTGCCGCAATCTGAGTCATAATCACATAAGTCCCCGTACCGATGTCGCTCCCTGCACTTTGCACCACCGCCGTGCCGTCAGCCAGGAGACGCGCTTTGGCAACGGCGCGCAAGCGATACATCGGGTAAGTAGCCGTTGCCATGCCCATGCCAACCAAGTAGCGACCATCACGCATCGATCCCGCTTCTAGTTTGCGCCGTGACCAGCCAAACTTTTCTGCCCCGACCTGATAGCATTCCTTGAGAAATTTGCTCGACCAAGGCAGCCCATCTTCGGGATTGACTTCGGCATAGTTCCGCATCCTCAATTCGAGCGGATCGAGCTTGAGGGTGTCGGCAAGTTCATCCAGACAGCATTCGAGGGCATACACGCCAGAAATTTCCCCCGGTCCCCGCATAAAGGTGGGCGTATTGGTGTTGAGTCGGACGAGACGGTATCGCGTTAGCAGGTTTGGGCAGGCATAAAGCATCCGAGTCGCATTAAGCGTAGCTTCGGTATACTCTTCGTACATGGAGGTTCCAGCCGTTGCCTCGTGGACGATCGCGGTAAGCTTGCCATTCTTCGACGCGCCCAATGCCACCCGTTGCACCGTGTAAGGTCGAAATCCCACTGAAGTGTACATCTGCTGGCGGGTGAGAACCAGCTTGACAGGACGACCCACCTGACGGGCAGCGATCGCGGCTACGGTGACATGGGGCCAACTCCGCAGACCTGAGCCAAATCCTCCGCCAACGAAGGGCGAGATGACTCGCACGTTCTCTTCAGGCATTCCAAAAGTTAGGGCGACGTGCTTCCGAGTGTTGTACACCCATTGAGTTTTGTCGTAAAGTGTCAGTTTGTCGCCCTGCCAAATCGCGATCGTCGCGTGTGGCTCCATTGGGTTGTGGTGTTCGATGGGAATCGTGTAGTTGCCCTCAACCCGCACCTCAGCACTCGCCACAGCATCGGGATTGCCGCGTACCACATCGGAAGGCCGTCCTGCTTGGCTGGATTCGGTAGGCGGGAAGGCTTGCGCCATTGCTGCTTCTACGGTCGTTGCTGGAGTTTGCTCTTCGTAACGAACCTGCACCAGCGAAGCGGCATACTGGGCACGCTCCAAGGTATCCGCGACCACAACTGCAATGGGCTGACTGTTGAAGTAGATGGTGTCGCTTTGGAAGACGGGAAAGTGTTGCCCCACTTTGGGATCGATAAACGCCCGCTGCTCTGGTTTGTCAAAGTTCAGCTTTGGCGCGTTGAGATGGGTAATAACGGTAACTACTCCGGGAGCGCGTTCTGTGGCTTGGGTGTCGATTTGCCGAATGCGCCCTTTAGCGATCGCACTCATGACCAGTACGGCGTGTACGAGGTCGGGTACTTCGACTTCTGCCGAGTAGCGTGCTGCCCCAGTCACTTTCAAGCGCCCGTCAACGCGATCGAGCGGCTTGCCGATCGCAGCATTTTTCCCCTGACTCATGCTACACCTCCATCGACTACTGTGGTGAGCGCCTGCACGATCGCTCGCTTGCCCATCTCGATCTTGAAGCGGTTGTGTTCGTAACCCCGTGCTTCGCGCATCGTTGCTTCGGCGGCTTGCTGGAATGTCGCTGCCGTAGCAGGTGCACCCGTCAGTATCTTTTCCGCTTCCACCGCACGCCACGGCTTGTGTGCCACCCCCCCCATCGCTACCCGTGCTTGGCGGATTTTGCCGCGCTGGATGTCCAGCGCGGCAGCGACGGAGACGAGAGCAAAGGCATAAGAGGTGCGATCGCGCAATTTCAGGTAGTACGATCGCGGCGCGAAAACAGCAGATGTAGCGGGTAAGTCGATCGCGGTGATGAGTTCGTCGCGCTTAAGGTTGGTGTCGAGTTGGGGTGTGTCACCTGGTAGTCGGTGAAACTCTGAAATGGGAATACTTCTTTGCCCTTGCGGTCCCTCGACTTGCACGATCGCATCCAGCGCCGCCAGCGCCACGCACATATCCGATGGATGGGTGGCAATGCACTGTTCGCTGCTACCGAAGATAGCATGGATGCGGTTGTAGCCTTCCAGAGCACCACAACCCGTACCGGGTTCTCGCTTGTTGCACGGCATGACCGTGTCGTAGAAGTAGTAGCAGCGAGTTCTTTGCATCAGGTTCCCACCGTTGGTTGCCATGTTTCGCAATTGCGCGCTGGCTCCAGCCAGGATAGCTTGAGAGATAAGGGGGTAGCGCTGGCGCACCAGTGGGTGATTTGCCGTGTCGCTGTTGCGTGCCAAAGCACCGAGACGCAAGCCACCATCGCGTTCTTCAATGCCAACCAGTTCCAGCCGCGAGATATCCACGAGACGATCGGGCTGTTCTACGTTGTCCTTCATTAAATCTAGAAGGTTTGTGCCGCCAGCAATGAATTTCGCTGTTTGGTCGCTGCCAACAGTCTGGATGGCTGCGCCTCGCTCTGTCGTGCGCGTGTAAGCAAAGGGTTTCATGATGTCTTGCTCCTCTAGTGCAAGCTGGCAGAAATGAGTGACCAGTTTCCAAGTGACTGAACACTTTAGAGTCAAGTAATTTTTGACTTTTGACTTTTGAATGCGTGACTTTTGACTTCCGTGTAGCAGTGCTAGGCTTGGGGTCTTCCGCTTGCTTCGCGGACAGCCGCAACGATTCCGGGGTATGCGCCGCAGCGACAGAGGTTGCCACTCATGCGTTCGCGTATCTCCGCATCCGTTAGCTCCACGCCTCTGGTTTGCCTAACATCAGCCGTTACCGCACTCGCCGTACCTGCTGCTACTTCATCCAACAGCGCTACAGCCGAGCAAATCTGACCGGGCGTGCAGTAGCCGCACTGAAAGCCGTCATGCTTAATGAACGCCGCTTGCACTGGATGCAGATCGTCTCCCTTGGCGAGACCCTCAATGGTGGTGATATCGTCACCTTCGTGCATCAACGCTAGGGTGAGGCAGGAATTGATGCGCCGTCCGTTAACCAGTACCGTACAAGCGCCACACTGTCCGTGGTCGCAACCCTTCTTGCTCCCCGTCAGCCCAATGTACTCGCGTAAGGCATCGAGCAACGTGACGCGCGGTTCTATTTTCACGGTGCGTGCTGTCCCATTCACCCGCAGCGTCACATCAATCGTGTCTGTTCCTGGGATGGTGCTAACTGATGGAGAAGATTGCGGACGAGTTTGGGCAAAGATTTCAGTCGCCCTGTTTCCCAGTGCAGTAAGAATTGCGCTGATCAGCACGAGCTGACCGAACCGTCGTCGTCTCAACCGAAACCTCATCGGCGTTCTCCTGATTTAAATTTTGGGCATAGATTGATTGGACTTTGACAATTGATGAGGTAGCTTACTATAAAATGACTTACATTTCAATATCAGGAAAGTTTTTTATTATCCTTTCTTGACAATATTATTGGTTGTAAAGGTAGTTCACCTAGCTTTGAATCAGTTGTCTTCATTCTTTAACTTTGATTCGATTGAGAACAGTCAAGTTTCCCAAATTAAAAATGCAAGTTAAGCAGGGTGCATCCCACTTTTATGGGTCTTCAGGGATTGTCGGGTAAAATGTATGAGCGGTCAGCAAAAATTTTGTATTACCAGCTACATTTTATTCATCTTTAGGATGCGATCGCAAAAGTTTTCGGTCTACTGACATTGAAAACATTGATAGCCTCTATACATCACTAGCACCCTAGGGGCATAGAGCATTCCTTGAATGCGATCCTGGATTAAAGGTGGAACGAATAAAAAACTGGGGTCACGCTTATCGCTCACTGATATCTCCTTTGGAAAGTATGCTCATCGTAAGCAATCGCCTACAACTATCTTTCCGCAATCTCTGTAAAAAACTCAAATGTTGCAACCCGATTGCTATGTGTGTTTGCATAAATTTAATATAGGAAATTGACTCTGGGTTGTCGTCCACCCAGAGTTTGCACTTTCATTGAATCGCATGGACGACCCCATAACCCATCTCGCAATGGAAGACTGTCTCCAACTAAAGTTGGAATCGAAAGTTAACCGAAAGCACAGCCTACAAACTAACAATCCCGCGTTTGACCGCAATAATCACGGCTTGAGTGCGATCGCTTACTCCCAATTTACTGAGAATGCGATTGACATGGGACTTGACAGTGCTTTCTCCAATAGTTAGAGCAGTTGCAATATCTGAATTACTCATTCCTTGCCCCATTAAACGCAGTACCTCTAGCTCTCGATGGCTCAGTTCTGGGTTGCTCATGCGCTGCACTAGCTTTGCTCCCACCTCGGGCGGAATGTACTGCTGACCGCGATTAATCATGCGAATGGCATTGAGAAGGTCCTTGGGTTTTGCATCCTTGAGCAGATAGCCTTTCGCACCTGCCTGCAATCCGCGATAGATATCTTCATCGCCATCATAGGTTGTTAGCACAATAATTCGGGCAGATTTAAATTGGGCACAAATCGCAGTAATAGCTTCCACTCCTCCCATCTGCGGCATTCGCAAATCCATCAAAGTCACATCCGGTTGATATTCGCTAAAGCAAGCGATCGCCTGTTGTCCATCTTCTGCTTGAGCAATTACCGTCATTTCTGGATCGCGGTTAATGATGGTTGCCAATCCTTGCCTCACAATGGAGTGATCGTCAACAATTAAAACGCGAATTGTAGTGGATTGGTCGCTCATAGTTCTCATCCTCGACTGACGATGACAATAATTTCTGTCCCTTGCCCTAGTTGGCTTTCTATTCTCAATTGCGCTCCAATTCGCTCTGCTCGTTCGCTCATTCCCAACAATCCAAATCCCCCAACCGAGGGAATGCTACCTACGCCAAAGCCTTGTCCATTATCTTTGATGCACAAACTACATTGTGCATCTTCATAGACTAACTCAAGGCGAATTTCGTCAGCTTTTGCATATTTAATTGCATTTGTCAATGCTTCTTGCCCAATTCGCAGGAAGTTATTCTCCACTTCGGCGGGTAAAGAATAGGCTGTACCCTGAATTTCGTAGATCAAAACAGTATCATCGGTAGCAGATCTCATTTGCGTTACAAGACGATTGAGGGCGCTAGATAAATCGCCTTCCTCTAACAACTGAGGGCGGAGTGCTGTGACTGAGCGACGAGCTTCACTCAGCCCGATTCGTGCCAATTCATCGATTATATCCAGATGTGCCTGTGTTGCTTCTAAATCATCTTCTAGCACTTGGATGGCTGCACCAACTTGAACCAAAATGCCTGTAAATGCTTGAGCTAGCGTATCATGAATTTCCCGTGCCATGCGGTTGCGTTCTTCTAAAATTGAGGCTTCTTCGGCACGTTTGCGATCGCTGATGTCTGTGATTAACCCATAGTATCCTTTCACTTGACCATTGCCATCGAAATCAGGGACGAGGAAATTACTGATATATTTCTTGCCAGACACACAGGAAATTTCTGATTCATAGGTTATGACTTGCCCTGCCAGTGCTTGATTGATGTACGGTTGTACAACTTGATAAGCCGCCTCACCCAAGTTTTCGCAAATATGCTTGCCCAGAATCTCACCTCGGCTACAACCAAACCATTCCTCATAGGTGCGGTTGGCAAACCGATAACGCTGGTTGGCATCTATATATGTGATACAAACAGGTATAGCGTCCGTAATCACTCGTAATTCCTGTTCTCGTAAGCGAAGCTCGTCGTAGACATCGCGCAATTCGGCTTCGCTTTTCTGTAAAGCTGCTGTTCGTTGGGCAACCTGCTGTTCTAAGGTACGATTGTAATCGGCTAACAGTTGCTCGGCTTGTTTTCGCTCGGTAATGTCTTGAAAAGTGGCGATCGCATAGCTCACATTGCCCTGCTCGTCAAATACAGGAGTTCCCCATACCTCAACGGGAATTGTGATATTGTTTCGGTGAATTTCCATATCATCAACTCTAGTGCGTTCACCTCTTATCGCTCGGATAATTGGCATTCTTTCAGTTAAATATTTTTGATCCGTTCCAGCTAGATAAATTTGATACTCCTGTGCAATTTGATGGGGTGTCACAGAATGATCAATATCTTTACCCAATAGCTGAGTTGCTCGCTGGTTGAAGTAATAAGGGCGACCCGATGTATCTACAACTGCAACACCAACTGGAATTGCTTCCAGAAATTGAGTCGTTTTACTTTCGCTCTCACGTAGCTTTGAGTAGAGCCTAGCATTTTCGAGCGCAATGGCTGCCTGGGTGGATAACAGATTCAAAACTTGCGATCGCTCTGGGGTAAATGCCCCAGCCGCTAATTGATTTTCAAGATACAACACGCCAACTAGCTTACTTTGATTCAGAAGTGGCAAACATAAGATTGATTTAGTTTTATTGTGCTGAATGTATGGCTCATTGATAAAATTACCTTGATGAGCTGCATCATTTAAGATGATACATTCTTGAGTACGAATAACATAATTAATAATTGACTCAGGAAGGCGATTTGCAGTTGGGAGCGATTGCAGAAGTTGCGTAGTATAGACATTTTCACCATCACCGTCATTTAGTTCACCACAAGCTTCAATCACCCATTGTTTTGTTGCGTTTTCCAAAATCAGGAATCCGGTTTGTGCGCCAGCATTTTTGATTAAAATTTTCATCAAGGAATTGAGTAACTGCTCCAGTTCAATTTCACTAGCGATCGCTTGTGATGCTTTTATCACCGCTGCTAAATCGAAAGCGATGCCTGAACTATTAGAGGTGGTTTTAGAATTTGTGCGGTTTGATATGTCACCCATGCCCGACGGCTGAGGCAATAGTTGTGGATAGCGAGTTTCTAAATCTTTGACCTTTGCCATTGCTCCCCACCGTTCATAGCAGTAGTGAGCTTCTTTCATATAGGTTTGGGCAAACTTTTCCCTGCCACGAGATAAATAAAACTTGGCAGCTAATTCATAGGATAAAGCTTCTTCTCGAAGATAGCCATTTTTTTTCGCTCCTTGAATGGCTTGTTCGTAGAACTCTTCTGCTTCAAAAAATTGGCCTAAAACTCGTGCAGTCTCGGCTTCTACTAAATGATATTTATGTAAATAATTCATGGGCGCGTAATGTGCCCACTGCTTCATTTTGTCCTGACTTACCGCAATTTTTTTGAGAATTTGTTCTTGTACTTGCGTACTACTTTCAGGGTATATTGCAAGTCTTGCCAGAGCATCATAGAGGCAGTAGAAAGAACCAAGAGGGGAGCTTGTTATTATGATCAAATAACGTTCTGCTATGGTGGAGGTTTCAACAGCCTGAGCATACTCCGAAAAGAGGTAGTACAGCAAAATTTTATTGAAATAGACATTAAAAATTGCACTTTCATCATTTGCTGCTTCATGTTTTGGTAATCCATTCTCCTCATTGTAAAATTTGCCCACTAGACAAGTTGGATCAACCGAGTCTCCCATCAAATTTGCGATTGCCTGCTGAAATATTAGATTCCAGGTTAGTGCTGTTTCCTGTTTGATTTGATGGATTGCTGCATCGTATATTGTCATCTCGCGGTCAACCTCCACCAGTTCATTTCCGACAACATAGGAGTTAAAGCAATAAGAGTGAGCAGCATAGGAGGCAAACTCTAAATCTCCGGTTTCTAGCCCACTTCGGTAGGCTTCTAGTAATGGTTGTAATGTATCTCTCACATGATCTTTCCAATGAATGATGAAGGTATTCACAATGACCAATGTTCTAGCTTTGAGTGAATGGGGCTTAGGTGATGACAATAGCCTTAGCGCTAACTGTCCAAACTCGTAGCCAGTCTCGATGTCTCCCAGGTTCCCACACAGAACTAATCCAAAATTGGCATAAGCAAAGGGAGACACAAAGGCATTTCCATATTCAAATGATAAGCTTACTTGTTTAGATATCAGTAGCGGCATTAAATTAGGAATAGCAATCCAGGCAGCAATCGTAATTCTGGATAGTATTCTCATTGCTGCTAACTTATCCGCCTTGCACATTTCTGGCAAATGAATCAAGTCCTCGATCGATTTTTCACTCAGAAGGCATGATATTGCGTCTAGTTCAAACTGAATATCTGACTGACTTGGCTGTTGGGGAAAACAAATCCCCAGTCGGTGCAACACTTGTAATCCAGTGTTGATTGCTCCTAACGGTTGATTTTGTGCCATGTCAGTTTGGATTTTGACTTCGTATACTTTCACGCTATCAAGAACCGTTTTAGCCTGTTCCAGAACAATCGCTGCCCAGTACTCCACCTGCTCAAAATTTCCACACAAGTACGCGACTTCTGTTGCTTCTGCGTATAATTCTAAGCTCAGGTTATAATCTGTTTGCCAGCTAGATGCTGCCAGCCATTCTCTTCCTGTAGCTAAATATTTTTTTGACACACCATAAGCGATAGCTGCTTTTGCTTTTTGGCCTGCTATTAAATTTAATCTGGCAATTTCATTTCGTTCTGCTCGATCGGCGACAAACTCAATCCCATAATTAAGATGATTGACTATTTCAAATAGCCGTTCTAATATTCGATCCGGTAAAGTCTTTTCGAGTAAATTGCGACCAATTTGAAGTTGAACAACTTGTTTGTGCGACTCATCGATTAAGGCATAAGCTGCTTGCTGCACGCGATCGTGCAAGAATTTGTAATCCTGAACCAAAAGTTGTTCATCTAACTCAGATGTCGGCACAATTAAACCTGACTGAGCCCCTACTATCAGTTGCGGGAAAGTTTCCCCAGATGAGCTTTCACAAATGATAGAGAGGGTGCTTAAATCAAAATCAGCACCAACACAAGCGGCGAATTGTAAAACTTGCTGGGTTGCTGGAGGCAGTTTTTTCAGTTTGCTAAGCATCAACTCCACCACATTATCGGTGATGTTCTTGCCTTCAATGTGAGTGATATCCCATTGCCATCTGAGATTTTTAAAGTCGAAGCTTAACAAGTTTTCTGCATAGAGCGTTTTTAGAAACTCATTGACAAAAAAGGGATTCCCGTCGGTTTTTCGCAATACTAATTCTGCCAGTGAAATAATTGTACTGATGTCACTGTGTAATGTGTCTGCAATCAGTTGTGCGATCGCGTTTAGTCCCAACGGTGCTAACGTAATTTGGCTGGTAGTTGCTCCCTCTTTTCTGAGTCCCTCCAGCATTATCGTTAGTGGATGTGAGTAGTTCACCTCATTATCTCGATAGGCTCCAATCAGTAACAGATATTGCATCTGGGCATCCGTCATCATCAACTCGATCAACTTGAGTGTTGCTGAGTCTGCCCATTGAAGATCGTCCAGAAAGATCGCTAAGGGATGTTCTGCTGAACCAAATACCCGAATGAACTGCTGAAAGACTCGATTGAAGCGGTTTTGAGTTTCCGTTGTCCCAACTTCCGGTACGGGGGGTTGCTTGCCAATAATCAATTCAACTTCAGGGATCACATCAATGATGATTTGCCCATTGCTTCCCAACGCCGTTAGAAGTCGATATCGCCACTGTTGCAACTGCTCGTCGGGTTCACCCAGCAGTTGTTGCACCAATTTTTGTAGGGCATGGGCGATCGCACTGTAGGGAATATTGCGCCCAAATTGATCGAATTTACCAGAGATGAAATAGCCGCGCTTTTGGGTGATGGGTTTATAGATTTCTTGCACTAACGCTGATTTGCCAATTCCAGCATAGCCAGACACCAACATCATTTCGACTTTGAATTTTGTTTCTGTACTGTTGGGTAAAGCAGCGACGCGATTGTACTCGGGACATCCTACGCGAACGAAAGCTGCTAGTAACAGTGCAACTTCTTGCTCTCGTCCATATAGTTTTTGGGGAATTTGAAACTGCTCCGAAACGTCTTGAAGCGCCAGTTGAATGGTGTCAATTTGACCTGTTTCTGCAAACTGACGAAGACAGATTTCTAAATCGGCTTTGATTCCCCAAGCACTTTGATAACGCTCTTCAGCATTTTTAGCCATCAGTTTCAAAATAATATCTGAAACGGGTTTGGGAATCGTTACCTTCAGTTCGTGAGGTGGAATAGGCTGTTTGGCAATATGA